>CAYVYJ010000006.1:54337-73788 GCA_964455085.1 uncultured Planctomycetia bacterium
ATCACCGAAACCAAAGCCGATAAAAAAACCAATAGATAGGCTAAGATAGTCTCTCCCCTTTCCTAAGATTCCGGTTATGGTGCTATATGCTAAGCTTCTATCTAGCTTATCCCTGCTTCAAATATCCCCTAATTTACCAAAAATTTTAGGCATAATAGAAACAGTTGTGGGTAATAATGGAATAATATAACCTATTATTTGAGCTTTGTCAATGCCTGCGATTCTCTTTTATTGCGGGACACATCCCATTTAAAAAATGGTAAACTGGTAAGGAGTTTTTAGCAAAAAAAAACAAAAAATTTGAAAGAATTTTTGTGTCGATTACGTCTATTATAGTAAGAGGATTAATTCGGGACAGGTCCGGTTTAAAAAAGGTAAGCAAATAAAGAGATTTCAAAGTAAATAACGGAATTTTTTGGAAAATTACCGAAACCGGTCCTAATTAGTAAGTATTATGTCACGGATAGCGAGAGTAGTAAATCCTGGTTACCCTCATCATATAACTCAGAGGGGAAACAATAAACAGTCTATATTCCGGGATAGCCGGGAGAAGAAATTTTATCTTTACCTATTAAAGAAATACAGCTACCAATGTAGTTGTAAGGTACATGCTTACTGTCTCATGCCCAACCATATTCATCTTTTATTAGTACCCAAGGAGAGCGATTCTTTAGCAAAAACCATGCAAAAAATAAATCTAGTTTATACTCAGTATATAAACAAAAAATATAACCGGACAGGCAGACTATGGGAATGCCGGTTCTTCTCTGCGCTAATTGACCAAGAATCATATTTGTGGTCGGTCTGTAGATATATTGAGCAAAACCCTCTACGGGCTGGTATAACCACCGAAGCTACCAAATATAAATGGTCTAGCGCAAGAATAAACGCTGACCTGATAAAGTCTGATTTTGTAGAACCGATTTGGAAAGAATATCTCAACAAAAATGAATACCAACGGCTTTTAACAGAAGCCATTAAAGAAACTGAGATAAAAAAGATAAGAAAATATACATCAAAAGGAATTCCTTTGGGCTCAAGGAAGTTTTTAGATAGGATGATTGATTAATTGGGAAAAGGAAGAAATTCTTACAAAAAAAACTAAGCCCAGTAAGGTAAATTTAAATGGGACCTGTCCCGAATATGTCCCGAATAGGGACGGATAGGGATTAAGGGATAGAGTGCTCTTGGATTGCCTGGATAAGAATCTGGGCTTCTTTATTAGCGGGGTCAAGCTCAACTACTGCCCTGTATTCCTGCAAGGCCTGCTCATATAGCCCCTGTTCTTGAAACAGCAAGCCTAAAGACAGGTGGGCCTGAATATTTTCTCCATCCATCTGGAGTAATTTTCGATATTCAGCCTCAGCATCTGTAAATCTGGCTGTTTCTCTAAAAGTTTGAGCCAAGGCAAGATGGGCTTGGCGATGTACCGGGTCAATTACTACTGCCTTCTGATAAAGCCTAAGAGCCTCATCTTTATTGCCAATCTCATTATATAAAGCGGCTAATGAATAATAAAGAAACCCGCTTTCCGGGGTAACTAAAATTGCCCTTTTATACTCCTCAACAGCCCACTGGTTTAAACCTTGCTCTTGGTAGACCAAGGCTAAGGCTGTATGAGCTTCAACCTTCTCCAATTTACGCAGAATATCAACAATCTTTTTATCTTGGGGCTGCGCTTTAAGCACTTGATTATATTGAACCATAGCTTCCTTGTATCTGCCTTCTTCCTCAAGTAGTGAAGCCAGAGTTTTAAGAGCCTGACTATCTCCGGGTGAAAATTCAATTAGAGTCTTATACTCTTCAATCGCCTTACTCTTTAGGCCCTTAGCCCTAAAAATAGAAGTCAGCTCTTTCAAAGTCTCATACCTTAACTCCTTAAAATCTTCTATCTTTTCATGCTCCTCTAGGACTTGTTTATGTATCCCCAAATCACTATAAAAAGATATCCGCTGATAAACTTTTTCCATTGCCTGAGGAAGCACTTTTAAAGTTTGCTTATAGCCGGCAATCGCCGTCTCCAACTCACCCCTCTGTTTATCTAAAGAAGCTAAGGCCTTGGCAGCATCGACATAATCAACTCGCAAAGAGATTGCTCGCTGATACATTCTGTGTGCCTGATCCAGCTTACCTTGTTTCTCCAGGATTGTCCCCAGTTTATAGTGGGCCTCAGCATTATCAGGATTAAGCCTTATTGCCCGGTGATACTCATAGGCACTTTGATCATAAATCCCCTTATCCTGACCGGTAACCAGATAAATATTGCCCAAGAATGTGGGGTTAAGAACCCTGACCCTCTCTAATTGCAGCTCCACCAGCTTATTCTCCCCCATCTTTTTATAAACCAGGGCTAGGTTGTAATTGGCTCCGACATATTCCTGATCAATTTCAATAGCCTTTTTAAAACTGGCAATTGCTGCAGGAAAATCCCCTTTTTGAGTACAGGCAATACCTAAATTGTTCCAGATAATCGGCGAATAAGGGTAGAGCAATAACGCTTTCCTGTAGGATTCCACTGCTTGTTTATAGGTAGCCATCTTTCGATAAATTCCTCCGATTAAAAATAAGGCGTCCAGATTGTGGGGGTCAAAATCAAGGGCTCTTTTTAATTGCCTAAGAGCTTCACCAATCTTCTCCTCTGAATTAGCTACCTGTGCCTGTTGTAAAAGATAGTCGGCAATTAAAGGTTTAACTAAAGCCGGGGTCAAAAAGATAAGCATAGCCAGAATAATTACCCCAGTAATAAACTGCCTGAGAGTATTTAGGCAATTGTTCATATTAAAATACTAAATAGTTTTTTCTTTACCGCTAAGGGCAATTAATCCCAGCAATACCCAGAAACCCATCCCGGAACTAGGGACATAAAGTAAGGGGTTAAAAAAAGCTTGGGTCAGCAGCGCGATCATGGCCAGAGCAAGCCCTAACGACATCGGGGCAGCCGGGCCGTCTCTTTTAGCCAAGGGGCGTAAAATCAGCGGTAGAATTGCAAAAATAATCCCCAGAAAACAAATTAAACCTAGTGTCCCCATCTCAGCCCAAACCTGTAGAAAATCGTTGTGAGCTTTCGAATACCCCACTCCTTTAGGAATCACTCCTTTCTCTTGGTGGCTGCGGTATAAAGGATAGACTACTTTAGAATTTCCCACACCTACACCCAGTACCGGATTATCTTTAGCCATCTGGACAGTAGAGCTCCAGAGATGGACCCGGATAAAATTTCTGAATCGGATGTTCTCACCCAGCCAACTCTTAAGTTGAGTAGAAAATACCACTCCTAAGCTAAAAGCCACAACAACAACTACTAACCCGCTAATTTTGAGTAATTTCTTTACTCTTGGTGAAGAATATAATCGAATAATAATATAAAA
This sequence comes from uncultured Planctomycetia bacterium, assembly GCA_964455085.1. GTDB lineage: Bacteria > Omnitrophota > Gorgyraeia > Duberdicusellales > 4484-171 > Susulua. Next base: position 57,706 of record CAYVYJ010000006.1, read on the forward strand.
ATACACAGCCGCTAAAAACAACCCTAAATAGGCTCCCCGTGAGCGGGTTAAACCTAAGAAAAGTAACATCAACAAGGTTGATAAACCGAAAAAGAGCCGCCAAGTGGGGCTAGCCGAACTATTTTTCTGTAAACATAAAATTAGACTTATTGGTATAACCAAACTAAGATACTGGGCAAAAAATATCGGATTGCCAAAGGTAGAGGTATAGGCAAATCTTAACACCCCCAATCTTATTCCCTGATTCTCATAAAGACTAAAAAAGCAAGCTAACAACCCGGCCAAAACCATAGCCAGGATAAGTTGATTAACTTGCTTTCCCTCTCTTATATTATTAATAATCACAAAGAAAAGTCCTACCCCGGCAGCTAATTGATAAATAGTTTTTATCGCCTCAGGGATATTAACCGCCGCCAGTAAGGAAAGAATTGCTGCAGCAAAGAAGGCTAATACTGCCCAGCCTATCCGGCCCACTGCTATTGGTGAATCAGCCTTATTTTTATTTGGTGAAGAATTGGCGAGCTTAAATAACCAAAGCCCCAGAAGCAGTAAAACGCCTACTTCCAGCACCGCCACTTTACTTAATCCATAGACCTCAGTAGTGGCCTGGCTGAAGATCAGCGGTACCGTAACGACCAGAAGAAGAATACCTCGCTGAATAACCTTATCCATTTAAAATGATTGCACAGATTTAACTATCGATTACACAGATTAAAACATAAACCGTTTTATCTGACAGCTCTTATTGCCAAAATTGACTAATAGACCGACATGTAAATTAGATACCTTTAGGTAAGAAAGTAGTTGGTACTTAAATACATCTGGAATATGACTTGTTAATGCCTTAACTTCAATAATAACTTTACCTTGTACAATTAAATCTAACTTAAGAGAACCCACCTTTTTATCTTGAAAGAAAACTGCAAACTGCTTTTCTGTCTGGTATTCTAAATCTGCTTCTTTTAAAGCGAGTTTAAGTGCATTATGGTATATTTTTTCTTTAAAACCCGGACCTAATTCAGAATGAGCTTTAAAGCAGCAAGCGATTATTTTTTCTGTAAGCGGGTCTTTGTCTTGCATCTGTGTAATCTAAAGTAATCTGTGTAATCTAAAGTAATCTGTGTAATCTAAAGCAATCTGTGTAATCTAAAGCAATCTGTGTAATCTAAAATAATCTCTGTAATCATTATAGTAATCTATGTAATCATTGTAGTAATCTATGTAATCCTTCTCAGAAAGTATCTTCGTGCTTTGCTATAGTGAGAATAAAAGCGCTATCCTTTACTCTTCGATAAATACATCGGTAGTTCATAGTAATACTAAACTCCCATTTATCTGCGGTTCCTTTTATGGGTTTATGCCGGAGAGAAGGGTGACTGGGATTTTTGAGAAGACTATCAAGACACCAATAAAATTTCTCTCTTATCTGTTTTGATAACCTCTTCTTGTTTTTAAGTTTCTTTTTTAAAGGGCCAGGGATGTGGATTTTTCTAATCATCCTTCAATATCTTTCTTTATATCCTTAACAGACTTATATGTTGAAAAATCTCCCCTCTGAAAAGCTTCCTCTGCCTCTTTAACCTCTTTTTGACACTCTGCGCTGAAGAAATATTTCTGGTCCTTATCAACAAGAATTAAAGGGGTAACCACTATCTGGCCATTTCGTATAGTAAGTCTAACAAAATCCCCATCTTTAATTCCCAAAAGTTTCCGGATTTCTCTGGGAATGGTAAAATGCCCATTTCTTGCAATTTCTCTTACTACTTCTTTCATCTTTTTTCACACCTCCACCTAAAATATAACATAAATTTAGAAATATGTCAATATACAATTTACATAAATTCGGGTTCCGAATTGAATTATAGCAGGGAGCGGGCCTGCCCGTTCCTCTAATAAATATCAACAAAGACGCAAATAATATTAATTCTTTAGAGGTTCAGGCCTGCCTGAACCCTACTACGATTCTCGTTTTTTTTATTTTTTGAAGGTAGGATGCCATTAAAAATTGCTGTCTGTCCCTATTTATCTATTTAATCTGTGTAATCTAAAGCAATCTGTGCAATCTAAAATAATCTGTGCAATCATCATCCAATTTAATCTGTGTAATCATTGTCCAATATCGACACCTCTTTTTTTAATCTATTGTTCCAGCGTTCTTACTTCTCCTTTGACAAATAGATTTCCGTCTGAGTCAACCACCATGATCTGGACTCCTTTATCATTTACAAAGGCTAAAGCATCGTTGCCTTCATCGGTAACTATTTCAGTGGCCCTAAAATCATTGGCAAAAGCAATATCGCCGACATTACTGGTGACAACCCAGATATCGCTCCACTTATTACCGGAAGTACCTAAAGAATAGGCATTGTTAGTAGTAGGAGTAAGATTACCGCCAATCGCGTTTTCACCGCTGGCATCAGTCTGGGTTATTGCGCTTACCACTGACATTGCCCCGCCCATAACTACCGGCCCGTCTAAATAGGCAGTAGCATCAACTTCTAAGTCAGATTCAATAAACACATCCTCTGCTCCATTGGCATTGCCGGGAGCCGCAGAATTATTACCCACATGAAGTTGAGCCCCAGGAGAGGTAGCTCCTATGCCGACGTTGCCGGCAGCATCAATTAGCATCTGTTCTGTTATTGCCCCACTGCCATCCCTTGTATAAAAGCTCAAGTCAGTCCCTCTTTCGGACGCACCCCAATTAGCGTCGGCTTTCGCCTCAATATAAGCCCCGCTATCCCATCCATCGTTATCCCAACCCTGGAATACGATCAGACCTAGCTGATCTCCACTATCTATTGGTTGCGGACTTGCCATTGTATTATCGGCTGTACGAAGGATTAGCTCTGAATTCTTCGTGGCAGCATCTGCATAGGTGGAAACATAAATGAGTGTATTTACGTTCCCCTCTGCGGCTAATTCTATTTCTCCATTAGGAGATGTTGTTCCGATGCCGACGTTGCCGCTGCCAGCCTTGATCGAGACTCTATCGGTGTTGTTCGTCTGCAGCACGAGATCGGACCAAGGTGCGCCGCCAGCCGCTGAAATCTCCATTGCTCTCTTTGCCTGCTCCTGGCCTAAAATTTCGGCCATGTCAAACTCAGCCTGGACAGCTTCGCTTTTTACTTCGCGATACTTAGCTGGTTCAAGCGGTATCTGGCCCAAAAGGTATGCTAATAATTGGTTAATACTTTCTACCGGATATACCCTGACTCCCTTAATAATGGCTGCTTCATTTGCAGAAGCTTTGGGCACAAATATACTTTTAATTCCTCTCTCCTTTGCAAAGAGCGATAATAACAGTGCCCCTTTTGTATGGCGAAGCGTTCCATCAAGAGAGAGCTCGCCAAAAAAAAGGCTCTTTCTCGGCAACTCGCAATTCATAATTGATGCTAAAACGCCGGTAGCAATGGGCAAATCATAAAAAGAACCCTCTTTGGGAACATCAGCCGGAGCTAAATTAACAGTAATTCTCTTTGTAGGAAATTCGATGTTTGAATTTACAATCGCGGTCTTTACCCTTTCCCTGCTTTCATCTACAGCTTTGCTGGGTAAACCAACAATCTCAAAGGCTGGCAGGCCCCTATTTGCCAAGTTAACCTCCACATCTATCCCAATAGTCTCAAGCCCTGAATTTGCCGCTGACGAAACCTTTATCAACATCCCCCTCCTCCCTTTCTCTCCTCTTTGAATGTTTAGGCCCGGCTTAAACACCCGGCTTAAACGGTTTTAATGTAATATTTTCCTCTTTCTTCGAAGACTAAATTTTTTATCTGCATATGCGAAAGTGCAGTTGCGACTTCAGAAACATGTAGGGGCAATTTACAGACCGCTCCTACCGACCGCGTTAAAGCATCGATTTCCATTGGCTCCTCTTGCAGTTTTTTTATTATAGATTGCTCCAGTCCGTCTAGCTCTACAGATTGTACATATCCCCTTGAAAGGCTGAGACTTTCAACATCATACTCAGCCAATATGTCTTCTGTACTAGTCACAATCTCTGCCCCCTCTTTAATCAATTGCACTGCGCCTTTTGAAAGTGCACTGGTAAGAGGACCGGGAACTGCGAAAAGCCTTCTTTTATATTTTTTGGTAAGTTCTGCTGTAATTAAAGAGCCACTTTTGTGGCCGGCTTCAACCACCATGGTTGCTTTAGAGAGTCCAGCCACAATTTTATTTCGCTTTGGATAAGTCCAAAGTCCCGGAGGATGAGTGCTTTCAAATTCGGAAATAATAAGTCCGTTGTGCTCTAGTATTTCTTTATATAAATCTTCCTGATGCGCAGGGTGAACCATATCAATGCCGCAGGGCATCACTACTATGGTTCTGCCTCCGGCATCTATTGCCGCTTTGTGAGCTGTAGCGTCAATTCCAAACATAAATCCGGAAACAATAGTTATTCCGGCCCTTGCTATCTCAGATACCAATTTATTGGTAATAAGCTTACCATAGGTTGTCATTCTCCTTGAACCAACAACTGCTAAGCAATTTTCAAAAATACTGCTATCCCAATTCCCCTTATAAAAAAGTCTCTCCGGCGGCGAATCTATCTCTTTGAGCAATCGCGGATACCTCTCATCCCTAAATTTAACGACATTACCCATCTTATTATGTTTAGGCCGGGTTTAAACACCCGGCTAAAACAGAAAAATTATTCATCTATGGTTAAAGAACTCAATTTTTCTTTAAAATTCACTGACAGCATACAATTTTTAGCAAATTTTTTGTACTTTTCCGGAGAACTATACATCTCGCCCAACAAATCTTTACTAATTAAAGATGAATTTCGCTTACCAGCGTAATCCCCTAAACTACAATAAGGATATTGAGCCGCCCATTTAAATGCCTCATCAAAATTTCTTATTGCTCTGCCGAAACCACCTGGATAAAGTTCGAAAGGATTTTTTACTTGTATATAAACACTTAAATACCGCAAGTAGTCATCCTTATCTACTTTAGTTGCTTTATAACGTCCTTGAAATAATACTCCGGCTTCCCGATACTTAGTGTTAAAATACCTCACCGTACCGGTTCCAAGTTTATGCATAAAAGATGAGATACCATTTTGCCTAACTTCTTTAAGCAAAAAATGAAAGTGATTCCTCATCAAAGAAAAAGCAATAATCTTAACTAATGGTTTCTGGGGAGGCCAATCATCCGGCCAGAATAAAAGATTATAACCGGTTAGGTTGGAGTTTCCTTCTAAGCTTCTAAAAGGATTAGCAATCGAGATGTCATTATTGAAATAATAAAGTGCTTGTAAAAAGCGCCAATAATCGTAAAATTCGCGGAAAATTGGTTGTTTTCGATTGCCGCGGTTATAAACATGAACAAAATCCCCTACTGCAAATGATTCCTTTCTCATATCCTAGTCCTTTTTTGTTTAGGCCGGGTGTTTAAGCCCAGCCTAAACATATGGAAGCCGATTTTTTGTTTTGGTCTTTTCGGCGTTGCCATAAGCTGGCGGATTGCTTCGAAAATAGCGTGAATCTCTGTATCGTGTTTTTCGATTTTTCTTTCTAATTGGCTTAATCTATGAGCCAGTTCTTTATGTGCAAAAATAAATTGCCGTAATTTTACAAATGTGCGCATAATAGTAATATTTACTTGAATAGCTCGCTTACTTCTTAGAACGCTAGAAAGCATTGCTACACCTTGTTCAGTAAAAGCATACGGATTAGCCCTACGGATGCCACCCCAACTTGAAGTCACAATTTGTGACTTCAAGTTTTTGAATTCAAGTTCGTTAAGCTGAAACATGAAATCTTCAGGGAATCTATCAATATTTCGCTTTACAGCCTGAACTAATACTTTTGCCTCAACCCCCTAAAGCTCAGCAAGATGCATACTTAACATTACTCTATGTCCCCGGATTAAAAAAATATTTTGTTCAATAATTTCTTGCTGCATTGTCGCTTTCATATCCTCTCCCAACCGGTGGCAATTTGTCACCGGTCCGTTATATCTTGAGGTCACAAATTGTGACCTCAAGATGATGGCGGTTCATGAACCACCCCCTACATTAGCGAAATCATTCTCCCTCGTAAGCAGATAGGACTGCTTCATTGAGGGCTTGCCGGGTTTCAGCGGTTAAAGGAAAGGCGCTATTGTACCACTTGCCGTCCTTGCCTGATTCGCGAGGCACACCGACAAATAGGCCATTTTTGCCTTCGACTATGCGGAATCCCTTTATTAAAAACTCATCGCCAATCGAAATATCGCACATCGCTTTTGTTGCTCCCTCGCCATTAAATTTGTGAAGTCTTACAACCTTAAAATCCAAAATCATCTTAATCACCTCCTTTATCTATATAGACGAAACAGGCGGTAAAATTCTTTCAAAAATTTTTATTTTTTAGGAAATAGAGTGGTGTTATCGATGGAAGGATTCGAATTTGTCCTTTAAACGATTAGAAATTTCATCATTCTGATCGTGAGAATGCCGGCGCCAGGAATCAAGCACCATAATAAGCGTGCGGCCGCCTTCACTTTCAAAGGCCCAGCGCATTCCCAGGATAAGAGTAACTACTAAACATTGAAAAAAATATTTGGGGACAAAAAACGAAGTGACAAAAGAGATAACTGCACCAAGAAGAAATAAGTGCTTTATTCTTCTTTTTTTCCGCATTGTTCTCTTATTGTCGTCATTCTTATTACTTTCAATCAAACCTTTTGCTTTTTTGATAAGCTCTTCGGGTACTTTTTCGCCTTTACCGCGTTTATACACCTCGCCAGCTTCAAAAATCAAATCGAGTTGGCTGCGGCAAAACCCGCAGCTGGCAAGATGGTTTTCAACATTTTGGCAATCTTCCTTTTCTAGTTTCCGCCGGAAGTAATCGAATAGGGCTTGCTCGCTAAGGCATTCAGCGGTTTTTTCAATCTTATTCGAATTCTCTCCTAAATATTGCTTGATTAATTTCTCTATTTTGTCCATATTCCTCTCCAATTTAATAGACGAAGTACCTGCCTTTTTTCTTTCATAAATCTTTTATTCCTTTTCTTTCCAGGTCTTGTTTAAGCTTCTCCTTAGCTCTGGCAATTAGAGTAGAAACAGTGTTTACGGGCATATTCATAATACTAGCAATCTCTTTATGGGTCCGGCCCTGGAGAAGATTAAAAGAAATAACAATCTTAGCCTTGGCAGATAAGCTATTTATGCTGCTACCGATTAAGTCAATCAAGTCTCTTTGGTGCAGCTCTTGCTTAAAATTGTCATCTTTTAATACCGGCATATCGACAACGAGCCTTCTATCTTCGCGGATTGTGCGACGCATAAAATCAACTGTTTTATTGGAAGCTATGATTGCCAACCAGCCAGGAATTATCTTAGGATCTTTCAATTGGCCGAGCTTGTCACCTTCGAGAATTGAGAGAAATACCTCCTGAAAAATTCCGTCAATATCGTCCTGGCTAAATTTAAAGCCGCTTGCATTCAAGCGTTTTCTTATAGCCCAGTAAATTAACTTTGAATACTTCCGGACAAATACATCCCAGGCTTTTTTCTCTTTTTGAAGACAACGCCTGATAAGCTCTATTTCATTCATCATCTAAGGATATATCTGTTTAGGCCGGGTGTTTTAGCCGGGCCTAAACATATGACAGGGTGAGTAAATTTGAATGGGATGCGTACCAAAAAAAGGAGTTGATCCATTTTACCTTTTGATTGTCTGTTGTTTTTTTGAAGTTAAACAATTTGGATTGTTAATATGCTCCTGCAGTATAGCTATTCCAGCTTCTATGCCGTAAGTTTCGTAACCGGTATAAAAATAGTCCACCATCCAGCCATAAACCTCGGGGTGCCCTCGGGATGCTTTTTCACAGGCAATACGCCCGGCCCGGACAAAAAGCGGGCTGCGCTCTTCTTCGGTTGTAACTTGCAGGCCATATAGCTTCATATAACCATCCATGAACAAAGACAATCCGCGCGAGCCGACGATAATTGGATCGCTAAAATCAATCCCGTCAAAGTAATTTTCCAATATCCGGCTAACACGCTCACTCTCACTGCCATCCCACTCTACTGCCGGTATATGTTGAAACTGAAACAGGTTACTAACATAAAGCTCGCTGTGCGCATCGGCCTGATTATCCAGCCATATATTGTATTCCCCACAGCGTTGTTTGAAATCTTTAACTGCCTGCCTATAGAGTTTTGACTTGGGACGATCGTAACTAAGCAAAAACTGCCTAAGCAGATCTATGGGCATGCGTTTTTTGCTATTTTCTCTTATAAAAGCATCATAAACCGTATTTTCCCTTTCGCCGGCGCTAAATTTAGTATAATCACTGTTATGGATATGGAGCGGGTCCACAAATAACTCGATATCCTGCTTATTGATAAAGATATTCTTTTCCGCGGGGTAAGGGTGATCAGCCTCTTTAACGCGGTAGTCAATTCTAAGTACAAACTCTCCCGGCAGGTATCGAGGTGGTATTTCTATAGTAACGGTTCCGCCACTTTTTACATTCGATACTTCTCCGACCGGCTTAGAGTAAACGGCCTTTAGGCCTTCAAATGGTATTAAAGAAACTTTTGCCTCGAATACTCCCTGCAGATGAACGGTGAGGCGGCGGTGATTTGTATCTTGTTCCGGCAGCGGACTGCCAAAAACCGAAACCGCTGTAAACGCCCCTGCCATTAGACCTAAGTTAAACCATCGAAAAACTCTTTTTATCATTTTCAAGCTCCAGCTTTTCTCTTCACTAACTCGGCAACAAATAAAATTACCCTGCTTACCATCCTTATACACCCGGTGTGGAGAGTTAGATAGTGCGCAGAAACCCACCTTCTCCCGCATGCTTTGTTTAGGCCGGGTGTTTTAGCCGGGCCTAAACATATGACAGGGTGATTTCAGCGCGAATTTTCTGTAACCTTCTTCAACAAAAACCGAATTCCACCACCATGTCGAAAGCCGGTTTTTAATCATTTGTTTTCTCATTTTATAAGTTTTGTAATGCTTCATTATTCCGAGGTATGAGTTCATACTGCTGATAAATCGATTCTTTTCTTCGTCAGTTGGTTTGTGATTGTGAATAATTTTGTTGTGTTTTTCCAGCGCTTGGTAAAAATTGCCTTTAGTACGATTGGCAATATAAATACGGTAAGGTTTTACATAAACCCCCAGAAATAAAAATCCTGACTTGTGGTGATTTATTTTTATTTTATCAGGATGCAAAATAAGCTTTTCGTTCGCGTTTAAATAATCCGTTATCTTCGGCAAAACGTTTAAAAGACAGGATTTATTGTGATGCATAACAAAAAAATCGTCTACATAGCGGCCATAACAGCGAAACCCTAAGTTTTGCTTCATCCAATGGTCAAAATCATTCAAAAACAAATTGCCAAAGAGCTGGCTGGTAAGATTTCCTATTGGCAAACCACAGCCTTCTTGAGCATAAAACAAACTTTTATTAACAGGAAGCCCATCCCAATTGGAACGCCGCCCTTTAATCATATAATTGTCGGCGGGATTACGAAATATTATTTTTTGCAGCAGAAAATCAACCATACCGGTATCAAACGGTATAGCCCTGCCAGATAAAGCGTATTTTTGGTACTCTATTTGCAATATGCCGTTTACTTTATGATATAACAACCTTCTGTTAATACTCGTAAAATAACCGGAAATATCCATTTGCATGATATAGCAATCTTTTTGGTAGTTTTGGGAACAGGAGCGCAAAAACCTTGCGGCCCTTTGAATACCGGTACTTGTACCTTTGCCTCTTCGGCACGAATAACAATCATAAATAAGGTATTTTTCAATTATGGGCTCAAGGTATTGAAACAAAAGATGATGCACCACCCTGTCTCTAAAATCTGCGGCAAATATTTCGCGTTTTACAGGTTTGTCTATAATAAACGCTATTTCGCGTAAGGGTTTATAAGTGCGGTTTTCTATTTCATTATATAACTTAAAAATTTCACGTTCAAAATTTAATTCAAATCTCAACTGATTGATGGTGTTTCTTTTATTTTTCCGTGCATTGTAATAAGCCTGAAACAAATCGGTAATTAATTGTATATCATACATTGTCAACTGCTTTTACCCCGTTAAATACGACTTGAGCCTATTCTTGATAAACATTTTACCAAAATGGGTTTTAAGATATTTCTCTCTGTTAGTAGCATCCTGCTGATTCAAACAACCTTCAAAATAAATTAACTCTAACGGTTGTCTATTAGTTGTTGATGTAACTTGCCCGCTATTATGTTGCTCAATTGGAATTATTTAACGGGGTAAACTTACTGATTTTTTCCAGCCGCTAAGCTGTTTACTTACATTTTCTATTAATACGTTGAGGGTAATCATTCTTTTAATGCTTATTTGCCGCAAGTCATGCAATAACCGCACAAGCAAACGCACCGCTTCGGTGTTTTCCCTGCATTTATCTATACCCGCTTCTTTTCCCCAGCTTAAATTGGCCTTATATATTTGCAACAACAACTCAAGGGTTTCGTTTTTCAGCTTCTCGCCAACAGTATATTTGTATTCGCGTGACAAACCGGATGTCATTTTATAAATTTCTATCAATAGGTCATATCCTTTTTTGAAAACGGGCAAGATAGTGTATATTGCCATAATTTACTTTTTCGAAGCCCTTGCTTAAACACAAATGCAGGAGCTGGCAGTTTTGCTTCTTAGTCTCTTAAGGCAACGGACAGCAAACCCAAACGCCTTACTGTTGTTGTTCATGTTGCTGTCGTTGCTGTTGAAGTTCAAGTTGTATCCGTTGGTACTGCTGTACTGCGTACTGCTCCAGTAGTTGCCGTTGCTGCCTCGATTGTTCAGCGCACCATTGGTGAAGTTGAGGTAGCCAGCAGCACAACAGCTAATAAGTTACCGCTCTACCCCGCTTTAAAGAACTATATTCCTAACGGGGCTTACATGCGAATACACGCAACCAGCATATATTCATCTTTTTTTGCTTTCGGAAACCGAAAGCGGGCAACCAGACTATGACTCGCACACTAACCGAAACCAGTAGCTCCGGTTACTCCGGCACTTCTTTTTCTGCCAACCCCTGTAATAAATACATAACAAATTTCAAAAAAAATCTTACCTCCACATGGTAATTCTAAATTGCCAAATAATCAAATTGTCAATCCTTAAGGCAACGGACAGCAAACCCATACGCCTTACTGCTGCTGCTCATGAGGCTGCCGCTGCTGCTGAACTTCAAGTCGTAGCCGTAGGTACTGCTGTACTGCGTACTGCTCCAGTAGTAGCCGCTGCTGCCTCGATAGTACCGCGCACCATTGGCGAAGAAGAGGTAGCCAGCAGCATGAAGTTTTAAATCAGAAGCAAAAGCATCATTCCAATCACTCCAACCACTGTCAGCAGTAGTCCACTCAGCAGAAGTAGGCAGCCGCCAACCGGTCCCAAGCAGTATTGTACAAGGGTCATTGGCTGAAGTCCAATCACTGTCTTCACTGATAGAAGTAATAGTCCAGCTTGGAGTAAGTGTTGAGCCGTCATGCTTGTAGCCCTGTTTTCGGTTAAACTGCCAATACCAGCCCGCAGAGGCTTCAGTAGCGTCATTAACTGCACTGGCCTGATTATCAGCACCAAGGTTTTGGGTAATCCAGCACTTACTCTCGCCTGAAAGGCTGGTTTGCACAGTGCCGTAAGTTACGGTTTTTGTAACTGGACATACATCATCTCCTGTAGTATGAGTTTTCGTCAGGTTCGTGCCGCAAGCCCACGGCGGCACAGAAAAAGTTACCCCTCTCCTTAAATGTACGTCTTTCCTTAGACGATGATAAGGTTCTGCTGCTGCCTTGCCGGATATATACCAGCTACTAAAGGCCAATAACACCAAACATATTAGAAAAAATACTGCTTTCCGCATTTTTGCCACCTCCTCGGTTAGTTAGTAATCCTTACATGCCCTTTAAATATAATCATACGATTTTTCATAAAACCTCCTAAGGCACATTATCCGTATAAGTTCCATCAGCCGATATATAAGATACTTTTACCCCATCAATATAAAAATCAAGCGTAGTAGTTGCCGGGGCAAATTTAATTCCGCTAAATCCTCCAGCATCGCCTATATCTATGTCGTTACCATCTACATCTAAATCACCTGAAAATTTACCATCACCTGCCACCTCCAACTCTACCGAAGGCGCAGTGGTCCCAATGCCGACCTCTCCGTCAGGCACATTAAGGTCGCCGGCAGCCCGGAATTCAGCAGCCCAAGCTAAAGAAACTGCAAATAGACAGACCCCTAGACTCAAAATCAGAACAATCAGCATACAGCGGTATAAAAGCGGCGGTCGGACTCGCAAACCTAGCCACTGTCTGGTATTTAGTACGCTATTAGCCCATCTTCTGATTGTTCGGATTATGCTGTTCATCTGGTATCCTCCTTTTCTTTGCCAGGTTTTCAAATTATTTCTCTCCCTTTTCCATTTTAACAGACATATTAAGACGTTTTGCAAAATGATTTTCATTATTACTATATAGTATATAGCACTTAGGACATAGTGTATAGCATAAAGACCGCTAATTTAACCTGCGCGTTAAAACTGTTATCATTTTTGAGACCATCCTTGCACACCGGGTGTGTAGGGATGGTAAAAAATTAATTCTCCAAAAAATACTTTTTAACATATGCCCATTTACGCTGATAGTCTATATTGGAATTTACGAATTTTCGATAGCTCTTTGGTTTAATGCCCATTAATCCAGAAAAATTACAAATCTTCTCATCCCCCTCAACCTGTTTCAAAAACTCCCTATAGGAAGAGAATGCCCAATCTTTGGGATGCGCTACTAAATAAGCAGTTACCGGATTTAGGTGAATATATCGAGTTGCATGAAGTAAAATTTCATCTTTGCCTATTGCAATATTCTTGAATCTGCTTTCCCACAAAGGCCCTTTGCGTTCAGTTTTAATGTTAAAATACTTGGCATAGCTATTAAGAATCCGCCGCATAAAAATCGAAATACCATTATCTTTTATTTGCTTTAAGACTAAATGAAAATGTGTGGGCATAAAACAATATGCAATTATTTTTACCAAATTATCATTATTAGAAAATCTTTTTTGCTGAAAATCATTTTTGTTTTTTAATTCCAAAAACGCCGAAAATTTTAACGAAGGATTCTCTGTTTTGTAGAACTTTAGCAATTTTTTCATTCTTTCATATTCTCTATCGTTTCGAAATATCTTAAATCCGGCAATACTTTTAGAAAAAACATGATGCACTTCACCGGTTGTTATCGGAACTGTTCGTACAGGCATTTTACCTTTTAATTACACTCCATCCCTCCACACCGGGTGTGGAGGTATAATAATGGCTTGTTTCTTCCGAATTTATTGCTAAATGAGTCTTGCCTCATCCATACTCCTGCTGAAACTTTAACCAGGCTCGGTAAAGGTTAAAAATCTTGCGCCGGACATAGATGTACCTTTTGATCAAATCTTCGCACAGCGCCCGGTCTATATCCTGAACAAAAATATCTCTCACCTGCTCTAAGTAAACCATAACCTTATTGCACATCTCCATTATTTCTTCCATTATTTTCAGCTCATCGCCTTTCTCAAACCGGCGGGAATGAGCCACTGCCAAAGATGTAGGTATATCTAAACAAGCAGAAACCAGTTTATCTTTTATAGGGCAATTCTTTCCTTCCAAGGTAGGAATAACTTTGGTCATAACCTCCGAAGCAAGTTTTGAAGTCCGTTGATAAACTTCTAAATCCCGGAAACTGCGTATTGGTTTTTTTACCTGGAAACTGGTTTTTTTGTACATTTTTCCCTATTTTATCCTTGCACACCGGGTGTGGAGGGATGAGCTTTCAATTAAATTGTCCATTCTCATTTGGTCCGGGTCATCCTTTTCAACCCGCTTTTTTAGTTTATGAACCACATGCAAAGGAAAAAACTCAAAATAGTCATTTTGGTCAAACCAGGCGCATTTAAAATCATATACCCGCAAGCCGGTAAGCCGCGAAAGCATAAGAGCGTAAAGAGTAAGCTGTCTTAAAGCGTCAGCCTGCTTGAATTTCCCGGCATTAGGCTTGTAATCAAGAATGTGAATTGCCCCGTTTCTTATCTGTAAAATATCAATGTGGCCAGTTAAAACCTTATCTAGCTTCAGGGGAATTTTGAATCCCAATTCATCCTGAAGGTGTTCCAAGTCATATTTATCCATATATAATGGCACCTCTACGGCAACAGTTACCGAATCATTGCAGAGCATAAACCGCTGAAGAGCTTTATGCCTTTCTTTGTTATCATTTACTGCCTGGAGGGCCAAGCCGGCAAGTCGAGTGGCAAAATTCTGCTTACCTCTTAAAATTACCTCTCTTAAATCAAAATCAACCTTCAACTCGCTTCCCCGCTCACCCTTGGTAAAAAACTGGTGCGGGCATTCAGTCTGGACCGCCTCTAAAAACTCTCTTAAATTCTCAAACTTGGCATGTTTATGCTCCTGCAGCAATAAAGCCAGCTTGGCCCGGTGAACTGAAAAATCATAAACCTGGCGGTGAAAAAGATGCACGCTCTGGATTATTTGCGGCGGGCTGTAAAGTTTTAACCCATAGGGCCGCAGGCGGCCATAGCGGCAAAGCGGCTCAAACTCCTTCAGCCAGTCCGATAAAGTAGAAGGCTTAACTTCAATTCCATGCTGCTCCTTAATCAACCGACAGGATTCCTCAAGCGAAAAACCAGTATTGTAAAAGCTTAACCCCTCAAAGATAATCTTCAAAGGAAAGGATTTTCCCTTGACTCTTTGGGGAACGAATGAACGACGGCAAGCATTGCATAAAAAACGCTGTTGAACTTCATATTTCTTTTTTCGAAGCCCCCTCCTTACGATATTTTTACTTGAACAATAAGGACAACGGTCGATAACTGCCAGAGTTGAAAATGTTGATTTTGACTGAAAGGTTGAATCTTCATCAAAAGGGATAATTTTAGTGGTTTTTTTCTCCCGAATAGGAGGGGTAATTTTATCCCGAGTTTCGTAAATTTTAGGGGTTCGTTGTATTTTCGGGAGATATTTCGCCCAAAAACTCCCAAAACCACCTATTCTACATCTAACTATAATTCCCCAAAATCTCCTAAACATTTTTCGCTAACCCTACCCCTTTTCCTTCAAGTAACTCCTTCAATGAATAATTGTGGTTAAAACCGCTAGTATTTTCGCTCCTAAAGCCATTTACGGTCAATTAAGGATACATTCGGGCTACTTCTGCGCCATTTACTTTCAAGGCCACATAACTGGAATTACTGGTATCAAACTCCATGCTGGTACCCCCAGAGCTGGCCACCTCTAGTTTAGACGATGGACTCGATGTGCCGATGCCGATATTGACGTGCATTTTCATTATTTCCAACCCGAGCCCGCCCTGATTAATTGTCGTCTCAGGCGGGGTGTCCCAGCCACAGAAATATCTTGACAATTCCCTAACCGGTGTGATATACTGGTGCTGCGTAAGGAGGGAAAAATGAGTATAGTTGCTATACCTACTGTGCTTAGAGAGAAACTTGGTGAAAAGGCTGCTGAGGCCCTTGTGGAACTCATCAGTAAATCTACCGATGAACATATTGAGCATAGAATCGAAGAGACGCAATCCAGTCTCAAGATTGAAATTGAGAAGATCCGCACTGAAATAGCCCGCGCTAAAGCAGAAACTATCCGCTGGACGTTTATCTTCATCATGGGTCAGTTCTGGGCGATTGTGGGCACCCTCTTTGTTTTCTTCCGCCATTAACATAATTTTGTCCCTTCCAACGCTGTCTCCTTCAACCAAAGCCCAATCTCGGCATGTCTCTGGCGTTTTTTGGCAATGTCGGCATAGGGACGCATTTACCCCTCCAATTCGCTCATTTTGGCCTCTAAGGCCCTGATCCGCTCATTCAGCTGCTCAATATACACATGCGCCTTTTCCAGCTCTTCTACGATACCCTTGCGGTGGGCGCCTATCTCGAGTATCTCCTGGCCTGCTTCATCATGCTGAACCGCCGGTATAGCCTTTAAGTGCTTATTCTGCCACATATACTCGGCGTGGACATCAATGGGCTCCAGCTGGTAATCCGGCTCAAACACATAATCAGCGTGCA
>CAYVYJ010000007.1:0-72013 GCA_964455085.1 uncultured Planctomycetia bacterium
TGCGCCAATCCGGGAAGGAAGAACCTTAAAAAACCAGATATGGGTTGCTGGTGCGGCTAAGGCAATATGTCCCATACGCTGCCTTCGCTCTGAAGAATGAAGAATTTCTACTCCACAACGGTCACATTTTGACCCTTTAAATTTTATTCCCTTTAGCTTGCCACAGTGACATTCCCAATCTTTAGCCGGCCCAAAAATCCTTTCACAGAAAAGACCATCTTTTTCCGGCTTAAGAGTTCGGTAGTTGAGAGTTTCAGCTTTCTTTACTTCCCCTGAAGACCAACTTTTAATAATCCCTTGCGAAGCTAATTTTATATTTATCCGGTCGAAAAAAGTACCTTCTTCTATCATTTGCTCTCCTTTTCTGCCCTGATATCCAAACAAAGTCCCTGTAATTCCTTTACCAAAACATTGAAAGATTCGGGTACAGAAGGATGAAACTTTTGCTCGCCTCTGACAATTGCTTCATATATACGAGTTCTTCCTTCTACATCATCACTCTTGACAGTAAGCATCTCCTGTAGAGTAAAAGCAGCACCATAAGCCTCAAGGGCCCAGACTTCCATCTCTCCAAAACGCTGACCGCCGAATTGGGCTTTTCCTCCCAGAGGTTGCTGGGTAATCAGTGAGTAAGGTCCGATGGCCCGGGCGTGAATTTTATCATCTACCATATGTACCAATTTCATTATATATACATAGCCTACGCCGGCCTTCTGAGTAAACGGCTTTCCAGTGTAGCCATCAAAAAGCGTAACTTTACCATCCTCAGGCAATCCTGCTTCGGTCAACAAGGCTCTTACATCTTCCATCTTTGCCCCATCAAAAACCGGCGAAGCAATATTAAGGCCTAATTTTTTAGCAGCCCAACCCAGATGCATTTCCAGAAGCTGACCAACATTCATACGAGAAGGCACACCTAAAGGATTTAGCAATATATCAATGGGTGTACCGTCAGCAAGGTAAGGCATATCTTCTTCAGGCAGAATCTTAGAAATTACCCCTTTATTTCCGTGCCTTCCGGAAAGTTTATCACCAGCTGATATCTTTCGCTTCATAGCTACAAAGACAACTACCCGTTTCAAAACTCCAGCTGGAAGCTCATCACCTTTTTTAATCTTGGCTATTTCCAGATCTTTCTCAATCGACAACTCACTAAGGCGTTCATCGTAAATATCAAGTATTGCTTTAGCTTCCTCATTGTCTTCACAATCGACAACAGTAATCCGGCCTTCGCTCTTACCTAAACATATGCTCAGTCTACGACTCTTCTCTTGCTCTAAGAGCTTTTTTTCTTCATCGTAATATAGTTCAATCTCTTTTATTCTTCGTAACTCCTCGGTCTTCTCTTTCTTGGAACGGCGGCCCCTGTCTTTGCGCTGGAAAAACTCAACGTTTGTAACTACGCCGTATATGCCGGGCGGAACTCGTAGGGAAGTATCCTTTACATCAGCTGCCTTTTCGCCAAATATTGCCCGCAACAACCTCTCCTCCGGGGAAAGCTCTTTCTCAGTCTTAGGGGTCACCCGGCCAACTAGAATATCATCGGGCATAACTTCAGCTCCGATTCGAATAACTCCACTATCATCCAAGTTGCCTAAGGTTTCTTCACTGACATTGGGTATATCTCGGGTAATTTCTTCATTCCCCAACCTTGTCTCCCGAGCTTCGCACTCAAACTTCTCAATATGCAAAGATGTCAGTATGTCTTCTCGTACCAATCTCTCATTAATAATAATCGCATCTTCAAAGTTATAACCTCGCCAAGGCAAAAATGCCATTAAAAGATTGGTGCCTAAAGAAAGTTTTCCGTCCTGTGTAGCCATCCCGTCAGCGATAATTGCATTTTTCTTTACCTCGTCACCTTTCTTTACTAAAGGTCTGTGGTTTATACAAGTATCAGCGTTGGAACGGGTGAATTTCTTTAACTTGTAAGTAAAATTTCCCACTCTTATGGAAGAGGAATCGACCTCTTTAACTTTCCCTGACTCTTTACTAACCAACACTACCCCGCTATCCCGGGCAACCTTTTCTTCAATTCCGGTCCCTACCAATGGTTGCTCTGGGAACATCAGGGGAACTGCCTGCCGCTGCATGTTAGAACCCATAAGAGCCCGGTTTGCATCATCATGTTCCAGAAAAGAGATTAAGGAAGCAGAGACGGAAATAATTTGCTGCGGAGAAACATCCATGTATTCAATCTTTCTTGGTTTAACTCTGGGAAATTTACCTAAGTGACGGGCATAGATTCCTTTATCCTGAATTCTGCCATCTTCATCTATATTCGATGTTGCCTGAGAAATAACCCTATTCTCCTCCTCATCACCCATTAAATATTCGGTCTTATCAAGAACTCTGCCCTCTTCCACTTTATGATAAGGAGTTGTCAGGAATCCCAAAGGGTTTATCTTAGCATGAATAGTTAAAGAAGCTAAGAGACCGATATTTGCACCCTCGGGTGTCTCAATTGGACAGATCTTCCCATAGTGTGTGGGGTGAACATCACGAACTTCAAAACCAGCACGTTCACGTGACAGGCCTCCCGGCCCCATTGCCGAAAGTCGACGCTTATGAGTTATTTCGGCTAAAGGATTAGTTTGATCCATAAATTGAGAAAGGGGCGAACGAGCAAAGAAGTCTTGAATCTGGGTAGAGAAAGCCCGAGAATTTATAAGGTGCTGAATAGCAAATTCATTAGACGAAATAAGCGAATACCTGTCCAGAAAAGTCCGTTCTACTCTCAGCAAGCCGACTCTCACTTGATGCTGCAGGAGTTCACCAATTAGCTTTACTCGCCGATTAGCAAGGTGGTCAATATCATCGTTATCCCGTTTACCGGCCTTTACCATAAGTAATGTTTTAATAATCGCGATTACTGTAGCTAAATCCAGGGTTCGCTTATTCAAACTAGACTCCATACCTAACTTCTTATTGAGAAGGTATCGACCTACCTTCCCTAAATCGTAGCGGCGCGGGTCAAGGAACATTCTTCGAAAGACCTCTTTAGCAGCTTCCAAAGTAATCGGCTCGGTGGGACGCATCTTTTTATAAAAATCTAAATATGACTCCTCTTTGCTTATGGTTGAGTCTTTCTTAACCGTATTGACTATTTCCGGATATGGTTTATCAGCAAAATTGCCATAGATATCATCGTTGCTGGAAAGGCCCAATATACGCAGGATTTGAGTGGCGGGAAAGGTTTTTCTACGGTCAATAATCGCGGTAATCGTATCATTTATATCAGTTCGAAACTCCAGCCAATACCCGCGATAAGGAATTATCCGGGCAAAGTAAATACGCTTACCAGTAGGGTGAGTCTCCTCCTCAAAAAACACACCCGGAGAACGTTGCAGCTGACTGATAATCGCTCGCTCATCACCGTTGATTATAAACGATGCTGTGGCGGTCATCAGCGGTATGTCTCCCAAGTAAATTTCCTGCTCTCTTACCTCCTTGGAAGGAACGGCCAATCTTAACCGTACCCTCAACGGGGCAGCATAAGTCTGAGACCTTCTTTTGCACTCTTCCACACTATAACGTGGCCGGCTTAAACCATAAGAGACAAATTCTAAACGATATTGCTTATCCGGACTCTCCATAGGAAAAATTTCCTTCAAAACCTCCTGGAGTCCAGTATTTTTTCTCTTCTCTGGCAGGATATCAACTTGTAAGAATTCCCGGTAAGACCGCAACTGGTGTTCAAGAAGATGAGGTAAAGATAAGCTCTTCTTAATTTTAGCAAAAGATAGTTTTTTGGCTTTTTTCAAGTTACTCTCCTATAAAATTAAGGAATAAGGATAAAGGACAAAGGATAAAGTAAAAATATTTAAATGTTTCTTCTCTTTTTCCTTCTTCCTTTTGCCTTTTTTCTTTTATTTTAACTCTACAGTAGCCCCAGTAGCTTCTAACTTTTTCTTGATTTCTTCTGCTTCCTCTTTAGTAACATTTTCTTTAACGGCTTTGGGGACAGAATCGACTAGATCTTTTGCTTCCTTTAAACCTAGCTCAGTAACTGCCCTAACTTCCTTAATAACCGCTATCTTATTTGATCCGATACCGGTCAATATCACATTAAAAGAAGTCTTTTCTTCCTCTTCCTCTACCGCAACAGCGCCAGATGCAGCTACAGCAACTGCCGGAGCAGCAGCAGTTACGCCGAACTTCTCTTCACAGGCTTTTACTAACTCTGAAAGCTCCAAGACGGTCATTCCCTCAACCACCTTCATAATATCTTCAACTTTAGACATAACTACCTCCTTATCCTTTTTCTTGTTCTTTGGCTTTTTTTATCTCTTCAACAACCCAAACAAACTTTACAATTACCTGATTCAAAGTATTAAGAAAACCGCTTAAGGGTGCGGCTAGGGAAGACACAACTTGGCCGATAAGAATCTCGCGAGAAGGAAGTTTCGCTAAAGCATTCATCTCTTTTGGGCTAATTCTTCTCTCTTTAATAACCCCGCCCTTCAACTGCATAACCTCGCTCTCTTTAGCGAAATCAACAAGAATCTTGCAGGCCTTCACCACATCACAATCTTTGATAACTACAATACCGGTTTCCGCTTCCAGCAAGCTCTTGATATCCTCCCAACCAAGATCTCCTAAAGCTCTTTCGAATAAAGAATTTTTAGCCACAAGAATTCTAGCTCCCGACTCCCGAAGATTATTGCGTAACTGATTAAGTGGGAAAGCTCCTACCTTATTAAAACAAACGAAGAAGTAACCTTCGGTTTCTTTAATGCTTTGCCTTAGGCCTTCAACGATCCTTTCTCGGGTTAATAAACCTATTTTTTTTACTTCTTTGGCCATAACTTCTTATAGACTAAATTTTACTGATGGACTCATCGTTGTTGATAAATAAATATTCTTTATAAAATCACCTTTGACTGTCGAAGGCCTTGCCGCTGCTAGTGTGGAAACAAAAGCCTTTATATTCTCGATAAGAGCCTCGGGGCTAAACGATAACTTCCCTACCCCAGCATGAATGCACCCTAATTTATCCATCCGAAAATCAATCTTTCCTCTCTTGGCCTCTCCTACCGCGAAAGCTACATTTTCGGTCACCGTCCCAGTCTTAGGTGAAGGCATAAGTCCGCGAGGACCAAGGAATTTTCCTAACTTACTTGTTAAACGCATCATCGAAGGCGTAGATATACAACAACCAAAATCAATCCAATTCTCTTTTAAAATTTTATCAATAATTTCTTGTGAACCGATATAATCAGCACCTGCTTCCTTAGCAGCGTTTTCTTTATCGGGTTCACAAAAAACTAATACCTTTATCGTCTTACCGGTCCCATGCGGCAGGACAACCGAACCCCTAACCATTTGATCGGATTGTTTAGGGTCAGCTCCTAATTTTCCGCTAATTTCCACCATTTCATCAAACTTAACAGCTGGCATTGATTTCAAAATCCCAACTGCATCATTTAAAGAATAAACCTTATTCTTATCGACTAATTTTTCCGCTTCTCGGTATCGCTTACTATGAGTCATAGTTACTCGCCCCTTATCCTATACTACCTTAATTCCGCAACTCCTAGCTGTACCCTCGACTATTCTTTTAGCTGCCTCTAAATCTTTAGTATTTAAATCTTGCATTTTCTCCTCAGCAATCTTTCTAACTGCTTCCTTGGTCACCTCGCCGATAATTTCCTTCCCAGGCAGGGAGCTAGCTTTGGCTAAATTAGCCGCTCGCTTTAAGAGAAAAGAAACCGGGGGGCTCTTAACGATAAAATCAAAAGATTTATCTGCATAAACACTAATTATAACCGGTAAAATTATTCCTTCTTTTTGCTTTGTGCTATCGTTAAAGGCTTTGCAAAACTGCATAATATTTACACCGTGCTGGCCTAATGCTGGCCCAACTGGAGGTGCAGGATTAGCTGAACCGGCGGGAATTTGTAATTTTATCTGACTTACTATTTTCTTCTTTTTTTTCTTAGCCATAATTTATTTATATTTTTTCTACCTGCCAAAATTCGAGCTCTACCGGCGTAGTCCGTCCAAAAATTGAAACATTAACCTTTAATTTACCCTTATCAAGTGAAACGTCCTCAACCACACCATTAAAATTAATAAACGGACCTTCAATCACGCGAATATTCTCACCCTTATTAAAACTTACCTTGGGCGCTGGCTTAGCCTTGCTTTCCTCGGCCTTTACCAAGATTCGGTCGACCTCATCTTGAGATATCGGAGAAGGTTTTCTCCGTGGACCAATAAAGGCGGTAATCCCCGGGGTGCTACGCACAAAAAGCCAAGTGTCATCATTCATTTCCATATGTATAAGAATATATCCCGGAAAAAATTTTCGCTCTAAAACCTTTTTCTTGCCCAGCTTTACCTCAGTAATCTGCTCCTTAGGAATAACAACCTCATCAATTAAATCTTTGTAGTCGCTTGAACTTATCTTTGCTTCAAGATTTAACTTCGCCTTATCTTCCACTCCGCTTAGAGTATGCAATATATACCACTTTTTCATTATTTAATTAAATTTTAGGGATAATTACTTTAATAGAATTTGAATTAATTTTGATAAACCTAAATCCACGAAAGCAATGTAGGCAGTTAAAAGACTGGCGGCAATAACTACAATTGTTGCTGCGGCCATTAATTCGTGTCGCGAAGACCAACTTACCTTTTTTAGCTCCTCTCTTACCTCTTTTAAGAATCTCGGGATTCTCTTTAATTTTTTGATCATCTCGTAATCTATAGTTTATATGGTTTTCAGCAGGCGAGGCAGGAGTTGAACCTGCAACCCCCGGTTTTGGAGACCGGTGCTCTGCCAATTGAGCCACTCGCCTAAATTAGCGATCGGTTTTTCAAAATAATTGACACAGCCAATTATCCTATCCAAAATAAATATAACAAAGAACATATTGTTACGGCTTTGCCTCTTTATGCTCAGTATACTTCCGCTCCCAAGAGCAAAACTTTTTTATCAAAACTTTTTCCGGATGCTTACGCTTATTCTTGGTAGTGTAGTAATTCTTCCGTTTACAAATTGTGCATGATAATGCAATTAATTCTCTCATAAGGACTTACAATAAAAAAAGCCGGAAAGGGCCTACACCCTCCCCACTCCACTTTTGTGGTTTTTAACTTATCTTCCCCTATTTTTAGCCCACGACCGGAGTTGAACCGGTGACCACTTCGTTACCAACGAAGTGCTCTACCGACTGAGCTACGTGGGCAATTTCCCTTTAAAATCAAGGAAAAAGCAGACCATAAGATACTACTATAAAAGCCATTTTTGTCAAGGAAAAAATAGCGAAATAATGGAGCTGGATATTTTGATTAAGGGGTAGCGTTTAAGCCTTGGGTAAGCTTTATAAAACTCCTCTCGCTAATAATAGCTACCTTTAACTGTTTAGCGGTATTAAGCTTTGAGCCAGGATTCTTACCGACTACCAGAAAATCAGTATTTTTGCTGAGAGTTGATATTGACCGCCCACCTAACTCCTCCACTATCTGCTTGGCCTGGAAGCGAGAAAATGTAGCAAGTTCACCGGTAAAGACAAAAGTTTTACCGGTTATTTTACTTTTCTTAACTTTAATAATGCCCTGTTTTAAATTTACTCCGGCAGCTTCAAATTTACTAATCATTTGTTTAATCTTACCAGCAGCAAAAAACTTCATAATCGAATCAGCCATAACCGGGCCGATTTCGGGAATTTTCTCAAGTTCAGCTTTTCTTGCCCCTGATAAGTGTTTTATATCTTTAAAATTATCGGCCAGAATAATTGCCGCCTTTTCTCCGACATGCCTGATGCCCAATCCAAAAATAAAACGCGCCAAAGCCCGCTGCTTACTCATTTCTATCGCCCGGATTAAATTATTTGCCCGTCTTTCTTTAAACAGTGGCAGTTTGAGGAAATCATCTCCTCCCAAGTTATAGATCCCGACCAGACTCTTAACTACCCCGCGGTTAACTAACTCCTCAATAACTGCTTCCCCCATTCCTTCGATATCCATTGCTCCCCGAGAAGCAAAGTGTTTAAGTGAACGTTTAAGTTGAGCCGGGCAGTCGGGGTTAAAACAATACCAATATACTTCATCCTCCTTTTCCTTGGCTAGGTTAGCCCGGCAGGCCGGGCAAATCACCGGCAGTTTGACCTCCTTCTCGTTGCCTTTCCGCCGGGATACTACAACTTTTATCACTTTAGGAATCACCTCGCCGGCCCGCTCAATCAAAATCCTGTCGCCAACTCTGGCATCAAGACGCTTTACCTCATCAAAGTTATGCAGAGTTGCCCGGGATATTGTGACCCCGCCACACTCTACCGGTTCCAGTATCGCTACCGGAGTAACAATTCCGGTGCGGCCGACCCCAAATTCAATATTCTTTATCTTAGTTGTAGCCTGATGAGCTGGGAATTTATAAGCAACAGCCCAACGCGGGCTTTTGCGGGTTGCTCCTAACTCCTTCTGTAAACCAAAAGAATTGACCTTTATCACTACACCATCAACTTCATAATCCAAAACCTCACGCTCCTTCTCCCAGTAAAGACAATAATCAATAACTTCTTTTAAGCTCGTGCAGTATTTATTATGAGGATTGGAGCAAAGGCCCCACTCACCAGCTTTTTTCAAGAATTCTTTTTGAGAAGAAAAATTATAATCTTTGGCAGCTCCGAATGAATGGATAAAACATTTTAAATTTCTCTTGGCAACTAACGAAGGGTCTAATAGTTTCAGTGAACCACTGGTAGCATTCCGCGGATTAGCAAAAGGGACAACTCCTGAGCGTAATCTTTTCTTGTTTAGTTTTTCAAAATCCTTCTTACCTATATATACTTCACCCCTAACTTCAACCGAAACAAGATTATCTTTACCAATTAACTTAAGAGGGATTGATCTTATCGTCTTGAGGTTAGTAGTAACATCCTCTCCTCTTTCTCCATCGCCCCGGGTAGCACCTATTGAAAAAATTCCTTTCTGATAAGTTAAAGAAGCACTGACTCCGTCCATCTTCAATTCAACGACATAATCAAATTTAACCTCTCGCTTCAATGCCCGCCTGATTTTCTTCTCCCAGGACTTTAATTCCTCAATGGAATAGGTATTATCCAAAGAAAGCATACGCCTCTTATGCGCGACAGTCGAGAAACCCTCCAAGACACTTCCCGATACTCTTTGGGTAGGAGAATCCGGAGTAACAAACTCTGGGTGCTTCTCTTCTAAATTCTTTAAATCTTTTAGAAGATTATCATACTCTTTGTCGGATATCTCAGGATCACTGAGGGCATAGTAGCGGTAATCGGCATGGCGAATCTCTTTCCGTAATTGTTCTATTTTTTTCTTGATCATATAGAAAATTTTATTTGAAAATCCTTATAAGCCCTGCAAGGTTCTTTCTCCTGAAGCTCGAATCCAGTAAGCTGCTGTTTGAATTCTTCTTTCAAATCACTAAGGAAATTATTTAAATTTTTTTGAGGGCCTTCGGCTAATAACTTAACTCTACCATCAGGAAGATTCATAACCGATCCCTTTATCTTGTACTTACCGGCTAAGTGACGGGCAGTAAACCGGAAACCTACTCCTTGCACCATACCTGAGAAAAAAACTTCAACACCTTTATCCATCTACTTAAACCGCTCTCCGGTTTTTATCCGGTATCCACAGGCAAAACTCCAAGCATCCATTTCAGACTTACCCTGAGGTTTTACCTTTTTAATTTGTAAAACTCCTTTACCACAGGCAACCGAAATCCCCTCTTTAGCAATATCGACAATTGTTCCCGGTAGATCAATTGAGCCTTTACCTACAATATCAACTTTGAGTACTTTAAACATTAGATCTTGATAATAGCTATAGGCTGAAGGCCAACCTAAAGTTGCCCGGGTTAAATTCCTTATATCTTGAGCCCGGCTTTTCCAAAAAATGCGGCCATCTTCTTTTTTAAGTTTAGCGGTTAAAGTCGCTAACTTCTCATCCTGAGGCCTCAGAGAATAGGAACCGTTATTTATCTTACTTATTGCCTGGATCAACAATAAAGCCCCATTTTTAGCCAATCTTTTACTTAAAGAAAAAAAATCATCATCATAATTAACCGCTAAGGTCTGTTGTAAAATTATATCCCCAGCATCAACTTTTCTGTTCAGTTTAAAGATAGTAACTCCGCTCTCCTGATCACCATTAATCAAAGTTTCCTCTATCGGTGCAGCCCCTCGATAACGGGGAAGCAGCGAAGGATGGATGCAAAGTGGAAGTATTTTAGGCAGATTTAGGAGACTTTCGGGGATAATCTCTCCATAATCAGCAACAATAAAAAAATCCGCATTTTCTTTATCCAATACTTCTTTAACTGCCTCTTCCTTTAGGGATGCCGGTTTAATAAGCTGGATTTTCTTATCATGGGCAAACTGGCTTACTTCAGTAGCTGAAAGCTTCAAACCTCTTCCCCTCGGCTTATCAGGCCTGCTAACTATAAGCACTGGGGCATAGCTTTGAGAATAAAGCTCCCCTAAGATGATTTTCGAAAACTGGGAACTGCCAAAATAGACAAATCTCATCGTAAACTCACTGCCAATTGTATTGAAGAGGTACGGGAATTTTTAATCTCTTCTTTAATTAACTTTCTTGATAAAGAAACTTTGCTGGTTTTGACTATAAGCGAATAGCGAAATTTATCTCGCAATTTAAACGGTTTTTCTTCAAAAGGACCATAGACCTCTTTAAATTTCCCCTCGAGCCTATTATATAAATCCTTTACGCTTTTTAAAAGGGGTTTTTTGTTCTTTGACCTTAAGGTAATCTTTGCGATAAGCCCAAAAGGAGGGAGCTGTGATTTCTTTCTGAATCGGAGTTCTGCTTCATAAAAATCCTCCCAATGTTCATTCAAATGTTTAAAGAGATAATAATCCTTATGCCGGGTAAATACATAAAGGGAATCTTGAATTAGGCGAAGAAGTTTCCGCAGGTAGAGAAAGGTCTTGAAAGTCGCATCGTAATCTAAGTGGTTTAAGAAAAAATCAGCGTCAAGAACAAAACCCCTATCGAATTTTACCGGATCACAAAGGTAGCTTAAAACTTTCGATGTCGAAAGCGTGATCTGGGTGGCGTCGGAGGAATTTGCTAAATTATCAATCTTGGCTTCCGGGAACATTCTTCTTAATAAGCTCTCCAGCCTCTGAATGCCGTAACCTTTACTCTTTAAATAACCGCTGTTGCACCGGTTGCAAATCTTAGGCAGAGGGGTTTTTCTTTGACAATAAGGACATATTCCTTCCTCCCCATTTAAGGACGATTGAAGGAAGCTTGAGCAGTGTTGACATTTAAATATCTGCCCACAGCTGGAACAGGAAACATGGGCGAATCCTTTTCGATTCCACAAAATAATTGCTTTCATCTTATCCTGGATAGATTTTTGCAGGAGGTCAGTTAGAATTGGGTTAATAACTCCTTTTTTACTAAACTCAGACGTATTGATTATCCTGATCGGCCTGCTATCGTTACTTTTACCTAACAACTTTACCGTTCCTTCTTTTATGCGTTTATAAGTAGCTAAGGATGGGTAATCACCGCTTAAAATTAAATCTGCACTTTTAATTTGTGACAAAGCCCAAGCTACATCAGGAAGCCAATGATAGGGTTTTTCTTCCTGAAAATAGCAGTGATCATTCTCCTCCTCAACCACGATTAATCTCAAGTCAGTTGGGTAATAAAAAATAGCTACTCGTGTTCCCAGGATTAAAGAGCTTTCTCTGGTTTTACTCCAGATAGAAAAGAGTTCTTTCTCTCCTTCCTGGCTATGGATTACCTTTGTTTGATCCGGGAAATCACTTTCAATAATCTTTCTTGCCGCCTTAAGAAAAGCAAGCTGCGGAAAACAAATAAGAACTGATCCCTGGTTTAACTTCTCTTTTACTATATTTTTCCATAGTTGATATCTCTGGCGAAAGCTATCACCCTTAATAAATTTATTCTCAATAGTATCCTTACACTTACTCCCAACACTGCTAAGTTGCAAATCGGATTTCCGCGGCTTCTTAAGGTAGGGCGGAAACATCATAAATAAAAATTCACCCTTAGCATAAGGATAAAAGTTGCTCAGTTGCTCAGCAAAAAGCAGGTGTTCCTCATCCAGCAAGGATTTGGAATCAAGAAGATCGATAATTGGTTTTAGTTTCCGAAAACGCGACCCACTTGCTACAGCGACAACAATACCAATTCGCTTCTTACGGTTAAAATCTACCAAAACCCGCATACCCGGTTTTACCTCAAGATCTGCCGGGCAGAAATAATCAAATTCCTTGTCTAACGATATTGAAATTACTACCTTGGCTACCCTAAGCATTGCTCCACCGTGTGATTAAAGCTAATAAAGGTTTACGGATATCCTTAACTTCTAAGGGGTAGTTATTTTGTAATTCACTATTCCTTGTATTGTAATAATGGACGGCCGCAACTAATTCTTCCTCCCCGCGGACAAATCTAGCTATACCATGCTTAATTAACAAGGTCATATTAGCCCTCTCCTGCCCGGGAATATAGTGGGTGAAAATAAAAGGCTTCCGCTTGTAAAGACCTTCAAAAATAGTCATTCCGCCAGGCTTGGAAATAATAATTGTACTTGCTGAGAAAAGCTCCCAAATTTGATCATAAAAGGAGAACAATCGAATATAAGGCGAATCTAAATCTTCTAGGCATTTTTTTAACTTTTTATTTTTACCATAAATAAGAAAAATATTGAAATCATTTACCAGAGCCTCAATGGCTCCTTTTAAATAAGGGAATCTACCCCTTAAGGAAGAGACAAAAACAAGTATCGGTCTGGAGTTGAGGTCAAACTTCTTACGCAAAGATTCTACAGGAATCTCTTCTAAGAAACCTAGACGTAAAGGAACATAGCCAGAAGTAATTTTATCATTGGCGACCCCTAGGTTAATTAAATCACCTTTGGTTACCTCTAATGCCGCAAAATAATGATCGATACACTCAGCAACCCATAGAGGATGAACCCGTAAATCAGTAATGACCGCAGCTACCTTACAGTTTAGCTCATTTTTTATAGTTGTAATCAGACTAGAGGCAAAAAAATGGGTAACGATTATTATCCCAGGACGTCCATCTCTTAAATACTTAAAGAATGGGGAGAAGATTGAACGATTAATCCTGTTTAGCCAAGAAGAAAAAAGTTTTTGCTTAGCAGAAAAAAATAATCCTTTCCAAAGCCAGGGAAAATATTGGGTTATAGTTAAATAGCTCAAAGAATAAATCTTTCTCAAGAAGGGAGAGGCAAAGCTTAAAAGATCACAAAGTTGAGCATCGGGTAAATATTTTAATGCCAGAGCAGCTCTCTTGTGTCCTTCTCCAAAACTAGCATAAACAATTAAAGTTTTAGCCATAGTGAGCACATAGATAATCTGCTGCTACCTGTAAATTATCAAATACATGATCCGGTTCAAACTCCCAATGGTTACGGTCGGATTCTTTCTCCTTGCCCGAGAGGACAAGTATTGATTTTGCTCCAAAGCAACGTGCGGCATGCATATCCCGGAAAGAATCACCGATAAAAAAAGATATCGTCGGAGTAAGACCTGAATCTGAGACTGCTTGCCTTAAGAGGCCGGTTTTAGGCTTACGACAATCACAATTGTCTGAATCACGATGGGTACAATAATAAATACCCTCTATTTGAACCCCTTGCTTATTAAAGGCTTTTAGCATTCCTTGGTTTATTCCTTCTAAATCAGCCTGGCTATATAATCCTTTGGCGATGCCAGCCTGATTTGAAATAACATATAGTTTAAACCCACAAAGGAAAAGTTGTTTTGCCCCTTCAATACTTCCGGGGATAAACTTAAATTCACTCCAATTCGTAACATAATTGGTAAACCCAGGGTATTGATTAATTACCCCGTCACGATCAAGAAAAACTATTTTCTCCCCTTCTGTCATAATCTCCTCCTGTAACTTCTTATACTAACATCAAACTCTTTAGTTTAAAAGGGAAACTCGCATTAAAACTTAAAAAAAGAATATATCTTTTCCCGCGCGATAAGTTTATACTCACCCGGTGCCAGCTTCCCTAAAACCAATCCGCCAACTCTGACTCGCTTTAATTCCCTTATCGGTGAACCTAAAGATTTAAATAACCTCCGCAAATGTCTTTTTTTCCCCTCAGAAACCACTACCGTACAGAAAGTCTGATCCCGTCCCCGCTTTAATCTTTTAATACTTCTGAGGCTTAGATATTCACCCTCCACCCAACAACCTTTTTTCGCCTTCTGGCAATCTCTAGAGGTCAATGCTTTGTTGAACTCGACCAAATATTCTTTTTCTATTGCGAACTTGGGATGGGTCAGACGATAACAAAGATCTCCATCATTGGTAAGGATAAGCAATCCCGAAGATTGTTTATCTAATCTTCCTACCGGATAGATTCCCCGGAAATTGCTGGGAAAAAAGTCAATTACCTTCTTATCGGCAAATTTATCGCTAAGAGTCGTAGTTACACCCTTAGGTTTATTAAACAGGATATAAAGGTGTTTTTTTAAACTTAATAGTTTTCGGTTAACCGTAATTTTATCGCAACTGCTGACCATCCGAAAAGGTTCAAGGACCTTTTGACCGTTTACCTCTATCTTACCTTCCTTAATCAGACGATCAGCACCTCTTCTCGAAACATAGCCGCTTTTAGCGATGAAAAGATTAAGACGCATTACTTCTTTTTGATTGAGCCAAAGAAGCAAAGACTTTATCGCCCTCTATAGCCTCTATCACTACTGGAACAATTTTCCCTAGTGAAACTTTATCCTTTATCCAAACCCGGATGTAATTTTCAGTATGACCAGATATATAACCATTATTTTCTTCCTCGGCTACCATATTAAGTGTTTTGCCTAAAAATTTCTTTTTATAGCTGCCTGCAAAATCGTTGGACAACTTTCGTAAAAAATTATAGCGTTGGCGGATTACTTTAGAATCCTTAATTTTCACCTTTGAGAATCGAGTTTTCTCACGTGGGGAAAAGGTAAAAATATGCATCCGCATTGGTTTAATTATTTTTAAAAAATTTACAGTATTTTGAAAACTTTCTTCACTCTCGGTGGGAAAACCAACCATAATATCACAACTTATAGCAGCATCAGGTCTAATTTTTCTTATTTCAAAGACTTTATCATAATATAGGTTCACCGTCGCTTTTTTATTCATCTCAGCTAATATGCGATTATCGCCATACTGAAAAGGAAAGTGAAAATGCGGGCATAACTTCTCACCGTGAAGTGATGACAACAATTCCTGATTTAAAAACAGTGGTTCTAAGGAACTTAAACGCAATCTGCCTAATGAAGACACCCTTAAGAGGTCTTTCACTAAATCTCCTAAAGTACTCTTAGGAGTTAAATCCCTACCCCAAAGACCTAAATTGACTCCGCAAAGCACAATCTCCTTATGCCTACGGCAAACTTCTTTAACTTCCGCGATTGCGCAAGCCTTAGTCTTGCTGCGCGAAGAACCTCTTAAATAGGAAATCTTGCAAAAGGAACAAGAATTATCACAACCGTCCTGAACTTTAACAAAGGCCCGATGGTTTGAGAAACAGGTTATCTTGAAAGCTTCCTTTGAAAAAGGTAAACCCAGTACAATATCGGGCAAAAAAGCTTTCTGATCCTGGGAAATAATATAATCGACCCCTAATTCAGCAATAAAATCCCGATTCAACTGAGCCAGACATCCCGAAACCGCAATCTTAGCCTCAGGGTTCTCTTTTTTGGCCCGCAGGATTGTATCTTTTGATTTGCTATCGGCGCGAGAAGTAACCGTACAGGTATTAATTACATAAAGATCAGCCTTCTCCTTGGTTATCCTGTGTCCGCGGCGCGAAAATTGTTCTTTCAAACCTTGAGTCTCATATTGATTAACCTTACAGCCAAGTGTAAAAAATTTTACCTTCATCTTTTAATCATCCTTGATTAAAAAAGTAATTAACTAGTCCCACAGCAAATACAGCAGCAGTCTCTACCCGTAATAGATTAACGGATAATTTAATAAAGTTAAAATTATTTTCGCCTAATTTGCTCCATTCTCTGGGAGCAAAATCTCCTTCGGGACCAACAATAATGAAAATCTCCTTCTGTCTCATATTGAGAACGTTCTTAAGCGTATCTCCCTTAATCGAAGCAGCTAATTTAACCTGATAGTTTTTTTCAATAACCTTATTAAAGCTCAAAATATTATTAACCGTCGGCAACCACAACCTTTGAGATTGCCGCACTGCCTCAATAACTATTTTCTTCCATCGCATTAACTTATTGGATAAAGAACTTATGCTGAGACTTCTTTGGCAGGTAAAAGGAATAAACTCTGAGACCCCCAGTTCTGTAGCTTTCTGCAAAATAAAATTAATCCTTTCTTGTTTAGTAACCGGAAAAGCCAGAATTACTTTCGGCTCAGGAAAACATTCTTTACCTGAGACCCTTACCTTCTTTAAGGATATCTGCTTCTGCGAAATATCTTTTATGGTATATAGGTATTCCTTACCCTGGCCATCAAAAACAAATAGCTCATTCTCGCTCCCCAGGCGTAAAACATCCCTTAATTTATGGATAGTATTCTTGCCACTTATCTCAATGAAATTTTCTATTTTTTCTGGGTGGATATAAATTCGTATCTTGGACATCTCAATTATGGAGCCGACCCGATTTGAACGGGCGACCTCCTCGTTGCGAACGAGGCGTTCTCCCAACTGAACTACGGCCCCTATGGTTGACACAGCTCATAGATACAGAAACTATTGGCTGATGAAACATTTTGACAGAGAAATATTTCTCTGTCAAGGAAACTACAAATAAAAACTATTAAATAATAATAGCCAATAAGGGATTAAAGGCTTGATTAAAAAGACTAAGTAATATTCAATAATTTACTACCTGTGCATCTATTTGGCTAGAGTCTGCATGAGGGTTACCCGCGGGCCAGCCGGGAGAAAAAATCGTCATCGTAACGTCATAAGGAATATCATCATCATCAACGGTACGGCCAGGGGGACAATCATTATCGACATCATCATTAAGGCAGTGATCTTTGCCGGCAGGAGTTCCCGACCAAACACCTTTTCGCAATTGCTCTAAAGCTAAGACCACTCCGGCCTGGGCAGCAAAAAAAGCTTTACTCCGTTTTATCTTATATTCAGCAATCCGTGCCTCATGAGCTATAAAGTAGAGAGCACCTAAGGCTAAGCTGAAAACTACCAACATAACCCCAATGACAACTATTAAAACTACCCCTTTTCTCACTCTTGCTCTTTTTTTCTTAAACTTATCTGGTATACCGACTCTTCTTCCCTCACTAAAACATGACCCTCCCGAGCCAGCCAGCCTAAACTCATCAGGGTCAAATCCCGGGATTTATCTATACCAGCAATTAGTTGCTCTAAGCTTGCTTCGCCCTGCTTATCTAAAAAATTCCAAATCTCACCAGCTATAATTCCTATTTCAGTAATCATTTTCCCCGATTAATACTTTCACAAAACGGACACCGCCAAAATTCAAAAAAAATTGAAACAAAATACACTGAAGCGCAAACTTCACACTTTCGTTTCTCAAGCTGCATTTCCTTCTTTGCTAAGCTATTGCGCCAATTGATTATATATTCTAAGAGAAAGCCCAATAGCAGCCATCCGCTTAAAAAAATAGTAATAAATAATGACAATTCTATCTGCATTTATTTTACTACCCCCTCTAATTTTGTCCAGAGGAATCTGTTATCCAAGAAAAGGGTTGCTTCTAGCAAGTATGCCTGCAAGTGTAGGCTCCCGTAAGAATTAACCGGCAATTTCTCAGGATAGAGAAAAAGGACCTTGCCATATGGCGAAATATAGGTCTTATAAGAGACAATTTCTTCTTCCCAAGAGGAAAGAATAGTTCGCCTCGGCCAAAGATAATAATATCTCTCCCTATGACTAATACTATCCAAGGAAGGGAAGGTTTTAGCCAAACCGGGCATAAAAGAACCTAAATTATATCCATCCTTAAGCCAAGGGGAAGGACGGGAAGGAGAAAAATACTCTCTTCTCATATCGTGAGACGATAAATTTATACTCTTAGGAAAAACAACCTTTTTATTCTCTAGGAATAAATCTCTGCGGTTAACAATATCAAACCAGCTATAAAAGGAAGGGTTTCCCTCTGCCTTTATGTAGAGGGAGCATGAGGAAACAGCTAGCAGATGCAGAATCCCCGACAAAATTAAGGGGAAAAAGACAAACAACTTCTTTAGCATCGAAAGAAATCCAGGTTACTCTTCGTAAGCAGTAGCGATACCAATCTTTTCTATCCCGAATCTCTTACAAGCATCCCATATTTTTACCACTACCCCCAGACTGGCATCTCGATCGGCTTTTATAAAAATAGAGCTGTACTTTTTGCTTTTTATAAGATCTTCAACCTCTTTGACGGTTTGAGGTTTACCGTCAAGGTAAATTATATCTTCACTAGAAACAACTACTGTTAAAGACCTGGTATCAACCTCTTCCGGCATTAAAGCTTTAGGGAGCTTAACATTAACTCCCGGTATAACTATAAAACTAGACGTAAGCATAAAAAAGATAAGCAGCAGGAAAAGACAATCAATCAAAGGAGCTATGTCTATCTGCCTCAGGCCCGCTTCTACTCGTGCGCTTTTCCTAAACTTCATCGGTATATCTGCTTTGAGGGATGAATTCTAAGAGCTCAGTAGCTGCTCTTTCCGCCTCCAAGGTAACTAAATTAACCTTGTGGACAAAATAATTATACATAATATAACTGGGGATGGCTACACACAAACCAGCTACAGTAGTAAGTAATGCCTCCCATATCCCGCCAGCTAAATCAGCAGGGTTAACCAATCCGATATTTATTGTTTTCTGTTCAATAATATAAAAACATTTAACCAACCCTACTACTGTACCCAGAAGTCCTAACAGTGGGGAGACGTGGGCAATAGTACTTAAAAAATTTAAGTTTCGCTCAAGCTTTGGTATTTCATACAAAGAAGTATTCTCCATCGCCTCTTTAATTACATCTTTGGCCTCCTCATAGTGACTAAGACCTGACTTTAAAATATTAGTTGCATAAAAAGTGTTTTTCTCGCAAATATCAATTGCTTCAGTAATTTTGTTTTTACGCACTAAATCCAATACTTGCGATAATATTAACAGGGAATTGCTCTTAATACTAAGATAAAACAACAATCGTTCTATTATAATCGCTACTGCAAAAAATGAGCATAAAAATATCGGTGCAATTAGCCAGCCACTCTTAGAAATTAGCTCCCACATAATGCCTCCTTTTCTTTTTCAATATTTCTAACCACCCTCTAACTCGTTTAACTTTGCCTCAGCTATCCGGCTTTCCTTAACTCCTAGATCGATGATTTTTTTATAAATCTTCTTTGCTTCTTGGTTATTGCCTATCTTCTCATAAATCCGGGCAATGCGGAAGTATGCTTTAACATTATACTTACCAGAATCGTTACTCTCCAATTGCTCTTCATCAACCCCAACATAAACCACCTTGAAATACTCTCCTATCGCCTCTTGCCCCTTATCAATCTTCTCCAGACACAACCCCAGGGTAAATCTTAACTCCGGATAATCTATACCTTTCTCAATCGCCCGTTGAAAAATTAGTATTGCCTGACGATAATCCTTCATCTCTTTTAGAAGAAATGCTTTATCAACAAGCGCAACCTTAGAAACTGGTAAATTCAAATCTATCAGCTCATCGTATATTTTAAGGGCTTCTTGGTTTGAACCTTCCTGAAGAAAAATCTTTGCTAAATAAAGCTTACCCTTCAAGGATAGTGGCGTATCTCGTTTAGATAATCTTTCAAAATAGTCACGGGCCCTTTCTAGATTGCCTCTGCTCCAATAAAGATGCCCCAAAGAAAGTACGGCTTCTTGAGCCGAAGAAGCTTCTTTATAGTCACTAATAACTTTTTTGTAATACTTTTCAGCCTCAAAATAGTTTTCTTCCTTTTCATACAAACCTCCCAAATATAATGCGACTGAAGCTGCATACTGCGAGTTGGGATAGCGGGCGAGGAAACCTTCCCAGACCTTTTTGGCTCTATCGAAGGAAGATAAGTTTAGGTACGCATTGCCCATGTCAAGATAGGCTAACTCGGCGATCTCTTCATCTTTGAATCTTCCTACCAACCTCTTAAAGACCAAAAGCGCATCGTCATAATTTTCCTGATTAAAAAGACACTTTCCGTAAAGATAGTGAGCTTTGGAAATCAATCCATCCTTGGGAAATTTGTCGATAAAATCATTTAATAAATTCTTAGCTTCCGTATAATCACCACAAGAAAAATAACCCACAGCCAAATAATACTGGACTTGTGGAATTAGTTTCGAAGAAGAAAAGTTATTCTTAAGGTTTTTTAGGGCCAAAAAAGCTTTATCTAACTCCTTTTTCTTTAAAAAACACATTCCGATTTGAAATTGAATATAGTCTGCATATATTGTATTGGGTTGATCTTTTAGAATACTATTGTAAATGTCTAAAGCTTCATCGAGCTTGGCAGTTTCTTGATAAGCGTCGGCAATTTGAATTCGGGAACTTAGTTCCACAACCGGATTATTGGTATATTCTAGAGTACTCTTGAACTCAGCGATTGCTTCCTTGAATTTACCATTCTTTAAATAACACCAGGCTAAACCGTAATGTGCCTTGTTAAGGCTGTCAATATGCTGGGGAACTTTAAAATTACCTAGTACATATTTATAAACCGAAATAGAATCATTCAGCCTGCCCATTTCATAAAGAGTATCGGCTTTATTCAAACAGGAATCGATTAAAACTTTAGACTTAGGGTAATCTCTTATAAAAATATTGAATGTCTCAAGAGCCTGGATGTAGTCCTGGGTCTTAAAATAATAAACTCCTTGCGAGAAAAGACGTAATTCCTTATTTTTTATTTTATCAATATTATTCTTGGCTTCAATCTTGCTCCCCTTCTCAATGTAGGTAAACCCTATTCCTTGATGGATTAAATCTTTAAGCTCTAACCCAGGGATAGCCCGTAAAGCGCTCCGGTAACTCTTTAAAGCTTTATTCCATTCGTCGGTGGCATAATAAGCTTCTCCTAAATAAAAATACACCTTTGCCTTAAGCTCCCCCTTCGGAAACTCACTTATATATTTCTTAGCCAAAGATATGATCTGAGGATATTCCTTCTTCTGCAAATAAAGGTTTAAAGCTTGTGAATATGCATTGCTGAGCACCTCTTCCTGCGGACACTCCACTATTATCTTATTAAATAATTCTTGGGCTTGATCTTTGTTCCCAAGCTCCAACTTACAGCTGGCTAGTAAATATTGAGTCTCCCAGATGAACCGCGATTTGGGGTGACTTTGGACAATCTTATCTGCATAGCTTAAGGCTTCATCAAAATCCCTTCCCTTGAAATAGATGACGCTTAACCAATGGTAAGTTTCGCTAAGAACATCATCGCCGGGCTTACCTCGTTCAACTTCAGTAAGGGTAGAAAGAGCTCTTGCATAATCCTCTTTGCGGTAATAACACTTTGCTATATAAAGTTTGGCTTCATAAATTAAAGAACTTTCCGGGAAATCATTAATAAATCTTTTAAAAAGCGACAGCGAAGCATCGTAAAAGTCATCAGAGAAAGCTTTAGCCGCAATATGAAACCGCTCCTCTTCTCCGCTATAAGAAAAGCCCCAAGAGGCGGTAAATATCAGCAAAGTCAAAACTAAAGTAAAAGCTTTTACATTTATCCGCATATATAGATTGTTAGCTAAGTTTACGCCTTAAGAACTGGCCGGTATAGGAGGTTGGGCAAGAAGCCACCTCCTCTGGTGTCCCGCTGGCGACAACATCGCCTCCGGCGTCTCCGCCCTCTGGACCTAAATCGATAATGTAATCGGCACATTTTACCACATCTAAATTGTGCTCAATAATTAAAATTGTATTTCGTTTATCTACTAATCGGTGCAACACAGATAACAACTTCTTTATGTCGTCAAAATGCAAGCCGGTTGTCGGCTCATCCAGAATATAAAGGGTTTTTCCGGTTGCTTTTTTCCTTAATTGCGAAGCAAGCTTAATCCTTTGAGCCTCTCCGCCAGAAAGCGTAGTGGCTGATTGGCCTACGCCGATGTAACCCAGCCCCACATCTTTCAAGGTTTGCAAAATATTTTTTATCCGGGGAAAATTTACAAATAATTCATAAGCTTTGTCCACGTTCAGTTCTAAAACATCAGCAATGCTTTTTCCTTTAAATTTTATCTCTAAGGTCTGCTTGTTAAAACGTTTACCGGAACACTTCTGGCAGGGTACATACACATCGGGTAAAAAATGCATCTCAATCCTTTTGGTTCCCTCACCTCTACACTCCTGACATCGACCTCCAGGCACATTGAAGCTAAACCGGGCCGGTTTATATCCTCGAATTCTTGCATCCGGTAAATCCTGGAAAACCTCCCTGATATAACTAAATACTCCGGTATAGGTCGCCGGATTAGACCGGGGGGTCCGGCCGATCGGAGACTGATCTACGATAATCACCTTATCAATATTGTCTAAACCGCCAATTTTTTTAACCTTACCCGGCTTCTCTCGTGAATTATACAACTCCTTGGCTAAAGCTCGATAAAGAATGTCTTCTACTAATGTTGATTTGCCTGAACCAGAAACTCCAGTAATACAAACAAAGACTTCTAAAGGAATCTTTATATTTACGTTTTTTAAATTATGCTCACAAGCACCATGTATATCTAAGGTTGGCCTACCTTTATAGTGCCTTCTCACTGAAGGCTTAGCTATAGACAGATCTCCTCGTAAATATCTGGCAGTGAGGGTATCTTGAGTAAGTAACTTATCCTTCTGCCCCGAATAGACAACCCTTCCCCCCTTTACCCCGGCTCCCGGCCCTAAATCAACTATCCAATCACTGGCCTGAATCATCTGTTCATCATGTTCGACCACGATTATTGTATTACCCAAATTTTTCAGCCTTTTAAGAGTATTAATCAACTTGACATCGTCCCGAGAATGTAACCCAATAGTTGGCTCATCAAGAATATAAATCACCCCGGATAACGATGAGCCCACCTGGGTAGCTAATTTTATTCTTTGCACTTCTCCACCGGATAAAGTAGAACTTAACCGGTCTAAAGAAAGATATGACAACCCTACATTAATGCAGAAACTAAGCCGCTGCTTTATTTCCTTTATGATTAAAGTGGCAATTTTTGCTTCAGAATCCGATAGTTTTAGTGAAGCAAAGAACTCAAAACACTTCTCAATACTCATTCTTACTATATCCCATATTGATTTAGTACCAACATACACGCTTAAGGCTTCTTTATTCAAACGTTGACCTGAACATCCGGGGCAGGATAACTTTGACATATATTTAGCAATCTCTGTTTTTCGGTAATGGCTATCAGTAGTATTAAACAATCGCTCTAAATTGGGAATAACTCCCTCAAAGGGCTTATTCCAAACATAAGTATCTTCGTCGCCATAAAGAATCTTCTCACTTATTTTCTTGGATAGGCGATTAAAGGGGGTATCCAATGATATTTTTAATCCTCTGGCTAACTCTCGCAGGAGTGCTTGATAATACATAATATAACCCCGGCTACCCCTGCGCCAAGCTGCAATAGCTCCTTCTCTTAAGGTTTTCTTGGGCTCAGGGATGATCAGATCAAGATCAAACTCTAACTTTATACCCAAACCATTACAATCCGGACAAGCTCCGTAAGGAGAATTAAAAGAAAACATTCTTGGTTCCATCTCACCTAAAGATGCTCCACAGAGACTGCAACTTAATTGGGTGTTAAATAAGCTCTCTTGAGAATTAGTATCATCATAAATCAAACAAAAACCGCCGGAATATTTTAGGGCTGTCTCCAGGGAATCAGCAATCCTCTCCTTGTAATCGGCAGATACTTTAATCCGATCTACAACGATCTCGATAGTATGCAATTTGTACCGGTTGAGCTTTATTCTCTCACTTAATTCATAAATTTTTCCGTCAACTCGCACTCGTACAAAACCCTCTTTAAGCAATCGCGTAAATAGAGCTTGATATTGTCCTTTTTTGCCCCTAACAATGGGAGAAAGTATAAAAATCTTATGATTCTTAGGAAACTTAAGAACCCGATCAATTATCTCTTGAGTTGTCTGTTTGGTAATCGGCTTAAGACACCGCGGACAATGGGGCTTACCAATCCGGGCAAAAAGTAACCGCAAATAATCATAGATTTCGGTTTGCGTAGCCACAATCGAACGAGGCGAACCGCCAGCACTCCTCTGTTCGATAGCAATCGCCGGAGAAAGCCCTTCAATATGTTCTACATCTGGTTTCTGAAGCTGCTCCAAAAATTGACGGGCATAACTAGACAGGCTCTCAACATAGCGGCGCTGACCTTCA
Organism: uncultured Planctomycetia bacterium; assembly: GCA_964455085.1. Taxonomy (GTDB): domain Bacteria; phylum Omnitrophota; class Gorgyraeia; order Duberdicusellales; family 4484-171; genus Susulua. Next base: position 24,391 of record CAYVYJ010000007.1, read on the forward strand.
GCATAAATAGTATCAAAGGCTAATGATGACTTGCCCGAACCCGATAAACCGGTAACTACTACCAAATTATTCTTGGGTATCTTAAGATTAACGCTCTTTAGGTTATGCTCACGGGCACCCTTTATAACTATATAGTTATCCATAGCAGAGGGAAAAAGTTAAAAGTGCTAACTTCCGATTTTTAAAGGAGAAAAGATTTTCTTTAGTAATTGCTGCGTGGAAAGAATAGCTAAAGCACTTGTTTTCGGGTTTGATTTCGAAGGGATATTCTCTACTTTCATGCTTAATTTAGCTTCCTCAGAATCTACGACTATATGATGGACGTTCCGCTTTAGTCTCGGATCGGCTTTTATGCAAACCTCTACCTTTTTAAAGGCTGAAGCCAAAGATATAGCCACTGCCACATTTATATTTTTAGGAAAATGTCGTATTGCCTCTTTCACCCCACCCCTAAATACAACCTTTTCTTTGTTTAAGCCTGTTAAATCTATTCTCTTCTTCTTCAAATAATCTGCGCCGATAAGCCCTCGAGGTGGCTTAGATGTGGTCAAGGACACTTTCTTAATCTTGCCCATACTTAAGGCACCTAGACCATCTAGGCCTGAAATTGCTCCTGAAGAGATATAGATATTTATCTTAGCCCGCGCTGCTTCTTTAAGAAGAGAAGCTTTGCCAATAAGAGCACCTACGCTAAGGATGATTAAATCCTTTCGATAGGTGATTACCTCCTTGAGAAGAAAACTGGCTGCTGAGCCTGAGGCAGTCTCAACCACTAGATCTACCCTTTTAACTAAGGTAGTAGTGTCATATATTTTAGGTACAGATTGTAATTTCTTTTGCAGCCTCTTAGCTGCTAGTATATCCTTATCAGCTAAAGCATAGACAACTGCTGAAGACTTTAAGTTCTTATCAATATAGGAAGCAACTCCCCCTCCAATTGCCCCACAACCAACTATTCCAATCTTTGTTCTCTTAGGCTTTGACATTTAAAATAATATTGTCGATTAAACGCACTTTTTTAATATACACTGCTAAAGCAATTAATACTTTACCCCTTATTGTAGTAAGCCGCTTGAGGTTATCGGCATCTACTAGCTCAATATAATCTATTTTAGCTAACTTTTTATATTTGACAACCTGTTTCATTTGGCCAATTATTTTTTGGCTATTCCTACAACCTCCGCGGATGAGCTTCCTTGCTAAAGATAAAGCTTCATAAAGACAGCGGCTATCATCTCGGGCGGAACTATTTAGATAGGCATTCCGCGAACTCATAGCCAAACCATCCTCTTCCCTTACTGTCGGAGAAACCCTTAATTTAACCGGAAAGTTAAGATCATCGATTAATCGCTTTACAATCCGAGTTTGCTGATAATCCTTTTGACCAAAATAAACAATATCCGGCTCAATAATATTAAATAATTTGGCAAGAATAGTAACAACACCCCGGAAATGTCTGGGACGCGACCTTCCGCATAATAGCTTACTTAAACTGCCCTCGTCAACATAAACCGAGACCCCTGGAAGATAAATATTGTTCACATTTGGCGAAAATAATAAATCTACTCCTTCTTTCTCAAGGAGCTTTTTATCGTGAGCGAGGTTTCGCGGGTAGCGACGGTAGTCTTCTTTTGGCCCAAATTGAGTAGGATTTACAAAAATACTTACCACCAAGAAATCACACTCTTGCCTGGCTCTCTTAACTAAAGAAAGATGGCCTTTATGCAAGGCTCCCATAGTGGGGACAAGACCTATTAGCTCACCCTTCTTTTTATGTCTTCGAGATGTTTCCCTTACTCCTTTAATGCTTCCCATAGTAATCATCTACAATCACACTTACTTCGTAACTCCTCTATTGTTTTAATAAGCTTAGGTTCGATTTCTAAAAGCGGTCCAATTACAAAGGTCCGTTCCAGCATCCGGGGATGAGGAACTTTAAGATCAGGCTCGTCTATTTCTTCCTCCCCGTAGAGAAGGATGTCTAAATCAATTGTTCGAGGCGCATTTTTAAATGGGCGCTTTCTTCCCAAGCGCCCTTCAATAACTTGTAATTGCTGCAATAACTCCCGGGCTCCTAAATTAGTTTTTATCTTCAAGACTGCGTTTAAATACTTCCCCTTCTGACCCGGAGCATCGTAAGGTTCAGTCTCAATTATCGATGACACTTTCTCAACCCTAATCTCCGGCGCATTCTCTAAATTATCAATCGCTTGGTTAATATAGTCAATTCTGTCGCCAAGATTAGAACCAGCGCCTATAAAGACAGTTACCATATTTACTATTGGGAAAATTTATTGGTAATCGGCATACGTCTATCTTTACCAAAGGCTCGGGGGGTGATCTTTATGCCTATTGGTGCCTGACGCCGTTTATACTCATTAAAGTCAACCATCTTGATTACTTTCGCAACTAAACTCTTCTTAAACCCCTTCTTAGCTATCTCATCTGCTGAATAATCTTCTTCCACGTATAGTTTTAAAATCGGGTCAAGCAGGCTATAGGCTGGAAGACTATCAGTATCCTTCTGATTAGGCCTCAGTTCTGCTGAGGGAGCTCTTTTTATCACTGAACCAGGAATGATTTGTTGGGAATTAATCTTATTTATATACCTGGCTATTCTGTATACCAACATTTTATATACATCGCTTAAGATCCCAAATCCACCAACCATATCGCCGTAAAGTGTACAATAACCGCAAGAAACTTCACTCTTATTACCGGTATTAAGTACCAGATATCCGAATTTGTTGGAAAAAGCCATTAGAATATTTCCACGAATTCTAGCCTGAAGGTTTTCTTCTGCTTTATGCCTCTTGCCACTACCCAAATAAGGCTTAAGGTCTTTAAGATAAGTTTGTAGTGTCTTATCGATTCTTACTATCGAATATCTTATTCCCAGATTCTTACAAACCTGCTTTGCATCTTGGAGAGTACCTTTAGATGTATAAGCTGAAGGCATAATAAGGCCACATACATTCACTTTGCCTAAAGCTTCACAAGCCAAAGCAGCCACAACCGCAGAATCAATACCTCCGCTCACACCTACAACCACCTTTTTAAATCCATTCTTCTTAACATAATCATCAAGGCCCAGCCGTAATGCTGAAAATGCCTCTTCAGCCTCGTTAACAATAACCTTTTTAAGAGGATACTTTCTACTATTATTGAGATTGAAAATAAGTAAGTCTTCGGAAAATCTCTTGGCAAAGGCAATAAGTTTACCTGAAGGCGAAAAAACCTTGCTGGTTCCATCAAAGACTAGCGCATCCTGGCCTCCTATTAAATTACAATAGAACACAAAACTTTTTATTTTCTTAGCAGCATGAGATAAAACCTTCTCTCTAATACTTACCTTACCCAAATGAAATGGCGAAGCAGAGATATTAACCACGAAATCAGGAGATTTTTCCCTTAAAGAATTAATAAACTTCTCTTCCCAAATATCTTCACAAATGCTCACTGCGAAAGAAAAGCCTTTAATAGTATATACTGGTAATTTGTTACCCGAAGAAAAGTACCTCTTTTCGTCAAAGACCCCATAATTGGGCAGAATATTTTTCCGGTAAATGCTGTCTATCTTACTGTTACGGATTAAAGCACAAGAATTGTATATGGCATCACCTTTCTTATCTACAAAACCAACCAAAACAGCTATGCCTTTGCACTCTTTCTTTATCGAACTTAAAACCTGTATATTCTTAGCAATAAAATGGTTTTTTAGGAGTAAATCCTCAGGAGGATATCCCGGTAAGGCTAGTTCAGGAAAGACCACCAAGTCTGCGTCCTTTTTCTTTGCTTTTCTTATAAAAGCAATGATCTTCGCACAATTCTGCTTTAGGCCTCCAACAGTGGGATTAATTTGGGCTAAGGCAATCTTAATCATAACGTTTTATTATACCCCTTTTTCCTGAGTAATCAAGTGAGTCTTCTTCTCCAGCGGAAAAAGAAGAAAATGCTAATAATTATTACGCCTAATGCCATAAACTGCGAAGTAGAAAGGGAAAAAATCTCACCGCGGGGATCTGCCCGGTAAAACTCAATAATAAACCTAAAAATCCCATAACCAATACAGTAGGAGAGTAAAATCTGACCCCTGAACCGCTGCTTCTTCCCTAAGAATAAGAGTAGCCAAAATATAAAAAACAGGAAAGTTGCGGAAATCAACTGGGTAGGAATAACTGGCATTCCAAATAAACCAGCCGGAGCCTCTGGCGGGAATAGGACTCCTAAGCCGGAAGTTGTCACTGCGCCATAGCAACACCCGTAATAAAAGCAACCGATTCGACCTAAAGCATGCCCTAAAGGGATACCCAGGGCTGCAATATCTGCAGACTTTAAAAAACTTATCTTATACTTTTTGGTTAAAATGAAAACAGTCAAAATTCCCGAAATAAGCCCTCCGTAGAAGACAAAACCGCTACGGCTGAAAATAACTCCCAGAGGGTTATTTAAAAACCGCCTCCACTCGACCAGGATATAGAAGGCTCTTGCTCCTAAAAAACCAAAGATTAATGCCCAGAAAAAAATATTTGAAAAAATCTTTTCAGGAACACCTTCTTCCTTCGCCGCCCGCCTGCAGACAAAATATCCAGCGGCCACACCTAAGAATATAAAAACCCCGTAGGTATAAATAGTGATGGGACCTAATTTAAACAATATTGGATACATTATAAAAGGCTCCTTGGGAACTCTGGCGTCTTTTAAACTCTGCCTCAATTATTCGTATTACCCGCTCTTTATCATTGACCCAAGCCGGAGTAATCAAAAACTTAGGATCAGCCTCGGATACTAACCGTAATATGACGTAATTTTCGGGTAACTGCTCTAAAAAACTAACCAGAATGTCAGTATACTCATCGATGGATAAAAGTTTTACTTTGTATCGCTTATGCATATCGGCCAGCGTCGTATCCTTAACTATATGTAAAGCATGAAATTTTATTCCCCAGAGCGGCATATTAGCCAAAACCTTAGCAGTATTAAGCGCATCTTCCTTGTTTTCACCGGGCAGGCCTAAAATAACATGCACGCCTATGTTTATATTGGGACGCCTGGCAGTTAACTCTACTGCTTTTTGAAAACTGCTAAAAGTATGCTTGCGATTGATAAGTTTTAAGGTTTTATCATGAATGGTCTGCAAACCATACTCAATATAAACCTTATAGTCATTACTAAACTCTTCAATCAAGTCAAGCTTCTCTTGATCAATACAATCCGGCCGGGTAGATATGGCGATTCCCACAAAATCATCAAACTTTCTAATCAGATTATATTGCTTTCGTAAAAAATCAATATCTCCATAGGTGTTAGAAAAACTCTGAAAATAAGCAATATATTTTTTAGCTTTGAAACGTTGTCGGGCCCTTGCTTTCCCTTGAATAATTTGTTCTTCCAGGCTTAAAGGGGGTAGGCGCCGGAAGCGGCTGAAAGCCCGGTTATTACAAAATATACAGCCTTGGGAGTCTAAGGTTCCGTCTAAGTTTGGGCAGTTAAATCCGGCATCGAGACTTATCCGGTGAACTCTCTGGCCAAATTCTTCTCTTAGGTAACGGTTAAAAGTGTAAATATACTTATCCATCTTTAGAATTCCCTAAACTATACCGACAACCACAATAATCCTGGCGGTAAAGATTTAGATTCTTCGCAGCGATAATGCTTTTTTTAAAACCATCTTGCTTTTTAAAATCAAAAGCTAAAAATTTGTCCCGGCCGATATTCCGGCCAATTTCGATAATCGCCAAAGAAGACTTATGCGGGCTAATGCTTAAGGAGGTAGTAAAATAATCATATCCTTCCTTGAGCATGATTTGAAAAGTCTGCTCCATTCTTAACTTATAGCATAACCGACAACGTTTTTGACCTTCTTTATCCTGACTATGTCCGGCTATGGCCTTCTGCCAATCACTAGGTTTATAATCGCCTTCAGTCATTCCCACAGATAAAGTCTTTGCCACAACCTCTGCGGCTTGTTTACGCCTCTGGTATTCAGCTTGCGGCTGAATATTAGGGTTGAAAAAGAAAGCGGCAGGAGAAAACCCTTCTTCCTTCAATCTTTCGATACAGGCATAAGCACAAACACCGCAACAAATATGAACCAGGATCTTCTTAAGCATAAATATCAAGAGTTATAGTTCAAAGTAGTCTTTCATGGTAACAAACTTTACCTGTTCTTGAAGAAGAGGTAGTTGTCTTTTTAGAAATTTCAGGGTGTTCTTCTTGGGGTGAACAATAATAATTATCTTTCCTTTGTTCTTAGCTAAAGCAACTAACTCTTTCATTCTTTCTTCCATTACGCTGATATTATCTACGGCATCAAGGAATCCCTGATTGTAGCCACAAATTAAATCTAGTTTTCGGGCTTCTTCGTAGGCAATAGACTGAAGCGAAGTCCGGCTATCAACAAAAATTAGCCCTCTTTTCCGCACCTCCACCAGAATCGTTTTCATTAGTCGCCGGTCTTCGGTGGCCCGCGAACCCATATGATTATTAACCCCGATGGCTATCCGTATCGAGTTAAGATATTGTCTCAAAAGAGATGTTATCTCGCGCTTGCTTAAATCTCTGGTAATAAATCTATACTTGTCTGTTCTATAGCTCTCTTCACCAGCTGGCTCAAGGGGAAGATGGATAAATACTGAAAAACCGCAGCGTGACCCGATATGGGCGATATTTTTTGAAAACTTTAAATTAGGAATTACAGAAACTGTCAGAGGGATATTTAAAGAATAGATTTCCTTTAAATCACTTAAGCTTTCACCTAAATCATCGAATATCAAAGCAATCTTCGGCAATTGACTATTCCGACCCTTAATAAGGTTAAAATTACTATTCTTGTTTAGGGCGTTATAAAAAATTATCGGAGTAATGATTAGGAGGATGAGCAGAGCTATTCGTAAACTTTTAGCCATTGAACAATTTCATAAATTCAACATAACTTTTAGCAGGATTCGCACTCTTCAAAATCGCACTCCCCACACATATATAATCAACTCCCGAGCGCTTTATCTCAACCAGATTATCGCTTTTTATACCGCCATCAACTCCGACTTGCATCCGAGGATAGCAATCTTTAAAATTTCTTATCTTCTCTGTGACTCGGGGAATAAATGCTGCTCCGTAAAAACCCGGATCAACCGATAAAAAAAGAATTGTGTCCACCTCACTGACCAGAGACTGAAATTCATCAACCGCAGTAGAGGGATTTATCGCCAGCCCTACTCTTAAATCCAGTGCTTTAATTTTAGCAATGGTCTCCTGATGTTGGTCTACAGCTTCGAAGTGATAGATTATTTTCTCAACACCCAAAGCTTTAAATGCCGGGAGCCAAGCACAAGGATCAGAGACCATAAGATGGGCTTCACCTCGAAGCGGAAGTTTCCAACCTTTTAGATCTGAGAGCTTAACGCTTTGAGAAGGAACAAATTCACCATCCATAATATCTATTTGCAGATAATCAGTAAAGGTTGCACAGAGATCAACCATTCGGATGAGTTCATCTTTTTTGTCAGTAAGTAACGCTGGCACAATCATCTTTTAATAAGTTTTTTGTAAACACAGAGGTAATCTTTCTTCCAACGGGTATGAAATATCTCTTTTACCGGAACACACTTAAATTCCTCATTCTTAATGCTCTTTCGTCTACCAAATCTCCCGGTGTAAATCTTGCAATAAAACTTACCCCGCCTATCCTTGACTAGATGTAAGCAAGGATCATCATAGGCACCGCAGCATCCGCCGCAGCGCCCACATAAACTCTCCCATTCTTTGGCTTTTTTTTCTAAATACTTGTAATAGTCTTTGGGCACGGTTTAATTAAGACTAAATTTTTTATTCTTAGCAAAATCACAATTATTTAAATAAGCTGAAAGTAATAACTATGCCGCTAAAGACTATCGAGACCATAGACATTAGTTTAATTAATATATTTAAAGAAGGACCGGCAGTATCTTTAAAAGGATCGCCCACAGTATCACCGCTAACTGCTGCTTTGTGTGAAGGTGAGCCTTTTCCGTCTAAATTCCCTTCTTCAATATACTTCTTGGCATTATCCCAGGCACCTCCGGAATTTGCCATCATTATTGCCAGAACAAATCCTGAAGATAAAGCACCAACCAAAAGGCCAATTTCACCTTTTACCCCCAATAATAAACCAATAATAATCGGAGTAATAATCGCTAAAAGCGAAGGAAGAACCATCTCCTGCTGAGCAGCCCTGGTAGTCAAAGCAACACATCTTGAATAATCAGCTTTTTCTTTACCGTCTAATAAACCTTTTATTTGGTGAAACTGTCGGCGGACCTCTTCAATAATTGCCCCGGCAGTTCTACCTACTGCCTTTAAAGATAAGGAACAGAAAACAAAAGGCATCATTGCACCAATAAATATACCAACAAGAACATTGGGGTTAAGCAAACTTAAATCCATATTTACTACCTTACCTAACCGCACTGCTTCGTGTAGGATATGATCCTTGTAGGCAACTATTAAGGCCAGGGCCGTTAAAGCAGCTGAACCAATAGCAAAACCTTTGCCAGTAGCAGCTGTGGTGTTACCTAAAGAATCCAACTGATCAGTTCTTTTTCTTACCTCCGGCGCCAATTCAGCCATTTCCGCTATTCCACCGGCATTATCAGCAATCGGTCCATAAGCATCAGTGGCTAAGGTTATCCCCAGGGTAGAAAGCATCCCTACAGCTGATATGCCTACTCCGTAAAGTCCCATGCCAAAATTGGTAAATCCTCCATTTACCGCAAAGCTGGCTAAAATCGCACCACCAACTGTAAGCACTGCTCCCACCGGAGAAAGCATGCCCAGAGCGATTCCTTCAATAATCAGCGTTGCCGGGCCAGTTTTAGCAGTCTTAGCCAAAGTTTTAGTTGGTTTATACCCGGCCGAGGTAAAGAATTCTGTAAACTGACCGATTAACACTCCGGCAATCAGTCCAATTACCACCGACCAAAAGACGCCTAGATATTCTCTACCCAAAACAGACCAAACAACCAAGAAAGAAAAAACAATAACTAACCCTGAGGCTGTCCAAACCCCTTTTCGTAGGGCCTTAAGCAGTCCTTTCTGGTTAGACCCTTCCTTAGTTTGAACAAAGAAATAACCAATTAGCGAGGCAATAACCCCGCAGACTGCCATAAGCATAGGAGTAATGACTCCTTTTAGTCCTAACCCGGCAGCAGCAGCTAAGGCCATTGTGGCAACTATAGAATCAACATAAGACTCATATAAATCCGCGCCCATACCTGCAACATCACCAACATTATCTCCCACTTGATCAGCAATAACCGCCGGGTTCCTAGGATCATCTTCGGGGATTCCAGCCTCAACTTTACCGACTAAATCTGCCCCGACATCAGCAGCTTTAGTATATATTCCTCCCCCTAAACGGGCAAAAAGAGCGTAACTGGATGCTCCCATGCCGAAACAAAGCATGGTAGAAGTTATGGCAGTCAGCAAATTACTACCAGCTGGCAGAGGATTGCTAGAGTAATACCACTTTAGAATAACAAACCAAGTTGCCATCTCTAAAAGCCCCAACCCTACTACCATAAGGCCCATAACTGTTCCCCCGCTAAAAGCGACTCTCAATCCTTTATTTAAACTCTGCCCAGCAGCAAAGGCAGTACGAGCATTTGACTTTGTGGCCACATACATACCTAGCCAGCCGCAAAAGCCAGAAAAAAGGCCTCCGGTAAGAAAAGCAAAGGGAACAAATATAACCAAAAATCCCTTTACAGCCATGGTTAAAAGAATGCAAAAAACAATTAAAAAGAAGATCGAAACAACTTTATACTGCTGCTTAAGATATCCCCTTGCTCCTTCAAAAACATAACGGGATATTAGCTGCATCTTATCCGTACCTTGAGGCTGCCTGAGTATCCAACCGATTAGATATCCACAAAAACTTAAAGCCAGTAACGAACCGGCAAAAACAAATATAACTGGATCCATTAAACTACTCCTTTCTACTTTTTAAGTATCGCGGTTCTGCTCTCACCTACAGAGATAAACTTCACTTTCACCCTTAAAAAATTCTCGATAAATTTTATATAAGTTCTGGCGGCCGGAGGTAATTTTGAGAATTTGCGCACCCTATTGATACAATTCTTCCATCCTTTGAATTCCCGATAAACCGGGGTGATACCCTCTAAACTATGAGGAAAATCTTTTAAGACTCTTCCTTTATGCTTATAAGCCACACAAACCTTTATTTTTTCCAACCCTCCAAGAACATCGAGCTTGGTAATAACCAAATCGCTTACATTATTTATGACTATTGCTCTCCGCAATAGCACTAAATCCAGCCAGCCGCATCTACGAGGACGACCGGTAGTTGCGCCAAATTCTACTCCTTTATTGCGGAAGTAATTTAGGAATTCCCCGGTTAATTCCGTAGGAAATGGACCTTCGCCAACTCTAGTAGTGTAAGCTTTGGCTACCCCGATAATCTTATCAGCAGAGATAAAAGAAAGACCTGAACCCAGTATGGCGTTAGAAGAAACTACCGAAGATGAAGTTACAAAAGGATAAGTACCAAAATCCAAATCTAAAAAAGTACCTTGTGCACCTTCAAATAGAAATCGCTTTTTTCTCTGCTTATAAAAATAATCTGCTAAATCACAAACATAGGGCTTTAAAGTTTTAGCATATGCTTTATATTCCTCATAGATAGCCTCAAAAGTAAAACCCTTATTTTTGTAGACCTTCTTAAAGATAGCATTTTTCTCCCGTAAATTATCTTTAAGTTTTAAAGAAAAAACTTTTGGGTCGATAAAATCAATCATCCTTATTCCGCAGCGTGAAACTTTATCCATATAACAAGGACCAATGCCCCGCTTGGTGGTGCCAATTTTTTGAATCCGCCCCTTCTCCCGTAAAGCATCCATTATCCTATGATAAGGCATAATTATATGACAAAACGGAGAAATCTTCAGGTTGGCTGGAGATATATCTATCTCTTTGACTTTAAGTGAATCGATCTCCTGGATTAAAACCTTAGGGTCAATAACTACACCGCTGCCAATTGCGCAAATCTTACCCTTACGCAGAAGACCGGAAGGGATAAGATGAAAGACAAATTTCTCCCCCCTTAGCACCACAGTATGGCCGGCGTTATTCCCACCCTGGAAGCGAACAACAACATCACTATCGCGACAAAGGTAGTCAATTACCTTACCCTTACCTTCATCCCCCCATTGTAATCCGATTAATATCTTATTCATGTTTTAGGCTTCCATAGCAAAAATCTTCTTAGCAATATCCGGATATTGAGCTACAAATCTTAGCTCATCTTCGACTAAAGGTTTTTGGTTATGAACATTAGCGTAACGCGCCAGCTCCAGTATTTTCCGGGCTTCTTTATCATCCTTAAACTTTATTGCCAGACGGTCGTAAACATTGCGAAAACCTTTTATCCCCGAATACTCTCCCACGGTAATTTTTCTACCCGTATCGATAACTTCCGGTTCACCCCTTCCTAGCTCCTCATAATTGTATAATTCATAATTTCTTCTGTCCTTTAAGGCACCATCGGCATGAATCCCTGATTCATGGGCAAAAGCATTTGCCCCTACGCCAGGATGATTTATTGGTACATCTAGGCCGAAAGCATAAGCAGCATAGCGGCTTATCATCCAAGCTTTCTTCAAAGTTACCTTAGGATCAAGCTTATACTTCCCCATACCGCTACCATATTTAATAGCCAGAATAACACTAACTAAATCAGCATTGCCGGCTCGCTCACCCACACCATTCACACAAGTATTAATATAAGCATCAACACCGTTATCTACCACTGCCCTGGCTCCCGAAATTGAATTTCCCACTACCAACCCTAAATCATTGTGGCAATGAATTTCTGTGGCTATCTTTACCTGGCTCAAAATAGCCGCTAACCTCTCGTAAATCGAAAAGGGGGTATCAAAGCCCAAAGTATCACAATATCTGAACCGGTCAGCACCGGCCTCTTTAGCTGCCTGGGCAAATTCAACAAGATACTCTAGATTGGAACGAGAAGCATCCTCGGCATTAACTCCTATAGCCTTTGCGCCTAGTTTTTTTGCTATCTTTACCGCGCTTGCCATACTCTTAATAACTCCTTTATGATCAAGTTTGCCCTGAAATTTATGCTCAATCATCTGATCAGAGGTTGAAATCGAAAGATTTAGGTATTTAATCTCCGGGGTTTTAGTAAAAGCACTTTCCACATCTGATTTTATGGCTCGAATCCAACCAGAAAGCCGCAAATTTTTTATCACTTTCTTACGAACCAGCTCTAAATTAGCATTGAGATAGTTAGTTTCATGAGCAGTAGTGGGAAACCCAAACTCACTTTGGAATACTCCCATTTGATCAAGGTAGAGATTAATCATTGTTTTTTGCAACTTAGATAGACATATCCGTGATGTCTGTACTCCATCACGGTTAGTAACATCAATGAGATAAATTTTAGCCATTATTTTCCCCCTTGTTTGCCGATAGGCAAACTTTTTTTAGAGCTTTACTACTTTTAAGGAAACTATATTAGGATTAGCCTTAATTTGAGTTATGACCGCATCACTCACCGAATTGTCAAGATTAAGAATGGTTAAAGCCAAAGATTTCTGGTTGCTACGGCCTAAACTCATACCGGCTATATTTATATCATGCGACCCTAATGTAGTACCTAAGAAGCCGATGACTCCTGGCTTATCTTGGTTATTTATGACCAGCATAGATTCAGAAGGAGCAACTTCCAGATAAACATCATCAACTTTAACGAAGCGTGCCTCTTTATTAGCAAAGAGAGTTCCTTCCAGAAGCCGCTCTTCTTTATCGGTAATGACTCTTATCCTTATACAATTAACATACTCTCCTTCTTCACTTATTTTTACCTGAGTTATCTTAATACCTCTATCTTTAGCGACTTCCAAAGCATTTATATAATTAATATCATCTTCTAGCTGTTGGGAGAAGAATCCTCGGGCAAAAGCCGCGCCTAAAACATCTACCTTATAAGAAGATATTTCACCAAGATAAGATATTTTTATCTCCTTTGCGCCCCCTTTAATAAGCTGGGAGAGAAATTTGCCCATCTTCTCCGCTAAATTAAAATAAGGTCCGATAATTTTATAAGTTTCCGGGTCAAGTTGAGCATAATTAACAGCATTTCTAATGGCATTGCCCAGAAGGGCATCTTTTATGCAATGAGCAACTTCGATAGCAACGTTTACTTGAGCCTCTTCTGTAGAAGCACCCAGATGCGGGGTAACAATGAGATTGTCTAACTCTAAAAGCTGGGAATCAAGAGGTGGCTCCTGAGCATAAACATCTAAAGCCGCACCAGCAATTTTCTTTTCCTTCAATGCCTGATACAAAGCTTTCTCATCGATTATCCCTCCTCGGGCGCAATTAACGATAAAAGCGCTCGGCTTCATCTTAAGAAACTCTTCATTAGAAATCATTCCTTTAGTCTCCTCAGTAAACGGAGTATGAACGGTAATAAAATCTGACCTCTCCCATATTTCTTTGAGCTCGGCTAACTTTACTCCTGCTTTATTGGCTACATCCTCAGAGACAAAAGGATCAAAGACTAAAACTTCCATACCAAAAGCAATTGCCCGCTTAGCTACCTCTTTACCAATCCGCCCTAATCCTACGACGCCTAAAACTTTAGAATATAATTCAGTTCCTTTAAACTTAGATCTTTCCCACTTCTTGTTCTTGAGCGAGATGTGGGCAAAAGGAATGTTTCGGGCAACGGCCAATAGAAGAGCAAAAGTCTGCTCGCAGGTAGAAATGGTATTGCCTCCGGGGGCATTCATAACGATTATCCCCTTCTTGGTTGCTGCTTCTATATCTACATTGTCTAAGCCAACTCCAGCCCGGCCGATAACTTTTAAATTATCAGCTTTCTCAATAATATCACTGGTAAGTTTCGTGCCACTTCTTATAACAATACCTTTATAATTACCAATTATCTTTTTAAGTTCCTCAGGGCTTAATTTATATTTACAGTCGACCTTAAATCCGGCTTTCTCTAGTATTTTTACTCCTTCTGATGATAATTTATCCGATACAATAATCTTATCCATAAAGAACCTCCTCTAACCGTACCCCTGAAGCCCCTGCTTCAAATTTATATCCTAAGTTTTCCAGCTCCCCTTCAAGAAGTGAAAAACATTCAATCAAATCTTTCTCATTTATCCAGCCCATATGGGCAATACGAAAAATTTTATCTTTAAGATCACCTTGGCCACCAGCTATACTTAGACCATGCTTCTTTCTTAAATTTTTGACAATATCTGAAGATTTAACACCCGATGGTGAGACAATAGCTGTAACCGAATCCGAAGGGGCAGAAGAAAAAACCTCAAGGCCCAATGCCTTGACTGCTTCTTGAGTAGCTTCTGCCAGCTTAGCAAATCTCTTCTGCCTATTCTCCAATCCTTCTTTAGTTATAGCATCAATTGCTGTCTTTAACCCGACAATAAGCGATACTGCTGGAGTATAGGGCGTATCATCCTTGGCATGACTCTTTAAGGCTTTAGTCAAATCAAAATAGTATTTAGGTAAGTCCGAGGCCGCAAGCAAGCTTTGAGCTTTTTTACTTAAGCTTAAGAAACCTAAACCCGGCGGGAGCATAAAACCTTTCTGAGATCCGCAAACTACCACATCTACCCCCCACTGGTCAGTAAGCAAAACATCTTGGCCTAAGCCGCTAATTGCATCGACCACCAAAAGTATATCTCTTTCCTTGGTAATCTTAGCGATTCGTTCAATATCGAAAACAGTTGCCGTAGAAGTCTCACAGAGAGTGGTAAGGACACCTTTTATATCTTTATTGGCATCTAAAATCTTAGCCACCTCCTCCGGTGAAGGTGCTTTTCCCCACTCTATACTCATCTCTACCAGACCTAAGGAGAAACTTTTAGCTATTTCGCTCCACCTTTGGCCAAATTTACCTCCGGCAATAGTTAATACCTTATCATCCCTAGAAAATAGATTGCTTACCGCAGCCTCCATCGCACCGGTCCCTGAAGAAGCAAGGATCAGTACTGGATTCTCGGTACAAAAAATTCTCTTTAATCCGCTATGGACCTCTGAGAGAATCTTACTAAATTCAGCTGTCCGATGGTGCAAAATCTCTTCAGAAAGACTTTCCCTGACAAAAGAAGGCACAGGTGTGGGTCCTGGGGTCATTAAAAATCTACGTTCCATCTTCTCTACTCCTTTTATTGATTAGTGAAAGCTTGGCTAAAACTAAATAATTATTTCTTATTACCCTTACGCTTAGTGTTAATCAGCACCTCATCTAATATTCCGTACTCTTTGGCTTCCGGAGCGCTCATAAAAAAATCTCTATCAGTATCTACTTTTATCTTATCCAACGACTTCCCGGTATGAGCAGAAAGGATATCGTTTACTTTAGCTCGAAGCCGTAAAATCTCTTTCGTCTGTATCGAGATATCTTCTGCTGAACCTTGAACGCCACCCCAGGGCTGATGAATCATAATCCGGGAATTAGGCAGAGCAAACCTCTTATTCTTGGTTCCGGCACAAAGAAGCAAAGCCCCTAAAGACGCAGCTTGCCCCACGCAATAAGTTGCTACATCACATTTTATGAATTGCATCGTATCATATATAGCCAAACCAGCAGTAATAGCGCCACCGGGTGTATTAATATAAAGGTTAATATCTTTAGTCACTTCCTCCATCTGGAGAAATAACATTTGAGCAATAACCACATTAGCAATATTATCGTCCACAGGCGTACCGATAAAAATAATTCTATCTTTGAGCAGCCGAGAATATATATCATAGGCCCGCTCTACTCTTCCGGTTTGCTCAATAACCATAGGAACATACATTTGATTCTTCATCTTCCTACCCCCTTCTTTGATATTCTGCTTGGCTTAAAATTAATCCCAAAATAACATCACCCAAATTATTATCCACCTTTATACCTTCCTGCTTGGCAATCGCCTCTAAAATATAGAATAATTTTATATCCTCTCTGGCTATCGGCTCTAACTTATCGCTTAGGTCTTTCTTGTATTTATCGATATCTTCTTGAGATGTACCCTGGTGTTGCAGCCTGGATATCTCTCTATCTATCAACTCTTGATGGTGACGGTCAACTTCACCCTTAGGCAAATCGACTTTAACTGTCTTGAGCAGCTGTGTACGAATTTGTTTATCAATATCGGCCCGGCGCTCTCGGGACTTCTCTAAAAAAAGCTGTGCTCGTATTGTCGCCCGCAGAGACTTAAGATCCGAGAAAGATGCCCATTTAGCTAAATCTTGATCATCTAAATCCTTATTAACTACCTTCTTGATTCCTTCCTTTAAATTGGTTAACACTTTTTCAATCTCAATCTCGCCTACTTCACAATTCTTATCCTTAATCTTTATTCCTTTGTAAGAACTTTCTTTAACTTCTATCTCAGGTCTAGTCTCAAAATCTACAGAAAATGATAGCCTATCGGCGGTGAGCTTAATATCGTAGACATTAGGTAAACCTGCCGGCAATATTTTACTATCCTCTAAAGCCTTCCGATAGAGGCGCGGTAGAACCTCTTTTAGCAATTCATCCTTCAAGAATTTGCTGTGGTGCCGCTCAAGTATATCTAGGGGGGCACTTCCGGGCCTGAATCCGGGGACTTTAAGGCCCTCTGCTTTCTTGCTATAGACTTGGTTCTTCTCTTTTAAGAATTCTTCTCCGCTAACCTCGATTTTGATTGTACGTTTTAACTTATCTATTTTCTTTACTTCCCTATCCATTCCAGCTACTTCTCCTTTGGCTAAATTCTTTATTAGTCAAACACCTACATTTTAAAATCTTTACCTAAATACACTTCCCTGGCCTCAGCATGGTTAATTAAATCATCGGAGGTCCCGGAAATTAAAATCCGCCCTTCGGAAATTAAGTAAGCACGATCAGTTATCGAAAGGGTCTCCCGTACATTATGATCAGTTACCAAAATCCCCATCCCTTTATTCCTTAAGTCGGCAATTATCTCTTTTGCCTCTCCGACTACTATCGGATCAATTCCTGAAAAAGGCTCATCCAAAAGAAGAAAAGAAGGGTTTGTCACCAGAGCCCGAGTAATTTCCAGACGCCGGGTTTCTCCTCCACTAAGAGTATAAGCTTTACTCTTTCTCAAGTGTGAAATTTTTAACTCTTCCAGAAGTTCATCAAGACGTTTGAGACGCTCTATACGCGTAAGCGGCAAAACCTCTAAAATTGCCATAATGTTTTCTTCCACGGTAAGCTTCCTAAACACTGAGGGCTCCTGAGAAAGGTAGCCGATCCCAAACCTGGCCCGTACATGAATCGGGGTATAGGTAATATCGTGATTATCAAACATAATCTGCCCCTGATTGGGAGAAATAATTCCCACGACCATATAGAAAGTAGTAGTCTTTCCGGCTCCGTTAGGGCCAAGCAAACCTACTATTTCCCCTCGCCTGACTGAAAGAGCCACCTCTTTCACCACTGTTTTATTACCGTAAGATTTGGTTAAGTTGTTAACTTCTAAGAGTCGCATTATTTAAAAAGGTCCATGCTTTCGCCACTATCAGGATAATAAATTACCCGTGGCCGTCCTTCAAGGACTATTCTTTGCTCCTTGCTGAAGTAACTTGCCTTCTGAGAAAAAGTCACATTATTACCGCGGACTATCTTAACATTGCCCTCAGAGATAATCTTAATTATTTCCTTACTCTCGGTATCAAAAAACAAGGTTGCCTTATCTGAGTATAATTTACCTTGAGGATTAGTGACCACGACATCTTGATTAAAGATCGCTTTACCAGCATCGTACTCAATCTCCAGAGGACCGCTGCAGGTAGCAGTAGTAATCTCCTTGCTCTTCTTATCGGGAAGAACCACTTCTACGTTCTTTTTAAAATTGGCTTTTTTAAGCTGGGTATCGGCAAATAACCCGTCGGCTTCTATTTGCATTGAATCTCTGACGGTCTTCACCCGATCATCAGTTTCGACAAAATTCTTAGTTCTCTGCCAATTCAAAGAATCAGTATCTAAAGTCGTGCCTTCCTTATTCTCGATGTGGACATTATCTTTAAGATAAACGTCCATATTAATCTTGTTCAATCTTGCCTGATCAGAGGTAATTAAAATTGTATCATCTTTTGCGTAATAATTTGCCTCCATCTCATCGATGTCAATATATTCATCATGGATTATAGCTTCCTTACCCTCTACTTCCCAATCTCGGCTGCCATCGTCTTTAAAGTTAGAGAGATAAAAATCCTTGATTTTTTGTTGCTCATAGGCCTGAATACTTCCCGGCCCCAGCAAAAACACAATAATACTTAAAATCAGACCTTTTAAAAGCATACTAATATACCAAAATAAGCTTTAAAGTCAACCTCAGGCAGCATTCCAACCAGGGCGTTTAATAAGTCTGCGGATTCTTTTCTCTAGGTTCTTAGCTTTAAAGATTAAGTCCGCTACTTCTCTAACTGCTCCCTCTCCGCCTCGGGTTTTAGTGATATAATTTGCTACTCCTTTAACCTCTGCCGGTGCATCGGCAACTGCTACAGCTACCCCCACCTTCTCCATTACGCCGATGTCTATTAAGTCATCACCGATAAAACAAATCTCACCTTCCTTAACCTTATAATTCTTCTTGATTTTCCCTAAAACAGACTCTTTAGGCAGGACTCCGCCAATTATTTCAGCTACCCTCATATCCTGGGCGCGTTTCTTAAGCACCGGGGAATTCTTGGCTGAAAGCAAGACAGTCTTAACCCCCATCTTACCCAAAAGTAATACACCTAATCCATCTTTGACATTAAAAATTTTAAGTTCCCGGCCCTGATTATCATAAATAATCTCACCGCGGGTTAATACTCCATCCACATCCAAAATAAGCAGCTTTACCTTCTTGAATAATGATTTAATCGACAGACTATGAGCTGTCCCGGCACTTTTTCCTTTTTCCTTCATCCTTCTTCCTTAATATTATATTATTCCAGCAGCAATCAAATCCTGAATATCAAGCATTCCCACCGGCCGATAATTCTTATCTACTACCGGAACTTCATCAATCTTCTTCCGCTCCAGAATCTTTAGCGCTTGGGAAGCTAAATCGTCGTTACAGACTACTATCGGATTTTTAGTCATAACTGTCTTAACCTTTCTTTTCAAGAGGTGCGGGTACTTCTCTAGGTTTCGCCGCAAGTCGCCATCGGTAAATATCCCGATTAGTTTCCTATTCTGATTGACAACAGTTGCTGCGCCGGCATGGGCAGTAGTTATCTTTAAAATAACCTCTTTGACTAAAGTATTTTCAGCAACAACCGGATTAAACTTACCCTTACGCATAATGTCTTTGACTTTAAGTAGTAGTTTTCTTCCTAAAGAACCCCGGGGATGGAAAAAAGCGAAGTCTTTCTCTTTAAAACCCTTTAACTTCTGCAAAACTACTGATATTGCATCGCATATTGCCAGCATAGCGGTAGTGGAAGTAGTGGGAGCCAGGCCTAAAGCACAAGCTTCCTTATCGACCTTAACATTAACTACACAATCAGCGTAACGGGCCAAACTTGAGGTAATATTACCGGTAACAGCAATTATCTTTGCTCCTAACTTCTTTATGAAGGGGATTAAATTTTTTATCTCATCGGTCTCTCCGCTATAGGAAAGAACCACTACCAGATCATCTTCGCGCACACTACCTAAATCACCGTGAACTGCTTCGGCAGCATGAAGCCAAAACGATGAAGAACCAGTAGAAGAAAGAGTAGCTGAAAACTTCTGACCGATAATCCCGGCCTTACCCATACCGGTAACTACAACCCTGCCACGGCAGTTAGAAATCGTATCAATTACCTTTAAAAAACTTTCGTCCAAATTACGGGCTAGGTTGCCAATACCCTTCTTCTCAGTCTCAAGCACCTCTTTAGCCCATTTTATGACCTCTTTTTTATTAATTGCACTCATTTACTGCCTCTCTTATTTTGAGAACCCTCTTAATCAGGCCTTTTAGTTTAGCTAAGGGGAAAGAGGTGTGAGGATCGGATAAAGCCATTGAAGGTTTAGGATGCACCTCCATAAACAAACCATCAACACCGCAAGCTACTGCAGCTCGAGCCAGGGGCTCGGCAAATTCTCGATCGCCTCCAGAAACTCCCTCTTTTGCTGAAGGACGCTGTAAGGAGTGAGTAACATCATAAATTATGGGGTAACCAAACTTCTTCATAATTAAAAAAGAACGAAAATCAACTACCAAACTATTGTAGCCAAAACAATTTCCCCGCTCAGTGATAAAAATATTTTTATTTCCGGTTGAGACGATTTTTTCAATTATATACTTAACATCAGCCGGTGAAATAAATTGACCCTTCTTTATATTTATCGCCCTCTTAGTCTTTGACGCCTCTAAGATTAAATCAGTCTGACGACAGAGAAAGGCCGGTATCTGAATTATATCTAAAACATCCTTCGCCACCTTTATCTGTTCAACGCAATGTATATCGCTTAGGATCGGGACGCTTAGCTTCTTTTTAACTGCCTCTAATATTTTTATCCCTTTAGCTAAACCGGCCCCTCGGGGCGACCTTATCGAAGTGCGATTAGCTTTATCAAAACTGGCCTTAAAGATAAATTGTACCGGAAGAGTGGAAAATAAATCCTTGAGATAAGAAGCGATGTTTAGGGTTTCGCTCTTATTTTCAATTGCACAAGGTCCGGCAATAAAAATTAATTCCTTCTTCTTGATCATCACACTATTCCTTCTCCGCTAAGATCCGCTCTACTTCTTGAAGGTCCTCTTCAGTATCTACACCGCAAGAATCAAATTTAGTTTCAATAACCTTTATCTTATATCCAGCTTCTATTGCTCTTAACTGCTCCAATTTCTCTGCCTTCTCTAAGACAGAAACAGGAAGATTTTTAAAGGTGTAAAGAAAATCCTTGGTATAAACGTATATTCCTAAATGCTTATAATAAACTTCACCTGAGGCCGCTTCACTCTCAAGAGAATCTGGAGAACTTTCTGGCCGGCGGTAAAAGGGAATTGGGTGGCGGGAGAAATAAACCGCAAAATCTTCTCTGGTAGTTATAACCTTAACTACGTTAGGGTTATTTACTTCCTCCCTTTTGTCTATCCGCTTTTTGACCGTAGCCATAACTAAATCGGGGTCAGCCAGCATCTCCTGAGCCAAGCGGTCGATTATTGAATGATTAATCAACGGCTCATCAGCCTGAATATTTACAACAATCTTAGCCTCGATATCCCTTACAGCCTCAGCTATCCTATCGGTTCCCGAAGAATGTTTAGGTGAAGTTAAAATGGTCTCCGCCCCAAACTTCTCAGCTTCTTTTTTTATCTGGGGATGATCACAGGCAATAATCAACTTATCCAGGCTATGAGCCAAAGCTGCGTTTTCCCAGGTCCACTGCAAGAGGCTCTTGCCGCGAATAGAACGTAGGAGCTTATAGGAGAGGCGTGTTGATTCATACCTGGCCGGTATCACTCCAATTGTGTTAAAATTATTTTCCATTGATTGCTTTATTAAGCTCTTTTTTACTTACGGTGGCTGCTCCTAATTTACCGACTACAATCCCGGCAGCTAAATTAGCAATTATTGCTGCCTCTTTATAAGTGGCCCCGGAAGCTAAGCCTAAGGTAAAAACAGAAATTACCGTATCTCCGGCTCCGCTTACGTCAAAAACCTCTAAAGCTGCTGTCGGTATACGATAGTGTTCCTTACCGGAAAATAACAACATTCCGTCCTCACCTAAAGTTATCAGAAGTGCTTTAGGGTTTAATTTCTTCATAATTATTTTACCCAAGAAAGGTAGCTGATCTTTATTTCTTATCTTGATATTTGCTGCCGCCTGAGCTTCTTTTAAATTAGGGGTAAGAGCAGTTACGTCTTCATAATAATTAAAGTGTTCTTCTTTGGGGTCAACAGTAATTATTTTCTGCCTCTTGCGACATAAACTTACTAACTT
The DNA here is from genome assembly GCA_964455085.1 of uncultured Planctomycetia bacterium. Classification (GTDB taxonomy): domain Bacteria; phylum Omnitrophota; class Gorgyraeia; order Duberdicusellales; family 4484-171; genus Susulua. The sequence continues at coordinate 46,364 of CAYVYJ010000007.1, forward strand.
TTCTAACAGCAAAGGATTTATTACCCCTTTACCGTAATCTTCGACAATTACCGCATCAAAACTATCCAGGCTCTTTTTAATTTTGCCAAGAATCAAGCGGTTTATATTAGCCGTAAGAAATTCCAATGATTCCCAATCAACCCTTAACATTTGCTGATGATGGGCAATTATCCGGGTCTTTAGAGTAGTTGGCCGCTGGTTATCTTTAACAATTAAATCAGTGCAAATGCCACTATCGTTGATAAGCGAAAACAAACTTTTGCCAAAATGATCTTTACCAATGACTCCGCAAAGACTCACCCTTGCACCTAAAGCGTTAAGGTTTAATCCTACATTGGCTGCCCCGCCAGGGACAAAGTTCTCTTTGTTGGCCCAAACTACCGGAACCGGAGCTTCCGGCGAAACCCGCTCTACACCTCCAGAAATATGATGGTCAAGGATCAAATCTCCGACCACCAGGATATTTTTACCTCTAAAACGGGAAACAATATTTTTTAGCTTCTCTTTCATCAAATTCAGCCTCTAAGCTCACCCCTTTAGACTGCCCAACATAACCAAACAATTATACCATTGTAACAAAAAAAATCTACAACAAAACTTGATAATTTACAGGAAGGAACTGGAGACAGTATCGGCGAAACAAAAGCCCTTTTTGGTCAAATAAACCCCGGTTATTTGCTTATTCCTCCAGCGATATTTAAGCAGACCGCTGCCTAGAAGTTGGTCCAAAGCCTTATTTTCGAAATTGGGAAAGTCATAACCGGTACGCCGCTTAAACCACTCAAAATCTATACCCTGTTTAGTTCTCACCTTTATCGCGGCTAATTCCTTAGCCTGCCGCCGCCTGGATAATGACTCACTAAAGACAACCGGATTCTGGCCTTTATCTAAACGTTCGATATATTCCCAAACATCAGAAACATTCCTCTCTCGCCTACCCTTAATAAAAGACACTGCTGTCGGCCCTAAGCCTAAATAAGGGTTACCCTGCCAATAATTCATATTATGCTGGGATTGAAAGCCTGGTTGGGCAAAATTGGAGATTTCATAGTGTTCAAATCCCTGTTTGCTGAGATAATTAACAGCCCCCATATACATCTTAGCCAGAAGCGCATCATCCAAGGGTGTGATAAACTTTCGCTTAATCTGCAAAAATAAAGGAGTATTTTTCTCATAAGTCAGGCAATAGGTTGATATATGGTTGATGCCTGATGAAACTGCCTGGTTTAATTCAGACAGCCAATCAGCTAAAGTCTCGCCCTCTGCGCCGAAAATTAAATCAATCCCTAGATCCTTAAACCCGGCTCCTTTGGCTAGTTTAATTGCCTGCTTTGCTTTTTCTGAGTCATGAACTCGGCCTAACTTTTTTAACTTGGAATCAAAGAACGACTGAACACCTATGCTGATCCGGTTAACTCCCCCTTCAATAAATAACTTAAGCTTATCCTGATCAATACTTTCGGGGTTAACTTCAATGGTAAACTCACTGAGATTCCCTGATATTGATCTCAAACTTCCTAATAATTTCTTCAAACTGGTTATACTTAAGATACTGGGAGTCCCTCCTCCGATATAAATACTGGAGAACTCACTATCTAAAGCCTTTATCTGTCCACAAAGGGCCCCAACATAAGAGGCGGCCAAGCTCTGATCATAGACCAAGCTATAAAAATCACAATAAGGGCATTTTTTGCGACAAAAAGGTATGTGGATGTATAATGATTTTAACATTTACGGTTGCAGGGCATTAGATAACTTGTCTAAATTATAGTGTGCTTGGCTAAGAAAGGGGTTAATTCTTATGGCTTGCTTGTAAGCTGCTATTGCCTGATTATTCCTGCCGATACTGGCGTAAAGGCCGGCGAGATTATTATAAGCGACCGCATAATTAGGGCTGATCTCTATTGCTCTCCGGTAAGCGGCTATTGCTTTTTTAGTCTCACCTAAGGCACTATCGGCAATACCAAGATTATTATAGGCCCGGGCATAATCAGGATACAGGGCTATAGCCGTTTTGAATTCCTCAACCGCCTTTTGATAATTTCTCTCGGTAAGATATAAATAACCCATATTATTGTGGGTTCGGGGATTTTCAGGAGAAGCTTCCAGGCTTCTTATACAAAATGTGGCCTTATCCTGCCAGTCTTGATTCCTTAGGAATGTCCTCAGGGAGTAAGCGCCGATTATCAATACGATAAATATAGCCAGAGTATTCCTCACTTTAGGAACGGAAAGGTATTTTTCAAAAACAAAAGCAGCAAAAATCGCCAGGGCGATTGAAGGAAGATAAAGATAACGTTCAGCCACAATCCAACCGACCCTAAAGGGGCTAAAGCTGGGGACTAAGAAAAGTACAAATAAACCTAAGCCAAAGAAAAGTGGTTTTGCTTTTTTAAATAAGAACAGGGATAAACCAGCGATTGCAAACAAAAACCCTACCTCAGGTGAGAAGAAATGTTCAACAACATACATCGGGTCGTGATAAAGTGAGAGTTTTACCGGCCAGAAGAGCAGTTTTGCATGCTCAAATAAAGAAAAAGCAATCTTAAAAAAAGGGTTTTTAATGTCTACAGAAGGGGGAATTGCCTGAAAAACATCTATATGGCGGATAATTGCTGAACTCTTTACCAATATCCAGGATAAAATAATTAAAATGTAAGGCAGCCAGAGTTTCCAATTTCTACGCACTCTCTTATAAGTAAAATCATAAACTATAATCATCCCGGGATAAAGCAGCATGTACCAGCCGACGCTAAAAGGATTACAAAACAGGATTGAAAATATATAAGGGATTTTTTTTAGTTTCTCCCCCGCGGTAGCCCGGTAATAGAGAAGAAAAGAACCTAGGATAAGTAACCCTGCGACTGGATAAGGCTTTCCGGAAATCCAGCTTACCGCTTCACTGTGTATCGGATGGCTGGAAAATAAGAGTACTCCCAAAAAACTGGGCCAGAGGCTAAAAAAAGTTAACAAAAGATAGAAGACTAAAACTGAAACCGCACAATGGAGGGCAATGCTGCTGATATGGTAAAGAGCAGGATTTAACCCGCCGATTTTATAGGTGATAAAATTAAGCAGGGCTGGCAAATCGCCGCTGGATGGCATCTCACCAATATGAGGATTCTTCTCAATGGCCTCAACATCATCGGATATAAACTCCCCGCCGATTGAGTTAGCATATATCCCGATGCATAAAGCGATGATTATAAATATAAACTTTGCCATTATTGTACTTCTGCCTCTGCGAAAATAGTATATCACATAATCAAAGCCAATTAAACTCCTTGCCGACTTAAATATTTTTATCTATAATTAACAATAACTATGAGAGACCTTGAGCTTAAAAGATTAAAAAAGATAATCGAAGGCACCTTTTCGCTTTCCTTGAGTCAAAATCAATTGCGCGATCTGACCCGGCTTATCTTTGAGATTGCCCGAAGAAAAAAGATCAGTCTCCAAGAAGTTATTGCTTATCTAAAACAAAATGTTCCCAGCCAAAGGCATCCCGGAAAGAATAAATTCCGGGCTTTAAAAAATACCCTGATCAAATATCGTTTTCCTAAAACAGCAAAATACGGCCGAATTGATAGTAAAAAAATATTTCTAAACAAACTAAGGGAACCTTTAGCCGATAATTGGCAAGTAAAATCTAAGTTTAGACCCTTAAAAGTATTGGTAGAAAAGGGAGTCAAGAAGAGCCAGCTTTTAACTAATTTTCAGAAAAAATTCCCCAATCTAGAAGTTCAGGAAATTGACTATTATAGCCGTTATTTAGCCAAGAATAAATTTAGGGTTGCTCAGTTAAAAAAACCTCTGGTATTTATCATAAAAGAAAGGGGTGATTTTATAAAAAGGTGCCCCTGCACTAGGGGACACTTAAGCTGCGGCTACTGGATATTCAATCTCGGCTTTGGCTGTCCCTTTGACTGCTCATATTGCTTTCTCCAGCAATACAGTAACTTTCCGGGAATAATTTTGCCGGCAAACATTGAGGACTTCTTTATTAGCTTTGATAAATTTTACCGGAATCTAAAAAAACCGATAAGAATTGGAACCGGTGAGTTCTCTGACTCTTTAGCGCTTGATGATATAACTGAATACTCACAACTTCTAATTCCCTACTTTGTAAAGAAAAACCTTCTCTTTGAGCTTAAGACAAAGAGCAGCAAAATCACTAACCTGCTTAAGTTAAAAATCTCATCTCCCAAGATTATCATTTCTTGGTCATTAAGCCCGGAAATGATTATTGCCAGTGAGGAAAAAGGAACCGCCAGCTTAAGCGTGAGGCTGGAAGCAGCCAAAAAGATTCAAGGCGCCGGATTGGGAATCGGCTTTCACTTTGACCCGATTATTCATTGTGAAGGGTGGGAGAAACTATATGCTGAACTTATCGATAAGTTATACAGCTGCCTTTCGGGTCCTTTTGCCTGGATAAGTTTAGGTACTCTGCGTTGCCAACGCCAGCTAAAAACAATTGCCGAGTTGCGCTTCCCGCAAAGCGATATTTTTTACGGAGAGTTATTCTTAGGTAAAGACAAAAAGCTACGTTACCCTGGATTTATCAGGGATGAAATCTACCGAAAGATAATTAAGTGGATAAGAAACTTTGATCAGAAGACGCCGATTTATCTCTGCATGGAAGACGAATCAACCTGGACTAATCAAAGAGGATTAGTTTCAACTTCTGATGTCGCCAGCTCCCTTATTTCTTACCGGGACAGGTCCCATATAAAAAAGCCAAACTGCTAAAGGATTTTTTAGCTAAATTTAAGATTTTTATTCAAAAAAGTGCTTTGAAAAAACAGCGTTTTTTTCCGAAATTTGCGAAAAAAAGCTAAGTCTGGTAAGGAAAATTTAAGTGGGACCTGTCCCGGATTGGATTTAGTAGAGTTTTTCGATTTTAGTCTGGGGGAAGTAGTGGTTAATTATCTGATGATAATTATAACCATTGTTGGCCATACCCACAGCCCCATCCTGACACATACCGGTTCCGTGGCCAAATCCTGCTCCCCATAAAAAAAGCATTGAAGACTCACCATTAGGCAATAATTTCCGCTCCAGCTTAAAAGCACTACTCCTTAAGTGGTCAAAATAATTTCTTATGGTTAAACTGTCACCTAAATCTCTACTTCCCCTTGAGGTAATGATTTCGATCTCTTTATAACGAAAACAATCCCCTCTCTTCTTGGGAAGAACCGCTTTTAAATCTTTGATTTCATATCCGAAAGCAATCAAGAAATCTTCCCGGTCATAGACCCGTTGCCAGCGAAATTTACTGCGGCTGCTTTTGCGGCAAAAACTTATCTGGGGGCTATCGAACCAACGTTCCTTGCTGTAGGCAGAATCGGGAAGCTCTAAATTAAGGGTATCGCGCTTATTGACCAGATGGTTACTGCGGCCAAAGACATCGGCCGCTAAGCATCCACCGCAATTAGCATGGAAAAGTGCTTCGATAGGATTATCTTGATAAACAATAATTTCACCCCTGGTATCTTTAATTGCCGCCAGTGTAGCTGGGGCCTCGGCTGATATCCCCTGATAAACCTGACAATGCACCTGGGGGCAAAAATCAAAACCTTCATTTTTATGCCGCCCTAAGTTCCTATAGCCAAAAGTTCGCGCTGCCACAGCCTGAGCCCTAAGTGCTTGGGGATGGGCCTTAGCCGAAACTTCGGCTGATAAAACTCCGTAGAGGTATTCTTCAATTGTTAAACTATTAATTAGGTTCAAGGTTCCATTATTTATAACTACCTCCAAATCGCCGCGATAGGCCCGGTCAGCCTCGCTATGCCAAAAGTCCCCCTTACCAAAAATAAGATCTAAGACGTAAAATGATGATTTTTTTCCTTGAGAATCTTGAGCAACGATTTTGAGCGGGCCGGTAAAAGTTGCGTATTTGCTTCCCCCTTCATAATCTCTTAAGACTGCTTTTCCTTCGCTAACAATAAGGGTATAAAGCTTATTGGCCCGGGCTACGAAAGAGGCATCGTCACTGCTAATTAAGAATTTACTTCCACAAAGAAAAGAAAACTTATTTAAATCTCTGGCTAGACCAACTCTGACCAAGGGGATGTTTTCTTCCTGAAGGTAAGTAGCTAGTTTAACTTTTTTTCTTCTGGCTTGCTTTTTTTCCTTCTGAGCTCTAAAGAAATCATCACCTAAACTCTGCTTTGCGGCCTTGAACTTTTTCTGGATTACTCCAACCTGGGGATAAAAATTTATTGCCTTCGATAACAGCTTATAAGCATCCTGATTCGCGCCTTGTTCATAAAGACAGAGGCCTAGATAGTAATAAGCTAACCTTACACTGGAATCAAATTTAATCAGGGCGGAAAAATACTGGGCAGCTTTTTTATGCTCGCCCCGCCTGCGGTAAATCTTTCCTAAACGAAAGTAAGCGATAGTATTGGGTTCTAACTTTAAGGATTTTGTGTAATTGGTTATTGCTAGATCCTCTTTGCCTAAATCCTCATAGATTAAACCGAGATAAAGAAAGTCCGGCCATTCTTTCTCCTTCAGGCTCTTAAAACTAGCCAAGGCTCCTCTGCTTCTCCCGCTGAGAAATTCCAACCTTCCCCGGTATTGCAGCAGGTGAGGATTCTTACTAAAAACTTTAGTCTTATTTAAAACATCGATGGCTTTAGCGTATTCCCCTGATTCTTTAAACAAGGTGGCAATATCCAAGTAATCTTCCAAGGCTAATTCTTTACTCTCAAAAGATAGAGGTTTTGCCAACGACTTCGGCGGAAGGAATAATAATCCCGAGATTAAGAACAAAATCAGAAATCGCATAACTTTTTAAGAAAACAGTTTTTAAGCCGGGTGGGTAAGCTTTTGTTTCCCTACTATAGGGATTCCCCATCTTTTTGCTAAGGACAAAAACTTATCTTTCTCTAAAATGATTACCTTGCTATCCTCCAGTACTAAGGCGGCTGCCCTGATACGCTTAAGAAGCTTTAAAGTAGAAATTCCTACCACCGGGACATCAAAACGTAAATCCTGATTGGCTTTAGCGAATTTCAATATAACGCAACCCTTACCAGCCAAGTTATAAGCGCGTTTGATGGTGTTATTAGTCCCCTCCAGAGATTCTAAGGCCACTACCCCTCTTCCTCTTACGCCTACAGTCTGCCCAACATCTAACTCTACGAACTTTGCTACTATATCTAAACCAAAATCAATATCTTTCACGGTTTCATTAGCTAAACTTAAGCCATTGATCACCCCGGGGGTGGCTAGATCACTTTTAAGATAAAGCGTAGAATCGATAAATTTGACTCCTGTATTCTCTAAATAGCTGATCATCTTCTCAAATATAGTATGGGGACGGAAATCATCAGTATCACTCAATAAGGAAGTTAATTCTTGATCCCAGCAGCTCTTGCGGAAAATATATAAAGGGTTGATCTGGCCGGCCATGATAACTTGGCTAAGGCTCTCATCCTTTAAGGCTCGGCGCAAATCCGACAATGCCCCTACTGAGAGCCAATAACACTTATCAACATACTGATTAATAGCCTTAAGGGTCTGTCCCTTAAAACAGAAGGCGATAACTTCACAACTCTTATCCTTTTCTTTGATTCTCTGGACAAGAATTAAAGGCAGGAGGCGATTACCAGCAATAATTCCTAATCTCATTTACTCAAGCCTCTCTTCGAGGAAGAAATGAAGTCAAAAAGATTTTCTAACTCTTTAGAAGGCGGTAAGCTCTTGCGAACCAATTCTCTACTTTTGGCCAAGGAATGGTTGTCAAAAAAGATTATTTTGAAGGCTTTCTTTAATTCCTTGATTCGAGAAGATGAAAACTTTGCTCGTCTTAATCCTACTAAATTAAGTCCACAAATCACCGCAGGATGGCCGTCACACATTGAGTAAGGCGGGATATCCTGGACGACTTTCGAACAACCCCCGATTATCGAAAAATCACCTAAACGGCAGAATTGATGTATTGCCACCAATCCTCCGATAACCACCTTATTGCCGATTCTTACATAACCGGCCAGGGTGGCAACATTAGCTAAAACATTACCGTCGCCAATCTTACAGTCATGGGCAATATGCGAGTAAGCCATGATCAGATTATTATTACCAATAATTGTCTTAGTGTCTTTATCAGTCCCGGGATTAATAGTAACAAACTCTCTTATCCGGTTGTTATCGCCAATAATCAGAAAACTTCTCTCACCCTTATATTTCAAATCTTGGGGTATATTTCCCACTACCGCATAAGGGAAGATATGACAGGATTGGCCCACCTCGGTATAGCCTAAAACCTGGGCAAAAGAGTCAATAAGACAACCAGCACCAATCTTGACATTCTCTCCAATTACCGCATAGGGGCCGATTTTTACATTTTTGCCTAACTCGGCCTTGGGGCTAACTATAGCTTTGGGATCAATTTGAACAGACACGCTCACCTCGGGTATTTGCTGTGTTTAAAACACCTGCCAATTCTTGGTAATTATATCAAAAAAGTAAAGGTGAGGCAATATAAAGTCAAGGAAGGTTATTTAAGCTTTAACCAGGGCAAACATAAGTTCAGCCTCGGCAACCACCTTTTCATTAACAAAAGCCTTGGTGATAACTGATCCGGTCTTACTTCTTATTTTTCCGGAAACAACCTCTATAACTAGCTGGTCGCCCGGGACAACGGTTTTTCTAAATTTAATATTGTTGGCAGCCATAAAATAGGCCAATTTGCCCTTATGTTCTTCACAGGCCAGCATAAGCACTCCACCAACCTGTGCCATTGCTTCCACGATTAAAACACCAGGCATAATCGGTTTGCCGGGAAAATGCCCCTGGAAAAAATACTCATTCATAGTAACACTCTTTATCCCCACTGCTTTCTTGCCCTTTTCAAGATAAACTATTCTATCTACCAAGAGAAAAGGATATCGATGAGGTAATATCTGCATTATCTCTTCAGTATTAAGCTCTGGTTTTTCGGGGATATAAAAAGTTTGAGACCCTATTCCGGCGCTCCGAGATCTTTCTTGGTATTTACGCAGTTTCTCCAATAATCTTATATTCAAAGAGTGTCCGCCTCTTACGGCAATTATATGCCCTCTAACCGGACCGGCCAAATATAAGTCGCCGATTAAATCCAAAATTTTATGCTTAACAAACTCATCTTCAAGCCGCAATTCATTATCAAGAATCTTCTTATCCGACACAACCAAAGTATTCTTATAGTTGGCTCCTTTTCCTAACCCCATGTTTAACAATGATTTAACCTCAGTATCTAAACAAAAGGTTCGGGCTTCGTAAAGATCCTCCTTTAAATCGCCGTTAATGGTTATATCAATGTAACCGGCGCCAACTATCGGATTATCATAACTTAAAACATAAGAGATGCGCAGGCTATGATAAGGCAAAGCTACGATACTAGCCGAATCTTCCTCAACCCATAAAGGTTCTCTTATTATTAAACGGTTTCGTGTTGATTCCTGCTCCTGCCAGCCAACTTTTCTTATCCCCTCCACAAAATCTTTAGCGCTTCCGTCTAAACCAGGGACTTCGTCACCCCAAATATTTACCTGCAGATTATCAATACCCAAAAGATGTAAAGCTGCCATCAGATGCTCAACAGTATGAACATATACACCACCTGCACCAATAGAGGTGCGCCGCGGGAATTGCTCAGGATCTAGGACAGAATAAGAGTTTGCCTTAACTAAAGAAGAAGCTTTGATATCCTTCCTCAAAAAAGTTATTCCCGAATCTACCGGTGCCGGAAGAAGTTCCAGCTTAGTCTCTTTTCCGGCATGCAGCCCAATGCCTTCTAATGATATTTTACCTTTAATTGTTCTTTGTTTATCGGCCTTCATTTTTTAATTTCCTTGTCAGATCTTTTACCTTTTTTTCAAGTTCTTTTATCTTCTTGTAAAGATCTGGTAAACGCTGTACGCAAGCATTTACCCTGCATGCGGTCTGGTGAGGTTTTGCCGGATATCCTGAGACTTTCACCCCGGCCGGCACAGACTTTGTTACTCCGGCCTGAGCAGCAACAATTGCTTTATCACCAATACGGATATGCCCGACTATTCCGGCTTGACCAGCTAAAATCACTTCTTTACCTAAAACAGTACTTCCCGATATGCCGGCCTGAGCAATAATAATACAATTTTCACCGGTCACTACATTATGGGCAATTTGAACAAGATTATCAATCTTAGTTCCTTTACCAATAATTGTCTTATCAAATCTAGCTCTATCAATAGTAACATTTGCGCCAATTTCAGCATCATCTTCTATAGAAACCGTTCCGATTTGAGGTATTTTCGCTTGTACTCCTCCAACCATAGTAAAACCAAATCCATCGCTGCCAATCACTGTTCCGGAGTGAATAATTACCCGGTCGCCTATTTCTGTACCTTCTCTTATGGAAACATGAGGATAGACAAGACACTTTTCCCCGACTTTCGCTAAACGGCCAAGATAACAGCCAGCATAGATAATTGAACCTTGCCCCACTTCGACGCCGTCTTCAATAACTGCATGAGCACCCACAGCTACATCTTTTGCCAGAGTGGCCCCCTCAGAGATTACTGCGCTGGGATGAATTCCTTGAGGATGTTCAATCTTATGGGGAGCAGCCAGACTAACCACCTTGGTAAAAGCCATTGAGGGATTATCAGTCTTAATTAAAGGCTTAGAGGTTTCAATATTCTCCCGAGAAGTAATTATCGCCGCTGCTTTTGTTGTCTCCACTAAAGAGATATACTTAGAGTTAGCCAAAAAGGTTATATCACCATCTTTAGCTTCTTCTATCCCCGAGATGCCGGTAATCGCAATCTTGGAGTCACCGACTAACTCCCCTCCGACTAAATCGGCAATTTCACCAAGGGTGAATCTCATTTCTTCTTATATTTTTGGTTAGAAATCTTAAGGATCTCCGAAGTTATCTCCAGAGCTTTTGCGCCGTAGAGAACAGCATTTTGATTAACAATTAGATCAAAACCATTTTTTTGGGCATAATCTTTAATTATGGCATCGATATCTTCGACTATAACTTTCATCTTTTCGTCTCTTTCTTTTTTCACATCAGTAAATACTTCTCTTTCTAAATCGCGATACTCTTTAATTTCTTTACTGAGGCTTTCCTCTTCTTTGACCTTCTCTCCTTCTTTAAGCAAACTTAATTTATTCTGCAGCTTCTCAATGGTCTCTTTCTTGTTCTCCAGCTTTTTCTCAGCTACCTTCTTTTTTTCTTCTAATTTCGCATCATAATCTTTAGTCTTCTGATATTCATTAAAAACTTCCAATATATTCACATAACCAATTTTCAACTCCTTGGAAAAACAAGGAGAAGAAAATGACATCAGTACTGCTAAAGCTAACAAACAACTAAGAAAACGCCTCATAAACACACCTCCTTAAATAACCCTGACAGAGTCGAGGGAATTAAACCCTGAGTATTACCGAACCCTTCGACTACGCTCAGGATTCGGCCCTGAGTATCACCGAAGGGCCGAAGGGTCTAAAATGCTCTGCTTACATTAAAGTGAAATCTTCCTTCTTTACTCTCCTCTCCTGGCTCAGTATCCAGAGGCCAACCGTAGTCAACGCTTACCGGGCCGATAGGAGTCTTTACCCTAAAACCTAAACCGACACTAGACTTAAACCCGCTCTTATCAACATTACTGCTATCATTTCCCCAAACCTTCCCTGAATCAACAAAGGTAGCGACTTTCAGGAAATCAGCTAAAGGATAAGTATATTCTATATTACCAATAAGCATCTTGTCGCCACCTACCGGATCTTCGGTATTTTTATCAATTGGCCCGACCTTTCTTTCTTGATAACCACGGACAGTATCGGCACCTCCAGCAAAGAACCGCTCATAGATGGGTATTTTTGAGGTGTCGCCGAAGTCTTCAGCAAAGCCACCGCGGAGTTTCAACTCAACTACTGCCTTTTTAGGAACCGGAAAATAAAAACTTACCCGGCCAAAATATTTAAAGAAATCTCTATCGCCAGCAAAAGGCCCTCCAAAGAGTTGTAAAGTGTTTCGAACATACAGTCCTTTTGAAGGAGAAAAAACATTGTCCCGACTATCATAACTTAGATAAGTCTCGCCGCTACTTAAGTCAGTACTTCCTATCTCATCAGTAAGCTCTGAGGTTGCTCCGCTAACAACATCACCGATAGTTACATTTTCAAATCTATAAGCAACTCCCCCATGCCAGTAATCATTAAATTCACGACCTAAGCGTAAGGCTCCGCCTTCTACCTCTTCCTCATAGGCATAACCAACATTATCATCCTGTTGATGCCCTCGTTTATAGCCATCAATGCCGAATGAAACCGGTTTATCAAATATCCAAGGGTTGGTAAAACTTAGCTGAAACTTTTCAGTTAAAGTTCCCATGCTAAACATTAAGCTTAAATCTTGACCGGCACCGGTAAAGGTAGAAAAATTCCGATAGTCAAAATTACGCTGTCTTATTTCTACAAACCCCATAAACTCATCTATCGAACTATATCCACCGCCAAAGCTAAAATATCCCGTCTTAGCTTCTTTTACGTCAACAATCAAATCAACATTATCAGGTTGTGACCCCGGGTCAGTACCAAATCTTATTTCTTCAAAGAACCCTAAATTCTCGATTCTTTCCTTACTTTTCCTTATCTTTTTGCCATCAAATCTCTCTCCGGGATAAACTCTCAGCTCGCGGCGGATTACCTTATCTTTAGTCTTGACGTTTCCTTTAATATTGATATCTTCAATATAGGCAATTCTGTTCTCGATAATCTTGTAAGTAATATCTACCTCTTCAGTATCGGGATTAAAGAAGCTGAACGGGTCGATCTGAGAAAATATGTAGCCCTTATCAACATAAACCTCTCTTATGCGTGAAGAGTCAACATAGACAGCTTGCTCACTAAACACGCTACCTCTTTTTAGTTCTAAGGCTGCCATTACGCTCTCAAGCGGAATCTCTTCGGCGCCTTCTATCTTTATCTGCCCTACCCGATAACGCCTGCCTTCATCAATGTTAACCTTAAGATAAACGCCTTTGGGCCGATGTTCGACATCAACATCTACAACCACATCGCTAAAACCCTCTAATTTATAAAAATCACTTATTCTTCTTATATCATCATCAAGAACTTCTTTTTTAAAAATTCCTCGATTGAGTAACCATGCTTTTCTGGTCTTCATTAATTTTATAATTCTACCGGCGCTTATGATTATATTTCCCTTAATTGTTACGCCTCTAACTTTTAAAATTCCTTTCTCACTAATTATCAACTTTACTCTAACTTTATTCTGCCCGTCAAGGGGAGTTATCTGGTAGGAAATCTCAGCTTGAGAAAAACCTTTGAGGCTATAAAGATCTTTTATTTTTCTTATTGCCTCTTTTACCTTATATTCATCGATAAAAGATCCTTCTTCTATGTCTAATGAGTCCAAAATCTTCTTCTTGCGAATAAAGCGCATACCTTCAATGCTTATCTTATCAAGCAAAGGCTTCTCTCTAACCTTAAAAAGAACAACTACCCCTTCCGGAAACTCATTTTTCTCTGCCTCGACAATTTCAAAAAAACCAGTGGCATAAAGATTTTTTACGTCTTCATTAATAACATTCTCATTATAGGTCTGGCCAGCCCGAATCTTAATTTTAGAGATAATTGTGGCATCACTAACCAATTCATTACCTTCAATATCAATACGAGATATCGAACTTTGGGGGTAAGCAGTTAAGCTAAAACACAAAAAGAGTGAAAATAACAGGATTTTTCGCATCATTTTAAATATTATAAAGGCATTATTGATCAAAGTCAATCTTCCTTTTCTCTAGCCATATCGGCAAATTTCGTATATTCTTTCAAGAAAGTCAACTTAATAGTCCCTACCGGTCCATTTCTTTGCTTGGCAATAATAATATCGGCTATGCCGATATTTTCATCAGTAGGCTTATAATATTCCTCCCGGAAAAGAAGAACAACCACATCAGCATCTTGTTCAATCGCTCCTGATTCTCTTAAATCCGATAACTTAGGGCGGTGACCTTCGCGCGATTCAACAGCTCTTGATAGCTGGCTTACGGCAATCACCGGAACGCCTAATTCCTTGGCCAAAGCCTTCAAGCTCTGCGAGATATCTGATATTTCCTGCTGACGATTATCTCCCCGACGCGTACCTCTAATCAACTGCAGGTAATCCACAAGAACCAACTGAACATCATAGTGCGCTTTTAGACGTCTTGCTTTTGCCCTTATTTCAAAAATATTCATCGCTGGGGTATCGTCGATATAAATCGGGGCTTCAGATAATTTTCCGGCAGCATTAGTCAAAATTGGCCACTCCGAAGGAGCAAGAAAACCAGTTCTAACCCGGTTAATCTCAACCTTTGCCTGGGAACATAAGAAACGCTGCATCAGCTGTTCCTTGGACATCTCCAAACTAAAAATAGCTACCGGGATTTTCTCCTCTACAGCAACATAACTAGCGATAGTAGTAACAAAGGCACTCTTACCCATTGAAGGCCTACCAGCGGCAATTATTAAATCGCCTTTTTGCAAGCCAGCGGTCTTTAAATCGAAATCCTTAAATCCGGTAGGAACCCCGGTTACCCGTGATTTTTTATGATAAAGAGATTCAATAAGCTCTATGCCATCTTTAATTATATCCTTTATATGAACATAGCCGCCCTCGATACGGCGGTCACTTATTTCAAAAATCAGTTTCTCAGCTTTATCTAAAATATTGCTAACTTCTTCCTGTTCCTTATAGACCAAAGAAGCAATCTCATTGGTACTGTCAATTAGAAAACGTAAAATACCTTTCTCCTTAACAATGCGCGCATAGTGAGTAGCATTAGCTGAATTGGGGACAAAATCGGCTAGGGTAGTCAGGTAGACACTGCCACCTATCTTCGCCAATAGCTTCCTTTTATTTAAGTCTTCAGAAACTGTTAAGATATCGACTTTTTTTCGGGCATCAAAGAGAGATATAATGGTTTTAAAAATAATCTGATGTTCTGTCCTGTAAAAATAGGCTTCATCAATAAACTCAAGGATTTCAGCGATGATTTTTTCATCAATGAGCATGGCACCTAAGGTAGCCATTTCAGCATCGATATTTTGGGGCGGGATTTTGTTTAATTGCTGGACAGGACTATCTACGCTCATTTTAAAATCTTACTCAAGGTTACTTCTTCACAACCCAAACCCGCAGAGTTGCCTCTACTTCAGGATAAATGTACACTTTTAAGTTGTAAACCCCTAATTTACTTATCGGCTCCTCTATCACCAAAGCACTCTTATCTAACTCTATTCCTTCAGCCTGAAGAAGTTTCAAGATTTGTGCTTCGCTAATTGTCCCGTAAAGCTCCTCATCTTTCTTAACTTCAGCAGTAATAGTTAAAGAAACTTTCTCAATTTTCTCTTTTACCTTTAAGAAATCTTGTCTCTTCTTCTCTTCAGCTTTGGTTTTAACCCTTTTTATCTCTTCAAGCCGCTTAAAATTCCCATCTGCAGCTACCAAAGCTATACCTTGAGGAATAAGGTAATTACGGCCGTAACCATCTTTAACCTCTGCTATATCCCCTTCTTTACCTAACTTTTTTAAATCTTTAAGAAGAATTACTCGCACTTCTGTTATAACCTCCTTCTAGTCGCACTTAAGAACTCTGCTGACCGCAATATCGACTCAAACTGGTTTTAAGAAAAAACTCTCCCGGTATAAGGAATTAGATTAAGGAATCTTGCGCGTTTAATTTCCCGGGCTATTTTTCGTTGATGCTTAGCGCAATTACCGCTGATGCGTCGCGAAAGAATCTTCCCCCGGGAAGAAACGTAGCGCGTAATGAGTTCTATGTTCTTATAGTCTATCTCTAACTCATTTTTACAAAAAACACAATCTTTCTTAAACTTGATTCCTGTTCCCTTTCGAGGAACTCTTTTAGTATCTCTTGTTTTATCTCGTAGCATTTTAAATTGCCTCTCCTGATTTTTCGCTATTACTCTCTAAATTTACCGGCTCTTGTGGTTCTTCACCTAAATCTACTTCCCGGGCCTCTTGTCTTATGCCTTGAGGTAGGAACTGCACTCTATTAGCTACCACCTCTAAAACACTTCTGTTTTTACCTTCATTATTCTGCCAACTTCTTGATTTAAGTCTTCCTTCAACGAAAATCGGCTTTCCTTTTTGTAAGTACTGATTGCAAACTTCGGCTAAATGGGCCCAGACAACAACATTAACGAAACAAGTATCTCTCTGCATTTGCCCGCTTTTGTCTTTAAATGAACTATTCAAGGCCATTCCCAGAGTTACAACTGCTGTGCCCTGAGGTGTATATCTTAGCTCCGGGTCCCGGGTTAGGTTTCCGATCAACAATACCTTATTAAGTTCAACCATTTTAATCCTCCTTGCTCAGCCCGGACTTAATCTTACTTTCCCGGTTTACAATGAGATTCCGCAATATCCTCTCTTCCAATCTTATGGTTTCTTTTAACTCTGCTAGCTTATCGTTATCGAGTGTAAAATTAATATGCCAATAAGAGCCTTTATGGTATTTTTTCTTATCGGCCCCCCTTCCGCGCAAAAAATAATAAAATTTTCTCTCCTTGGCCCATATTTTAGAGGTTAAAACCTCACCTCCTGAATCCTTAATCCGTTTAGTAATTTTTTCAAAAATTTCCTCTCGGGTTTGATCTTCCAAGTCTGGTCTCAAAATAATCATGCTCTCATAATCCTTACTCACTACTATCCTCCTCGTCGATTATATTTTCTCATCGTAAAATCAATTCCCTTATCAACCCAATCCCAAGTTGCCGATACCGCCACCTGAATAACATCTGCTAAAATTTCTGTCTCTGATGAAGAAAAGTCAGAAAGAACATAGTCAGATAACTCCTCTGTCTCTATACCGCCAATGCCTACCCGCAGTCTGTTAATTTCCTCGCTCCCAAGCTCACGTTTTATCGAAGCCATACCTCGGTGCCCAGCAGAAGACCCTCGAGCTCTAAACCGGATCAGGCCTAAGGGTAAATCTACATCATCATAAATTATCAAAATATCTGATCTGGGAACTTTATACTTTTCTAAAGTTTTCTTCACACATAACCCTGAATTATTCATAAAAGTGCGAGGTTTAATCAAAAAAAACCAACCTTGAGGATATGTTTTCTTAGCAATATAAGCTGATAACCAAAAACTTCTCTTAAATTCCAAACCTTGCGCTTTCACCAAGTTCTCGATGACCTGATAACCGATGTTATGGCGATTATTTTTATATTTCGGACCGGGATTACCTAGACCAAAGATTATTTTCACTCTCTTTCAATTTCGAACTATGTGAGAAATTGTCCTGAACCCCGCCGTGGCGGGGTGAAGGGCCTAACTAAATTATTCTTTCTTCTCTTTCTCTTCCTTCTTCTTCTCTTCCTTCTTCTTTTCTTCTTTTTCGGCCGGTTCTTTTCCCTCTGCTTCTTCCTTCTCCTTAATGACTTCCGGTTCAGCCGCTGCCTCTTCTTCAGTCGGAATTTCTTCTTCAGGTTCTTCCTGTTTAGCCAAGGCTGTAACTATCGAGGCCTGCATATCAGTCACAATTGTTATGTCCCCGGGAACCGTCAGATCAGAAACATGCAGAGAATGTCCAATCACCAACTCCGAAACATCTATCTCTACTTTCTCCGGAATACTTAATGGAAGGCCTTCCACCTCTAATTCTCGTAAACTCTGCTCCAGAACCCCTCCCTCTTCTTTAACTCCTTTTGGCTCTCCTTTAAGAATTATCGGGATATGCACCTTTATTTTCTCTTTTAGGGAAACCTTTAAAAAATCAATATGAATAATCTCTTCGGTAAGAGGGTGATATTGAACAGCCTTAATAAGAACTGGAAGTGCCTTACTCTTCTGGCCGGCTATCTCCATATCAATTACGGTACTTTCAGAAAAATGTATTGCCCGTAAAGTTTTCAAGACTGTGTGGGAGATGGTTAAAACTATGTTGGTATCTTCACTATAGACTACGGCCGGAACAAATCCCTGTTTACGTAATTTCTTTACGCCTTCTTTCCCTATTGTATCTCTCTTATCAACCTTAATCTTCACTCGCTCCATAGCATCAACTCCCGATTGAATCAAAAAGCACGCTTATTGACTTCTCAAAATGAATTCTCTTTATT
Organism: uncultured Planctomycetia bacterium; assembly: GCA_964455085.1. Classification (GTDB taxonomy): domain Bacteria; phylum Omnitrophota; class Gorgyraeia; order Duberdicusellales; family 4484-171; genus Susulua. Next base: position 64,505 of record CAYVYJ010000007.1, read on the forward strand.
GCCTCAGCAAGAACACCGCTCACAGAAATAACCTTTACCTTCTTTGACCTTTTACTCTTACCCAACGGTATAGAATCGGTAATGATTAAAGAATCGATCGAGGATTTATTTATCTTCTCCACCGCATTGTTGGATAAAATACCGTGAGTAATGGCAGCAAAAATCTTTTTTGCTCCGGCCTTCTTCAAAGCTTTAGCTGCTTCAGCTAAAGAAGAACCGGTAGCAACTATATCATCAACTATAATCACATTCTTACCCTTAACTTCTCCTAATATATGCATGACTTCTGTTGCCTCTGGCGTATTTCTTCGCTTATCAACAATTGCTAGCCCGGCTCGAAACCTCTTGGCATAAGCCCTAGCCATCTTTATCCCCCCTACATCAGGGGAAGCAATCACTAAATTATTAATCTTTTTTCGTTTAAAATAATCTATAAATGTGTTAATCCCATAAAGATGATCCAAAGGGATATCAAAAAAACCTTGAATCTGCCCGGCATGTAAGTCCAATGTTAGAACTCGGTTTGCTCCGGCCCCATCAAGAATATTAGCCACTAATTTAGCCGTAATCGGCACCCGGGGTTGATCTTTTCTGTCTTGACGGGCATAGCCGAAATAAGGAATTACTACGGTTATTCTGGAAGCAGAGGCTCGACGTAAAGCATCAAGAATAATTAACAACTCTACTAAGTTTTCATTCACTGGCGGACAAGTAGGCTGGACAACAAAAACATCTTTACCTCTTACGTTCTCATGAACTTTCACTCCGATTTCACCGTCACTAAAACGACAAACGTCTAACTTCCCCAACTTAATTTTCAGGCTCTTAGAAATCTTCTCTGCCAACTTCCTGTTGGCTGTACCGCTAAAAACCATCAACTTATCCATATACTACCCTCTTTTTTTCTTTAACACCCTTGCCGGAACACCCACTACTACTGTATTGGGTTCAACATTTTTAGTCACCACACTTCCGGCACCAGTAATCGCACCCCTACCAACTTTAACCGGAGCCACTAAGACAGTATCACACCCAATAAAAGCATACTTTTTAATATCGGTCCTCTGCTTGGATTTACCATCATAATTAGCTACTACAGTCCCGGCACCGATATTAACCCCTTCGGCTATCTGTGTATCGCCCAAATAGCCAAAGTGCTTTATTCTCACCTTCTTTCCTACTTGAGTGCGGTTTATTTCCAGGAAATTGCCCACCTGAGTATTATCCCCAACAGAGCTGCCTTTTCTTAAACGTAGGTATGGCCCCAGGGAACAATTGTTGCCAATTATAACACCTTTCTCGATGAAGGTAAAGGGGTAAATTAGAGTATTCTTGCCAATTGTTACCCCGCTTTCGATAAAGGTAGTTTCGGGATCAATAATCTTAACTCCCTTCTGGGAAAGTTCTTCTAAGACCCTCTGGCGCATAATTTTAGCTGCTTTCCAAAGGTCTTTTTGGGTATTTATGCCAATGATTTCTCCAGAACTATCCAAAAGGTAAGTATCGATTTTCTCCCGTTGGTTATAAAGAATTTCCACTATATCAGTAAGAAAATACTCATTTTTCCTCTTATTTTTAGTTATTAGGGATAAGTTCTGTTTCAGGAGCTGACGCTTAAAACAATATATTCCGCTATTTACCTCCTGATTGGTAAGCCTTGAGTTTTTTCCCCGGGCACTGCCCAGAGCAGTCTTGGCCTTCTCTTGGATAGCTTTAAGCTTCCCTTTCTTATCTCGTACAATAACCCCTAGTGAATTATCATCAGCCTCATTAGCAGTAATTACGGAGCATGATAGTCTTCTTCTAATAAAAGAAGAAATAAAAGCTTTCAGGGTTTCGGCTCTAATTAGAGACGTATCAGCACAAAGGACTAAGACATTCTTATGCTTTATCTTTTTGGCGGCCACAGCCAAAGCATTAGCTGTTCCTAACCTTCTGGGCTGATAGACAAATTTTATCTTGGCCCCAGCCGAAAAACATTTTTTTACTTCCCTCTCAACCATTTTCCCTTTATGCCCTACGATAACAATAATCTCTTTGAGGTATCGCTTTAATTGTAATACTTCCTTTAAAGGGTAAAAGATTAGGGGCGACCCGATTAAATCATAGACAGCTTTGGGGAAAGTTGACTTCATCCTCTTACCCTCTCCACCGGCTAAAATTACTACACTAAAGTTTTCCATAATTACCTCTTTTAAGCTACCTTTGAATTTTGGTTGCCCGGTGAGGACTCGAACCTCAAAACTCAGCTCCAAAAGCTGATGTGTTACCGATTACACTACCGGGCAGTTACTTTTAGATTATGAGTTAGCGTACTTTTTAATTTTATGCCTACCCTTAAATCTGCTCTCTACTCTGTGCCGCTTGTCTCCTCGGTTGTAGTCTTTTCCTTGATTGTCTCACTGCGCGGTGATGATTTTTCATCATGGTAAGCATCCAAAACTTTGCTCTGCAAGTAATCCCTGAATTCCTGGTTGATCGGGTGTGCTAAATCTTGATGTGTCGTGTGCCGGTTATCATCTGATTCCCGAGGAGAAGGAGGTAATTGCACGCCGCAATGATTGCAATGTTGGCTGCCAACATCAATTTTTTTGCCGCAACGAGGACAAAACTGTTTTAACTTCCTTGCCGGCATTGCAACAAATAAACCGTTATTACCTTCAATGACCTTAATATTTCTTACCACAAAAGAATTATCAAAGGTAATTGTTGCATAAGCCTTAAGTCTCTTGCCCTCACTTTCTCGAAGCGAAACTCTGACTTCTGTAATCTCCATAGAACTTACCTCCTTTAGTTATCAGATGCCTTAAAATGTCTTAGCCACAAACATCAGCCAATTGTCTTTTGCCAAATTTTTTATTTTTGACAGAGAAAAATTGTCAAAGATTGTGTAAAGAGCGCTCCCGGAACCGGTTACCGTGGTGAAAATACCTTCTCCAGCCAAGAGTGTTTTTGCACTTCTTAACTCCTTACAAATAGAGAGCGCGCTTGACTCTAAAGCATTGAAAATATTCTTCTTAATTAAAGTAATATCTCCTTTCTTTAGAGCATACCGCAATATCTTAGCATTATTAAAAAATTTTGTCAATTTTACTCTCGAGTTCCCATAAACCTTCTTTGTAGATAGGGATATTCCCGGCCAGATAATAAGATGACGGAATTTAGACTTTGCTTTAAAAGGGTTTACTTTCTCGCCCTTCCCCTCAAGAAAAGCAAATTGGCTCTCAGAGAGGAAAAAATTGACATCACTACCAAGTTTTGGGCCTAATCGATAGAGCTCATTCGGCTTTAAACCCAATTTAAACAGTTCGTTTATCCCTAAGAGGGTACTGGCAGCATTAGAAGAACCTCCTCCTAAACCAGCCCCGATAGGAATATTCTTCTTAAGAAAAATATCAAAACCAAAAGGAATCTTAAATTTCTTTTGCAGAAGTTGTGCAGCCTTAAATACAAGATTCCCACTGGTTTCCAGGCTCTTATTGTTTGAAGATATCTTTATTGTCGGGTCTGGCTGGATTCTGATTGAGATCTGATCAGCTAATGAGATGCGTTCAACAATACTCTCTATACGATGAAACCCATTTGAATACTTATCCTTTATATTAAGGTAAAGGTTTATTTTGGCGGGACTTAAAACTCTAATCTTACTACCGCAACAACTTTTCTGCTTTCTCAGCGACAAAATTAGCGGAGAGGCCATAAAAATCCATCAACTCCTGAGGTGAACCGGATTGACCAAACTCATCCTCTACCCCTACACGCTCCACTTGCGTCGGGTATTTACGAATCAGCACTTCAGCTATAGCTGAAAAAAGACCGCCGGTAACCTGATGTTCCTCACAGACAAGAACCTTCTTGTGTTTTTTAGCAACAGACACAAGTAAATCCTCATCGATCGGCCTTATAGTGTGAAGATTTACTACAGTTGTTGATATATCCTTCTTTTTTAAGATTTCCGCTACCATCAAGGCTTCGTAAACCATAGTACCACAGGCGATTATTGCTAAATCTTCACCCTGGGAAATTTCCTGCCCCCTCCCCAATACAAACTTATCTTTCATGGTCAGGGTGGGAACTTTTGAACGGCCTAAACGAATATAAAATGGTCCCGGATTTTTATAAGCAGCGATAACTGCATCTTTGGCCTGAGGGCCATCAGCAGGAATAACTATTTTCATATTAGGAATTGCCCGGAAAAAATTAATATCTTCCAAAGCTTGGTGCGATGCCCCATCTTCACCTACGCTTATCCCGCCGTGGGTAGCCACAATCTTGACATTAAAGTTGCTGTAACAAATTGTGTTTCTGACTTGATCCAGGGCCCGGGCCGTGGCAAACATAGCAAATGTAGAAGCAAAAACAATTTTATTGCAGCTAGCTAAACCAGCAGCCGTAGCCATCATATTTTGTTCGGCAACACCAAAATTAAAAAACCGCTCGGGAAACTCCTGAGCAAAAAAGGAAGTACGTGTTGAACCGGAAAGGTCAGCATCCAAGACGACTATATTCTTATCCTTCTTACCCAGCTCTAAGAGTGTTTTGCCGTATACATCACGGGCGTATAATTTCTCCATTATCCTTCCTTGCTGCCGTTTTTATCTAGTTCTCCTAAAGCGATATCTTTTTCTTCTTCAGTAGGAGCCCTCCCGTGGAAATCAACTACATGTTCCATAAAGGATACTCCTTTACCCTTAACCGTGTTAGCAATAATTACTGTCGGTTTTTGCTTAATTACTTTTGCTTCCTCAAATGCTCCAAGCAACTGTTCAATATTGTGTCCATCACATTGAATCACATGCCAACCAAAAGACTCCCATTTCTTAGCTAAAGGGGCTAGTTCCATTATTTCTTCAATCTTTCCGTCAATCTGAAAGTGATTATAGTCGACGATCCCGCAAAGGTTGTCTAATTTAAAATGGGCTGCTGACATTGCTGCTTCCCAAATATTACCTTCCTGAAGTTCACCATCGCCCATAAGACAGTAAACGCGGTAATTTCGTTTATCAATCTTTGCTGCCAGGCTCATACCGCAAGCAACCGATAGACCCTGGCCTAAGGAACCACTGGCCACTTCGATACCGGGAGTACTGCAATCAGGATGTCCCTGAAGAAGACAGCCAAGTTTTCGTAAATTCATCAACTCCTCAGTCGCAAAATATCCGCTCAAGGCTAAAGCCGAATAAACAGCTGGACAGCAATGCCCCTTAGAAAGATGAAATCGGTCTCGATCTGGCCAACCAGGTTTCTTGGGATTATGATTCATAACTTCGAAGTAAAGACAAGTGACAATTTCGGTTGCCGAAAGAGACCCTCCGGGATGCCCACTCTTAGCTTTGGTTAACATCTTAATGATAAATTTTCGAATTGTATTGGCTTTATTCTCCAGCAGCCTTATTTTTTCCTTCATGTTCATGTTCTTTAACTTTTAACTTTAAATCCTTATCGTCGGGAAATTGCAGGAGCCCTTCTCGATAATAACTAGCTCCCTTTTCCATATCGCCCATTTCGATATAAATATCGCCTAGATGTTCATAAATATCAGGATCCTTAACTAAACCTATGGCTTTAAGGATATGTTCTTTGGCTTTGTTTATTTCGCCTTTTTTAAAATAAACCCACCCCAAACTATCGAGATAAGCTCCATTTTCTGGCTCCTTCTCTAAAGCCTTTTTTACCAGTTCCTCGGCTAAATCCAGATTCATCCCTTCCTCAGCATAAGTATAACCTAAACAATTTAAGATCGGGGCAAATGAAGAATCAATATCTCGCCCCTTCTCCCAGGTCTCTAAAGCCTTTTCGCGTTGTCCGCTTTCCTCGTAAAGAAAGCCCAACCAAAGAAAAGCCTCGACATAATCAGGATTGGTTTCTAAAATTTTCTCATATATTTTAATTGCTTCCTGAGGTCTTTTTTTGTAAAAATAAAATTTAGCTAAGTATGCGGATATACCTATGTCTTTAGGCTTTTTCTTATGTGCTTTTTTCAGAAAACTCTCATACTCTTCTTCCAGCTCTTGGTTCTTCTCAGCATAGGAGTAAACAAAGATTAAAGCTAGGTGGATATCCAGATTGTCGGGATCAATCTGCTTGGCTTCTTTTAAGACTGCTTCAGCTTCATTGAAACGATTCAAATGAATTAAGACCGAGGCGATTTTTAAACGAATATGGATAGATTGAGGATCTGCGACTTTGGCTTTCTCCAACTCCTCTAACCCCTGAAGATACTCGCCCTGCTGAGTATAAAGAAGCCCTTTTAGATAATCGCTGTAAAGATTGGTGAGCGACCTTTGGCTTTGGGGGAAAGATAAAGGTGCAATAAGAGAAGCAATGATTAATATCAGAAAAAATCGCATTGATGATTATTTCGACTTATGCCTCTGTTGTTTTCTTCTTTTTTTAAACCAGTGTCTTTTTACCTTCTTTAATTTCTTTTTCCTTCCGCAAGGCATATTGTCTCCAAAAGTTAGACTGCTAAATTTAGCTAATATACTTTAATAGATAACCTTATTTAATGGATATTCAATTATTCCTTGAGCACCGTTTTCTTTTAACAAGGGCAGGATTTTACGTACCTGACTCTCCTCTACAATAACTTCACAGGCAACCCAATTTTTTAGGGTTAGGTGAGAAATTGTTGGTTTCTTTAAAGCCGGAAGAATAGCTAAAACCTTTTTTAAGTTATTTTCTCTTACATTAAGCTTAAGGCCAACTTGGGCTCTGGCTTCAAGCGCCCCCTTAAGCAGCAGTAAAATTTGCTGCAGCTTCTTTTTCTTCCAGTTATTTTTATAAGAAGACTTGTTGGCAATAAATTGAGTTGTGGAAGAGCAAACCGTATCAATAATCTTTAAACCATTAGCCCGTAGGCTTTCACCGGTTTCGGTAAGTTCAACTATGGCATCGACAAGACCGCTTTTTACCTTAACCTCGGTAGCTCCCCAGCTAAACTCTACTTCCACATCGATTTTTTTAGCCTTAAAAAATCTCTTGGTATACTTCAACAATTCAGTAGCCACCCGTTTTCCTTTTAAATCTTTTAGTTTTTTTATTCGAGAATCATCCTTTACTGCCACTACCCACCTTACCGAGTTAAGGGTTCTCTTAGCATAAGGCAGTTGAGATAGCTTTAAAACATTTGAACTATTCTCTAATATCCAATCCTCACCGGTAATTCCACAATCTAAGATACCTTCTTCGACATAACGCGACATCTCCTGAGCCCGGATGAGCACAACTTTAATCTCACTATCATCAATCGACGGAAAGTAAGAACGGGGGCTTAAGTAGATATTAAAGCCAGCCATACGGAAAATCTCTAAAGTCTTCTCCTGCAGGCTTCCTTTGGGTATTCCTAACTTTAACAGCTTCATCTTTACTCCTTAAACAAAAAAATTGCCTTTGGTAATAACCTTAATGGGCAATTTTTGCAGTGGTATGTGCTATATACTTTCCTAAATACCAGAAACAAATTATACAATGCCTATATTGAGTTGTAAAGGGAAATATTAAACTACC
>CAYVYJ010000007.1:72113-73172 GCA_964455085.1 uncultured Planctomycetia bacterium
AGAAACAAATTATACAATGCCTATATTGAGTTGTAAAGGGAAATATTAAACTACCAAGGGAGGATTTGGCCTCTTTTGTTCTAAACCTCTTTTAGCTTTATTTCCCAAATAGGCTAGATAAAAGGGGGTTTTATAGAACTATGATTAGTAAGAATTTCTGCTTATTTATGTTTTAAAGAATGTCTTATAAAATCAGTAAATAATGGATGCGCCCTATCAGGCTTCGACTTAAATTCGGGGTGAAATTGACAAGCTATAAACCAAGGGTGGTTTTTTATCTCAATTAGCTCAACCAAATTTGCTTTGGGATTAAGACCTGAGAAAACCATTCCTTTCTTCTCCATTACTTCTCGATAACTATTGTTAAACTCATAGCGGTGACGGTGACGCTCGTGTATCCTTTCCTTCTTATAAACCTTATGAGCTAAACTCCCCTTTTTTAATTTACACTCATAAGCTCCTAAGCGCATTGTCGCGCCCTTATCTTTAACTGCTCCTTGCTCTTCAAGGAGTGATATTACTGGGTATTTTGTATTTTTGTTAAACTCAGTAGAATTCGCGTTCTTTAATCCACATACATTACGGGCGAATTCAATTGCTGCCGTTTGCATCCCTAGACACAACCCTAAGAAAGGAATCTTATTTTCGCGAGCAAATTTAATCGCTTTGATCTTACCTTCAATACCACGATAACCAAAACCCCCGGGAATTAAAATCCCTTTAACCCCTTTTAAGTATTTTTGTACACCCTTTTTCTCAATATCTTCAGAATCAATTCTCTTTATCAAAAGCTTAGTATTGTTTTCTATTGCTCCGTGCACTAATGCTTCATAAATTGACTTATAGGCATCTTGAAGGGTGATGTATTTTCCAACAACAGTAATTTCAACTTTCTTGGATGGTGATTTAGCTCTCTTTAGCATTCGCTCCCAATCAGCCAAACTACCCTCAGCACACTTTAGATTAAGCAATCTGACAATTATTCTATCTAATCCTTCTTTTTTAAATATAACCGGAACTTCATAAATACTCTTTACATCAATAGCCGGAATCACTGCT
>CAYVYJ010000008.1:0-70822 GCA_964455085.1 uncultured Planctomycetia bacterium
ATGGTTATCCTACCATTCTCTTTTCGTTATGTCCACTTTTTCGGGGGAAGATCACAATATCTCTACATAATGACCACTACCAGCAGGGATCGTTTCTTTCATAACAACTTCATAGGTAAAATCTCCATCTATATCTATATATCCAACTTTAGACTCAAAATCAACTTTAACTCCCTCAATATCTTCAAACCCCCACATTGTTCCGGTATATGCATAGTTAGAAATGAATAAAAATACTATTAAAATTGACAAGGATATTGATTTCATTCGCATTTATGTCTTTCAGTTATTCGTACCTATACGTTTCCTCTTCAATTAATAAATCTTGGATATCGTCAATTTCCTGATCAATCTCTTGTAAACTTCGTCGCAAGCCATTATTTTCTTCTGCTTTTTTGTAAATATATTCCAATTTCTTCTTTGAATATCGTCCCTCGTCATACCTTGGAATAAAATAAGATAACAGAACAAAAATAATCAATATTACAAATAAGCCAAGTATTACTTTTATTCTATCGCGTATGGCCTTTTTATCTCTGTTTTGTAAGCGCGCTTGCCAATCTTCAAGATTATTTTGAAAATCCCACTGCGCAACAATAAATCGGCGTTCTTCCTCAGAAAGGCTGTTGTACAGTTGCGTAAGTCTCTTATGCTCTTTTATGTCTTGTTCAGGCATTCAATCTGCTCCAAATAAGCCTTTATTCTTTCTAGTCTTCTGGCTTATACATATCAAATTTTTTCATATTTTCCTTAAATGCCTCTACGTCAGAATTATCCTTATCCCAATCTGCTGGCATATTCTCTTTTGTGGCAGTTCTGTAAACTAAAATTCTTTCCCACCTACCACTTCCTTGTACATCTGGGTCGGAAATATATTCATCTATATACTTATATGTTGATATAAAGCTTTCATTTACAGGATTGATTTCATAATCACAATTTTCTGTAATAATTTCCTTTATTTTGTTACCGTCTACATCCTCAATCTTGAACAGAGGCCTATCAGAGGAAAAGTAGGCAGTTGTTTCTAGGGTGGGCTTGTTAGCTACCCCCATATAATGATAATCAGTATATTCCAATAGAATCAATACACGACTATGCGCTCCACAATGGTAATCAAGGCCAATGAAAGGATTGATATATTCAGGTGCAATATCAACAACAGAGATGTTATAAAATGACATATCTATGGGAATCGCTAAAGAAGTTGTTTCTTTGCCATCCTTAATAGTTATCGTACAAATATACGGTATTTCAGTTTCCCAGCTTGAACTTGCAAGTATTGTGCTAATCTCTTCTTCAACACCGTCTCTATCTATATCAACCCTTAAATAATGGACATCATCTTTAACAGGTAATTGCATTATATCGTCGGCGAAAGAAGATGTAATTAAAAGTAAGACTATGGAAATTGATAGAATAAAAAGTTTCATTATGGTAGATTGCAACAAATTCATCTATTACTTATTACCCATCACCTCCCCAAATAAAAAGGGGAAGCGCATATCTACTACCGGCAACAACTAAGTAAATCCGATAGAACTGCATCTCTTCCCGTTTTTACAGGAACTTGCAACTCCACCATACTTAGTTGTTAGCAAGGCTAGACCTTGCCTTATGGTAGAACTAAAACCCAATTATTTAATACCCAATAAATAATACAATACTTTACGAAATCGGTCAATTCAAATTAATGTAGACTCAAAAGTGGGATAGAGTTTGTGACCATCCAGTGACCAAAATTGAGCCAAGTAGCCAAAACAGGCAAGATTAATGCGAATGGACAAGATTGGAAAAGTGCTTGGTTTTAGGAGTTAATCAAGAAAAGCATTGATGCTGTTGAAGAAACAAAAAAGGACTGAATTGCATTTTCAGTCCCTCGCTCTACCACCTGAGCTACCTCGGCAATATTCAAAACTCTTTATTTTCAAAGAAAGGTTTAAGACTATTGAAACGGAAGTTAATTATACCAGATTTATCTAAGGCTGCAATAAAGATTTTCTTATGTCGCTAAAGGGTTTTTTGGCCTTATTATAAAAGATATAAAAGCTGCCAAAGCCTGTTTTGCTATGTCATCTATCAATACTTTCCCTTCTCTGCCGCTCCTGGTATCTGGTATCACACTAATAAATCTTATACAGTTTGTAGATCACTCCACCTAAATTATTGTAGAAGAACTTCTCAGCCTTTATTTTTTTCCCGATTCTTGACACTGCGACCCCAAGTATGTATTCATCTACTAAATCAAGACTCCCTCTTAAAAAATAGACGCTATCTTGTTTCTCTGAAAATTCGCTTATATAGTGCTTAATCTTATACTCCGCAGGCTGACCCAGTGAAGAAAGTTTTACCCATTCAGGGTCTTGATTGCACCACCGTACAGTAATATTTTCCTTTGATAAAAACTGAACCAGTTTACCTACCGCCCAATCATTAGAATATATTTTTTTTATCCCTTTACTTGATAAATATTCCATAACTTCATCAGTAACCTGAGACCACATATAGGTGTGGGTCCCAACCTTCTTCATATTCTGATAATAAGCCAAGCTAAAAATGATACCGCCTGTAATAACTATACAGAGAATAAACTTAACAATCGCACGAGCCAGTTGATAATCTGCTGCTTTCTTCAACAGAAAAGAGAAAAAACAGGCCATAACAATCTGAGGGAAAGGATAGATCATAAATAAATGTGTCGGATCGAGGTTGCTCGGTGTTAACGGTAACCCTAAAAATGTTATTCCCCAGATAAAACAATAAAGCTTCAATCCCTGTTTAACCTTAATAGAAATCACTCCGGGAACCACCAAAACATAGATAGCAAAAAAACAAGCTGCTACAAAGAGTACCGGCACCATGTGATTTGCTAGATTTAAAACGACTGGAATATCAAATGTTCCTAATTTATCAGTTAGACCAATATCACCCTTTAAGAAGTCATACAATTGCAAGACTCTAACCTTAAGATTTAGCAAGTAGTTGGCATTATCGACTCCTACGTAAGTACTACTACCGGTGAGAAGGCGATAAAACAGCTTAACCGTCGCCCCTTTGGTTCTTATATTGTAGACAATTGTCATGCTATATCCTAATAAAAATGAAGCTACCAAAGCGACACTTTTAGACCAGCGAATCGGTAAAAGCGTTCGATAACCTTTAGAGACCAGAAAATACCCAATCATTCCAGTTAAATACCAAAAGAAATTAATTTTCGCGTGGCTTCCCACCCCAAAAAGAAATAAAGCCAGACAGGCATAGATGAGATTTTTGGTACTGATAAATCTGTTAAGCAAGTAGAGCCCTCCCCACAAACATAATAACAGCAAAATATATTCACTAAAAAAATTCAGCTTGCTTCCTTGCAGAAAAGGCGCTGATGTGCATAATAAAACAATTAACCATCCAGCGATTTGTTTCCCCATCTGATCTCTCACTGTCAGATACAAAATAAAAAGCAACAACAAAGCATTGACCAACGCTGCCAGCCTTAATGCAAAAAGATTTAAACCAAACAAAGCAATGTATGGAGCTATAAAATAATGTTTTAACGCACCGGTATAGGCATGATACACTAGGGGGAGTTTGCGACCAGAAACGATATCACCAGCAACAATACCGTCAGCAGCTTCTTCTGGATGTATAGGAGTAGCTACTAATGTAGTGGTGGAGAAAAAAATGTAAAGCGTTAGACAAAATATAACTAGATATTTTAAACTCAAGAATTTCTTCATTTTAATTATTAATATTCCTTGTTATCTGTTGCAGCAATAATTTCCAGTTCCTAATACCGTATATCATGCTGGTAATAGCACCACAACTCCATACACAAGGTAAACACTTCATTTCTCCTGCAAATTCCTGCACTTTTTTGAATTCAGGTTCTTTCTGCAACAACTTATAGTCATAATTATAGTTTCGGATATTAAATTTTTTTACTTCGTTATATTTTTTCTCAAAGATGAACGGCTCACACATCGAAACTAACCCCTCAGGCATGATAACAGATAACTTTTTACCCGCCATACATCTGTAAATCATCTTTCCTGAGGAAAGCTGTTCTCCTATTATCTTATTGATCAAGAAAACATAATACTGATCAATTACTCCTTTTAAGCCTCGCCCGCGGCATAAGGATTTCTTGCGCACACTAAGGCAGAGTTTAAAAAACGATTTAATATATTTATCATCTTTCCTATGCTCACCACTATTTAATCTTTGATCAATCTGAAAATTATGGTAGTAATTCGCTTCACCCAGCGTTTCAATCAAATACTTACTTAACACAATAATTGTATCATAGTTATCTGCCAACAATACTGTATTAATCACCAAATTAATATTTTTACACTGCTTCTTTAGGGTAATAATCCGACGACAAAGGTTAACTGCCTTCTCAAAACATCCTTGATACCCTCTCATTCGATCATGAACCGCACCATAAGCATCCAGAGAAACTATCAGATTAACTGTCGCCAGAGGACATTCCTTGACAATCCATCCTATTTGATTTTCGATCCGTTCATCCATAATCCCGTTGGTAGGGATTGAAATTAATCGTGCTTTCGCATAGGTATAAAATGCTTTGGTTATTTTACCAATGTCCTCTCTTAGAAACGGCTCCCCTCCGCCAAGGACAACCTGAAAAACAGGTTTTATCTTTTTTGCTATGATTTCATATTCCGGAAATTTTAATAACTCCCTATGCTTATATTCGTTTTTATTACGGGATAACCTAGTATTAAAGCAGAAAGGACACTCGGCGTTGCATTGATCGGTAACAAATAAAATGACCTGGGCTAAATTCCCAGGCCAAAAGGCAGTAAAAAAACTTCTAGCAAAGGCTATCGTCCTCAATAATCTTTTCATTCCCGCCCTAACCGAAAGTATGCTTCCCTAGACGACACCCCTTGTAATAAATTACCCCCTGCCAAATAATGGATAATACCCCAGAAATATCCCAGCAGGATAACCGGTGTTACGGAAAAATATACCAAATACCAGCCTAGAAAATACTTTTTAGGCATAAAGGACCAGATCAATTTATTCATGGCGCCAAATGATATTATAAATAAACTTAAACCGATAGAAAACCCCCAGACCCATACTCGCCAGTCAAGGAACAAAATAACTAAAGGACTTATTAATAGTAAAAATGCCGATATCCTCCGCCACTTCTCTGCAGGCGAAATCGATAAATCAGGAGTTGTGTCCATTTTTTTATCGACAATGGCTTGCACAAACGCGGTTAAAAAGTAACTTTTAAACAGTTTAAAGATGTTTGTCGGATAACAATGGCTATGATGTAATTCTCTGCTAAAATAAGAAATATACCCTAGATGATAACAACGGGTACCAAATTCTCCGTCTTCATTCATTGCTGTGTAGAGAGATTCATGAAAACCACCTGATTCTCTGAATCTATGTACTCTAATCCCCCCCAGGCGCGTGGTAAAAAACATGATCCGGCCTTCCCTGCTAGGGCTACCTGCGAGTATCTTCCTCATATAGTAGCTATGGTAAATCGAAGTATTATAAGCAATAGGGTTCTTTATTACTGGCTTAACATCGCTTATCGTGGATACACAATCTACCTGCTTCTTTGTCCGAAATATTTCGGCCATTTTCAGCAAAACATCAGAGTCATCCGGTAAAACTACGTCCGAATCTATAAAAACCAATATATCGCCCTTGGCCTGCAAAGCTCCGATATTGCGAGCCCGAGCAGGACCGGCATGCACTTTACTTTCTATTACCTTCACCTGCTGATATTGCCGGGCAATATCCAGGGTATTGTCAACAGATGTATCGTCAACAACAATAATCTCATAATCTTTGAGCCTGGTTTTTAAAATGCTGTTGAGTAAATTGCCAATTACTAAAGAACTATTGTAGGTGGGTATTATAATCGATATCATTAGTTTTCGTCTCTGGTTAGCTTAAGCACTTCTGGGGGATTTTACGATGAGACAAAGCAAACGTGTAATATTCTGTACCGTCTCTTCATTTTTTGATTATACTGCTCTAAAATTATTCTGTCAACATTAGGCCAGCCGAAAGCTGCTTGACTTGTTTGTATCAAGCTCTATAATTTTACTAGGGTTAAATAGCTATGTCCTTCCTTACCGTATCAACAACTGATTGAACATAAATTATGGGAAAAATTGCTTGCTTAGGGTAGTGCAGCATAAAGAAGTAATCCTATCAGAACGTCTAAATGCGTATTTTACTAATCAATCCATCTCCTGATCTACAATCACTATTAGGAGCCGGTAAGTATTTTGTACAGAAATATGAACCTCTTGGTCTGCTCTATATTGCCGCGATATTGCAAGCAAATAACCATGATGTGTCAGTTATCGACGCCTATGCCGAAGATCTTTCACTGGAACAACTAAAGCTAAAGATTAGCCGTAGAGACCATGATATTATCGGTATTTCAACACTTACCTGTACTGGTGAAATTGTTTTCCTGTTGGGAAAATGGATCAAAAAAAATCTCCCCAAGACTACGGTCGTTTTGGGAAATATTCATGCTTCAGTATATTCGAAACAGTATTTACAATTTAAATGTTGTGACCTAGTGGTGCATGGAGAAGGAGAAGAAATATTTCTTAAAATAGTGGCCTGGAAACAAGGGAAGATTAAGCTCGAAAACATACCTAGTATATCTTTTGCAGATAAAAACAATCAAGAGATTAGAACCGGAGGGGAAGCAAATGTCCAAGATTTAAATCAACTGTCACCTCCGGCAAGGGATTTACTCGACCAAAATCTCTACAATCTAACTGAAATTAGCAACCAGCTATATATTGGAAGAAAAGGAATGGTAGCCAAGACCATGGTCACATCCAGAGGCTGCCCTAACCGCTGTACGTTTTGTGTAGTTCACGGAGAACGCTCCCAACGGTTCATCGATCCTGCCAAAGTTGTCGACGAAATGGAAATGTTGCAGAAAAAGTACAACGCATCCTACATTACCTTCATGGATCCTTGTTTCTTCGGTAACACTGCAAGAGTACTAGCTATCTGTTCTGAAATCATAAAAAGAGGTCTAAAGATACACTGGGGGGCAGACGCCCATATTAATTTTATGACTAAAGAGATAATAGAATCTATCGCCGCGGCCGGATGCTACGAACTTCAATTCGGGATAGAATCAGGGGTTCAAAGACTTCTTAATGTAATTAAAAAAGGAACAAATATACAACAAATTAGTAAAACAATAGATTTGATAAAAAAACACTCCAAAATAAAGCTGGGGGGATTGTTTATACTGGGCTTACCCGAAGAAACCTATCAAGATTCGCTGCAAACCATTCGATTTGCTAAAAGATTACCTCTGGATATTGCGCAATTTAGTATCCTAGTTCCTTATCCGGGGTCTTTTTTGTTTGAACAATTGAGAAAGGAAAAAGCTATTGACACCGGAATTGGTGAAGGCGGTAAGTTAGATACCTCTGTCTGGAGGCGCTATTTATCCTACATATCGTTTACTGAAAACGAGCCCATTTGGGTAACACCTAGGCTATCGGCAGATCAACTTAAATATCTTCAGAAACGGGCTCAACGCGAATTTTACCTGCGGCCGAAACAAATCTTCCGCCACATAAGAAGAATCCGCCCTTCAAATATCGTCAGAATAATCAAAATCATCTCCAAGGGATTCTTCTAATTACGCAACTTCTCTCTGCAATAGGCTTACTTAGATAAATACTGCTGGTAATCTTTGTTGCCTACAAATAAGTCAAACCAAATTAAAAAGTTCAAAATGCACCATAAGGGGCGCCCGTAATCTTTTTTTTTATTGCTATGATCTTCCTAAAATCTTTGGACTGCGTCGGGATTGAGAATTCCGGTTCGTTCAATGTTCTTTTTTGAAAAATACTTCTGGGCTACAGACCTGAATTCATTCATAAACCAAAGTGAATGCGGCATCTCAAGCCCCATATTGGTTCTTCGCAATATTTTTCTCGGTAGCGTATCTTTCATCGCCAACTTTTGAATATATCTCCTGTTAAAACCACAGTTTCTGACCTTCAGATGCGGCGGAATCTTGCTGGCAAACTCCGCGACTATCCTATCCATATAAGGAAACCGCGCCTCTATGGAGTGGGCCATAATAGAGCGATCGTTCTTCACCATAAGATCCCCCACAAAGTAATACTTTATATCGATTAATGATATTTTACTCAAATCATCGTCAAATAATAAACTATCAAAAAGATCGTTAAAAAACGAATTTGTTGACCGGAAGTTCGAATATTGCGGCAATAAATCCTTCTTCTCTTGGTCTGAGAAAACATGTCGCCAGAACAAATGAGCTTCAGGGATACTTTTTTCTGCGCCGGCTGTAAAACGTTTCAGTAAAAAATCAAAGCTTAATTTCTCATATGATGTTGGCACCATCTGCACAAATTTTCTGATAATCTTTCTGATGAAAGCAGGAGAATACTTCCTGTATAACTTTCTCATCAAATATGCACCATGAGTTTCGTAGGCGTTAAATACCTCATCACCCCCCTCACCGGAGAGAAGGACAGAGACGTACTTCTTGGCTTCTTTAGCCATAAGAAATGAGGGAATAACCGCCCCGTTCCCACTGGGCTCATCCATATATGCCATCTGGACAATGAGATTATCAATAACGTCTTGGGGATCTACGACAATTTCATGGTGAATCGACCGGGCAAAACCAGCCATAAATCTTTGATAGTAAGATTCATCAAAACTAGATTGATTCATCTTGATGGAAAAAGTATGAATCGTATTGCTTACTCCTAATTCTTTTGCTAGGGCTAATAAGGAACTGGTATCAACCCCACCGGATAAAGTAAGCCCTACAGGAACATCGGAAATAAGATTTCTGCGCACTGAATCTAACAATATATCATGCAATTGATGAGCAGTTTCATTAACTGGTAATGAATAATCGGGTTGATAGTCCAGCCTATAGTACTCTCTTTCCTGAAACGAATTACCTAGGCAATCTATCTCTACAAGATGACTATCTGGTAACTCCTGTATTGATTTAAAAGGGGGCAGCTTCCCAGGAATATAGGCTAAAGAGAAAAAATGATATATCGCCGCAGGATCAATTTTATAACTGAATGAAGCAAGCTTAAGAAAAGACTTGATCTCCGAAGAGAAGTATAATCGATCCCTCTTAACCATGTAAAACAGCGGCCGGATACCAAAGAAATCCCGGACTAAATATATCTTACCAATTTTTTTATCGTATAACGCAAAAGCAAACATCCCGGAAAGATGCTTGAGAAAATTAATCCCCAGCTCTTCATAAAGGTGTATAACAACTTCGGTATCAGAAGTAGAGCGAAACCGGTATTTGTCATCTAATTTGAAATTCTTTTTTAGTTCTTTGAAATCAGTTACCTCTCCGTTGTAGGTTATCCAAACCGTTTTATCCTCATTAGACATCGGTAAATGAGCATTTTCGGATAAATCAATAATATTTAGGCGGGTATTGCCGAAAACGCAATGGGGGCTAACGAAGGTATCAATTGAGTCAGGCCCTCTATGTTTAAGGATAGCTGTCATCTGCTCAGCTTCCTTAATATCATTATCGTTGATTTTTGAACCCAAAGATACAATGCCGGCAATGCCACACATATTTAATTTATTCTTTTTCTAGGGCTGAAAAAACAGGTTTTTTAATATAATCATTACTGGTATTCCTTAACCATATCCCTCACTGTCTTGGCAATAGCCAGAGAACTAGTTAAGCCTGGTGACTCAATACCAATAAGGTTTATTAAGCCGGGAAAACCATTATCGGCTTCATCCTTGATTAAAAAATCTCTAAAATCCTCACCCGGCCCCTGAAGTTTAGGTCTTATTCCCGATGTATCCGGTCCTAAATCTTCCAAGTTAATAAAGGGTAGCATCGGTTTAACATCTTGGCAAAAGGCTCTATTTTTAGATTGATCAATGTCATAATTAATCTCATCTATATATTCATCGTCAGGCCCCAGACGCAGGCCTCCGGCTAAGTCTAAAGTAGCATGTATCCCTAATCCTGAACCCTCTTGCTTGGGGAGCGGATATATTAATCTATTAATTAATTTTGCTTTGTTATTATGAACCCTGAAGTAATCACCTTTGGAGTATTTTATTTTGTATTCATCTTGCTTAATACCCGCCATTGCGGCTACTTTGTCAGAATTTAAGCCCGCGGCATTAATTAAGATTCGAGTCGATAAGCTAAATGATCCCTCTTGTTTATCCTCTACTGAAAGCTCAAAGCCATCACTAATTTTATCTACGCCGACTAATTCCGTATTATAAACTATTTCACCGCCTCGTTCTTTAAACTCTAAAAGTAGCTTCTTGAGTAAAGTATGGGAATCTATAATGCCGGTAGAAGGTGAGAATATGGCTGAGTTTGCTCTTATCCGGGGCTCAATTTTCCTTATCTCGACTGGCGAAAGTATTTCTAAATCCCTTAGGCCGTTAGCTAAACCATTTTGAAAAAGTTTCTCTAACTCACCTTGCCTCTGGTTGTCAGTTATGACAATAAGCTTACCGATTTTTTTATATCCGATATTATTTTTCTGGCAATAGGTATAAAGCAACTCCTTACCCTCAAGACAAGTCTCGGCTTTAAGAGAATTCTCCGGGTAATAAATTCCAGCGTGGATTACCTCACTATTTCGTGAACTTGTCTCCTGGCCAAAGGAAGGATTTTTCTCAACTACTAAAATATCCTTACAGTCTCCTGAAAGCTCTCTGGCTACCGCTAAGCCGATTATCCCTGCACCGACGATAGTAACTGCAACTCTCTCCATGATGTCAATAATTTCACTTATTGTTTAAGATCTGACTCTTCTTCCACCTTGAGTCTAGGAGATACCCTTCCCTCCAGGTGGTCAAAAATCACCGCTGCTGCAAATTCAGCAAGTAAGTAATTAAGTGACGCTACTTCTACCTGAGTTCTCCGCTCATCTAATCGATTAAAAAATATTGCCACCTCAGTCGATTCGGCGCATTGTGCAAAAACGCTAGTAAAATCATAAACCACAATAAAGCCCTCTTCCTGGCTGCCGCGGTAGAAGTTAGTCCCTATTTCTTTTAGCTGGCTGTTAACTTTTTTATAGCAGGCAGGAAGGTCTTTATCAAAAACTTTGCTGTAAACTTTACCCTTTTCTCTAAACGGTTTAATTCCGGCACCGAAGAGACGGCTTAATTCCAGCGGCGAGCAACCCAAAGCGAAAATAAGAAAAAGAAAAAATATTTTCCTCATTCTGGCCTAATCTTTTACTCTTTCTCTTCTGTAAACTAATACAAAGATGAGTACTAAGGTAAAAAGAACAAAATTTATAATATTAAATGTCCGCCAAACTAAATCTTCAGACACAAATCCATCCGGGGCCATCAAGACAAAACATAGCCACACACCTATTGCCCAATAGATACTAATATCCCGGGATGATTTCCGTTTTATTATTCTCAAGATCAGCGGTATATTCCAAAAGGGAAGGATAATCGCTGCGATAAGTGCCACTTTTTCTGCCATTTACTAGTTTTGTTTTAGATAAATTTACCTCACCGAAGACGGCAGACCTATTAACCGCCTCCGCTTAAACCGATTACTTTTTAAGTAAAGTTAATATTTCTTCAAGCTGTTTGGATATCTTCGATAAAATATCCATCTGTTCGCGCTGGGAACGCTCCTGCTTTTCCTGGAGCTGTTTTGCCTGATTAGCCATTTTCGACAAATCTCCTAATTTGCCTAAATCAAACATAGATCCTCCTTTTGAACTGATTCGGTTTAGGTTAAACCTAACCTTATTGACTGATCAAAAGCTGACAGACTTCATTTGGCTTTAGTGAAAGATTTAAGTGACTTGAGGTAATTACGATAATTAGAGCTTATTTCTCCTAGGCTATCAAATCCAAATTTATCCAAAAAACTCTCAGTTATGGCAATTGCTGACATACTTTCAGCAATAAGGCCGCAAGCAACTATCGCACAAACATCTGAACGCACAACTGGTGCTTTTTGAGCTTTCTTGGTAATAATATTTACTGAATCAAGTGGTTTAGCCAAAGTAGCAATCGGTTTCATAGCCAGCCTTAAGATAATTGGTAATCCTGTAGAAATACCCCCCTCGATGCCGCCGGAATTATTGGTCTTTCTGGTAAAACCTTTATTGACTGTGTAATATATCGCATCGTGAGTGAGTGACCCACTTTTTTTGGCGTAGTCAAAACCTAAACCTATCTCAACCCCTTTAACCGCAGGAATACCCATTAAATAAGAACTAAGTTTAGCATCCAGGCGGCGATCAAAGTGCATGAAACTCCCAACTCCTGCAGGCACACCTTCTATCCAAAGCTCAACTACTCCACCTAAGCTGTCCCCGGCCTCTTTTGCTTCAGCAATCTCTTCAATCATTAGCTTCTCTTTATTCTTATCGAGACAATTTAATTTTGACCCCTTAATTTTATTAATAATCTCATTTATGCTCCTAGGTTGCTTTTGAGAAGAAATGCCTCCCAGGCTGAGAGTGAAACTGGCAATCTTTATTCCGAAGTTTAAAAGAAATTGTTTACATATAGCACCAGCAGAGACTCTGGCTACTGTTTCCCGGGCCGAAGCTCTTTCGAGAATATTCCTCATATCTGTTTCTTGATACTTTAAGGCACCGGCTAAATCAGCATGCGAAGGTCTCGGCACAGAAAGAGAAGATAAGCTATCTTTAGCTTGAGTAAATATCTTGGTATCTTTATTTTTGACCAGTATAGCTATCGGGCTACCTAAAGTTATTTTGTTGCGCAGGCCGGATACAATCTTAACTCTATCCTGCTCTATTGACATCCGCTTTCCTCTCCCTTCACCAGAGGCCCGCTTCTTTAACTCTTCATTGACGAATTTCTGATCAACCTTTACTCCTTTAGGAAATCCTTCCAGAATCGCCACAATATACTCCCCATGGGATTCGCCAGCAGTTAAAATTCGCACCTTTTCCTCCTTTTCAAAATATAAAACTCACTATTTTGTTTCCCCAGAAAAATACAATCACAGTAGCTAAGGACAAATAAGGCAGATAAGGTATCAAGTGTGATCTTTTAAAGATAAGGGCAAAGATCGAGTAGAGTAAGGCTATAAAAGGAGCAATAAAAAACACCAGAACTACCGCTTTTATCCCTAAAAATACACCTACCATTCCCATAAAATCCACATCACCTAAACCCAAAGATTCCCTTTCTCCTTCAATTGACTCTTTTTTACGCAACTTAAGATAAAAATCAATAAAAATATCGCCAAAGAACTTAAAAAGATAAGTAAAGCCAAAGCCAAAAAGCAGACCTTTAAACGCTGCATAAAGAGGCAATGCTCCTAAGTCAAAGACTCCGGTTCTAAGAAGCTGTGAGGTAGGCCAAAGACTAAAGAGCAGCCCGATGATGATTCCTAAAAAGCATAAGTGTACAGGAATCGCATGGTAATCAATATCAATAAAAGAAACTACTAATAACAGGGCAAAGAGAAACATATATTTTAATAGTTCCAGGCCAAAACCTAACTTTAAATAAAGCGCCAGAAAGAATGCGCCGCTGATAAGCTCGACTAAGGGATACCTAAAGGATATTCTTTTCTGGCAACTGCGACAGCGGCCGCCTAAGAGAAGATAACTAATTAAAGGAATATTGTCATGCCATTTAACCGGAGTTTTACACTTGGGACAAAAAGAACCAGGAGTAATAATCGATTTCTCTTGGGGGAAGCGATGAATGCAGACATTAAGAAAGCTACCCAGACAACTACCAAAAATAAATATCCATATCCTTGTACTCATCTCTTTGTAAACCCGCCTTCAATTGCTCCCCACATTGCTTCTACTATTTTAGCATAAGGCACTTGAGTTCCTGTGAAATAAATAAAAGAAAAAGCTCCTTGGTAAACCAACATCCCCAGTCCATTAGAATGCTCTAAGCCTTTAGCTTTGGCGAGTGACAATAACTTAGTTGAAGCCGGATTATAGATAAGGTCATAAATAAATAAATCTTCATGCAACATACCCTCATCTACCAGGCAAGGATCATCGCCTTTTAAACCTACAGGAGTTGCATTTACAAGCAAGTCTTTATGCCTGATATCTAATCCTGTGACCGTATCCACTATTGATAGCTTAAGATCCGGGAAAATTTCTTCAAGCAGTTTACCAACACTCTCTGACTTATCCCGCTCAAGGTCAAAGATAGCTATCTCCTCTGCACCCTTTTTGGCTAGAGAGTAAGCTACCGCCTTCCCCGCTCCTCCGGCACCCAATAAGGCTATTCTCTTCTTACGTGGCGCAAAACCTACTTTATTCAGATGCCTCAAGAATCCAGCCACATCGGTATTATATCCTTTTAATTTTCCGTCTTTCCTTACTATAGTGTTCACAGTTCGTATCTCCTTGGCGTAAGGAGCTGTATTATCCAGCTCGATGAGATTGAAATCCAAAACTTTCTCTTTGTAAGGAACAGTGACGTTTAATCCCCAGATATTCTCTCTTTCCAAACTCCCCAAGAAAGATGCAAGCTCCTGGGGTTGCTTTTGAAATAGCTGGTATTGGCCAGGAATATTTAATTTTCTGAAGACAGCATTATGCATCCGGGGGGAGAAAGAATGTTCCAGGGGATAACCAAGTAAACCGTATATTTTAGAAGAACTCATATTTTTTCCTTAAAGACAATACTCCAAAAATAATCCCAGTGCTCCTTATTAAAATAAGAAAAAGGATTGGGATAATTGTATTTAAGGTGAGATTGTATCTCTTCTTGGGTACGGTATCGCTTCACTTTCGCAGACTCTTGTTTTTCCTCAATAGGGTCATAAATTAAATTCCAGAATTCTGCCCATTGAGACGGGGTGAATTGGCCAAATACATCTTTAGCTAAATGGATAAGCTCACTTTCTCTGCTGATAAAACTCAAAGGGCGTCTCCTTTGAGGATTAAAGGTAAAAGATGTGTCCTGTTTAAAAGATTCTACCTTTGCTTTGGTAAATTCCCGCAAGATATTAATCTTTGATCTTAAAAAACTTAACTTCTCTGTTTTATGAAAGTTAATTATAGCTAGGGCTAGGAAAATAACTGTGGCTATTCCGATTAAATTCTTAATATACTTCATCTAATTCGATTTAGAGCATCCAGATAGGCTTTCGCCGAAGATTCTAAAATATCTGTGCTCGAACCCCGGCCGCTAACCGTTTTACCCTTAACAACGATTTCCACCCTTACCCGGCCTTGAGCATCTTTTCCTCTGGTAATTGCATCAAGTTTATACCCAAGAAGTTTTGTTTTTATCCCTGTAATCTTATCAATTGCTCTATAACAGGCGTCTACCGGTCCATCACCGGTAGATTTTGCTTCCCGGACCTTTCCCTTATACCTAATTTTAATTTCGGCTTGAGGCAAAGTTCCGGTCTCGGTAACTACTTTTATTGAAACCAAATCATAAACCTTAACCCTTGGCTTTACCTGTTCTTCGGCTAAGGCAATTAAATCATCATCAAAAACTTCCTTTTTCTTATCAGCCAGTTGTTTAAACTGTTTAAAAAGTACATCTATTCTGCCTTTGCTAAAATTAAAGCCCAGTTTTCCCAACCTCCTAGCCAGAGCATGTCTTCCAGAATGCTTTCCCAAAACTATCTGGCTTTTATCCACCCCTACATCCTTAGGGTTCATTATTTCATAAGTACTTCTCTTCTTAAGTATGGCATCTTGATGAATCCCCGACTCATGAGCAAAGGCGTTTCTACCCACAATAGCTTTATTAGGAGGAACAATGAATCCAGTAAGATTGCTTACCAGACGGGAGGTATGAACAATCTCCTTAGTCTTTATACCAGTTACCAGATTGGCAAAAACATCTTTACGAGTATTCAGGGCCATTACTATCTCCTCTAGCGATGCATTACCGGCTCTCTCACCAATGCCGTTTATTGTACAATGCACTTGGCGGACTCCAGCTAAGACTGCCGAGAGAGAATTTGCAACAGCCATGCCCAAATCATCATGGCAGTGTATAGCAATAACTGCCTTGCCGATATTGGGAACATTGTCGCGGATATCAGAGATTAAGCTGTAGATCTCTTGAGGGTAAGAGTAGCCCACTGTATCAGGAATATTTATTGTTCTTGCCCCGTAAGCTATAGCTGTCTCAATTACCCGGAAAAGAAATTCTTTCCTTGAACGAGTAGCATCTTCAGGAGAAAACTCGATATCCCCACATAGATTGCGAGCCAGTTTAGTAGCGCCTTTAGCTAAAGCTAAAATCTCATCTTCAGCTTTTTTAAATTTGTACTTAAGGTGAATTTTTGAAGTAGCTAGAAAAATGTGGATACGGGGATTCTTTGCTCTCTTTAACGAATTTTGAGCTGCCGCAATATCCTTAGGCAAACATCTTGCCAGGGCGCAGATAGTACTTCCCTTAATATTCCGGGCAATAAGATCTACAGCCTTAGAGTCATCAGGGCTAGCAATAGGAAAACCAGCTTCGATTACGTCTACCCCTAACTTGGCCAGCTGATAGGCAACCTCTAACTTCTGTTCAGAAGTCAAAGTTGCCCCCGGAGCCTGCTCCCCGTCTCTTAAGGTAGTATCAAAAATAACAATTTTTTCTTTTGCCACTTCTTGCACCGGTTATTCCATCCAGGGCATCATTCCGCGGAGTTCCTTCCCAATTTTTTCAATCGGATGATTCTTTTCTTCTTCGGTTATTCTGTTGTAGTTTGGTCTACCTTCCTGATTCTCTTTTATCCACTCCCGAGCAAAAGAACCTGATTGAACTTCGCCAAGAATCTTCTTCATCTCCTCCCGAGTTTGTTTATTAACTATCCGCTTACCTCTGGTTATGTCGCCATATTCAGCAGTATCGGAAACTCTCTTTCTCATACCATAAATACCAGTCTTGTAAATAAGGTCAGTAATCAGTTTAAGTTCATGTAAACATTCAAAGTAAGCGATTTCCGGTTGATACCCGGCTTCGACTAAAGTGTCAAAACCAGCTTTTATCAACTCTGAAGTGCCCCCGCAAAGAACTGCCTGTTCACCAAAAAGATCAGTCTCGGTCTCTTCTTTAAAGGTAGTTTCAATAACACCGGCTCTTGTCCCACCGATAGCCTTAGCATAAGCTAAAGCTTTATTTCTAGCTTTGCCGCTAAAGTCCTGAAATACTGCGATTAAGCAAGGAACTCCCTTGCCTTGTTCGTACATCTCCCTTACCAAAGCACCCGGCCCCTTAGGCGCAACCATAAAAACATCAACGTTTTCCGGAGGTACAATTTGCTTAAAATGAATGTTAAATCCGTGAGAAAATACTAAAGCATTGCCTTGTTTAAGGTTAGCCACTATAGAATTTTTATAGACCATACCCTGGACATGATCCTGGGTTAATATCTGGATGATATCGGAAGCTGCTGCAGCATCTTCAGCAGACATAACCTCAAATCCGTCCTGTTTAGCTTGTTGATAGTTTGGTGTGCCTTTAAGTTCACTCACTAAAACTCCCACTCCACTATCTCTTAAATTTAAAGCCTGACCCCGGCCCTGTATACCATAGCCAATAATAGCTATTTTAAGATTTTTAATTATATCCAGATTAGCATCCTGATCATAATACATCTTAGCCATCTTTAACCTCCTCAATGAGACTTAGTCCGCCAAAGGCGGACTGTAGTCGAATTGATACTGAGGGTATGAAATACCCGAAGTATCTTCTTACTTCCCGATTGCAATTCTCCCGGTCCTTACTAATTCTTTTAACTCTACACCCTTCAATTCTTTTAGAATTTCTTCTTCCTGGTAGTGATCCGAACAAATCTCTAAGAAATAATCCTCTTTAGTTTCCTCAATGATCTTTATTGGAAACTTCTTGACTAGTTTTTCTATAGTCTTTTTACTCTTTTTGCTTTTAACTATTTTGGCTAAAATCAGGTCTCGATCAATATAATCCCGACGGGTAAAGTCAATGACTGTAATTACATCAATTAACTTATGAAGTTGCTTTTTTATCTGTTCAAGAACCTTCTCATCCTGCGCGTCTACAACAATAGTCATACACGAGACAGAAGAATCTTCAGTTTCACCGACTGCTAAAGATTCAATGTTATAGCCGCGGGCGCTAAACAAAGAAGAAACCCTTGCCAAAACTCCAAACCTGTTTTCAACTAAGGCTTGTATAGTATGACGCATTGTATTAAGCCATACCTCCAATCATTCGGTTAATGGCCTCTCCGGCCGGCACCATAGGAAATACGTTCTCCTCGGGTTCAATCAAAAAATCAGCCAAAACAGAACCTTTAAATTTAAGGATTTCCTCTATTGCCTTCTTTACTTCGCTTACTTTCTTTACCTGTATGCCCTTTATCCCATAACCTTGGGCAACTTTCACAAAATCAGGATTCTTTAAGGGTGTTCCTGAATAACGCCGGTTATAAAAAAGCTCCTGCCATTGTCTAACCATTCCTAGGTAACCGTTATTCAAAATGATTATCTTGATCTTTAAATTATAGGTATTCAAAGTAGCTAATTCCTGGATATTCATTTGTATCGAACCATCACCGGCAATAACAATCACTTCTTTCTTAGGGTTAGCTATCTTGGCTCCGATTGCCGCCGGGAAACCATAACCCATTGTTCCCAAACCGCCACTGGAGAGGAAATGACGAGGGTAATCAAACTTATAAAACTGTGATGCCCACATCTGATTTTGTCCTACTTCAGTGGTAATAATAGCCTTACCCTTGGTTTGGTGGTAAAGTTCTTCAATAACGTATTGCGGTTTAATTTTACCGGTCTTCTTATATTTATATTTAAGCGGGTGCTTCTTCTTCCACTCTTTTATTTTCTTGTGCCAGTTTTCTAGATCAACTAATTTAGTCTCATCGACCTCTTCGGTGAGCTGACCAACGATATTCTTAGCATCACCGACAATCGGAACATCAACGTTTATAGTCTTACTTATCGATGTAGGGTCAATATCAATATGAACTATCTTTGCCCCAGGGGCAAAAGCATCTAATTTTCCAGTAACTCGGTCATCGAAACGGGAACCAACCGAAATCAAAAGGTCACTCTCAGTAACTGCCAAATTAGCATATACAGTTCCGTGCATGCCCGGCATACCTAAAGATAGTTGATGGGTAGAAGGGAATCCTCCCAATCCCATAAGGGTAGTTGTGACCGGGATATTGGTTTTTTCAGCAAATCTTAATAACTCCTCACAAGCTCCCGCTATAATAACCCCTCCTCCGGCCATAATAACCGGCTTCTTAGAATTATAGATAAGTTTAAGTACTTTTTTTATTTGTCCGGGATGTCCAAAATGAGTTGGACTATAACTTCTCATCTTTATTTTCTTAGGATAGTTAAAATCTGCCTCTTGTATCTGTGTATCAACCGGTAAATCAATAACTATTGGCCCAGGCCTTCCGGTACTAGCTAGATAAAAAGCTTCTTTTACGATATAGGCAATATCCTTGGCATCCTTTATCAGATAATTATACTTACTTATCGAACGGGTTATCCCGGTTACATCGGCTTCTTGAAAGGCGTCATTACCGATTAAAGATGTTTTTACCTGGCCGGTAATAGCTATAATCGGCACAGAATCCATATGGGCAGTGGCAATACCAGTAGTCAAGTTAGTCGCCCCGGGCCCTGATGTAGCCACACAAACTCCTACCCTGCCTGTAGAACGAGCATAACCATCAGCAGCATGAGCGGCTGCCTGCTCATGACGGGTCAAAATAAATTTTATCGGAGAATCATAGAGATAATCAAATAAAGGTATGACTGTCCCGCCGGGATAGCCAAAAATCACCTCTACTCCCTCCCGAATCAAACTCTCAATTAGAATTTTAGCACCTTTCATCTCTCTACTTTCCCTATATTTAGACTAGGCTTTAGCTAACCCCAATTATATCATTGCTTATTAAAAAAACAATAAGAAAGGATAAGCCTTAAGCTTTCCTTATTTTGGAGAGTCTTTAAGGAGTTTATACTCAACGCTATCGGATAAAGCCTGCCAAGATGCCTCAATAATATTTTCTGAAACACCAATAGTTGACCAGCTATCTTCCTTGTCCTGGGATTGAATCAAAACTCTCACCTTTGTTGCGGTCCCGCCTTTCTCATCAAGCACTCTAACCTTAAAATCAGTAAGGTGCATCCCAGAGAGTGTTGGATAAAACTTAGATAAAGCCTTTCTCAAAGCGTTGTCTAAAGCGTTGACCGGACCATCACCAAGAGAGGTTGTATGCTCTAATTTCCCGTTAATCTTCAACCTTATTATTGCCTCTGAAACTAACTTGTTATCTTCACCTTTTTCAACAACAACTTTAAATCCCAGCAAATCAAAAAAGTTTTTATATTTCTTAAATTCTTTCTGAAGCAGCAGTTTAAAAGAACCTTCAGCAGCTTCAAACTGATATCCTTCTCTTTCTAACCTTTGGATCAGTTGATGTAAATTCTTAGCCTTATCTGACTTCTTATCTAAATCAAACTCTAGCTCTTTCGCCTTTACTACTAAAGTAGACTTACCAGCCAGTTCTGAAACAATAAGCTTCCGCTTATTCCCTACTAAAGCCGGATCAATATGCTCATAGGCCCGGGGATTTTTTATAACTGCATCAATATGTACTCCTCCTTTATGAGCAAAAGCGCTGTGACCTACAAAAGGATGATTATCGCGATGGACCATATTAGAGACTTCACTTACAAAATGCGAAAGATGGGTTAATTCAGCTAACCTTTTAGCAGATATAACCTTTTTCCCCATCTTAAGCTGCAATATGCTGATTATGGTCACTAAGTCAGCATTCCCACACCTTTCCCCGTAACCATTCATAGTCCCCTGGATCTGTATACAACCCTCATCTACACAAACTATCGAATTTGCCACTGCCAACCCTAAATCATTGTGGCAATGCACCCCAAAAGTGGCCAAAGAAAGTTTACTCTTTACCTCTTGAATTATTGTCTTAATTCCCCAAGGTAAATTTCCGCCATTGGTATCACAAAAAACAATTAGCTCAGCTCCCGACTCTTTAGCTACTCTTAAAGTCTTAAGGGCGTAACTGGGATCAGCCTTATACCCGTCAAAGAAGTGTTCAGCATCATAGAAGACACGTCTTCCTTTGCTTTTCAAGAAACTTATACTATCAGCAATAATCCTAAGATTATCATCAGGTTTTATCTTCAAAACTTCTTTTACGTGTAAATTCCAGGTTTTACCGAAAATAGTAACACACTCAGTCTCGGAATCAAGTAGACTGATAAGATTCTGATCCTCCTTGGCCGGCTTTGAAGGATGAGCTGTAGAGCCAAAAGAGGTGAGTTTGCTATTTTTTAAAGAGTATTTCTTAAAATATTCAAAAAGCTCTTTATCCTTGGGATTAGAATAGGGCCAGCCACCCTCGATAAAATCAATGCCAAAATCATCTAACTTTTTGACGATATTGATCTTATCCTGACAGCTTAAAGAAATCCCTGGAGTTTGAGTTCCGTCCCTTAGGGTTGTATCGTAAATATATACTTTTTTCATCTAACCTTTACCCTTTAACACTTATGAATTTATTTTATCCAATTTAAATCCCTTGTGAAGCGCTTTTAAGGCTTTCTTGCCTACCCCTTTCTTTACCACGCAAGAGATGCTAATCTCTGAAGTTGAAATCATATCAATATTAATCTTATTTTTGGCTAAGATTGAAAAACACTTTGCTGCTACTCCGGAATGAGTCTTCATCCCCACCCCCACGACAGAAACCTTAGCTATAGTCTCATCAGAAATAACTTCTCCAGCACCAATACGCTTGGAAATACCTTTTGAAATTTTAAGCGTCTTGATTAGATTATTTTTGGGGACGGTGAAAGAGATATCAGTTGCTTTTCTATGGCTTACATTCTGAACAATCATATCTATATTAATGTTCTGCCGACTCAACTCTTTAAACATATGGGCGGCAATTCCTGGTCTATCCGGAACGTTACACAAAGTTATTTTGGCCTCATTGCTGGTAAGAGTTATTCCCCTTACCACCGGTTCCTCTATTAATGGTGTCTTTCCCATAATTATTGTTCCCTCCTTTTTAGTAAAGCTACCCTTCACCTGTATCGGGATATTAAACTTCTTTGCTACCTCAACTGCCCTGGTGTGCATAACTTGGGCTCCACGAGATGCAAGCTCCAGCATTTCATCAAAAGTAATATATTTTAATTTTTTTGCGTTAAGTACAATTCGCGGATCAGCAGTATAAATTCCTTCAACATCAGTATAAATCTCACATAAATCTGCCTTCAAAGCTACAGCTAAAGCTACAGCGCTTAGGTCTGAGCCACCACGACCCAAAGTGGTTATCTCTAAGGCCGTACTTAAGCCTTGAAACCCGGCCACAATAACAATATTACCATTTCGTAATTCTCTCTTTATGCGGTTAGTCTCGATCTTTAAAATCTTAGCCTGGGTATGATAGGTGTCGGTGATTATTCCAATCTGAGGCCCGGTAAATGATATTGCCCCTTTGCCTCTCTTATGAATCGCCATAGCCAACAAGGAACAAGAAATCTGCTCGCCAGTAGATATTAACATATCCATTTCGCGCTCCGAAGGATGAGGATTTATCTTCTTGGCCAAACTAACTAAATCATTAGTAGTACCCCCCATTGCCGAAATAACAACTACCACCCTATTGCCCTGCTTAGCGTAAGCAATAACTTTCTGGGCAGCTTTTTCTATCTTTGCGATATCAGCTACTGAGCTACCGCCGTATTTCTGAATAACCAATTTATTTTTTAATTTGCTCGACATTTTATCTCATTCTTCCTTTAGTATCACTCATTTTACACTTATCCACTAACAAAGGCAATACCCCCCAACTCGCTCACTGTGATGCTCACCCTTGAAGTTTTAATCAGAACGGAGTTTTGCTAATTTCCTGAATTCCAATATTCCTAAAATACCAAAAACTATAAGAGCTAAAGATATTCCCGAAAGAAGATAATTACCATCGCCCATGAAATCTGCTATTTTAAAACCTAAAGCAAAGATAGTTATCAATACCATTATAATAGCAGGAATAAGAGTAATTTTGTAGTTTTTTTTCCGATAAAACAACCATCCGCTAACTACGACTAAAGCTAAACCAGCTACCAACTGATTAGATGCCCCAAACATTGGCCAAAGAATCTGCCATTTATTCATTACAGCTAAATACCCGGCAACCAGAACAACTACTAAGGTAGCCAGCCACTTATTATTTACTCCAAACAACTCTTGGGTTATAAGACGGGTTATCCGGGTTGCAGTATCAAGAGTGGTCAAGATAAAAGCATTAAGAATCACTAAAGCAATGATCTGGGCATTATTGCCTAATAAGAATCCTACTTTGGCAAACCCCAAGGAAAAGATTTCAGCGTAAGTCTTCTCTTGCGGTATATCTTTTAATCCAAAGGCTATTGAGAATAAAACTATCACTGCTAAAATACCTTCTAAAATCATGGCTCCATAACCCACTTTAAGGGCGTCTTTCTCGCTATTTAACTGTTTACAGGTTGTTCCGCTAGCAACCAGGGAATGAAAACCAGATATTGCTCCGCAAGCTACGGTTATAAACATTATCGGGAAAAGATAACCAGCCGGGGCACTAAAACTAATCAGCTTTGCGCCGCTAAGCGGAAAGGGCTTGAGAATAATCCCGATGAAAGCTACGATAATACCGAAAAATAGTAAAAAACTAGCTAAATAATCCCGGGGTTGAAGCAGGATATTTACCGGGATTATCGAAGCAAAAAAAGCATAAATAAAAAGAACAATAATCCAAAATGTATAAGGGTCAGCTAATTTTATTTGTAAAGGATAAAATCGACTCCAAAAAATCAAAATCCCTAAACAACTGATTCCGATTAAAGTGGCTAAAACAATATTTACTCTTAGCTTATAAATTAAGAACCCAATAACCATAGCAACCGGAATTAAGCCTAAAGAGGAACCTACTATCTGAGGTTGACTAATAAAACTTTTGGCACAAATGGCAGCAAAAACAGCAATAACAACAATTAAGGCAAACCATAAGAATATCAGAAAAAACATGCTTCCTCTCTTAGAGGTGTACTTCCGGGAAAGCTGCCCAATACTTACTCCCTCCTCGCGCAGCGAAATCATAAGAGTAGAGAAGTCATGTACTGCCCCGATAAAAATAGTTCCCAGAATAATCCAGATCAGTGTGCCTAACCAACCCCACCAGATATAAGCTAAAATCGGTCCGATAATCGGCCCAGCTCCGGCAATAGAGGCAAAATGATGGCCAAAGATAACCAGCCAGTTTTTTGCCGGAACATAGTCAACACCATCATATTTAGTGTGGGCTGGTGTTCTCCTTGCCGGGTCAATGCCAAATACTTTAGCCACAAAACGACCATAGAAAAGGTAGCCGCCGATAAGTGAACTAATCGCCAAGATAAAAAGGATTGTGCTCATTTAGTAAGGAAATATTTAAGTAAATCCGTACCTTTATCAAAATAGAGTGAACTATTCTGAGCTTCTCTCTCCGAGTATGAAGATAAATCATCTTTGTCTATTCCCGAACCAGAGATTAAGAAAGGTACCGGTTCAGCGGTATGGGTCCTTATACTGATAGGGGTGGGATGGTCTGGAGTAATTAGAATTCGGAAATCTTTATTCTTTAGCCTCTCCACTATGGTACCGACAATGAGTTTATCTATCCGCTCAAGACAAGCTATTTTCATCCGCAAGTCTTGGTTATGGCCAGCCTCATCAGTAGCTTCTATGTGAACAAAGACAAAATCACAATCTTCTAAGGCTGCCAGAGCCGCTTCTGCCTTACCCAGATAATTAGTATCGTAGTAGCCATTGGCACCTTCGACTTCTGGCACTTTCAGCCCAATTATTTTTCCGATACCCTTGATTAAATCTACGGCTGAGATAACTGCGCCCTTAATGCCAAATTCAGTTTCAAAGAGCGGCATTGTCGGCTTGCCACCGCAACCCCAAAGCCAAATCATATTAGCCGGATTTTCGCCCAGATCTATTCTCACCTTATTGATCTCATGGGCAGCGAGAAAATCTTTAGAACGATTCATCAGGTCGGTAATAACCTCATTGCCCTTACCCCGCGGCAGACTTCGAGATATTTCCTTACCCATGATATCGTGAGGAGCAAGATACTTTAGTTTATCTAACCCTAAATCCACTCCTCCCCGAATAACCATAAGGTTACGGTAACTAGTCCCGAAAAAAAACTGAATTTTGTCGGTCTTTAGATTATCATTGATGCAATCAATAAGGATTTTAGCTTCTTTATCGGTTATATGTCCTCCGCTATAATCCTGGAGTTTACCTTCAGCTTCAGTGATAAGATTGCAACGAAAAGCTAAGTCTCTCTCACCTAATTCTACCCCCAAATTCACAGCCTCCAGCGGACCCCGGCCGGTATAGTAGATTTCCGGGTCATAACCAAGCAAAGAAAGATTAGCAATATCACTAGAAGGGGTAAATCCGCGGGGAATGGTCTTGGCTCTTCCTAATATCCCGGATTTAGCCAAGGAATCCATAAAGGGGATATCAGCCACCTCAAAAGGTGTCTTTGCTCCTAAAATATCAAGGGGATAATCGCTGGCACCGTCAGGAATAACTACAATATACTTCATTGTTAAGCTTATTAACTTCTTACTGGTTTAAGTTATAGGAGAACTAACCTCTTTCCAACAGACCTTTATGGGTCTTATCAGAGTTTAATACAAAGAATATCTCCTTGCAAGATATTTTTCTAGTGATATATTCTATACTATGATCAAGCAAGGAGATCTAATATTCCTCTATAACGATGAAAAAAGGAACTTCCTCCTTAAGGCCGAAGTAAAAACTCTCCACACTGACAAGGGTTTCTTAAAAATCGGCTCGCTTATCGGCAAAGAATTCGGCCAAAAAACAGAGACAAATCTAGGGTTCCCCTTCTATATCCTCCGCCCTTACCTCTATGAGCTGGTAATGAAAGTGAGAAGAAAAACACAAATCCTTTATCCCAAAGATATTGGAATGATTCTTCTTCGGGGAAACATCTTTCCGGGAGCTAAGGTAATTGAGTCCGGCATAGGTAGCGGGGCATTAACTACGGCTTTGGCTAATTTCGTCAGGCCCAACGGCCGAGTCTATAGTTACGAACGAAATAAAGAATTTCTGGAAAATGCTAAGAAAAACTTAGAAAAAAATGGCTTAAGTGAATGGGTGGAACTCAAACATCAGGAAATTACCACTGAATTCGATGAAAAAGAAGCTGACTTTGTAATGATTGATATTGGAAGCCCCTGGGAATTGATTGACGCTGCTTATAAATCACTAAAAGGGGGTTGCCGGCTTGCTACAATATGTCCCACCTTTGAACAACTTACGAAAACTGTATTTAGTCTGGAAGAAAAAGGATTTGTCAATATTGAAACTATGGAAATTCTCCTGCGGAGAATTCTGGTAAGAAGAGGAAAAACCCGGCCGGAACAACGGATGCCCTGTCATACTGGCTGGTTAGTCTTCGCAACAAAAATTATTCTCTAGTATCAAACTTATCTAAATCAGGCTTGGGCAAAGAATCGTAAGTAGGAATTTTCCTGCCGATAAAATAAGGGTAATCTAAAAATAGCTTTTCCCATAAACTACTTCTTTTGGGACCACAAATTCCTCTGCCAGAAGAGAGGATAAAAACTACCATCTCCTTTACTTCAGGAGAATCAATCTTCTTTAAATTTTCCAAAGCAGTTTTAAGGGGCAAGTCCTTACGGTAAAGGAAGTTATGGGCTTTTCTAATTTGACTTATCTGGTTAGCTTTAAAGCTTGCTCGCCTTAGGCCTACTGAATTGAGCCCCCAGATTCGGGAGTCTCCTACTAACAGCATAAAGGGAAGGATATCCTGGTTAACCCTGGAGAGACCTCCAACCATTGCTAACCTGCCAATCCTTACGAATTGATGGATAACTACATTTCCGGAAATAAAGACCTTATCTTGAATTTCAACGTGACCGGCAACCAGAGTACCATTACAAATAACAATATTATTGGCTAACTTACAATCATGGGCAATATGTGAACAGGCCATAAGAAAATTACTGTCGCCTAAGAAGGTAGCCTTATCGGGAGAACTTGCGCAATTGATCGTAACATACTCCCGGATAATATTATTTTTTCCGATATAAACTTTACCCTTAGAGACTCTGGACTCTAAAACCTGGGGGGCTTCACCAATAACGCTACCGCTGCCAATAAAGGTATTATCACCAATATAAGTATTGGCCTTTAAGTGCACAAAAGCAGAAACCCTTACCCCCCGACCTAGATGAACCCCTCCTTCGATATAAGTATAAGGACCTATGCTTACCTCTTCTCCTAAAATTACATCTTTTTCGATAATTGCTTTAGGATGAATCATTGTAAATCCCCATTTTTTAAAATAGTAACTTTACCGGCTAATGAAATGAATTCTAAACGCAAAGGAATCTTTTTTTCTTTATCTAACCAGAGATTAAATCTTCTTGCGCCTTTTCCAACCAGAAAGTAAGTATCCCGGTTTTCACCATTGGCCTTCAAGACTCTCTCCCTTACCATCTTTATTTTTATCTTTTGAGTGGGAAGGTTAAAGCCCATCCATTTACCTGGCGTAAGCGTTAAGTCTTGAGGGAAAAAATAGAGAAGTTCCAAGATATTATGGATTGGTTTGTCTTGGTAAATGACCCTCTCTCTATTTTTGGAATTACTTTTATTGATCCTAATATACCCGACATCTTGGTTGTAAGTTTCAGAAATCTTTTCCTTTCGGCCAAAGAAAACGATATCCCTCTCAACTCTTAGGGGAAGACCGGTTCTACTATCAAGGAAAACTTTTTCTTTCCCGGCTAAACTTAGAAGCTTAAGGATTTTTGTATTTGAATTCAGTAAAAGAATATCAGCAGTTACCCCGTTAATATCTTCTTGCCCTAAATACTCCCATTCGATATAACCAGAGGGAATTCCGTTAAAATTAACCTTATAAACCAGTTTATCCTGGTCTTTGAACCTTGCACCAATGTTTTCTCCGGAAACAAAACCGGCACCCGCTACAGTTATTGCCAAAAACATAACCCCACCAATAATAGAAGCAAAATTAAATCTCCTCATCTTCACCTTAGGCCAATCTTAAAAAGAGACCAGTTTTTTGATCTCATCTAACTTCTCTCTAGCAGCCAGCTCTCCTCTTTTAATAAATTCCGCTATCTTTTCAAATTCCATCCACCCTAACCCTTCGAGGTTAGTATGAATAACTATATCAGCAATCTTGGCTGCCTGTTCCACAAATTGCTGCTGCATGGTTTCAATGCTTCCGAAAATAAAATCAAAAATATGAAAACGGCTACGTGTACGATTTATTCTTAAGGCTTGTTCGGACGAAAGAGATATATTAGAAGCAATTATCTTATGAGCATCATAATTTAAGAGAACCTTTGTCGGCAAGGGATTTAAGATCCCTCCATCTAGGAGAATATCCTTCTTGAAATTCACCGGTTCAAAGATACCGGGAAAAGCACAGCTAGCTGCTACAGCCTTATAAAGAAGCCCTTTGTCTAAAATTATCGATTTTCGCTTAAGAAAATCAAAGGCAACTATTTTAAGGTTGTGTTTTAAATCATAGAATGTCATGTCCTTGAAAATATTCCTAAATATACTCTCGAGCCTCTTAGCTCTCATAATCCCTCTAAAAGGGAAAGAGAAACCAGTCAGTGAGAATTTGTTAATTTTCTTCCCGAATTGATTGGAAAGTTTTTCGATATCATCAACACTAAAACCAGCCGCCCAAAGAGCAGCAATTATTGCTCCGATACTTGAGCCACAAATAACATCTATGACTATATTATTTTGTACTAAAACTTTTAGTACACCGATATGCGAAAACCCATAGGCAGCTCCGCTACCTAAGGCTATACCTAAGGTAACTTCACCAATTTCACGGGATATTCTTCGCAAAGTCTTAATATATTGCTGATCACTAACAGAAGGCAGAGTAGCATAAATCGGGTGATTAATCAACTTTTGCTTCTTGGCAAGTAGCAGACCTTCCTGATTAAAGCTTTCAGTAATAATAACTTTGATCTTTTCCTGATTCAAAGGGTTATGGGCCTTTAATTCCTTTAGCAGGGATGCACCCTTACTCAACTCCCTTTTTTGAGGAAAAAGAATAAAGTGTATTTGATGGGCAGATATGATAAAATCGTCAAAGTGTTTTTCTAAAAATTTATGGGGAATCTCATAAAGAATAAAGTGATAACTTTCGGAAAGAAAGTTTAGAAGGGGAAGAAAATTATCTCCAATATCAGCCCTTATGTAAAGATAAGCGACTTTACTCTTTATAATATACTTATCTAAAGAGCCCTCACTGAAAACCTTTAAAGATAAAATATTATTGCGCTTATTCGTAAGCGAGACCTCAGGAATAAAATGAGCAATTTCAGCCCCGGGAGGAATAATCTGAATACAGATAATGTCTTTTTTGGTCTGTTCCTTTAATCTTACTCCTAAATCAAACATGTAGCGAGTCTTGCCAGCTAAAGGACTCCCCATGATTCCTATTTTTTTGGATTGGAATATCTTCTTAGGCTTAAATCGGGATTTCACTCTTTGAGATAGAATGCGTGCGAAATCCAAAGAAAGATAAGGATTCATCTTTAAAAATTCTTTAAAGGCTTTTTTCTCTGTCTGCAAAACGAGAGAAGTTTCGATTGATTTTGTAGTTACTGAATGCGGATCATCAGTGAGTAAAGAGATTATCCCGAAACAGGTGCCGCGCTTTAAGATCTCTATCTTACGATGCTTTGATCCGGATTGAGTTAAAACTGCAATTCTTCCCTTAATCAGAAAGTAGAGATAGTCTGGAAGGTCCTTTTCGTTATAAATTACCTGGTCATTTCTGTATTCTCTGACTTCAGATATACTAATTAATCTACTTATCTGATGCTTGCCTAAAGCATTGAATGGCGGGCTGTTACTAATAATTAATCTTATCTCCTTATCACTCATAAAACTAGATTTCCAATCTATTTTCTTTAATTATCGTACTATAAGTAGCGGAAAAAGGCTTAGGAGTACGTTTAAAAGTCTTGTAGTCAACTCCGGCTAAGCCGAAACAGGGACCAAATCCCTTATCCCACTCGAAATTATCGATTAGAGACCACCAAAGATAGCCTCTTATATCTACCCCTTCATTTATTGCTGCCGCTAAACTCCTCAAGTGTCTAATTAGAAAATCTTCATAAAGGGAATTTTCATATTCAGCAGTTCCGTTTTCGGTAATTATTATCGGCAAATTATATCTGGCTATTTTTTTAAGCAATCGGTAAAACCCTTGAGGATAAATATTCCAGCCAAGATAATTTTTTCTTCCCCTCTTCGGTTTATAATCTGATTCTGCGCCGAATAAATCTTTAAACTTAGAGAACTCGCGACAGTAGTAATTTATAGCCAGGAAGTCTAAAGCATTCCGTTTGGTCAAGTAGTCAAGGAGCCAAAAATTAAAGTAACGGCTACGCAAACTGGCGCTTAAGGAGTTTAACCATAAGTTAAGGCCCGGGTGAGGCGAAAATACTCTTAAGCTCTTAGCTATGGAGACCTGTGCTGGAAGCGCACTTCCCTGATATATTCTCTTTAGTTCCTGATAGCCAGTGAGGTAAGCGGCTATAATATTATTCAAGACTCGCTTAGCCTGCTTAAACGACTTCACCCCTGGCGGCCAAATACCCCTAACAAAACTATTATAGATATAAACCAGAGGTTCGTTAAAAATAACCCAAAACTCT
Organism: uncultured Planctomycetia bacterium; assembly: GCA_964455085.1. Classification (GTDB taxonomy): domain Bacteria; phylum Omnitrophota; class Gorgyraeia; order Duberdicusellales; family 4484-171; genus Susulua. The sequence continues at coordinate 30,837 of CAYVYJ010000008.1, forward strand.
ACCTTTTCTCTTAAAGCCTCTACTGTTTTGATTAAAAAATTTAAGAAATAATCAACATTTTTGGCTTCCAACCACCCCCCTCTTTTAACAAACCAAAGCGGATTGGTGAAGTGATGAAGAGTAATTATTGGTTTTAACTTATATTTAATCAAAGTATCCACTACTTCTTTGTAATGTGCAAGCTCCTGCTGCGAAAAATAAGAAGCATCGGGGTGGATTCTTGACCACTCCAGAGATATTCTTAAACTATTTAGATTAAAGCTGCTGGCGAGTTGGAAATCTTTTTTAAAAAGGCGATAGTGGTGACAAGCAGACCCCGCGACTCCCAATCCCTTTTCTTTTTCCCAAAGATACCAGTCACAATTAAAGTTTTCTCCTTCACATTGGTAACTGGAAAGAGCGGCTCCCCACAAAAAAGAAGAAGGAAATTGTATCTGCATTTAATGAGACTTAGTCCGTCAAAGACGGACTGTAGTCGAATTAATACTGTGGGCATGAAATGCCCGCAGTATCTTATATAGGCCTTAAAACTTAACCAGAAATTATCTGTAAAGCTTTGTCATTATTATCGGAGGAAAACACAATGGTCGCTGAGGTGCCCGGTTCATAAGTTGTCCCATGTATGGCGCAAAGGTTAATATTATTATCTTTTAGCTTAGAAGCAAGAAAATGAAGTTGCCCTATCTTATCAGCCATCTCAACAATTATTACTTCTTTCTCATCCACACTTCCCTTACTCAGGAGTATTTCTTTTACCTTTAAGTTATCAGAGGTTATCAATTTAAAGAATGCCTTACCAGAATCAGCCCAGGCTGCTATTGACCTGATGTTAATCCCACTATTCTTAATTGCACCAGTTACATCTTCCAACAAACCTACTTTGTCTTCTCCGATGAAAAGAATCTCTTTTGCCTTTACCGCCTTCATTGTCCACCTCCTTATTTAACCAAAATATCAGGTAATTAATAAGTGGAAGAATTCTACCATTTTGGATTTCCCCTGTCAATGCTCGGCTCCCACTTAGGAAATAAATTTCTCTAACCCAAAATTAACCTTTTGTGGTAAGATAATTGCTGTGAAAAGTTATAAATTAAAGACTAACTATCAAGGGGCGGCTGTTGATTACCAGAAAAACTTAAATCCTCAACAGTTAAAGGTAGTTAAAGAGGCTGAAGGACCCTCTTTAGTTTTAGCTGGAGCCGGCAGCGGCAAAACCAGAGTTTTAATCTACCGTTTAGCTTATCTGCTTGAGAAAGGAATTCCGCCTCAGAATATTCTCCTAGTAACCTTTACTAATAAGGCAGCAAATGAGATGACTAACCGGGCAGAAATCCTTCTTAAGTCATCGCTTAAGAATCTTTGGGCCGGAACATTTCACCATGTGGGTAATGTCACCTTAAGAAAGGAAGCACAAATCTTAAACTATTCTCCTAATTTCACCATAGCTGATAAAGAAGATGCCAAAGATTTAATTGAAGATTGTCTTGAAGATTTAGGCTTTTACAAACGTGAGAAAATGTTCCCGAAAAAAGGACTTATCTATAATATTTATTGTTTAGCTGCTAATTCTCAAGAGTCACCTGAAGCAACCATAGCTAACCGATATCCCCATATCCAAGAATATGCACCCCAGATAAAGAAAATTATCGCCAGATACCAAAAGAAGAAGAAACAAGCCAATATTATGGATTTCACTGACCTGCTCACTAACTGGTTATCAGTCCTGCAAAATAAAGAAACTTGCCAGGAGTACACCAAAAATTTTCACTATATACTGGTTGATGAATACCAGGATACAAACAAGCTGCAGTTTGAAATTCTAAAAATCCTCTCCTCTTATCATAAAAATATCCTTGTGGTCGGTGATGATGCTCAATCAATATATTCTTTCCGAGCTGCTGACATAAATAATATTCTCGATTTCCCTAAAACATTTGAAGGAACTAAAATATTTAAACTCCAGATAAATTACCGCTCTCCCCCTCCAATACTCTCACTGGCTAACGAAATCATACGACATAACATAAATCAATTTCCCAAAGAATTAGAAGCCATAAAGAAAGGCGGAGAGATTCCCTCTGTTGTAAAAACAAAAGATGTTTATCAACAAGCAAGGTTTATCGGCCAAAAAATATTAGAGCTAAACCGAGAAGGCATACCTTTGAAGGAAATAGCAATTCTTTTCCGCTCACGGTTCCAGGCTTTAGAGCTGGAAATGGAACTCTTGAAAAGGAATATCCCTTACCTGGTCCGGGGAGGTTTAAGGTTTTTTGAACAGGCCCATATAAAAGATGCTTTAAGTTATCTAAAAATAATTATTAACTCCCAGGATGAATTATCTTTTAAGCGGGCAATTTGTCTGCATAAAGGAATCGGGAGGAGCTTTGCTTATAAAATTTGGGATAAACTGATTAATCAGAAAAAAAGTGTTGCTGATGTCAGGAGAATCCTGCCTTCAAGACAGCGAGAAGGATTCAAGGAATTTACAGATATCTGCGAGGCTTTAAAAAAACTCAGGAATCCTGAAAGCTGTTTAAGAAGAATAATCGAAACTTACCAAGATTACTGCCATCTTTCATTTGATAATTCCGAGGAGAGAATACTTGATCTAGAAGAGCTGGCTAAGATGGCTTCTACCTATTCAACTACCAAGGAATTTCTCCTTGATTTAGGCTCCTTTGAAGAATTTAAGGGTGAAACCATACTAAGTGGTTATGAAAAAGAAGATACTTTAGTCCTCTCCACCATCCATCAGGCCAAAGGATTAGAGTGGGAGGTAGTTTTTATTATTGGTTTCTGTGAATATAGCTTTCCCCACCCCAAAGCCCTTGATTCCCAAAATAACCTCGAGGAAGAAAGAAGATTATTTTATGTTGCTGCAACCCGGACTAAATCAAACCTTCATATAACTTACCCCCAGACAAAGTATACATTCAAAAATGGGCTAATTATTACCCGCCCCTCAATGTTCCTTTATGAGTTGCCAAACCAAACTTATGAGGAGATAATAGTAGAAGAAGATCAAGGAGCAGGCATATTATGATTAAAAAACTAAAAAAAATTATAACTATTTTGGGGAAGAGCAAAAAAACTCTTGCTTTAGCTGAATCGGCTAGCGGAGGTTATGCTTCCTATCTGTTGACTAAAACTCCCGGAGCATCAAAGGTATTTAAAGGTGCTATCATTGCTTATTCTTTAGGTAGTAAGAGTAAGTTTTTTAAAATTTCTCACCCTTCTTTGCTAAAAACCCAAGGCGTATCAAAAAAAATAGCTTTAAAATTAGCAACCGGGGTACGAAAAAAGTTCAATGCTGATATTGGTGCTTCTTTAGTGGGATTTGCCGGGCCTCAAACAAAAAAAGGAGTGAAGGCCGGTACTACTTTTATAGCCCTCTGCAGCAGGAATCAAAAAATAGTCAAAAAAATAGTAGTTAAAGGAAGTCGCGATACTATCAGGAAAAAAACCAGTGCTCATCTAATCAATCTAATTTATAAATCACTATTGCCCAAGGCTTAATGTCAGCTAAACTACTAAATTATGAGAACCTTTATAGCAATTGAGCTGCCCGGATACTTAAAAGACAAACTAACTAGATTAATAAAGGACTTCACAGAGTGTGACCTTGCCTTTAGATGGGTAAACGTGAAAAACCTTCATCTCACCTTAAAGTTTTTAGGAGATATAGAGTTGAGTCAAATTGATCAAGTCAAACAAGTGATTCTTGAGGTAGCCGGCAGTTTCAAAGCATTTACAATCAGTTTTGACAACTTTGGTTTCTTTCCTAACCAGAGAAGACCAAGGATATTCTTTGTCGGCGCAAGTAAAAAAGGACTTCTTGAAGATATGGCTAGAAAAATAGAAGACGAGCTAGAAATCTTGGGCTTTAAAAAGGGAGGTCGATTCAAATCTCATGTAACCTTAGCCAGGATAAAGGATCTCAAGAACATTGATTGTCTAAAAAATAAAATTAAGCAGATTAACTTAAGCGAGGCTTCTCCCGTAGCAGCAATAACCTTTTATAAGAGCATCCTTACCAGGGAAGGTCCGATTTATGAAGAAATCTTCAGGAGCAACCTGACTACCTGAAGGATTAGGTTAGCATAAATTCCCGCCACCAAATCATCACCAACGACTCCTCTTGCACCCTTAAGACGTTCCATTCTGTCAGCCGGGGGAATCTTAAGCATATCTAACATTCGAAAAAGAAAGAAGGCAGAAATTATGAATTCTACTCGCTTAGGGATAAAAAGCAAGGTAATCAGCATACCCGAAAAATCATCAATGACTATTCTTTTACAATCCTTCACTCCGAATATTTCCTCAGCTCTAGCCGAGGCCGGAAAAGAAAGAATTAAAGAAAGCAAGGTGAAGAGAAAAAAGTAAATAGAATTCCCTAGGATAAGAAAGACAAGAACCGCCACTAGACAGGAAGCAGTTCCCGGACAAAGAGGAGTAAATCCCACCCCAAAAAGCGTGGCTATGCTTAAATTAATCTTATCAAACAATGACTTAATCATCTTATCAACAATTTAAAATGTTCTGATGGCTTGACGGTTCACCCAAAAATAGTAGGCGCCGGAAAAAAGGGTAATGACTACAATGTACCACATTAAGATTGGGATCAGTTTTCCGTAGAAGAAAATAGCAACCGGACTGGCCGGAAAAATCTTCCTAAAGATAAGCGTAAAAAGGACAATAAATATTCCCAAAACCTGCGATAGGGTTTTATGCTTACCCAGCCTTCTTGCCTCCAAGGTAACCCCCTTATTTAAACCGTATAATCTTAAACCGGTAATAATAAATTCCCGAAACATTATTAAACTCACCATCCAGGTATTTATAATACCTAATTCTAAAAAAGCACAGAATACCCCGATAATAAGTATTTTATCGGCAATAGGATCTAAGATCTTACCTAAATCCGAGATTAAATTTCTTCGCCGGGCTAAATAGCCGTCCAAAAAATCGGTTATCGAAGCTAAACAAAAGACGATAAAGGCGACAATGAGTGAGATGAGGCTGTTCTTAAGTATGAAACCTATACAGACAAAAGAAAGCATTATCCGTAGAATGGTAAGTTTATTAGGCGTATTCATCTCTTAGTTACAATAATTTTCTCTATGTATTTATTATCTTTTTTGTATAAAACTCTGTTATTCATAACGGATAACGATGGATCCAATTTTGCACCTGCCTGTCGGCAGACAGGCAATCTGCGGTTGAGGCTTAGCCTCAACCGGCTCCGCCTTAGGCGGAGATTGGATACATCTCTTAGCTATTGGGCAACAAGATCGTAATCAAGACAATCGATTATTTTCACTCTATAGAAATCACCGATCTTTAAGCCTTTTTTCTTTAAGAATATTGCGCCGTCAACATCAGGAGCATCATATTGACTTCTGGCTATAGTTACATCAGAGTCTTTGGCTTCGACGAGAACATTTAATTCCTGATTAAGAAATCTCCTATTTACTTCATTGGCAATTTTTCGCTGTTGTTCCATAACCTGACTAAGACGTCTCTTTTTTGTATTCGGATGCACCTGGGGCGAAAATCCATAGGCTTGAGTGCCTTCTTCCCGAGAATAGATGAATCCGCCTAAACGTTCAAATTTAATATCATTTAAGAAGCCTAATAGTTCTTTAAACTCTTTTTCGCTCTCAGTAGGAAAACCGACAATCACTGAGCTCCTGATAACACAACCAGGGATACCTTCTCTTATTCTCTGGACTAAATCTATTGTCTGCTTCCGGGTAATTCCTCGGTTCATCAACTTTAAAATTCTATCATTGATATGTTGAATAGGCAAATCAATATATTTACAAATCCGCTCTTCATTAGCTATCAATTCAATTAAAGAATTATTAAAATGCTTAGGGTGAGTATAAATTAACCTTATCCATCTTATGTTTTTAGTTACCTTCAGAATTTCTCTCAAAAGCTCAGTTAAATCGCCCTCGGGCTTTAAGTCCTTACCCCAGCTGGTAATATCTTGACCAATAATATTTAATTCTGCGAGGCCCTGCTTATCCAAATATCTTACTTCTTTTATGATCTCCTGGCTAAACTTACTATGTAAGGAGCCCTTAATCAGGGGGATCGCGCAAAAACTACATCTGTTCAAACACCCTTCGCATATCTTTAAAAAACTCACCTGATTAGGAGAAGATAATTTGCCTCTTTTAGTGAATCCGCGACCAAATTTCACCAAACCCTGCCATTCGTCGATTAAAGGAAATGAGTTCTCTAGCTCCTTCTGGTATCTTTCTACTAAACATCCTAAAACTATTATTCTCCTTACCCTGGCTTTTTTCTTTAAATCTACTGCTTCAGCTATTACTTTTAAAGACTCCTTCTTGGCATTATCGATAAAACCACAGGTATTTACAATTAGTAAATCGACAATCTTAGTCTTTTTCTTATTATCTAGAAACAAGGAAGTTGGGGAAGTAAAAACATAACCCTGATTAGTGAATTGAGGAATAAGAATCTCTGAATCATAGGTATTGCGAAAACACCCTAAGGAAATAATCGAGAATGCTCTTGGCATATTATTTATCGACTACTATTCCTGAAGGTGTTATCTTGAGACTCTTTATCGGTTTACGCAAAGAGCTTAAGGTGGGGATAGCTCTGCCATTTACCTCCAAAGCTATGGCTAAACCGTCACGGATCATCAGTTCTATCTCTTTTTCTCCTTGCCAGGTCTCTCTAGCCCCTTTCCTGAGAACTCCTTCAAAAAGGATCTCTTTATCAACTCTAACTTTAAGAAAACAATTCTTCTTAGCAACAAGAGTTACTACTAACTCCTCAGCTAAAGGGGCGATCGGAACTAACTCCTCACTTGATTCTTCAGTAGCCTTTGGGGAGGCAGTGAAAATAAGCGAAACCTTTCTGATTAGAAAACTGCCAAGCGCAAGAAAACCCCAAAGTAAGATTATCCCTGCCAATATAAGAAAAATTTTTCTCTTAACCTCGGGAGGTATCTGTTTTATTATCCGCCCTATACCTCCTAAGATATTACTTTCTCTTATCTTTCTTAATTTTGACTTATCTCTGCCTTGAGGTTTAAGGCCAGCCAGATCATCCAAAGCGTTCCCGATATCTACCTTTAAAAATGCAGCATAAATCTTTACAAAGCCTTTAAGGTAGGTAGGGTTTATGGTGGTTAGATTACCCTCTTCAATATCCCTGATCATTGAAGGATGCAGTTTGGTTTTCTCAACAACATATTCAATACTATAACCTAGCTCTCCTCGCTTATCCCTCAATTTATTACAGATCTCTTTGATCATGCCTGCTCCTCCTGCTCCAGGTAGCTCTCAGGGTCAACTAGGATCTCCCGGGCTTTGGAACCGCAAAAAGGACCAACAATACCATCCTGTTCCATTAAATCTAGGAGTCTGGCTGCCCGGGTATAACCTACCCGCATTCTTCGCTGCAACAGAGATGCCGAAGCCTGACGTGCCTGTAAAATAACTTTTACGGCCTCATCAAAAAGCTCATCCCCTTCTATATCTATAGCTCTCTTTTTCTCACTCTCAGCAATAGCTTTCTCGTAAATAGGCTTGCCTTGTTCCCGGATAAAATTAGCAACAATATCAATATCTTCATCGTCAATTAATGAACCTTGAGCCCGAATTAACTTTACTGCTCCCGGCTTTAAGAATAATAAATCACCTTTACCGATAAGCTTATCAGCTCCCATCATATCCAAGACTGTCCGGGAATCAACTTTTGATGATACTTTGAATGATATCCGGGCCGGAAAATTAGCTTTAATTACACCGGTAATTACATCTACCGATGGCCTTTGAGTAGCCAGGATAAGGTGAATGCCTACAGCCCGGGAAAGCTGAGCCAACCGTTGGATTGTAACCTCAATGCTTTCTCTGGCTACTATCATCAAATCAGCCAGCTCATCAACAATAATTATAATATAGGGAAGTTTAGCCTCACTCTTATGGCTGCTATTATAAGCATCTATATTTCGGCACCCCTCACTGGCTAAGGTTTGATACCTTCGCTCCATCTCCTCTACGGCCCAATTCAGGGCAGCAAAAGCTTTCTTGGCATCAGAGATAATCGGATGTATAAGATGAGGAATACCAGCAAAAGATGCCAACTCTACCATTTTTGGATCAACCATAATGAACTTAACTTCATCGGGCTTAGCCTTAAAAATTATTGAAGAAATTAAAGAGTTAACACAAACAGTCTTACCGGCACCAGTGGCCCCGGCAATTAAAAGGTGAGGCATATCATTAAGGTCGGCAACAACCGGATTTCCCGATACATCTTTTCCAATTGCCAGAGTAAGTTTAGAACTTGCTTTAATAAATGCCTTCTCTTCTAACACTTCACGCAAATAAACAAGGTGTTTCTTCATATTGGGAATCTCAACCCCTACTGTACCTCTGCCGGGAAGAGGAGCAACAACCCTAACCTGTGAAGACTTCATCGCTAAAGCAATATCATCAGCTAAGGCAGAAATCCTATTTATTTTTACTCCGGCCTGCGGCTGAAGTTCATACATAGTAACGACCGGCCCTCTCTGTACACTAACCACCTTAGCCATTACACCAAAATTGGAAAGAGTAGTTTCCAAATTTTTAATATTACCTTCTATGTTCTCTTTTGCCTCCCGCTGGTCAGGGAAAGGCGGAACTTTTAAAAGTCCCGGATAAGGTAGCTTATAGGTGGCGGAATCAAAGGTCTTGCCTCCAGAATTTTCTAAATCTTCGATCTTCTTTTTTGCTTTATCTCTGCTAATCGGTCTGAGACTGCTCTTTGTTACTGAATTAGAGCTATCTACTCCCAAGGGATGCGACAGATCTTCCTTAAGGGATGAATCAACTTTAGGAGCGTAAACTTTTATCTCCGGTTTTATCTTTGAATCTGCCCTGGCTGTGATATCTTTCGGACTCACTTGAAGTCTCCTCCGCTTAGTGATAACCTTACTTTCTCTTGCCTGCCTTAAATCATTTAAGAAATCAACAAGTTTAACTATGAGGTTTTTTACTCCTCTTACGATATCAACAAAGAAAAAACCGAAAAATAAAATAGCATTTACCGCTAAAAGCAGAAAAATTGTAAGAAAAGACCCAAAGGCTAAATATTTTTTGAAGAATGAAGCCAGAAAGAATCCGATGACTCCGGCAACAGCAAATACTTCAGATTCGACTTTGGGAAATAATCCGATAAATGCCGAAAGAAATATAATGAAGAATAGAAAAGCTAGGATATTAATAACTTTACTCTTCCCCAGTCCGGAGAAACGTAAAAAGCCTAACTTATCTAAACTTAAGAAGAAGAGAGAGAAAGGTATAAAGTAAGCCGCAAAACCAAGGATAAAACGAAGAAAAAAGGCTAAATAAGCCCCACCAATACCAATAAAATTAGAAATAGTTTCCGGGGCAGGAGAAGTAAGGAGTTTGATATCTTTGGGGGTGTAAGAAACTAAGCTCAAACCCACCAATATAGCTACAAGAAACAGGATGGTACTCTTCAGGAAAGAAGAGAGGTGCCTCATTATTTTGCTTGCTTTAAGCTAAGTCTAATTTTTCCTTGGGGATCAATTCCGATGACTTTTGCTTTCAGAATGTCTCCTTCTTTTAAAAAACTTTCTACATCTTTAACAAATTCATTAGAAAGCTCAGAGACATGGATTAAACCGCTCTTTCCCGGTGCAATTTCGCAAAATGCACCAAAATTAACTATTTTTTCAACTTTAACCTCGTAAATTTCTCCGATTTCTATATCCTTAACTAAATTAGTAATCTGTTTTACAGCTCGTTCTAAATCTTCAGCTGTCTGGGCTGCTACTGAAACTACGCTTGTCTCATCATCAATATCCACAGTAACATTATTTTCCCGTTGAATTCGCTTTATTATCTTCCCGCCAGGGCCAATAATCGCGCCAATCTTATCGGGATTTACGGCAAATGACTTTATCTTCGGTGCATATTCTGAAAGTTCGTTTCGTGATGAAGATATAGCCTTCTTCATCGCATCTAAGATGGATAAGCGCGCTTCTTTGGCTCTTTCTAAAGTTTCTTCGATAATCTCAAATGTCAACCCGTCTATTTTTGTATCTAATTGAATAGCATTAATGCCATTGACAGTTCCGGCAACTTTAAAATCCATATCACCATAATGGTCTTCGGCTCCAGCAATGTCAGTAAGAATCTTATAGTCTTTATCTTTACTAATTAAACCTATGGCAATCCCAGCTACTGCTTCTTTTATCGGGACACCGGCATCCATCAGTGATAATGAACTGGCGCATACCGAAGCCATGGATGAGGAGCCATTGGATTCTAAAATCTCCGAGACTACCCGAATAGTATAAGGAAACTTCTCCTTGGAAGGGATTATTGGAACCAGTGATTTTTCAGCCAAAGCACCGTGGCCGATATCTCTTCGAGAAGGGCCGCGCATAAATTTTACCTCACCGACACTAAAAGGGGGGAAACTGTAGTGCAGCATAAAATGCTTTGAACTCTCTCCCTCTAAAGCCTCGATAAACTGGGCATCAGAACTAGTTCCCAAAGTTGTAATTGCTAAAGATTGAGTTTGCCCCCGGGTAAAAGTGGCTGAACCATGGGTACGCGGCAAAGCCTTAGCTACACACTCAATCGACCGGATATCTTTAAGAGACCTACCGTCAGGCCGCTTATCCTCTTTTAATATTTTCCTGCGTAAAACTTCTTCCCCTAAAGCATCTAATCCATTCTCTATGTCTTGGTCAGTAACTCCCGACTCCTCACTTACTAATTCTTCCTTTAACGAAGAAGCTATCTGGTTTATAAATGCTCCCTTTTCTTCTTTGCTGGGTAAACTATAAGATTCTTCTATTCTCGCACCAACCTTACTGCGCAGGTTATTCAATAGCTCTTTATCTACTCCAGATAAAGAAACTTCCTTTTTATCCTTACCCGCCTTCTTCCTAAATTCGTGCTGTAATTTAATTATTTCTTTTATAAAAGGATGAGCGAATTTTATTGCTCCTAAAACCTCTTTCTCTGGTATCTGGTTAAATCCACCTTCAAGCATTATTATTTTGTTGTCCGTCCCTACCACTACTAAATCTATAGGGGAACCTTCTCGCTCCTCATAAGTAGGATTAACCACAAACTTATCTTTGACTTTCGCCACCCTTACTGCTCCCACAGGATTAACAAAAGGAATATCTGAGATGAGAAGTGCACAACTGGCAGCATTGACGGCTAAAATATCAGGATCATTCTCACCATCACTGGATAAAACCATGGCAATGATCTGAACTTCATTGGTCATCCCTTGAGGGAAAAGGGGTCTTAAGGGACGGTCAATAAGGCGAGCGGTAAGTATCTCTTTATCTTTAGGTCTACCTTCTTTTTTGAAAAACCCACCGGGGATTTTCCCCATAGCATAGGTCCTCTCTTGATACTCTACCATTAAAGGAAAAAACCCTCTACCAGCAGATGCATCTTGGGACATACAAGTAGTGGCTAAAACAACCGTATCCCCATAAGAGACACTAATACTGCCATTTGCTTGTTTAGCCCATTTGCCGGTTGAGAAAACAAAAGGATTCTTTCCTAAATTGGGAATAGATAACGAAGTAACCATTCTATTAAATTTTAAGCTCCTTTACAACCTCTCCGTAACTTTGAGGGTCTTTACCTTTAAGGTAAGTAAGCAGACGACGGCGTCTTCCGATGAGGATTAAAAGGCCTCGGCGGGAATGAAAATCCTTCTTGTGCTTCTTGAGGTGCTCGGTAAGATAGCTTACTCTCTCACTAAGCAAAGCAATCTGCACTGCTGCTGAACCTGTGTCTTCCACATGCTCCTTAAACTTATCGATTATTTTCTTCTTTTTAGTCTTATTTATCATAATATAACCTCTATAATACCCTTATAGTATTAATCTGTCAACCCTATTGACTAATAGCTTTTACTCAAAAATAAGGCGGGATCTGCTAATAACCGCTTCTTTTAAGCGGTATTATTGTAACAGAAGTATGGCTAAGGGTCAACTCCTGTTTTTAGGGTCAAAATTGACTCTATCTAGGGCTTATCCAATAAGATTATACTTAATGATGGCCGCCAAGGTCTTTAGCCCGTCTCGCCAGCCGATCTTCTTACCTTGGGCATAAGTTCTTCCGCTATAAGAGATGCCAACTTCATAAATCCTACACTTTAATTTTGCCACTTTTGCAGTAATTTCCGGATCAAACTCGAATCCACTCTCCTGCAAAGAAATTTTATCCAGGATATCTTTCTTAAAAACTTTATAGCAAGTCTCTACATCTGTAAGGTTAAGGTTGGTAAATATATTGGAAAGAAGCGTAAGAAATTTGTTCCCCATCATATGCCAAAAATATAAAACCCTATGCTCCTGGGAACCCACAAATCTTGAACCATAGACTACATCGGCCTTACCATCTAAAATGGGTTTAATTAACCGTTTATACTCCTGGGGGTCATATTCTAAATCCGCATCCTGAACAATAACTATATCTCCGCAAGCTTCCTTGAATCCGCTCCGCAGGGCTGCTCCCTTACCCAGATTTCTGTCGTGATAAATTACCTTGGTTACCTTTTGCTCTATCTCATTCTTAATAATATCTTTTGTTCCGTCAGTAGAACCATCGTCAATTAAAATTATCTCTTTATTAACTATAGAGGTGTTTCTTACTCGATCCACCAACTCCTTTACAAACTCTTTTTCGTTAAAACAAGGTATAACTATTGATAACAGAAAATTATCCATTTTCTACTCCTATTATTAATTAAGTTAACACTTTATCCGTAAAATTTTAAATGAGCCAGCAAAGAATTTATACCACATATAAGAAGGAAGCCAATATAGAATATATTAAGCCCCAGGTATAAAGGCTTAATTTTCCTAAAAGAACCAATAGCTTTTATAATGAAATAAAAAACAAAAGGTGCAAAAAATAGGGTTATTCTCTCGCCGGTAAAAGGGTATTTCTTCAATAGCCCTAAAACAATTAGTTCCAGAAAGATAACCATACCGATTGTATCGATACTCATAATCCTAAATTTATCCTTTCGGATAGATTTAATACCGCACCTAAACAGTGAGATTATAAAGAAGGGGATAAAAACAGACGCAGTTCTCCTGAAGAAAGTGCTATTACCAAACCACCAGACTGTTAACTTCCGTAACCCTTCTCCGAATGACTTAAAGAAATAATAAAAGGATTTAGTGGATATGAAATAATCGTCCCAATACATGAAAAGATCCCTGATGAGGAGATCGTGTCTTAAATCGAACCAATAAGCAAAAATTATAACTGCAAAAGAAATAGCTGTGTAACCTAAAATTAAGGGTAAGATTTTACGATTTTTCCTAACCCAAGATAAAAAATTGTAAACAACAATCCAAAAGACAAAAAAGCTACCATACGATAAAAGAAGTGTAAAAGGCAATAGCAACGTTATGATGATAAAAGGCTTCGAGGGTTGGCTATTTACAAACCGCCTCTGATGAATAAAATAAAGACAAAAGATTCCCACAACTAAAACATCAAGTGAATAGGGCTTTAACTCTGCCGCATAATAACTGAAGGCGTAACTGTTAGCAAAAGAAAATAAAACCAGCAGAAATTGCCATTTATTAGATAGTGACCCCTTGTATAATTTTTTCCAAATAAAAAACGCACCAAGCATACTTATTAACGAAAAAAATCTTAAAGAAAGAATGCTATAGTTAAACATTTTAGAAAAAATCTTAATTATAATAAGATAGACTCTGGGAAACACCTGGCAGTGTTCAAGAGGCCCGAGGAGCTGAGCGGCCTTAAAGGTTTCTATATTTTTAAAAACAGAATCTTCATCAACCCAAAGAGGTCTTGCCGAGAAATAGTGCACAAAACAGAGAAAAATAAACCAGATTATACAAAAAATGAGTAAAATTCTATACTTTCCCATTTTAGAAGTTATTTCAGGTCCTCTTTTGAGTCTTTTTCAAACTCTTTAACAATTTTTCTTACCTCTAACTCGGTTTTTGTTATTTTTTCCCGGCAGAGCTTGATAAGTTCTATCGCCCTTTTTACTTTTAAAGCCACATCGTCAACATCAATTTGTTCTGATTCAAGTTCAGCCAGTATCTTATTTAGCTCTTGGGAAGCTTCAGTGTATTTTATAGCTTTTTTACCCATTATCCCTCCTCATTCTTCACTTTATTTTTTATACTTCTTACTCTGGATACTATACTTCCTTGGTAAAGAACTGTTTCGATTAAATCGCTCTCCTTAACATCATTAATAAATTTTAATGCTTTCCCCCCTTTAAAAGTTATCGAATAACCCCGCTTCAAGGTATTTTTGGGGGAAAGAATTCTCACCTTTCCGTCTAAATACTTTAGATAATCTTGAGAATTCTTAAATATCTTATCCAATGATGAACTTAAAATTTCGCTACTTCTTTTAAGCATTTGTTGCTTCTGGGTTAAAATAACTTTTAAGGTACTTAAAATATTATGCTTCTTTTCTAAAAGCGCCTCTTGATGAGTCCTAAAATAAACTGACGATAAAGATTCGGTTTTGGCTGCTAAACTTTGTAGCTGCGCTTTTTCCCCGGAGATAAAATCTTTACTCCGGTTAAGAATTGTCTCTTCTAAATAATCTAAATTCTCTACTACCGCTCTTAATCGCTCAACTAATATTCCAGCAACTTTAGTAGGAGTTTTACAAAAAGTATGAGCAACCATATCAGTAATCGTAGTATTTATCTGATGGCCAATGGCTGAGACAACTGGAAATTTTAAACCGGCAATACTTTCTGCAATCTTTTTATTATCAAAATAAGCTAAGTCGGCGGTTGAACCGCCACCACGGGTGATTACTACCAAGTCTAAATTGGCTGAAGATAAACTATTAAAAAAATATAAAGCGCCAGTTACATCCTTCTCTACTGATTTACCCTGCATATGAGAGTCTTTAACTAGAATCTTAAACCCATAGCCACTATTTTTTAGTTCATTAATAAAGTCATGGTAAGCTGCTGAGCCAAAAGCAGTTATCAAACCGACCCTTAAGGGAATGGTTGGAAAAGGCCATAATTTATTCTTCTCCAGAAGACCGTGCTTTTTTAAGTCTTCAATAATTTTAAGACGGTTCTGGGCTATCCGGCCAAGCGTATAAACTGTATCAACATCAACAACCACCAAGCTATATTGGCCGGTGGGTGGATGTAGACTTACTTCACATAAAAATTTTACCTCAATATCATTTTTTAGTTCAAAACCCCCTTGGGCCTCTTTAATCCGCCTCTGAATCAGTGGCTTTCTGCCGGCAAATAAAGCTACCTTTACTTTGGCAACAATTCTGTCACCTTCGGCTTCCTTTTCTACTAATTCGAAGTAAATATGTTTTTTACTTCGTTCTGGGCGCAAGCCCTGAATCTCGCCACAAACCCAGATACTTTGGGGAAATGCTTCCTGGATAAGACCACGAACAACAGTGTTTAGCTCTAAGACTGTAAAAACTTTTTCTATATCCATATAAGTATTTGTCTTATATTTTTTATTAATACTCTAGTAAACCTTTAGCTGAATTAAATACCTCATCTACAGTAATATCTTTAAGACACTTTAAATCTCTCAAACATTTCGTGAGTCTAAACCTCTGGTAACAAGGCCGGCAGGACAAATCTTTTTTTATCACAACATGTTTCTGAAGATTTTCAGGGTACGGTCCGTAAACTGCCTCGCTCACCGGGCCAAAAATTGAAACTGTTCTTATTCCTGAAAATACACCCATATGTACTGGGCCACCGTCATTGGCAATTAACAGGGCTGATCTTTGAAGTAGGGCCAAGAAATCAAGCAAAGGCAAATCTATGGCCTTCACCGGCTTATTTTGCATCAGGCCTTCTATAGCCTCAATAGTTTCTCTTTCGCTACTGCTTCCGGCCAGAATAATCCGCACCCCACATTGATTAATCAGCTTATCAGCTAACTCCGCGAACTTAATTCTGGGCCAGTGCTTACGATAAGAGTCGCGTCCCCAGCTCACTCCGCCACAAGGCGTAATCGCGATAAGCGAATCATCAGCCCCAATGCCTTGTTGGTTTAAGAAATTTGCTGCCTGATTCTTTTGAGTTGCAGTTAAGTTTAACTGAACCTTGCGATACTCGGGCTTAAGGCCTAGCAGTTTCAGAAGTTCCAGGTAATACTCGATGACGTGTTTGGCTTCATACCCTTTAAGGCTAATCTTCTTAGTTAAAAATCTTCCCCGCTTTTTATAATCATAACCGATTCTTTGTTTTATCCCCGCAGCCCAGGCGAAAAATCCAAACTGTGAATTTAAAGATAGGTCTATTACAATATCGATGTTTTCTTTTTTTATCTCGGAGATAAAACTCCCTATTTTCCTGACCCAGGAAAATAGGGACCTTCTCTTAACAGCCTCAAATTCATCTCGCTCATAGACAAAAGTCTTATTGATCAGGATAAAATTTTCTAATAGGGCTTGAGTCCTCCGATTGCAGAGGTAAAAAATCTTGCTGGAAGGAAAGTTTTCTTTTAAGTTACTTATAAGCGGTAAAGAGAATAAAACATCTCCGATACCAAAGGGATTTATTATCAAGAAAGACTTCAGCCTATCTTCCATTCTTAATTAAATCTCTATATTTAGCGTAGCTAGTAATCTGATAAAGCGAAGCAAAGTAAGCTACCATAAAACCAATAAACCCGTCGCGGTAACCTCTCTTAGCAATAAAAGCTCTTAGGAACCTATCGCCGGTGCGCCAGAGGGCATGAACAAAATTCATCTTATAACCTGCCTTTTTTGGGTCACTCTTGGACAATTTGTACCACTTCTTAGCTTCTAAAGTAGTTTGATTATTAAGCTTGCTCAAGAAAATTGCCCAATCCTTGTAAGTATAGTGGATTAAATCACCCCTTAGATGTCCGCATTCACCGATTAAATCAGCCCGAGGGTGAACTTCTACCTCTTCCCACTTAAATTTATCTCTGCGGAATAACTTTAATTGGGCTGAAGGATATAACCCTCCCCAGCGTACCCAATAATCACCGATAAAGTTTCTTCGGGGTATAGTAAAAGCATTCACGGCCGGGTGCGAAGCAAGAGTTACTTCAATCTCACTCTTTAACTCCTCAGTCAGCCGTTCATCAGCATCAAGACTTAAAACCCACTGATTACTTGCCTGAGAGTAGGCCCAATTCCTATGCCGCCCCTCTATATCCATCTTCCGCACTAAAACCTTTGCACCCAGGCTTTGAGCAAAGCTGCGGGTATTATCAATCGACTGATCATCAACAACAATTACCTGATCTGCCCACTCCCCTACTGACTTTATGCAATCAACAATTCTCTCTTGTTCATCCTTAGTAAGAATCACTATTGATAATGGAATCTTACTCATCCTCTCCTCCCTCTAAAAGAAAACAAATTTAGAAAATTTTTCATAACTACCCAAGAATACAACTTTATATAGACCGGAATTAGTTTCATCATCTTAAAACTGGATTCACCTTCCTGTCGGGAATTCCAGACTGTAGGTATTTCAGTAATCTTGAATCCTTTAAGGTAGGCTTTAAGTGGAATTTCCATGGAAATCTCAAAACTTTCAGCCTCCAAATCAATCGCCTCAATGATCTCTCGCTTATACATCTTAAATGAATTAGTAATATCATGAGTTGGTACTCCTAAAATATAAATGATTCGTCCGGCTAAGCTAGATAAAAAAGTCTTAACTGACGGTCCACCTATTTTTTGGCCACCCCGCATATAGCGAGAACCACAGACAATATCATAACCCTGATTGATTTTTTGATACATCTTATTAATTAAGACAGGATCATCACATAAATCAGCCATAACCGAAACAATCAACTCACCCCTTGCAGCTTTAAAACCAGTTAGCAGTGTATTAGCAAAACCTCTAGGTTCATTATTATCGACTAAGATGATATTTTTATAACGCTTCCTTAATTCTTCTACTATCACCCTGGTATTATCGCTGGAATGATCATTAACTACTACAACCTCATAATCTACGGTTAAAGCATCGATAAGGCGAATGATCACCTCTCTGATGCTCTTCTCCTCATTGTGTGCCGGAATAACTACAGATACCATTATTTAATTACCTTATAAATTCGAGCATCAGGGTTATTCAAAACTAATTGGAATTTATCAGAATGTACCTGGGCCCAAAGACCTTCTACCGGTGTATACCTCTCTTCAAGTATATAAACAAAGAGATAATCTGTATTCTCTCCAACCAGATTTCGATACCAGCGGTTAAAATCAGCTTTACCGCGATAGTTCTCACTTCTCCTTAATACTCTATCAATATGATCATAGCGATATTCTTTCCAATTTAGATTGCCTTGAGGATAAAGGTGGAGTTGGGCTGGATGAATATTATTTACTGATACGTAGTAGACATCATTTTTCAAACCTGTCCCGTATAAAGGAAAGGGAACCGGCCGGCCGGTATAAGCAATTCTTTGGGCTTTAGTGTTATCATTCAACCACTGCCAAGCCTTCATTGCTCCTTCCCAATAAGGAGCGTGACTGAGGTAACGCTGATACTCATGATTAAGATACCACTGCTGGCCAATAACAAGACTTAAACTAAGAATAATGAATAACGAAGAAGTCATAGTTACCCTGACTTTTCGCCTTTTAAAACGCTTGATAAATAGTGGTAAGATAAGAAAAAACGAAACCGTCGCCAGTAAAGAAAATCCTAACTCCCAATATCCGCAGAATTCCGCTATTGAAGTCAGAAAACAGATAACCACTAGTGCCCGTATTGCTTTTGAGGGAACTTTTAAAGTCTTTAAGAGATAGGTGGCCATAACCGAGCCGACAGCAAGATAAGGATAGAGAAATCTGGTCCAGAGCTGAGGGATAATAAAAGTAAAAATAGCGAAAAGAATGGCCGGAAGCAGGGATAAATAAACTAAGGGAAAACTTAATTTTATTCCCTTACTTCTAATTAGAATTATCGGAAAGGCTAAAAAGGTAGCAGGAAATATCAAAATCAGCAGCTGTAGTCCCATACCTTCATGGAAGAACAATTTTCCTAAATTATAACCTTCATAGGTCCAACGGACCAGATAGGTAGCGGTGGGCATCACCCCTTTAAAAACAGTTTTTCCCATTAAAACCGCCTTTAAAGGAAATAAGGGGTTACCGCTAAGAATAAAATTTCTTATATAGCCATAACCGCCAAACAAGGCAATAAGCCCCAGGAACAAAGAGCCATAGCCAACCAATCTTAAACCTTTAGAGTTTTTAACTAGGATATAAATGAAAAATAATCCTAAAGCTAAACTATAGGCTAAGCTTAAAGTCTTAGTCCCAAAAAATAGCCCAAAGGATATCCCGGAAATAATTAAGTACCTTAGATTAAACTTCCTATTTAAACTAAATAGAAGATTTAAAGTAGTGAGCAAAAGTGCAGTCATCATAATGTCGGCATAACCAACCTCAATCTGTTTAAAAAAGTTAGGAGTAATTACAAACAGACCGGCTGAATAAAATGCCAGCTCCCGAGAAAGGTTGAACTTTCTGGCAATTGCAAAGCAAGCTATAAAGGAAAGTATAAGAAATGGTATCTGGCCCAAATCAGCGATAAGAACATTCTTAAAAGGGGCGATTAACCAAAAATAATAAAGACAATTATTTATCGGATAATAGGTCGGTGTGGGATCATCAGAGATAGTAGGGGGGTTATAGAGATTACCTTGCTTTAGCCACTCAACCGGAAAGGTAAAGTGATAATTAAGGCTATCCCAGCCAAAAGGAGGGTTTATAAGGTTAAAAATTCCCTTTACTAAAATAAAACCTAAGATACAGGCCAGACAGAATAAAATCACCTTATTTTCAGTTATCCAACTAAAATCCCTTCTGCCTGCTGCGTATAAAATTTCGTTTTTATTTCGTAAGATAAAACTGACTACTAAGAAGATAAAAAAGTTTACTAAGATCAGATTACCCAAGAAAAGCTTACCAAAGATACCTAAAATCATCTCAGTAAGTATGATCTGGGCCAGAAACAGAAGCGAAAAATTACATATCCGATCAGAAAGGTTGGGACAATAGAAAGCTTTTCTTACGATACGGGCAGAAGTAAAAGCAACAATGAGATTAAGAATAAGGAAATTAATCATGTTTAGTTACTAATAATTTATTATGCACCACTGCTAGACCGATAATTATCCAAAACAGAGACTGAATTCGCTCATCCCATATATTATCCACTATATTTACTATAACAAAAGCTAAGAAACCGGTAAATAATCCATACCATAGTAAATCCTTCTTTGATGATAAGAATACTTTAAAGGTCCGCTTAAGGAACCAGAAATAAACCAACAGACCCAATAGACCAGCTTCTACAGCAATTAATAAATACCAGCAGTGAGGATTGGCTTTAATAACCAAAGGTGATTGAGTATATTTTTTAGCTATTTGAACGCTTGTTGTATTTATCCCCTTTCCTAAAATAGGATTTTTTGCGGTCTCAAGCAAATACTCCTTCCATATAGCAACTCTTCCCCCTTGATCATAGAATACAGCATTAACGCCAGTAATAATTCTTCCTTTAAAAATAGGTGAAAAAAATACACTAGATATCACCAGCAGCAGCAGAATAGGTATAATTCGGACTATTTTTAGTTTACTAAAAAATAAAGTAATACTAAGGCTGGCGATTAAGGCAGCCCAGGAGATAAGCGAGCAGCTGATGAATAAACATATCAGGAATAACCAAAAAAGAATTAAGCCATATACCTTAACTCTTTTCTTCTTGCTGCTGAATAAGAAAGACAATATTATCGGCGAAAGTAAAATAAGAAATGCACCAAAAGGGTTTAAGCCGCTAAAATAGCCCCTTACCCAGGTTCCTTTAATCGGATAGGAACGCAAGAAATCAACGCCAGTCACAAACTGCCAGATACCATCGATAAATATTATTCCTAAAGATACCGAAAATATTCCCAATACTATCCTTAATTTCTTTCGAGAGTCAATAATATCTACGGTGAAGAAATATAGCATAATATATTGGACCCACTTAGTGAAAAAGGTTCTTAGGCTCTTAGCCGGAGCAAAACTATTAAAAATCGTAAGGAATAATACAGTCAGCATAACTACAATCGGTAAATTTAGAGTTGTCTTGGGAAAGTACTCTTTTATTTTCCATTTCTTTACTAAAAAGTTTTCAATAACCCAAAGAAGAAATATCAACCCAAAAGTTACTTCGATAACTGCCTTAGACATTGCCACAAAGGCAATTAGCAGGCAAAAAATATAAAACTTAATATTTCGCAAATGGTTAACTGCTGAAATGCTCTGATCAAGCATCACTGTCATCTCTCCTTTGTTTATTCTTCCCTAGAGCTTCGGTTTCAGAGAAAGCCCGATTGAAAATATTTTCTGCTAAGCAAAATGGCCTAAACATCTTAATCCCTTCACGATAGTTTTGGAAGTCCTCTTCGCTGGCAATAATCTTTTTTACCGCTGAAATAAAATCACTAATACGATACTCAATAACCTCACCAGCACCGGTTTCAGAGATAAGCTCGGAAACGTAAGGTGCAGAAGTAATAATAGTCGGTAATCCTAATAAGGCGTATAATTTTGGTTTGCCAGGATCAGCATAAAGTGAATTATCGCTTTCATCTCCGGTCCAAGTAGCTAAACCCACCATGCACTGGGAGAGTATAGTATAAGCGTATTTATCATCACGGATAAATCCCTGAAATATGAAGTGTTTATTTAACTCCTTATCTTTAACTTTCCTTTTTAGTTGAGCAGCATAGGGGCCATCCCCGATTATGCGAACTTTTATTTCCGGGAATTCTCTAATTAGTTCAGGGATAGCATCTATAACCATCTGCAGCCCTTGATTTTCAGAAAGAGTCCCTATAAACCCTAAACTCCAGCGCTCTCTGTCCTCAAGGGATAAATCATAAGAGATACCCGGTGCATAACCCAAAGGAACAATTACCTCACCATAAGAATCAGCAGCTAATCCTGAATAATGCTGGCGGGCCCACTTAATACGGGGAGATATATGCCATACAGTATCAACGCTCCTAATAATTAATTTATCGATATTCCTAAACATAATATTAATTAACCAATTAAAGTTAATTCTCTTAGGGGGTGGATAGTAATCGAGGCAGTAGTAAACTACCCTTTCTACCTTACCTAACTTCTTTAAAATTAACCCGAGCATTGTAGAAAAAGTGGCAACTCCGATAAAAAGATCAAATTTTTTATTTAATCTCCTCACCGCTTTAAAAAAAGAATAGATATATACTAAAAAAGAGAAACAAATGCGCACTTGAGTTAAGACACTCATTTTTCCTACCTTATAGCTAGGGAGACTAAATTCTCTTTTCTTTACACCTTGCTCATAAAGGGTGCAGCGCGATTCATTATAAGAAGCAAAAGGACTCATTACTCCGATGACCCCCAAAGAATGTGCTTT
Source organism: uncultured Planctomycetia bacterium (assembly GCA_964455085.1). Lineage (GTDB taxonomy): Bacteria > Omnitrophota > Gorgyraeia > Duberdicusellales > 4484-171 > Susulua. The sequence goes on from CAYVYJ010000008.1 coordinate 53,325, forward strand.
TTTGCAGAGATAATCCTCTAAAGCCTCTGTACGGCTGGTTTTTAGCTGGCCGGCTATTAAAACTTTTAGTTTTCCTAAATCCATAATCTATCTAAAAATATCTCTTCCACCTCTCGGCCCCAGGATTTAAGAAGAAATCAATTGAAGATATAATTTTTTCGGACCTTTTAAGCATTCTGCTGACTATTTCTGAATCTCTAACTTTTCTAAAATCTTGAACTTTCCCTTTCATAACTAAAGTGTCTTTAAGGTGTAACAGATTCCAGACAATTGCTTTAGGCCCGGACATTGCAATTCTATACTTATGTATTAATATAAAGAATAGCATCTCTAAGAATAATATGAACAAGTAAGAGGGCAAAATTAAAGCCAAGTAACCCCAGGAATAGTTTTTAAGTAAGGTTCTGAAAGTATTTCGTTCTGAAATGTATCTCTTCTGAGCTCTGTTGTGGGTTTTACTTAATGTTGCACTCACCCGATGATAAAGATAAGCCTTTGGCTCAGCCACAACCCTAAAACCAGCTAAATGCGCCCGCCAGGAAAGATCAATATCATCAGCCAAAGTTAAATAATCAGGGTCGTAGCCTCCGATTATTGAAAGCAAACTCTTGCGTATAAACATTGCCCCGCCAAAAGAAAAGAACACATCTGTTACCTGAGCATATTGGCCAAGGTCTTTTTCATTTATACCCCGGGAAAAAGGGAAACCAAAAATATCAATATCCGCACCAACGCTATCAATCTCATCGACAAGTTCCTCATCCTTTATCCGCAGCATCTTTACAGTACAGATACCAATAGTTTCATCTGACTGGCAACGCGCAACTAGATGATTCAATATATGGGGATCAAACTCCATATCATTACTGACCCAAAAGATATATTCGCCTTTTGCTTGAGCGATTGCTACATTACTGCCTTCAGCTGTACCGAGGTTGGTTTCATTCTGGATTACCTTAAGCTCAGGATAATTTTCCCTAACAAACTCAATACTCCCGTCAGTTGAGGCATTATCAACAATTATTACCTCGTAATTAGGGTATTTAAGATTACTTAGGCTGGGTAAATACTTCTTTAAGAGTTCTTTACCATTCCAGGTTACATTGACAACGCTAACTAAAGGGCTACTTTTATCAACCATAGGTTTAATTTGTTGACTGGTATTCTTTAATGAGATTCTTTTTGAAAAAAACTGCAATAACTTTTTTGAAGGCGTAGATAAAAGTGCTACGTGATCTAAAGTAACCCATAAAAGTCCTGGGCCGTAAGTAAAATCTAAGAATAGCTCTCTTTCGAACTCCCTCCAGCTCTTCTGTAGTCATGCCCTTGGGAGCATAAACAACTTTATTTTGAGCAACCAGGCTAAAATCATAATCTTCAGGCAATTCTTTGCTGGCAATAAGAGCATTTGTGGCTTCAGTAGCCGGTAAAGGCTGAAAAGCCGTAAAGCTAGCCTCTCTGATACCAAGCTTTAAGGCTAATTTTATTGTCTTCTCCATCTCCTCTCTGGTCTCACTGGGATAACCTAATATAAAATAACCATTTGGCTCAAATCCCATTCTATTCATTAGATTAACCTTTGCCCAAACCATATCTAAGTTTATCTCTTTCTTCATCAATTTAAGAATACGCTCTGAACCAGACTCTATTCCCAGAACTATTGCTCGCTCAAAACCAGCTTCTTTCATGGCTTCTAGCAGTTCTTGGTCAATAAAATCTAATCTCATACCTACGCCTAAAGTAAAACAGGCTTTAAAGTTCTCTCTCTCTATTCTTTGGCAAAAATCCATTATGAATTTCTTGGTTACGCCAAACCCCTCATCTTCTATAACAAACCTCTTTATACCGTATTCTCTCTGCAAAAAATGTAGTTCAGCAAATATATGGTCTAGCCCTCTTCTTCGCAAGCGTTGTCCAGAGGTAACTTTAGCAGCACAAAAAGTACATGAATAAGGACAACCCCGAGAGAAAAATACCGGAACAGTATTAGGACCCATGCTTAAGTATTTAAAGTACTCTGAAGGTTTAATTAGATCCCAAGCTGGAAAACCATATTCTTCAATATTTTCAGGGAAGTAAGGCTCATTTATCCGAATCGTATTATTTTCGCGATAGATAAGACCGGGGACTTGAGAAAAGTTTTTATCTCCGGAATCAAGAGCTTTTACTAATTGTCTTAGGGGAATCTCACCTTCACCACTGACAGCAAAATCAACTTTTTCAAAATTCTTTAAAACCTTATTGGGAAGAGAAGATACATGAGGGCCGCCTAAGACGATTATAGTCTTTGGTAATTCCTTCTTAACCATATCGACCATTTTTTTCACAAAAGGAATCGATATCGAAAACAGGCTAATACCAATTAAATCCGGAGAAATTTTTTTAACCTCTTGAAGAAACTTCTTATAATTATAATTATCTTTTAAACAATCAAGGATAGATACTTGATGTCCACTCTCTTTTACTGCAGTTGCAAGATAACCTAAACCAGCAGGTGGGTATGATTCCCCGGAAATGCCAAAATCCTTAAAAGGTTGAACTAATAGTATTTTCATTTCTCTAAAACTTTTTTGCCTGTTTTCGAAACAACTACCATTTGGCCTTGAGGTATAAAACCAAAATATGTACGATTTTTCTTATAGCGGATTACTTCAAATCCCTTCTGCCTAAGCAGACCTGATAAATTATTTTTAGTAAAATAACGAATATGAGGCGTAGTAGGATAAAAATACTTATCAAGAGATATCAGGATGATAATAAACAACTTCAGACGCGTTAACTGAGAAGTAGCTATTAACAGATGGCCATTTGATTTTAAAACTCTGTTTGTTTCTTCAAGCAAAGTCTCTGTATCCAAAATGTGTTCAAGAACGTCAATCATAAATATCGCATCAAATGATTCGTCAGGGTAAGTAAATTTACTGCTTTCCCCTAATAGTTGAAAGTCGATTTCTGGATAGCTGTTCTTTGCTTTATTGATAGCAATTTCGGAACAATCAATCCCGCAAACTGAACTGCAATATTTACTAGCTATATATGTAAATTCTCCCTGACCACATCCAAAATCTAAAATCTTACCCTTAATAAACGGTTTAAAAAAACTTAAATGGCGGTTAAAATTATCTTCTGTCCATTTTCCAGGAGAGCGGTCAAAAGGATTTATTTTTATATGCCCATCTTCCCAATAACGTTTATAAAATGTCTTTTCTCCGCCCATCTATCCTCCTATCTTATTGATACCTTTCTTATACTTTTACCTGTTCGCTAATCCACTTGTATGTTTTCTCTAAGCCCTCTTCTAAACTAATTTGAGGCTCCCAGCCAAGTACTTCACGCAATTTTGTATTATCGCTGTTTCTTCCTCTTACCCCTTGAGGTTTTGAAAGGTCATACTTCTTGGTTATTTTCTTGCCGGAAATTTTAGCTATAATATCCACTAATTCATCTACGGTAACCAGCCTATCTTGGCCTAAATTAAGGGGCTGCAGATAATCAGATTGCATCAGCCGGTATATTCCTTCGACGCAATCATCAATGTAGCAGAAAGAACGACTCTGCTTCCCATCACCCCAAACTTCTATCTTATCTTCATCTTTAGCTAAGGCAATTTTACGGCAGATTGCTGCCGGAGCCTTTTCTCTTCCACCCTCATATGTTCCTAAGGGTCCAAAGATATTATGGAAACGGACTGAATGAGTTTTAAAACTATAATCTTCTGTATAATATTGACAAGCCAGCTCAGAGAATAGTTTCTCCCAGCCATAACCTGGTTCAGCGTCTGCCGGGTATGCGTCCTCTTCTTTTAACATCTTTACATCAGGGCTCTTTTGTAAATACATCGGGTAAATGCAAGCTGAACTTGTATAGAGGTATCTTTTTACCTTGTTTTTCCTAGCTGCCTCTAGCATATGCAAATTTATTAAAGCATTGTTTCTGAAAATCTCAGCATGAGAAGAAGTAATATAACCTATACCACCCATATCAGCAGCCAGCTGATAGACTTCATCTATTCTTTCGCAGGCCTCCATACAATTATCAAATTCACGTAAGTCCAACAATTTAAAATCATCAGCAGCAGTTTCTTCAAACTCAGGATTCTTTATATCATCACCTCTGACCCAGTAACCTTTTTTCTTTAAATATTTAACCAGATGGTGTCCAATAAATCCTCCAGCACCGGTAACTAAAACCCGTTTTCTCGCCATAATTCCCTCTCTAATTTTTTCCTTCTCCTAAATATTTAATATTTATCTTAAAATTCTTATCTCTAAATATCCCCCAACAATCAAAAATAACTAAATCTTTTTTGCAAACAGACAAATCGATCTCTCTGAACTCATCCCAGGGAGTTGTGATTAATAGAATATCGGCTTCTTCTGCACAGGCCTGGCTATTATTAGCATACCTGACCCCATCACCAAAAACACCCCTGGCTGCATCTAAACTCTGGGGGTCATAAACCATTATTCTGTAACCCTGGTTAATTAACAGCTCTACAATATCTATAGCTTGTGAATCTTCAATGATTGGTGTATTCGGTTTATAAGAGAGTCCCAAGACCCCGATAAGAACATTCTCACTTTTCTTGCCTGACTGACCAATCAAATTCTTTACTATATTTTCAATTCTCCGTACCTGATCTTGGTTAACCTCGTCAACCATCTCAGCTAACTTTGCTTTTTGTCCAACTTTTCTGGCAAAAGCAGCGAAGGCTACGTTATCACGCGGAAAACATGGCCCGCCAAAACCCAAACCGGGTTTTAAGTATTTTCTTCCGATACGAGTATCCATTCCGATTGCCCTGGTAATAGCTTGAGAGTTGGCTCCGGGAACTTTCTCACAAACCGAAGCTAAAGAATTTGCATAAGTTATCTTCATGGTCACGTAACAATTAAGTGAAATTTTGGCAATCTCAGCACTGACCAGATTCATCCTCCCAAACTTAGGATTATTCTCACAGGTTCTCTTATGGATTTCCTCCAAGATATCTCCGTCCTTTTTGCTGAACTCCCCGATTAGAATAAAGTCAGGGTTTAAGAAATCATGGATTACACTTCCTAAAGCAATAAACTCAGGATTATAAGCTATCCCAAAATCCTTACCGCATTTTTTCCCCGATATTCCTTCCAAGATAAATTTTCCCACATGTTCAGTAGTCCCGGGCATGACGGTTGAAGTAATAGCTACCAGATGGTAGCTATTTTTATTCTTCAAAGCTGAGCCGATTGCTTTTAGTGATTCCTCTAGCTGCTGATTGGAAAATGAACCATCAGCTTCTGAAGGTGTAGCAACAACGATAAAAGTTACATCAGAATTATTAATCGCTTGGCTGTAATCAGTCGTTGCTTGTAAATTACCTTTACACGCCTCAAGAAACGCAGTTAACCCGGTTTCACTAACTGGGTTCTTCCCCTTATTAATCAAGTCTACTCTCTGAGCATCAATATCCACTCCAACCACCTTATAGCCCTTGCTGGCAAAACAGGCAGCCGAGCATAAACCCAGTTTACCTAAACCAATTACCGATATTGAATTAATATTCTTCATATATATCCCTCCAGATAAAAACTAATTATAAGACTCTTCTATTACCAAAGCATTGTTGAAGCCACAGACTTTTTCCACTAAATGAGTTTCGCCTCCACCGGTGTTCGGAGAAAAAACGGTGTCAAAATCAATATTCCCTTACTATTCATATTTATTATGATTTCTTTGATATCATAAAATTCTCAATTGCCATATATTCAAGACCAGAATTATCAAAAGTAAAAACGGCCTGTTCCAATGTCCCTACCAAAGGATAGCCATGCAAATTTAGGCTAGTATTAAGCAATCCTCCTATTCCAGTTAAGTTTTCAAAGTGTTTTAGAAGACGGTAATAGTCTGGGTCTATTTCTTGATTTAAAATCTGAGGCCGCAAGGTTTTATCTTTAGGGTGTATAGCGGCTAAAAGATGTTCTATGGCCAATGGAGTTGAATCAAAAGCAATTATCATAAACCGTGAAGAATCTAGTATCCTATCCTTTAGTGAATCCCAATTCTTAATATACTTTGGCGCCCATTCTTGAAGAATTGTCGGTGCAAAAGGCATCCAAAAATCCCTCATCTTGATCATATCATTAACTCTGTAAAAAGTTCTTATATCGGAAGGATTTCCTAAAATTGAACGATGCCCCAAAGCTCTTGCCCCGAACTCTCCTTTACCCTTAAACCTTGCGACTATCTCTTTGGAAGCAAGAAGGCAAGCTATTTTATCTTCCATATCATCAAAGAAATCAACTTTGTATTTTTGAAAATAACCCTTTTCTTTAAGAAACTTCTCTGCCTCTTGATTGTTATACTCTAAACCTAAATACATACTCCTAGGCAAGTGAGAGGTAGAATTATTTTCCATAGTTTGAAGGTAATATGCACCGAAGACAGTACTCTCGTCGCCAGCTGAAGGCATAAAATAGGCTTTATCGATATTATTGCTTTCCGAAATAATTTTATTCATTTTAACATTCAAAAATACTCCTCCGCTACAAGCTATTTTTCTAATACCGGTTTTCTCTACTGCCGCCTCAATCCATTCACAAACATAATTTTCTACTAACTTCTGTATCGCTGCAGAAACATTATCAAATCTAATACCGCTAAGTCTTTCTCTAAGGAAATTATGAGCTATATTAAGATTTATTTTGGATTTAAAAGTTAGGCTTTCCTTATCCAACCACACTAAATCTTTTAATCTATCATAAGCTAAAGAATAGTATTTAGGATCATTGACAAAGGCTGCTAACCCCATAACTTTATACTCATGTTCGTTCGGCTTCATTCCCAAAAACTTAGTTACTTCTGAATACAGGAGCCCTAAAGAAGCTTCAAAGCCTGAAGAAGACACTAAAGAATATTCATCTTTGCCTTTAGTCGAATCATAGATAAATATCTTAGCAAAAGACATATCTCCGGCACCATCCATTGAAATTAACAAATACTTATCTTTTTTCTCATTTAAGTTATAAAAAGAGACTGGGGAAAAACAATGACAGGTGTGATGGTCCATGTATTTTATTTTTGAATCCGGAATGGAAAAATTTCTATTTAAAAAGACTTCAAACTCTTTTTTGCAATTAGGGGATATAATTCTATTAAGAATAAAATTTCTTATACCTAACATAGAATTCTTTATCAAAGAGCACCTATAACCACCTTTATATTCTAAATAATTCCAAATCGACCTTAGCCTGCTACGCGAGGCTTCTTCAATCAAATCCTTTTTGTCCGGAATAAACAAAAATAACATATTCTTCATAGGGTTAAGAAAACTTTCGATTTTATGGAAATCTTGGCCTAACTTACCAGAGAGGTATTTTATTGAATTATCAGGGGTACCTATGTAATTTTTGATATTGGTAAGCTTCTCTTCCTGAAGGATAAAGGGAGGTTTCCCTTCTTCAAATAACCCTACGGTTGCATTATGCCCCGGATAGATAACTAAAACTTTTGAACTATTCATTATCTTATTAGTGATTCTTTAAGATACAAAAAACCTGATACAATCTTTAAAAAATACATCCCTAAAGATAGTAATGGGTGTCTAAACAATTTTTTCCATTTACCTTTTTCAGAAAATACTCCAAAGTACCGATAAAAGAAACCTAATTGTTTTTTAATCGTTTTATCTTTTCTGCCCCATTTGTCTATATACCTACTAAGATTTTTAGCATAGTAACCTTTTTTTTGTAAATATCTCTTAAAGCTGAACGCTTCTTCGCTATGATACAAAGGACTTTTAATTATACCTACTTCTCCTATCGCCCTAATCCTTCTATCAAGATCCCAATCTTCAGGCCCGGTTAGATTCTCGTCAAAGCCATCGATTTTTAAAAATTCATCTCTTCGAATAAATCTTATACAATCTATTACTGTTGCATTATAAAAACTTCTTTCAAAATCTCTTATTTTAGTCCAGAATCCTCTACCAACTATCCTTTCCGGAATGTATAAAGCAATCAAGCTTTGACACTCACACATTTGTACACACTTACCTAAAACACCCTCCGATAAACTCATATCAGCATCCAGATATAAAATATACTTTCCCGATGCTTCTTTGATACCTAAATTTCTCTGTACGCTTCTTTCAGGACCGTAATTAAAAACTTTATTGGTATATTTTTTTGCTATTTCTTTAGTCCTGTCGGTTGAATTATTATCAACAACGATTATTTCTATCTCAGTCTGCGGATAAATCTGTCCTTTAATCGAATTTAAACAATTCTCGATATTTTTTTCTTCGTTTTTGGTGGTAATTACTACTGAGACTAACATCTTTTAGATTAAACTATATTTTGGTAGTTGCTTGAAAATTACAGATAGGGAATTAATTTTACTTGCTAACATACCTCCTGCAAATCTCTGCTAATTTTTTTGCATAGCCCTCCCAGGTGTAACTCTTAGCCCTTAACCAGGCTTCTCGACCCATCTGCTCTGTCTTAACCTTATCGTTAAATATTTTATTAATACAATTTAGGAGTTCTTTAGAATTTCCTCTTTCCGGAAAATATCCCTGCACCCAGTTTTCAAACAAATCAGCAGCACCAGAGCCTTTAGGAATGATTATCGGACATCCGCAGGCCGCAGCTTCCAGTGACTGCATGCCAAAAGCTTCATGGACAGGATGAACATGAACCATAGCCTCTGAACATAATTTCATAATCATCTCTTCATCTAAAGGACCAATCAATTTAACCCTATCTTCTAACTTTCTTTTTCTGACTTCTTTCTGAAACTCCCCACGCAGTGTTAGTGGGTGCCAAAAACCACCAATGGTTAATTTTATATCCTTTTGATTCAACCCCTCTAAAATGTCTAAAAAAACATTAGGGATATTTCCAATATCCCAACGGTCGTAGGTAAGAATCATCTTTTTACGAGAAGAAAATGCAGGCAATTGGTCTTTCACGAAACATCCTGGCACCAATATCTCTAAGGGTTTCTTAGTTAACCTCTTAAAATGCTGATGATGAAATTTACCGCTGGTAATTATTGCTTTTGCCTTGGCAAAGGCAAACTTATCCAATATCCTTGCCCCCAAATAAAGAAAAGGATACTTCCAACCAAATCTATTCTTGTATATTTTGCTAGCTGTAAAAGTAGCTGGATCCCAAACTAGTAATAAGAATGGTATTTTACAATGTTTTTTAATATTTCGGGCAGCAAATGTACTATATTGACAATTTGCAATAATTAAATCAAATTCATTTCTCCTGATGCTTCGATGGGCAAAAAACCAGCTAGCAATATGGTGCAAAGAAAAGAATGACATTCCGGGAAACTTGAAATTTATTCTCTGAATCCATTTAGGAAACTTAGAAAATAAATACTTCACCTTCACGCCTTGAAGATGAAAATCGTAATGCTCTTTATTATTCTTCCAATGGTCTTTCTCAATAATTATCAAGGCTTCTGCATTAAGGCCTAATTCCTTTAGTTTACGAATCGGCCAGCCGATAAGTTTGGGGGCACTTCCGGGAGCTATTTCATCAACTAAAATTCCTATTTTCATCAAACTTTAATCTCCTTTGGAATCCTTAGTAACAAATATTTTCTTACTCATACTTTTCCCCCTCTTAAAAATTCTCTAATCATCTTCCTGCCTTCAGGCCTAGTCAAAGTAAGATAAATATAAGTTGCAGCTTGAAAAAAACTAACTACCGGGTGGTATAGCCAATAAATGTTTCTGTCGCGTATCATGAGCCATAAAGCATGGGCCAGGGAAAATACAGGGATAATACTATAAACGGCCCATAAAAAAACTTTGGTTTTAAAACCTCTACTGACAATCCAACCTAAATTTCGTGTTTTTCTCTGTTGCAGGAAGTGACTGACATAATTTCTCCTCCACTTCGAAACCCACTGACTTAAAGAGCGCAAATGGTGATGGCAAACAAATAAATCCTTAAAATAGATTACTTTATTCTTACCACCCTCTATTAAAACTTGAAAAACATCATTGTCACCTAAGAAACCTTTTCTTAAAATGATATCTCGAACCCAAGCAGTCCTATAGGTAAGTCCATTTGCACCCCAGATAAGAGACCGTCCTTCCTCTATCTCGAACAAATAACCTGTTCTGCCATCAAAGTTCATTCGAGATGCCTTCTTTAAATAACGTCCGAGATTTTTGCTAATACAAAAAGAGAGTGGATCATTCTGAATGAGTTCATAATAGCGATTAATTTTAGAATCTCCTGGAGATGGAATCATCTTACACCAGAATGTAGAAATATCTTTGTCTGATAAAAAAATCTGATTAATCGTTTTTAGCCAATCTCTTCCCACTAAACTATTATCAGCGGCAAAGGCTACGAAAAGCTCTCCGGTTGCCTCTTTTGCTGCAATCTTTGCGCCAAAATCAGCTAATCTTTTAGGATTAGAAAAGATCTTTACGAATTTATACTTAGAAGCAATTTCTACTGTTTTATCTATTGACTCACCGTCAACAAGTAAAACTTCGATTTTATCCTGGGGGTAATCTTGACAAGCTATGCTATCCAAACATTCCTTAATCATCGCCTCTTCGTTGTAAACCGGAAGAGAGAAACTAAATTTTAAAAATTTATCACTCATATTAACTTACCCCTTTAGAAATATCTTCAAGATTTGAAATTAGAAAATCCGGCTTCTCTTTATTTACCAACATCCTTGTCCTTATCCCGCTAGTTACGCCTATAAAACCGGCTTTTTTAAAAATCTTTGGCCACGAAGTCTTCTTCTTCTTCAGACCCCAAAAGGCTCTTTTCCCAAGCTTTAATTTGCCTCCAGCAATATCAAGAAATACCTTATAGTATCTCTTCGATACATCAAGAATTGGTCCGTCAAAATCAAAAAATATCTTCAAGACAAACTCTTTTTCTTAGAAAATAAATATTTTTCTTCCCAATACCTCATCATGTAGCACCCATCTACAAAATCTAACTCTTGAGGAGTTAAATCTAAAGGGGTCTTCGACCCCAGATGCATTTTTATAAGCAATAAGGGCAGGTTAACTCCAGCTTCTACGGCAAGAGGGAGGCCGGCGCCAAACTTAGGATTAACTTCAATCAAATAAAAATCATTATTTCTCTCAATAAATTGGATGTTACAGGGTCCGTTTATATCAAATTTCTTAGCAATTTCCTTAGCCAGACTCATTAGTTTCTCATTTTTAACAGTTTTCCCTTTAAAAATCTGCCCGGCTTTTACTACGATCCGTTCCCGAGGAATTGCCTGAAGGATTTCACCCTCTGGTGAAGCAAGAATGTCCACTGTATATTCTCTTCCTTCAATGCGTTCTTGCCATATATATTCTTTTATATTGCCAATTTGCAGGCCCTCAAGTTGTTTCTCATTCTCAATAAAGTAAAGGTCTTGACTACCACGCCCATTCAATGGCTTTATAACGCCTGGATATTGAGCGACATTTTCGTTTGAATTAATACCTATTTTAGCAGTATGCGGGCATCTGATATTATTCTTTTCACAAAACTGATAGGTTTGCCACTTATCATTAGTCCGTTTAACAACTTCTAAATCATTTACCAAAACTTTTATCCCTAACTTATCATTAAATACTTTCTTCTCAGCAGCAAAAATCGCTAATTCTTCATCGATTATAGGAATTATTACCAAAACATTTTTATCTTTACAAATTTTCTTTATTTTAGGAATAAAATTTGAGTCGTTTGAGGCCGGGGTTATACAGTAGTCATTTGCCAGTTGAAATCCTGCTGAATATTCGCCCATATCAATAGCAATAATATTTATGTCCAGTTCTTTCTGCTTACGCAAAGCCTTAATTACACTGATTGCTGGCGTAGAACCGGCACTGCTCACTAGAACATTAATCTTCTTCATCTAATCAGTTACCTTTACTGCTTTACCGCCGCTGGCTATTGATTTTTTTGCTGCTCCTAATACCGCTACAGCATCTAGACCTCTCTTTAAATAGCTATTGGCGGCCTTTCCTTTTCTAACAAAACTGATAAAATCTTCACACTCTATTAACAAAGGCTCTCTTATCTTAATACTAGAAGCAATTTCTTGCCCAGATTTTATAATCATCTTAAATTCTTCAAAAGTATGATAAGGCTGCTCGTACTTTCGCTTCATGACCCGCTTATCATAAATCTTTATCGGATGAGTGTAATCTAAATCATTAAACATTAACATTTTTTTATTGCCGACAATTACTGTCTCCCTGATTTTTCGAGGATCAAGCCAGCTTACATGGATATGGGAAACTACATTCTTAGGATAATATAGAGTGATGAATCCTACATCCTCAATATTAGGCCTTAAGTAAGAGAAGCCGCTTGCCTTCACTTTAATAGGGGTTACATTTAAGATAAAATTAAATATGGATATATCATGCAGGGCTAAGTCCCAAATTGCGTTTACATCATTTCGTATTGGTCCAAGGTTGGTCCTGCGTGAATACAAATAATAAATTCTTCCTAAGGCTTTCCTAAGAATCCGCTTTCTTACCTCTTTTATCCCATCATGGTGCTCAAAAATGTGACCTGGCATTAAAACCTTTTTGCACTTTTTCGCTAACTTAATTAAATCTTTTGCGTCTTTAGCTTTAACAGTAAAAGGCTTTTCAGCCAAAACATGCTTTCCGGCACTAAGTGCCTGTTTGATCAAAACATAATGAGTTTTAGCCGGCGTAGCTATCACTACAGCATCAAGGTAATCATTCTTTATAATATCACTGCTACTGATAGTTGTTTTAATATGGGGGTATTTATCTTTTGCTAGCTTCAGTTTCTTTCTGTCCAAATCGCAGACGTATCTTAACGAAGCTCCCCCTATCCTCTGAAAAGCCCGGATATAATTAGGGCCCCAATGACCGCAACCGATAAGGCCGATTTTAATCACGCTCTCCCTCCGTAAAACTTCTTTATGGTACTGACAACTTCATCAACTTGAACCGCAGTTAGCTCTGCATACATCGGTAGAGATAAAACTTCTTTAGAGAACTCCTCAGTTACTGAAAAATCCTCAGGTTTTAACCCTAAACAAGAGTAAGCCCCTAAGGAGTAAATTGGAATAGGATAGTGAATTCCGCACCGGATATCATTCGCCTTTAGATATTTTAACAACCCATCCCTTCTCTTGGTTCTAACAACATATAAATGAAATACGCTTAAATTATTATCATCTACTTTGGGAAGAACTAAGTCACCGATATTTTTAAGTTTTTGATTGTAAAGCTTTGCATTCCTAAGACGTTGTTTATTCCACGCTTCTAAGTATCTTAGTTTTACTCCCAAAATAGCTGCTTGGATGGTGTCTAGCCGGCTATTATAACCAATTGTATCGTGGTAGTATTTCTTAGGCGAACCGTAATTTCTAATCATCCTAAACTTCTGATATAAATTTGAATCAGAGGTTACAACTGCCCCTCCATCACCATAAGCACCTAAGTTTTTTCCAGGATAAAAAGAAAAACATCCGATAAGGCCAAAAGAACCAACTCTTCTCTCTTTGTAAGTTGCGCCGTGAGCTTGAGCAGCATCTTCAACTACTTTTAAATTATGTTTTTTGGCCAAAAGATTAAGTTTATCCATATCAACCGGCCGACCATATAAATGGACCGGAATAATTGCTTTGGTGTGAGGAGTAATTTTTTCTTCGATCTTTTCTAAGTCGATATTATAAGTATCAGGGTTAACATCGACTAACACCGGCTTAGCCCCGGTGTAAGAGATAGCCAATACCGTAGCAACAAAAGTATTAGCAGCGGTAATAACCTCATCTCCCTTCCCTATATCAAGAACTTTTAAAGCAAGATAGAGAGCGTCAGTGCCGGAGGCAACACCGACCGCATATTGAGTCTGGCAAAATTTTGCAAAAGCTTCCTCAAATTTAGCTACTGGCTCACCAAGAATGAAGTTACTCTGTTGCAAAGCCTTATCTATCTCGGCCTTTACTTCTTCTTCTATGGTCTGATATTGAGCTTTTAAGTCTACGAATGGTATCACTGGTTTAAAACCCTCAATTGTTCTTGATTTTTCCTAATCCACTGATATATATCCTTTAGAATCTCAGCCGCCCCTCTTTTTGGTTTCCAGCCCAAAGCCTTATTCGCCTTGCTGTTATCAGTCAGATAAATGGCCAGATCTGCCGGACGGGTATCCTTGATTGAACCGATATCAAGCTTATTTTTGGTAATTTCCTGACAGAGCTTTGTAGCCTCAAGAAGTGACAAGCTCACCTCTTTGCCTCCACCAACATTGTAAGTTTGACCATTAACCTTATCCATTGCCTTAATCTCTAAATCGATTAGATCAAAAAGATCATCAACGTGAAGAAGGTCTCTTACTTGTTTACCCTTACCGCCAAAACCAATATAACTGAGTGGCTTCTTAAAATAATGTTTTAGCATCCAAAAGGTAAATACGCCCTGGTCAACTTTGCCAAATTGCCAGGGACCGGCCACGACACCGCATCTATTGATTACTCCCTTTAAACCATACATTGCTATATATTCATTAAGGAGAATTTCTGAGCAGAGTTTTGTCGCCCCATACATAGAACGTACCCCGGCGGAAATAGGGAAATCTATGCCTATGCCATCTTCTGAAAAACCAGTAACATTATCGCCTTGTTCTTTTTCCCAAACAAATCGAGTCTCCTCCTCTTTAACTTTAAGCTGGTTAATCAAATCATAAGGATATACCCTGCTGGTTGAGAGGAATACAACATCAGCTTTATTCTTGCGAGCTAGTTCCAAACAATTAATTGTCCCCACAAGATTAGTGTCAATTATATAGCGGGGGCTCTGACCATAGCCGGCTAAAACCGAGGGTTCTGCAGAGCATTCAATTAGTAAATCTATGTTCGAAACTAATTCCAGATCCGATTCGTTTCTGATATCCCCTTTAACAAATTCAATATTATTCTTCTTAAGCCTATCGACATTAAGCCCAGAACCTTTTCTTATTAGGTTATCTAAAGAAGTGATTTTTGATCCCGGGTATTTACTTTTAAGCGAGGTAGCAAGGTTACTGCCGATAAACCCGCAGCCGCCGGTAATAAGTATATTCTTATACTTCATCCTTAGCTTATATCACCCTTATTGCAAATCTCATCCATAATCCTGTTGATGTCGTAGCTATAATCCCACTGGGGATAGTGGGATTTAAATTTCCTAACATCAGATATATACCAGATATGGTCACCGATACGATTCTTTTTCGAATAAACAATATTAGATTTCTTCTTAAATACTTTCTCAAAATAAGCAATCGCCTCATTCATTGAAATATTAGAGTACCGGCTTCCACCAATGTTATAAACTTCGCCTACTCTCGGGTTATTGTAGAAATGCCAAAAAGCATTTACTAAGTCAAAAGAATGAATATTGTCGCGCACTTGTTTGCCCTTATAACCATAAACTGTATATTGCCTTCCAGAAGCAATGCATTTAGCTAGGTATGCCAGAAACCCATGTAACTCCGCTCCTTTATGTAAAGGTCCGGTAAGACATCCACCTCTGAAGCTTGCTGACTTTATGCCAAAATATCTTCCATACTCCTGGACTAAAATATCAGCAGCAGCTTTTGAAGCACCGAAAATACTATGAGTTGAGTTATCTATAGACATAGTTTCATCTATGCCTTGATAAAAATCATGCTCTGGGGGCAGCTCCCAACGTGTCTCTAATTCTCTCAGCGGCAGCTTATTAGGGGTATCTCCATAGACCTTATTAGTTGAAGTGAAGATAAAAACTGCATCCCTACAATATTTACGGGAGTATTCTAGAAGATTTAAGGTGCCGTTAGCATTAATTTCAAAGTCAGTAAAAGGCTCTCTTGCTGCCCAATCGTGAGAAGGTTGAGCTGCGGTATGAATTATCAGGTCAAAGGAATAATTTTTGAAGGTTTTTTCTATCTTTAGCTTATCCCTTATATCTATATTTAAATGTATATATTTATCTTTAAAGGCCTCCTCCAGGCGGACTTTGTTTTCTTGAGTACTGGCTTCTTGGCCAAAAAAATAAGCTCTCATATCATTGTCAATCCCGACTATTTTAAACCCTTTTTCGATAAAAAACTCTACCGATTGAGAACCAATAAGGCCTGAAGAACCTGTAATTAAAGCACATTTTTCACTCATATCTTCTCCCGCCGGGTAGCTTTTACCGCTAAAAGTGAAGTAAATAAGGAAATTATCCCGAAAATTAAAAGAATATATAATACCATAGCTAAACTAGGGTGACAATTGTAAATAATAATGGCCTCCAGAACCGTTATTAGCACTAAAGGGAGAGTAATTTTCAGATTATGGGTGGCCAAAGAATAGTTAATTACTACCCAGGTAAGGGCATAAAAGCTCATGGCCAAAGCAAATAAACCTACCAACTCCCTGCTTATAGGATTAAGCTTACCGGTAAGAATTGTAAGGAGTGAATCGGGGAATAAAAACGAAAGAAGAGTAAAACAAAAACAACATATCCCGGCTAAAAAAAGTGATTTATAAAGAAGCTTTATCGAAGAACCATCAGTTACATGAGCTTTAGTGCTTTTAGGCAAAATTACAATTGCTAAGGCTGAAGGCAGAAAAAGAGCAATCTTGCCCACCATTTGAGCAATAGAATAATAACCAGCATCAAGGGGTGAAAAAAAGTGCTTAACCAAGATAACATCAATGGTAGTCAGAAAAGTAAATGAAACCATAACAACACCTACCGGGAAGAAATATTTATATATCGGAACTAAATTTACAGCTAAAGAAGCTGTTTTATCAATATCAGCCATTTCCCTTCGCAATATAGCGGGGATAAAAAATAAGGCAACCACAACAATCACCACGGGACCGATTAAAAAACCCGAGAGGGCTCCTAGGAGCTTTGCACCTAATAACATAAATAATCCACCAAAAATTAACTTTCCTAGGGAAGAAGTTATGCCTAATAAGGAATAGATCATAAATTTCTGAAAACTTTGGAAGAGAGATATAAGCGGCGGGGAAAACAAGGACAATACTATTACTCCTCCACAAATAAAAACGTATAAAGCTTTAGTCTTAAGGAATCCGGCCAAAAACGGAGAAACTACAAAGAATAAACCGGCAATCAGGCAGGCAATAATAAATAGTCTTTTAATCAGTTTTTTAAAGCTAAAGAAAAGAGTAGAAAGGTCTCCCTTAGCAATATATTCAGTAAAAAAACGGGTTAAGGTTGTCCCAAGCGGTGAGATAGCCATAGAGGTAAACATAATAAAAGAAACCAAGGCATTAAATGTTCCATAATCCTCAGGACTCAGTAATCTTACCGTAACCAGATGATAAAGAAGATTAAATACACCAACCAAGGTTGTACCTAAAAAAACAATTGCGGTGTGAAAAATAAGATCATCTTTAAGGAACCTTTTTATTTTTTTCTTCATTTCCTTATCTTCTCGAAGTCAATTATATGCCCAATGACTTTTAAGAACGCCCGGCTGAAATACTTAAAATCATCTATTTCG
>CAYVYJ010000009.1:0-52858 GCA_964455085.1 uncultured Planctomycetia bacterium
AAATCCAAAGGTTTTGGATTCGCAGAATTTGAAACCGAGGAGCAAACCCAACAAGCAATAGATGCGTTAAATGAACAAGAATTAAACGGTAGAGCATTGCGGGTAAGCAAAGCGCGAAAAATGCGTCCCCGAACCGATAGAGGTAACTTTAGCGGCGGAAGATTTTAAGAAAATTTAAGCAAAAATAAAAGAGGAGGAAATGCCGTTCCCTCCTCTTTTTTTTATCTACAAAGGTAGGTAAAAGAACAAAATTGGCATTTTCTCTCATCCCGGTCAGGAACAAAGGGTGTATTTAGGTCAAATAACTCTCTGAATATTGCTTCTAGTCCCTGCAAAGACAGTTCTTGGACTTTTTCTTTTTTTAATATATCCTCTTTAGAAATAAAAGCTTTGCGCTCACAAGTACGTAGATTATAAACTTCAGCATTTACCTGGTTATCAGGAAAACCCTTAGAGGTAAAGTGATAGTAAAGGGGTAATTGAAAGGACTTAATGGTCTCCTTTATTGATCCCCGGTTCATTTTCATGGTTGCCAGAGCTGAAAGCCTCTTAGGCACAATATTAGCTCCGCCAGTCTTATAATCAATTACTACGATACTTTTATCTTCTAGCTGATCAATCCTATCAGCAGTATACCTGAAACGGATAGCTTTATTGTCCATCTCCCAGATGCCCTTACATTCACTCTCTAAAGAGATTATTTTAGCTACATTCCGCTCAGCTTCACTATCCAGGAACTTATTCATCCGATTATCTATAATTTGCTTTAGAAGAAATGAATCAGAGTGCATGCGACGGGCAAGACTTTCAAACTTCTCCTCCATCTTCTTGAAAAAGCTCCTCCTAAAGGCTCTTTCAATCACTGGTTTTCTGCCGATAAAGACCTTAAAACTATCGGCTAAAAGTTGATGAATAAAAGTTCCGATATGAGAAGCTTGGGGGTCTTGGAGTAAATCCTCTCTTTCTCTTAACCCTAATACATATTGATAGTAAAACTGTAGGGGGCAGTTAAGATAAGTATTCAAGCGGCTTGCCGAGTAAGTTGCTTTCTTCAGGAACCGCACCATCGCCTCTGTTTTTTGAACAGTTGGGGCTAGAGAGGCTACCTCCACTGCAAAACGAGCCTTAGGCACAGAAGTAACTTCCAGTTTTCCTAATTCTCTCTGTTTTGCCCAGAGCAATTCTTCGATAAATCTACTCTTTTCTCTCTCTTGATTCTCCTCGTATATCAGATGAGCTTTTTTTGCACCTGAGACCAAACGCATAAATTGATACCGCTGGATCTCCTCTTCCTTTTCCAGACGGTTTAAGCCTAAGCTTAGCATGACTTCACGGGGAATCAAAGGTTCATAAATCTTAAGTTTGGGTAACACGGCTTCATTTAAATCCATTATGATTACATTCTCAAAACTAAGTGAACGAGTCTCAAGAAGTCCCAAAATTTGAGTTCCTCTTAAAGGTGAACCAGTAAAGGAGATGACTTCAGCCTCAAACTTCTGTTGAAAAATATCCCAGATTTCATCAGGATTAAACTTCTCTCTACTAAATGCTAAACCACCTAACTCCTGACCTACCTGGTATAGTTTTTCTACCACCTTAAGATTAAAAGGAAAACTCCCAATCTTACTCTTCTCGACTAAAATATTAAGTAATTCCAAAAATGTAGTGCTAAAACGACCAAAATCAGAGATATCTTCCCAATTCTTAAAAAACATCTCATGCAGTTTAGCCAGAAGCTTTTTACATTGATCAAAATTTACTAGAATATCCATATTATGAAGAACTTCCTGAGTACGTAAGTAAATCTTCTCTTCTGCTTCTATCTCTTCAAGCTTTAAGAAAAGGCTTCCCCCAATAGAGGTCTCTTCCTGACCCTGAAGAAGTTCTTCTATTTTATGGACCATCACCCGGGTAATTGCTGAGTCTTTACCTATTTCTAAATTCTTTACTAAAGGATGGCGCAAAAGATTCAAATAATCTTTTGTATAGTAGGTATTAGCAGATCTCTGTTCCTGAGATTGTAATATTAAATCAAATAAAACGTAGAGTGAGCTTCTCTTTAAAGGGTACCCTAAAGAAATATTGAAGTCACCAAGTAGGGGGGAGATTCCAGTAAGCAGTGGTATGAGAGTCTGAGGCTGAGGCAAGACAATTAAAGTATTATCCTTGTTTTTAATCTTACCAAAAATTTCCCTAACAATACCGACTTGTGAATGCAGATCAAAACCCTGGTAGAGAGAGAAATCAGGTTTAGCGTCTTCTTTTTGGGGCTTAATAGAGACATTTAATTTTTTAGCATTAGTTGCTAATACTGACCACTTATCTTGGGAACCTTGAAAAATAGAGACTCCTCTCCCCTGCTCGTGAATAGTTTTAACAATCTCCTGCTCTGTGGCATGAAGATAGAAGAAATTACAGAAGATAACTGTTTCAAATTCTTCATAGTTTCCTTCTCCAGCAGAACTAGCTGCCTGTAAATACCGCAGACCCCTAGAAGTTAGGCCCCTCTTTGTTAAAGCCTTATGATAAGCATCACGTAAAGATATTATCTCGGCAAGTAAATGGTTAATGCTCTCAGGTATTTCATAACCGATACTAGCGCTTCTTTCAATAGATAACAAAGATTGATTTTTAATGTCCTCTAAATCAAGCTGCTCAATAAAAGAAATAATCTCTTGGGCCCAGGGCAGAAAGGTGCTAAAAGATTCCTTTTGTTTTGCGAGCTTAGGAAGATGTTTTTTGGCTAAGGAATAAATAAGAAAACAAGCATCTAAATCATTAATTTTTTGCTGTGCTCCAGGAGAGATAAGATAATCAACAAACTCATCCATGCTAAAAAAATGCGGAGGCAGGTAAGCCTTCTTTATTCTTTTGGAGAGCTCTCGTTGCAAAAACAGGGCTGGCCGTCGACCACCAAAGACACAGCCAATGTGACTCATATCGCTATCAGACTTTAAGAAATTTTCGCTAAGGAAAGTGGCCAGCTTAGCAATAAAATCTTCGCCGAAATTATAAGTAATCGTTCTTTCCATTGTGTTCGTTAAATTCTAAATTCGAATATCGAAATTCGAAACAAATCCTAATTTTCAAAATTCAAAACAAAACAAAATAAAACGTTTTGGACATTAGAATTTCGGATTTGTTTCGTGCTTCGGATTTAGGATTTCGGATTTTCAAGCTTTTACTTCTTCTTTACACATTTTATCTAAATACACCAAGAACCCTCTCAGTTTATGCTGGGGATAAATATTCTTGATAATTTGAACATATTCTCTAATCTGTTTTTGATGATCAAGTTTTGCTTCTTGAGAGCTCTTATAATCAACTATCCAGATCTCTTTTTCTCTTACTATCAGGCGATCAATTCGCTTGCCATCACCAAAACGATTTACTACTCCCTTTTCGCAGAAAACACCAGAGCCTGAGACAAAAAAGATACTCTCAAGCTCTTTCTTAGCTAACAACTCCCTTATTTTCTCCTCATAAGGAGAAAAATCCTCAATCAATGGGTATTGTGTCCTAGCAAATGATACAGCTTCCTTTATCAAGGCCTCTGTATCTAGGCCCTGGCAATCTCCAATTCGTGAAAGCATTGTATGCAGCAGGCTTCCTTCTAAGATTTTCTTTCGATTTTTAATACTTTGCCAATCACCAAACTCACCAGGAATTAACTCTGGCCACTCTTTATATACTGAAGGTGCTATGTCTATTATCGGTTGTGCGTCCTTCTCCACACTTGGATACTTTATTTTACTTCCGCTTTTCCTTATCCGCTCAGGAATCATATGCCAAGCTTTATTATTGCTATTTGAACTCTTCTTGGGAATAAAGACATATAACTCAAACTGAGCCCGGGTGAAGGCAACATAAATATTATTTAACTCATCAATGCAGGCTTTTTTGTAGCTTTGGATATAAATTTCTTGCAGAAGGGGTGAGTATAGGCGATGATTCTTGGTCATGCGTACTATTCCTAAATCTCCTTCTCCCTTAGGCACAACGTAAGAACTACTACCTTTTTCTCCGGTCTCCGGGCTTATATCCATACGCAAGAATGGAATAATAACAACACCAAATTCTAACCCTTTGGATTTATGGATAGTAAGAACCTTTACCGAACTACTATGGGTAACATTTACATATAGCTCTTCTTGCGGTGCAACTTTTAAGTATGAGAGAAGTTCGCCTAAACCTATGTAATCGTCCTCTCTCTGTTTTATTAATTCTAAAAACTTCATCAAGAAAGCTTGATTCTTCTTGAAGTTTTCAGCTACCTTCAAGGCCTGATAAATGTTTATGACTAACTCATAAGGAGATACAAACCCTACTGCTTTGAAGAACTTATCAATATATTGATCCCAAATTTCCGGGAACTTGCGACGAAATAAACGATATAAGGGTAAGTGTCTGCCAATTTTACCCTCCCGATGAAGACTAAAAATAAACTCAGTAATATCACGACAAGTAATATTTGTTAGGCGGCCGAATACCTCTCCAAGAATAAAGCTAGCAAAACTGAGATCGTCCAAGGGTGAGTATAGGAAATTTAAAAATGCAATAATCTCTTTTACCAAAGAGTTCTCAATAACATTTAAAGTCTTTTCTGATTCAACAGGGAAACCTGCTTCTAAGAGCCAGGAAGTTATCAATTCAACCTCGTTATTATCCCGGGTAAGAATTGCTATGTCTTCATATTGGAAACGCACCTTTAGCTCTCGGAGCAGATCCAAAATCTTCAGCCTCATAATCTCATCACGCTCTTGTTTATTCTTTTCTTCAATTCGTTCAACGTAAGTATAGCCATAAACATTATCTTCCCGTTGTTTTTGGGTTGCGTCTTTAAAAATATCAAGAATCTCATCGACGTTCTCTTTCTTCTCTCCTAACTCTTTGGCAATACCTGAGGAATCAAGAGCAGTCTTTAGGTTTTCTCTTGAGAATACCTTATTGTTAAACTCAACGATTGCTCTTTGGCTACGCCAGTTTTTCATTAAGTAGGCATTCTTTACATTGAAATGAGTAAATTCTTCTTTTACTGCATCAAAAAGTTTTGCTTCACCACCACGAAAGCGGTATATAGCTTGCTTTTTATCACCAACATAAAATAGTGAGCCACCTGTGGAGAGCGCTTCTTTCACCATCTCTTCTAAATTAGACCACTGTAATAAACTTGTATCTTGGAATTCATCAATAAGATAGTGCTTAAAACGGGTAGCCAAGCGGTAATAGACTTCGGCAACGGTTATACCTTCTTCAGCGAAAAGAAGACGAGCTTTTCGGTTGAGCTCTTCTAAAAACAATACGTCTTCCTTCCTTGAAAGCAACTGGAAAGAATCACTTATCCTCTGATAAAGCTTTACATAAGGGTTATAAGCAACGGCTGCGTCTAATTCAACCAGTTCCTTTAGTAAATTATAAATTCGCTTCCATTTTTTAATAAAGTCAGCTGGAGCTCCTACTTCCTTGTTCATTGGAGCCTGAGGGCTCTTTAAGTAAGCCGGAAGGGCAGCAATGTCAAAGATATCATCATTTTTATCGAGGAAAGAAGAAATATGCTTCTTAGCACTGGCATTCATACCAGCAGGGAAACACTCAGATAATTGTTTAATCTGGCCCAAAATGTACTTCTTCTGTTTGATTATGTCTTTAGATTCTCCGCCAGGGAAAGGCCGAAATGTTTTTCCATACTTATTGCTTAACCTAAATAGAGATTGCAATAATTGCAAAATGTCCTTTTTAGGAAACCAGCCGCTTCTATTTTCGACAAATAGATAGTGCTGCAAAAATTCTTCTAGCAGCCTCAATACTTCCTTTTCCTCTCTTGCTTCTTCAGTCAATGAATCCAGGCAAAAACAAAGAGACGGGAGATAATCTCGCTTTATCTTAAAGCTAGCTGAACGGTCAATGTTTAATGAACACCCCAGAAGAAGTGCATTAATAAAGCTGTCTATGGTTTGGACTTGGAAAAAGTTATAATGCCTGATGAGTTCATCCATGATCAGTTTAGCTTTACTCACGGCTCCCTTCTTCTCAACACCAAGCGAAGACAAAATATCTTCCTCCTCTTCTTTATTTGAAAAAGCATCTAAGGCTAATTTTTTCAGGAACTCGAGAATCCTCTCCTTCATCTCTACTGTGGCCTTATTAGTAAAGGTAATGGCTAAGATATTTCTTAAAGGAATTTGGTTTAATCCTAATTGAGGATTTATCAGTAAGTGAAGGTATCTTTTAGTCAGGCAGTAAGTCTTTCCCGAACCGGCAGAAGCTTCAACTACAACGACTTGGGGAAATTCAAGGCATTGAACGTCATTGCTCTCAGACATGATTTATATTAAATAGAAGCCGGGCTTTAAGATATCCACCAGATTCAGAAGAATCTATTTTTTAGCTGTTTAAAATAGTAATTAGCAAATTTCTCTTGTTTGGCTTCTTCTACATCAATTACTTCACCACCGCAAAAATAGCCGCTGGCAGAATCAATTAACTCTGACCAAACTACTACTAGTTTTAACCGGACTGAATCTAACTCTTCGGCTATAAAATAATCGACTAAAAGAACCTGTCCCTTCTGCCACTGGCGGGGTGAAGAAAAACACACTCCCATTAAGCTAAAGTTGGTGCTCTGACCCTTGATACAAATACCTACTTCGTTTAGCGGCCGTATTTCTATAAAATCCTTAATCTCTAATCTTATTAGACGTCTTTTATTCTCCATATTTTATTAATTATAGCAGAAAATTAAAAAAAGGGGAATCTTCTTCAAAAGCCCTCGGGGTAGAATATATCCTTAAGGGGCCGCTTAGGAACATGAAGTCGTCCTTTTTTATCAAGCCAATACTTAACATTCCCAGAACTACTCTCTAACTTTGGGGCCTCATCAGAGAAACCGGCAGCAATTAAAGAATCTACTTTATGCTTAGAAGGTATCTTCAATATTTTACCTATAGCTTTTTTATCGATAGAGCCAATCCAACAACTTCCCACACCTTCAGTTAAAAGTGATAAAATTATATTTTCAGCAGCTGCTCCGACATCTCTTAAGTCGGGAGTTTTAGACTTGTTTTTATTCACCAGAATGATTATATAAAGAGTCGGCCTCTCCCCAGGTGGAGGCATCCTCTTAGGATATAAATACCCAGCCCAACGGGTATAGCCAAAAATCTTCTCTCGTACTGGTTTTTTTCTCACTACTAAATACTCTAGAAATTGTAAATTTGCTGCCGAAGGGGCAAGACGGGCGGCATTTATTGCTCGTTTAATTGTAGCTAGAGGAATTTCTTTCTGCTTAAACAAACGTATTGTACGACGCCTGGTAATCAGCTGATAACAACAACTGTTCTCTTTCATAACTAAACTTTAAACCTAGTTTATTTTCCTGGTTTATATCGTGGATAGCCCCAAATGAGAATATCCTGATTAATTCTCTTTAGCTTAAGATTCTCCAGATAAGGAGAGGCTTTAAGGTTAGCGAAACCTTCTGCTCCTACTGAGCCAAGAGCCCTACTGCCGCCGATGACTTTCGGTGCGATGAAGAAAAAAGCTTTATCCACTGCCTTTTTTTGAAAAAACTGACCAAGAGTATAGGACCCTCCTTCTATAAAAACAGACATTATCTTAAGGGAATAGAGGGTTCTTAGGATTTTTCTAACTGACAGCACTCCTTTATTCTCTTTTAAGAAAAAAACCTTAACCGAACGCGGAAGCTTTCTTCTCCTGATCTTATTCTTATCAGAAGTAAAAATTATTAATTTCTCGGGAGTCTTTTGCAAAATATAAGAATTTAAAGCCAAGTTTAACCGGGCTGAAACCACTACCTTATAAGGAATCCTTCTTAGGCCATCAAGATGGGGGTTGTCTTTAGTAAAAGTATTGGCACCTACCAGGACGCAATCGTACTTATCTCTCAGGCTCTTAGAAAGTCTTCGACTTGCGCTTGAAGTAATCCATTGAGATGTGCCAGCTTTAGTAGCAATCTTTCCGTCTAAACTCTGGGCTACTTTTGCTACTACAAAAGGCCCATTTTCTTTCATATTTTTAAAAAATACCTCGTTGAGCCTACAGGCTTCATCCTGGCATAAACCCAGCACTACCTTTACTCCAGCCTTTCTTAATTTCTTAATCGATTTACCTATAACTTTGGGATTGGGATCG
Source organism: uncultured Planctomycetia bacterium (assembly GCA_964455085.1). Classification (GTDB taxonomy): domain Bacteria; phylum Omnitrophota; class Gorgyraeia; order Duberdicusellales; family 4484-171; genus Susulua. Next base: position 8,152 of record CAYVYJ010000009.1, read on the forward strand.
CTGACACCAATAACTACTCTCTTTATGCCGCTTTTAATAATCTCATCGACACAGGGAGGAGTTTTGCCAAAGTGACAACAAGGCTCCAGATTGATATAAAGTGTAACTCCATTTAAACTCTCTTTGGCCGCCTTGATTGCTTTTATTTCAGCATGCGGTTTGCCAGCTTGACGATGATAACCGCAAGATATAATCCGTTTATGCTTAACCAAAATAGCTCCTACCAAGGGATTAGGTGAAGTAAAACCTTCTCCCCTCCTGGCTAAGGAGAAGGTCTTTTGCAGGAAATAAATATCTTCCTTCCTTTGGGCGGCTAACACCTATCTCTCCCGCAACGTCTCTTCATTTCTTCGACCCATTCATAAGATACATCCACCTTTCCTATATTTATAAATTTTTTATAGCTGCCATGAGCATCAGAACCGCCGCTTTGCAACAATCCTAACCTGTTAGCTAAATTCTTATAGCGGGAACACAAAGCTTGCGACATGTTAGGATAAATTGTCTCTAGGCCATCTATTCCTAAAGCAATGAACTCCTCTACCCAAGATTGATCAAAAATCATATGGGGATGGGCAAGAATGCTTAAGCCGCCAAAACCTTTAATAAACTGAATTGCTTGGTTTACTGAATACTTAAAGCGAGCCCGATAAGCTGGTCTGCCCGGGGAAAGATATTTATTAAAAGCCTGGGCCAGAGTCTTAACTTTACCCTTTTTTAGAAGATATAGGGCTAGGTGCAAGCGCGTAGGTACTGCCCCGCTTATATCTAAAAATAACTCATTCATATTAACCTCTATACCTAAGGAGTTAAGTTTCTCGCCCATCCAGATCAGCCGTTCTCTTCTTAAACCCCTGATATGTGCTAATTCCGACTTTAACCTCTGATCATCAGAGTTAATAAAATAAGCTAAGATATGGACCTCTAAATTGTTATGTTCAGCGCTCAGCTCAAGAGCTTCGACTAACTCGACATTATAAGTTTTACTATAGAGACGAGCTCTAGCCAAGCCATCAACAGTATCATGGTCAGTAATAGCAATACAGGCTAAGTCCTGCTCCTTGGCTTGTTTGAAAATGCTTTCTAAATCAGCATCGCTATCTGAGAAGTTAGAATGGATATGTAAATCGCACCTCTTATCCTTCATCCTTCTTCCTTCATCCTTCTTCCTTCATCCTTCTTCCTTTTTCCTTCTCCATCTTATATATTTTATCCAAGATACCATTAACAAACCGCGGCGAATCTACATCTCCGAAACGTTTTGCTAATTCTATCGCCTCATTTATGGCAACCTTAGGAGGGATATCTTCTAAAAAAAGCAGTTCAAAACAACCCATCCTTAAGATATTGCGGTCAATAACTGCCATTCTTTCAATCGCCCAGTTTTTTGCATGTTTTTTTATCAAACAGTCAATTGAAGAAATATTTTCTACTACTCCTTTTACTAATAAGGAGAAAAAATCAATAACTTCTTGCTTTTGGGGATAATTTTCTAGAAAATTGTCGAGGACTTGGCCAGAGTCAGCTCTTGATAGCTCTATTTGATAAAGAAGGGATAGAGCAATTGCTCTTGCTTTTGATCGTAAACGCATCGTAACACAAATTGTCAAAAATGAATATCTATCCGCAAATTATATTTGCGAATAAATGTTGGCCATCTCCAAAGCAGTTAGGGCCGCATCTCTACCCTTATTGCCTTGTTTTGTTCCGGCTCGCTCTACTGCCTGTTCAACAGTATCAGCAGTAATCACTCCCAGAGTAATAGGAATTCTCTTCTCCTGCGAGATACGAGCTATTCCTTTGGTTACTTCTGAAGCAATATAATCAAAATGGGGAGTCTCACCTCTGATAACTGCTCCTAGTGCAATAACGGCGTTAAATTTCTTTGTATCCAGTTTGTTTAACACTTGAGGTATTTCAAAAGAACCCGGTGTCCAAATAATCGAAACATTTTCTTCAATTACTCCTGACTTTCTTAAGGTATCCAGACAACCCTGAAGTAACTGGTTACTAATAAATTCATTAAATCGTGAAATAACAATAGCTATTTTTTTACCCTGCCCCGAAAAACTTCCCTTTACCTCTTTCATATCTACCTCCCTTATCCTTGTTACGTTACAATATATGATCCAATTTTTTTTTCTTGGTCTTTAAGTAGTGTTGGCTATTTTCTCCCTGCTCTATTTTTATCGGTACCCGTTCGCTAATCTCTAAACCATAACCTTCAAGACCAATAATTTTTTTAGGGTTGTTGGTAAGCAGCCGGATTTTTTTTACTCCTAAATCTGCCAATATTTGAGCTCCGATTCCGTAATCTCTTAAATCAGGAGGAAATCCTAAAAGATGGTTTGCCTCTACAGTATCGATTCCTTTCTCCTGCAAGCTGTAGGCTTTTATCTTATTCTTAAGGCCGATACCCCTTCCTTCTTGGCGCAGATAAAGAAGAATACCCCCTTCTTGATTAATTATTTCTAAGGATTTCTCTAGTTGCCTGCCACAATCACATCTTCGGGAAAGAAACATATCGCCGGTAAGACACTCGGAGTGGACACGGACAAGAATAGGTTTATCGGTAACTTCATTCTTGACTAAAGCAATATGTTCACTATTATCAATTAAAGACTCATAAAGAAAAAAAGTAAATTGACCATAATCAGTAGGTAAATTGACTTTCTCCACTAATCTTACTAATTTTTCTTTTTTCCGGCGATATTCAATTAAGGAAGCAATGGTACAGATTTTTAAATCCTGTTCCTTGGCAAATTCGATCAGGTCTGGGAGTCTAGCCATAGAACCATCTTGATTTATAATTTCGCAAATTACTCCGGCAGGATAAAGACCGGCTAATTTTACTAAATCAACAGCTGCCTCAGTGTGCCCAGCCCTTACTAAGACTCCACCTTCTTTAGCTTCTAAAGGAAAAATATGTCCGGGCTTAATTAAATCATCAGGAGTGCTCTGGGCAGAAATTAAAACTTCTATTGTCCGGGCCCGATCAAAGGCTGAAATTCCAGTAGTTGTTCCAGTGGCTGCATCAACAGAAATTCTCCAAGCGGTTTTAAAAGGGTCTGCTCCAGGGTGATAGTGCATCGGATCCAATCCTAAATCGTTAATCCGCTCCTTAGTAAGTGGAACACAGACTAAACCCTTTGCTTCGGTAATCATAAAATTGATGATCTCAGGCTTAGCAAACTGAGCCGCGATGATTAAATCACCCTCATTTTCTCTGGCCTCATCATCAACCACGATAACCGGCCGGCCAGCCTTAATCTCTAAAAGAATATCTTCAATATGGGTAAACATAATTGGCTCTTAAAGTGTAAAATAACTTAACTCATTCACCCTTAATTGTCAAGGGCTTTTAAACATCCTGTTTTTTTGGGGAATATGAGTACAAGCAACGAATTATCGCTTGGTCCACTGGAATCGGCGGCGGGCGCCTTTGCGGCCATACTTTTTTCTTTCTTTGGCCCGGGGATCACGAGTAAGTAGCTCTTCTCTGCGCAATAAAGTTCTTAGCTGAGGATTCCATTCTACCAGGCATCGAGAGATGCCTAAGCTGACTGCTCCGGCTTGGCCACTCACTCCACCTCCACTTACCTTAGCTAAAACATCTGCCTTTCCTTGAAGTTCAGTGACTATTAAAGGCTTTTTAATCTGGATAATATTATCGATAGTAGAGAAATAATTTTCAATCTTTCTGCCGTTAACGAGGATTTTTCCTTCCCCCTTAGGGAAAAATCTTACCCGAGCAGCTGCTTCTTTTCTTCTCCCGGTAGCCATAAACATCTCTTTTTCCCTTAGCTTTTCTTTTTTTTCCATAATTAAATACTTATAGTTTGCGGTTTTTGAGCCTTTTGCCCATGTTCACCCTGAGGATAAATTTTCAGCGACTTAAGCATTTGGGCGCCTAAATTACTTTTGGGAAGCATCCCCTTTACAGCCAAATAGAGTATGCGGGAAGGATTCTTCTGGCTTAATACCTTAAGAGGCATCACTTTACGACCGTTATGAAAACCAGTAAACTTATCATAAATTTTGCTATCGCCCTTATTAGCAGTAAATTTCAGATATTTTGCGTTTACCACAACCACCCTGTCTCCGCAAAGAAAATTGGGGCTATAAGTAGCCTTGGTCTTACCCTGCAATACCTTGGCTATCCGGGTAGATAAGCGACCTAAAACCTTATCCTTAGCATCGATAAGCAGCCATTTCCGCTCTTCCTTATTGAAAAATTTGGTCTTTGGCATAGACAGTTTTATACCATATTCCTAAATATTGTCAATATTTATATTTTCCCAGGCGATCTTTCCTTCATAAAGGGCCTTACCAACAACCACTCCCCAGATAAAGGGTAGCTCTTGCGCAATTTTTTTAATATCCTCAAGGGAAGACACCCCGCCAGAGATAATAATATTAACCTTTTTACCCCCAGTAAGCAATGCCTTAAACTCCCTTATCGGCTCTAAGTTTATCCCCTCCAAGGTCCCATCGCGAGAAATATCAGTATAAATTATCCACTTTATCCCCTTAGCTACCAGATTAGCTATAAAATCCAAAGTCTTAAATGTTGTTTTCTCTTGCCATCCTTTTATTGCCAGATGAGAATCAATAGTATCTACGCTTACAGCGATTTTTTCTACCCCTAATGATTTTATTAAATTTTTAAGAAACTTATCATCCAGACTCTTGGTCCCTACGATTATTCTCTGGGCTCCCAAAGAAATTAACTCTTTTGCTTTCTCGATATCTCTTATGCCGCCACCGATCTGGACTTTAACATCGGCTTCTTTTAAAATTTCAGCAATAATATCCGAATTATCTTGATGATCTAAAGCTGCTGATAGATCAACTAGATGAAGAAGTTTTGCTCCTAATTTCTCCCAACTTTTAGCTACCTCAAGCGGCTTATTACTATACACGGTAGAAGCGGCTGGATTACCCCTTAAAAGACGAACCACCTTACCGTCCCAGAGATCAATTGCTGGTATTACTAACATAGTTTAAGGAAATTATTAAAAACCTTTAAACCTAACTTTTGACTTTTTTCAGGATGAAATTGTACCGCCCAGATATCATCTTTATGTAAAGAAGATGCAAATTTGCTCCCGTAGGTAGTGGTAGATAAGATAACCCCGCTTTCTTTTGGCTGACAATAATAGGAATGAGCAAAGTAAAAAAAACTGCCATCCTTTACTCCCTTGAATAACACATTTTCCTTCTTCCTTTTTCCTTTATCCTTTATCCTTATTTGGTTCCATCCCATGTGCGGAACAATCAACTTCTTGTTAGCAAACTTTCTCACTTGACCCCTTATAACCCCTAATCCTTTTATGCCCGGGGCTTCCTGGCTCTTCTCCAGCAATAACTGCATCCCCAGGCAAATTCCCAGCAATGGTATTCCTTGGTTTATTTTTTCCTTAAGAAGGTTAAAAAGCTTTCTTTTTTTTAGCTCTTTAACTGCCCGGCCAAAGTGTCCTACTCCCGGAAGGATTATCTTCTTGGCCTTACTTATCGTAGCCGGAGAATCACTTACCCTGACCCGCTTGCTTAAGAAACGAGCGCTGTTCTCTAAGCTCTTTAAATTCCCCATCCCATAATCAACAATTACTATCATATTTTAATTATCCGGTTAGTCGATTATTCCTTTTGTCGAAGGAACTCCTCTGCGGCGAGGGTCGATTTGCGAGGCCTGATCTAAAGCTATAGCAATGGCTTTAAACAGTGCTTCCAAAATGTGATGTAGATCTCCTTTGCCAGATTTAACAATATAAACCAGACTTAATCCGGCATGTTGCGCGAATGACTCCAGAAACTCCTCGGCATGTTTAAAGGTAAAATTAGTATCATCAAATCTCTGGTCTGCTAATGTTTGGGCTTTTGATAAATCTCCATCTACCGATGGCCTTCCGCTGATATCAATATTTGCCTCAACTACTACCTTATCCATAGTCGCTGAAAATGAACCATAACGGTTGATGCCAGATTTATCTCCCAAAGCTTCCCTTAAGGCTTTACCTAAAGCAATGCCAATATCTTCAATGATGTGATGCTGAAGGTCACCTTTGGCATCGAGACTTAAATCAAACAACCCGTGGAATGAAAATAAAGTAAGTAAATGGTTAAGCGGTTCAAAACCGGTATTTATGCTGACCTTCCCCTTACCGTCAACAACAAACTCACCCTTAATATCCACTTCGTTAGTCTTTCTATTTATGGCAGCTTTTCTTACCTGCTTACTCTTCTTAAACCACATATATCCTCCATTTTAAGTCAATCGTTTCTTAACGCTCTCGATGTGTTTAACCATCCCCTCAAGGGTAGCTATTTTTTCTAAAACTTGTTCCTCTTCCTGCAGAGCTTTCTTAGTGTAGTTTATAATGTGCGACTCTTTAAGAAAAGACCTAACTGAAAGACAGGAGAAGAATCGACTAGTACCGGCAGTAGGAAGAATGTGACTTGGTCCGGCAGTATAATCTCCTAAAGCAACCGGCGTATAGTCCCCTAAGAATATTGCGCCGGCATTTCTGATTTTTTTTATCAGCGAAGAAGGCTTTTTGGTTAAAATTTCTAAATGCTCGGGAGCAATACAATTCACTACCCGGCAACCTTCTTCGAAATTTCTTACTCGTAGAGCTAAGCCGGGAACTTTTCTCTTCCTTACCTCCCTGATAATTTTTCGGGAATTAGTAATTAAGATTCCTAACCCGTTATAGTGCTCTATTTGAGCCTCTAAATCCCAAACAATATGTTCGATATTAGCATCTTTGGAAGCTAAGATAACTACCTCTGAGGGTCCGGCAAGCATATCAATATCTACCTCTCCAAAAAGCTGACGTTTAGCCTCAGTCACAAACTCATTCCCAGGGCCGACAACTTTATCTACCTTCCTTATGGTCTTAGTACCGCAGGCTAAAGCGGCAATAGCTTGAGCACCTCCGATACGATATATCTCTTTTATCTTAAGCAAAGAACCCAAAGCTAAGATAAAAGGATTTATATTTTTGTCTTTACCTGGCGGTGAAACTAAAACTATTTCTCTAACCCCGGCAACCAAGGCTGGAATAACAGCCATATATACTGAGGAAACCAAAGGAGCGGTTCCAGCCGGAACGTATACTCCCACTCGCTCTAAAGGCAGGTAGCGACTGACAAGAGTTTTACCGCTATCCTCTTTAACTCTAACTGTTTTAGGAACTTGCCCCTTGTAAAACTTTGTTACATTATCCATAGCCAGTTTAAAGGATGATATTAGCGATGAATCCAATTCATTGAAAGCAGCACTTATCTCAGATTCGGAAATCCTTAACTCCCGAACCGATACCTTTACCTTATCGAACTTATTGGTATATTCGACTAAAGCATTATCTCCGTTCTCGCAGACACCTTTAATTATCTTACTGACTTTTTCGTGAACTTTGTTTTTACGCACCCGCTTCCTATGAAGTAACTTCTCTAAACTCTCTAAATTTCGTACAACTCTCATTTTTTTGTAAATTTAGCGAAGGCTCCTTTTACCCTACCTACGAAATCAGCTCCCATATTGCCGACAGCTCCCTGATTTGTCTTATCTTTTTTCCCGCCGGCTAAAGATAATTCTTTTTTAAATTTGTCAATAAATGCTCCGGAAGTTATTCCTTTTTTAATCAAGTCATCAGTAACTGAACAAACAAAAATATTCTTGCCAGCAACCTCTCTTACTATAAAAATAAAACCAGAGTCTATTTTCTGTCTTAACCTATCGGATAATCTAAGCATAACCCTAAACTCTTCCTGGCTTGAAATTGAATCTATCTTATCATAATCAAACAAAAAATTCACCTGGTTTATGAGCTCAGGGATTTTCCTTAAAACTCTCGCCTCTTCTTCGGCAACTGCCGGGCCGATCTTTGCCTGATTAGCCTTCTTTTCTTTTTTTATGACCTTATCTACCTTCTTTTGAAAATTTCTAATTACCTGGGCCTTTTTACCGACTGATGCCCTAATCCTTCTGATCCCGCTGCTTATCGAAGATTCGCGTTCGATCTCAAAATCATTGATCTGAGTAGTATTATTAACGTGTATACCGCCGCATAGCTCTTTGCTGTAATCGGAAATCGATACTACTCTTACCTTGTCCTGATACTTATCCTTAAAAAAAGCTAAAGCCCCTTCTTTTTTGGCCTCGGCAAAACTGACCTCTTTTTTCCTGACTCGGTCTCCGCTTTTGACAAATTTCCTAACTAGATCTCCTACTTTTTTCCTCTCGGCATCGGTTAATCGGTTAAAATGCGTAAAATCAAAACGAAAACTATCTTCATCAACTAAGGAACCCTGCTGGGTAACATGGTCTCCTAAAACTTTGCGCAAAGCTGCCTGCAAGAGATGGGTAGCAGTATGAGCCCGAGCCAGGGCTTCTCTTCTTTTAAGATCAACAATTGCCGAAGCAATTCCCGGCTCGATTTTTCCCTTAACTATTTTGCCTTTATGGACAATAGCATCATTGACTTTAAAAACTTCTAAAACTTCAAACTCCCCTTTTTTTGTGCTAATAATACCCTTATCGCAGAGCTGGCCTCCTGAAGAAGGGTAAAAGGGGGTTTTATCTAAAATAACTAAACCCGGCTCAAGAAATACTCGCTCTATCCTGACTATACTCTTAGCAAGCTTATAGCCGATAAATTCAGTTTTTTCAACCAGATTCAGTTTTCCTTCGGCAAATATGCTTTCATCAAACATGCTCTTTTTCCGAGAACGTTCTTGCTGATCTTTTAGGAGCTTGGCAAAACCCTTTTCATCTACTTTAAAACCTTTAGCAAAATCTTTAAGCATCTCTAAAGGAACGCCGTAAGTATCATACAAACGAAAAGCATCTTCAGCCCTTAGAGTTTTTTTATTGCTGGCCTTTAAAGACCTTATGACTGCGCTGGCTCGGATTTTTCCTTCTTCCAACATCAAGAAATATTTTTCCTCCTCAGACAATATAATCTGTGAAATGTTATCTTTTTTTTGCTTAATTTCCGGATAGGCACTACCCATAAGCTGCACAAAAAATTCCGGCAATTTAAAAAGAAAAGGTTGTTTATTGCCTAAACCTCTTGCTTTAAGCAGTGCTCTTCTTGTAATTTTTCTTATTACGTAGCCTCTTCCTTCATTGGAGGGGTAAACCCCGTCAGCAATTGCAAAAGTAGCAGCCCGGGCATGGTCAACAATAGCATTTACAGAACTATTGACTAATTTTTCGGGACGAGAACTTTTATCAACCATTTTCCTAACTTCTTCTACAACCGGAGCTAAAATATCAATTTCGAAATTGGACTCCTTACCCTGTAAAACAGCTGCCATTCTTTCCAATCCCATACCAGTATCAATGTTCTTCTGGGGTAAAGGCTCTAATTTGTTTACTCCTACCCGGTTAAACTGGGTAAATACTAAATTCCAAACTTCCACAAACCGGCCGCAACTACAATCAGGATTACAACCGGCCCTCTTGCACCCAACATCTTCCTCCTGATCAAAGAAAATTTCCGAACATGGTCCGCACGGACCATTGGGCCCGTTACTGGGAGCATTGGCCGGCCAAAAATTACTATCTTCGCCTAGTTTAACTATTTTTTCCGCAGGCACACCAATCTTGTCCTTCCAAATACTATAAGCTTCATCATCATCTTTATATACAGAAACCCACAATTTCTTTGCGTCTATATCCAAATCTTTGATCAGGAATTCCCAGGCAAATTCGATAGCTTCTTTTTTGAAGTAATTCCCAAAGGAAAAATTTCCTAACATTTCAAAAAAGGTATGATGGTATGCTGTTTTACCGACTTTCTCTAAGTCACCGGTACGCAAACACTTCTGGCAGGAAACTGCTCTGGCTATATCCTTCTTCTCACCTAAAAAGTAAGGTTTAAACTGGTTCATCCCGGCTGAGGTAAAAAGAAGAGAGGCATCATCAGGAACCAGAGTATCAGAAGCAAAAAACTTATGGTTCTTCTTTTCAAAAAATTCCAGGTATTTTTTCCTTAATTCACTTGTCTTCAAACCGATCTACTCCCAGATTTTTCATTTCCTGATAAATGGTTTCCGAATTAAACCCCTTTTGCACCAAATGACTTACTATCCTGTTCCAAATCTTCCTTAGCGTTATAGCCGGTTTCTTGGTTTTATAATTATCCAGCTTTTTTATAATAGCCTCACGCACTATTTTGCTGTAATCAAAATCTTTATCTAAGGCTACTTTCCGCAAGGATAAAGAAATACCTAATTTCTTAAGGTTGAAATCAATTCTTCTGGGACCCCAACCTTTTTCTAATGCGTAACTGACAAAAAAATTGGTAAAATCTGCGTCGTTTAGATAGTTATTCTTCTCTAAATAACCTACTGTTTGTTCTCTTATTTTAGAAGCATACCCTTTCTTCTTAAGACGAGAAATTATCTCATTCCGGCTCCGGGCTCGATACTTTAGAAGAAGAAAAGAATAACTAAGGGCCTGATTAAAGTCTTTCAACTATTTCACTTTAAGAACAGAGTATCCGCGATTTGTCTTTATTAGGCAATTGCCTTTTATCTTAGAGGTAACAGTCTTAAACTTTTCTTTACTGTCTATTTTCTTATTTTCTACCTTAAGAACAACGTCGCCAACCTCTAATCCAGCCTTATCAGCTGCTGAATCATCTTCGATATCAGTAATTACCGTTCCTTGATCAGTTTTTATCCTAAATCGTCTTTGGTAAAAAGGTGTTATGTCATCAACAGTCATGCCCCTGAATGAAACTTTATCTGAAGCATCTTCTACTTCTTCTATCTCTTCTCCTTCCTTAGGCATTTTACCTATCTTTACCAAAACTTTTATCTTCTTGCCATTTCGAAGAATCCCCAAAGGAATACGTTTACCAACACTAGATGCTGAAACCATACGTACCAAATCTCTGGTTGTCTTAACCGAATCCCCACCAAAGGTTAAAATTAAGTCTCCCTCCTTAAGGCCGCTTTCCTCAGCCGGAGAATCCTTATAAACTTTTAAGACTATTACCCCCACTCTTTCTTTGATCTCAAAATAATTACGTAAATCATCATTTAAATTATCGATGGTTACACCCAGCCAGCCGTAGAGAATCTTCTCCCCGCTGAAAAGCTTATCTAAAATCTTCTTGGCTTTATTAATTGGCATAGCAAATCCTAGGCCTTGATAACCCCCGGAAGTAGTAATAATTGCTGTATTAATACCGATAATTTCCCCCTTAAGATTTACCAGGGGACCGCCGCTATTGCCGGGGTTAATTGCGGCATCAGTCTGGATAAGGTCATCATAACCACGATCTCTTCTCCCTAAGGCTGGCAAATAACGATTTAAAGCACTTATTACACCTACAGTAACGGTGGGTTCGGGGTTATCAATGGCAAATCCAAAAGGATTACCTATCGCTACCACCCACTTACCAATCTTAAGGTCATCTGAATTTCCCAGCTTTGTTACTGGAAGCCCTTTTGCATCTATCTTTATCACCGCCAGATCGCTTCGTTTATCGGTCCCTTTAATTTCGGCATCAAATTCTCTTCCATCAGATAGCTTAACCTTCACTTCGCTTGCCCCGCTAATGACATGCTCATTAGTAAGAATATATCCTTCTTTATCGACTATGACTCCACTGCCTAATCCTCTTCTTTCATACTCTCTCTCAGGAAATCCTCCAAAAAACTCTCCAAAGAATTGTTGGAACGGATCATCAAAACCCTCAAACGGAGAACCAAAGTAAAAATTACTTCCCATCTTTTCTTTAACCACGCTACTTATAGAGACTACTGACTTACCCACGCTGGCGGCAACATCAATAGTTGCCTTCTCCAGCTCTGATACACCCTGAGAGTAAAGCGGCAAAGATATCAGGATGCAAATCACCAAACTAATTATATATTTACCCATAACTCCTCCTTTACGGTATTATTGTTTCTGGTCCGAAGCACTTGCGCTTTTTAACTCTCCTTCTATCTCTGTCATTAAAGCGCTATTTTCTCTCAATAGGCTTCTTAACTGCTCTTTACCTTGAGCTAAGTTCTTATCCTTATAAGAAAACCAACTCCCAGACTTCTTTATCAATCCTCCATCAATTGCGGCATCAATCAAAGCTCCGGACTTAGACACCCCTTCATTATACATTATCTCAAATATTGCTTCTTTAAACGGCGGGGAAACCTTATTCTTTACTATCTTAGCCCTCACCTTTATACCAACCGCACCATTGGGCGTAGTAATGGTAGCTATTCTCCTTAAGTCAATTCTTACTGATGAGTAGAATTTTAAAGCTCTACCTCCGGGAGTAACCTCAGGAGAACCAAACATCACTCCTATTTTCATTCTTATCTGGTTAATGAATACCACGCAAGTCTTAGATTTACTTATAGCAGCGGTTAACTTTCGTAAAGCCTGACTCATCAACCGAGCTTGAAGAGCAATCGAAGAATCACCCATATTCCCCTCTATTTCTGCCCGTGGCACTAAAGCTGCGACTGAATCAACAACAATTAAATCTACGGCGTTGGACCTAACTAAAGCTTCTACAATTTCTAAAGCTTGTTCGCCGGTATCAGGCTGAGATATTAAAAGATCTTCTAGTTTTATCCCAATTAACTTAGCATAATTAGGATCAAAGGCATGTTCGGCATCGATAAAAGCAGCCGTACCTCCACTACTTTGCCCTTGAGCAATGATACTTAAAGTTAAGGTAGTTTTCCCTGATGATTCAGGGCCGTAAATCTCAATCACCCTACCCCTGGGCAGACCTCCTACTCCCAAGGCCCGATCTAAAAAGATTATTCCTGTTGGTATTGCCTCAACATCCATTCTTGCTTCTTCTCCCATTCGCATTATCGCACCCTTACCGAATTGTTTTTCTATTTGTGAGAGAGCAAGATCTAAAGCCTTTTTCTTGTTCTCTAATGTACTTTTTTCTTTGTTCATAGCTCCTCCTCAATGAGACTATGACTTATACGACTGAAAAGAGTATAAGTCATAGAGTCGAATTGATCCTGAGGAAGCAACCTAAGGGAGCTTCCGAAGGATCTTATTGATTAATAAAATTTCCACTTATTAAATTATACTCTTTGATAATTTTAGTGTCAAACGATTCACAATCAAAACTGAGACTCTTCCTTCTTCATAATATTTTTTAAATTTTTCTTATGTCTGATTAGGATGAAGGCAAAAAGAGAAAAGAAAAATATCCTAAACTCTAAGGGTAAGGGGAAAATAAGAGAAAAAATAAAGAAAGAAAAAGCACTGATTATTGAAGCCAGCGAAACAAGTTTAAAGATATAAAATACTATGGCCCAAACGGATATAGAGATTAGAAAAATACTTGCTAAGGAAGGGAATTGAAGACTCAATCCAGCGATACCGCCCAGACTGGTTGATACCCCTTTACCCCCTTTAAATCTTAAGAAAGGAGTCCAATTATGCCCGCAAACTGCAGCAATAATTGCTAAAATAAAAATAATTGCTAATGGATTAGCTACAAAAAAAGGCACAATAAAAGGAACGATGAACCCCTTAAAAAAGTCTAAAATAAATACCAAGATACCCCACTTCTTTCCTAAAACCCGGGTTACATTGGTTGCCCCAATATTACCAGAACCAAGACCTCTTATGTCGACCCTTTTAAGTAGGTAGACAAATAAAAACCCAAAAGGTATCCCGCCAATAAGATAACTAATGATAAGCAGATTTACTGTCTGCATTTAGAGCTCGTACCCCCCTTAGAAAATAATTAATTCCCGAAATCAATGTAAAGATTGCTGCCCCCTTCCAAACCCAAGGGAAAAAGGGAAAATTTAAAAGCAAAGCCAGAATGGTAGCCATCTGAGAAAGAGTTGTAAGCTTACCCCAGAGAGAGGGCGCCATGATGGCTTCGCGCCTTAGGAGGTTAATTATTACGACCCCCAGGAGAATAATAAAATCTCTGCTTGCGACGATCAAAACCAGACCTAATGGCATCTTAAAAGCGAAGGGTAAGGTTTGCCTAAAGATATACAGAGAAACAAATGCTGAAAACAGAAGTAATTTGTCGGCTAAAGGGTCAAGGACCTGACCAAAGTCTGCCTTCTCTCTCCTTATTCTTGCTGCTAACCCGTCAAAGAAGTCACTTAAGATTGCGATAACAAAAACCACCGTTGCTATATGCCTTAAGTAAACGTGAGCACGTGAATAAATCAGTAACGACACAAATACCGGGATAAGGATAATCCGAATGCTGGTTAATTTATCGGCCAGACTCATTGTCGAAAATTAAATTTTTTACTTCCTATCACCTATTCAAACATAACTATTCGCTTTAGCGGCCACCAGATAAAAATCGCTTTTCCGATAATATCTTTTTCATCGGCAAAACCCCAATCACGACTGTCTTTCGACGAAATACTATTATCGCCAAGGAAAAAATATTTATCTTGGGGAATAACTATTTCTTTACCCTCGATTCCATATTCTCCCTGATTATAATAATAATTTCTTGCAATCTTGGAATCAACTACCATTTCACCATTTATATAAATATTGCCGTCTCTTAAACTGACTCTGTCGCCGGGTAAGCCGATTAACCTTTTTATGTAGGATTTATTTCTATCGCTGGGCGGAATAAATACAACTATATCAAACCGTTTAGGTTTACCAAACCCCTGGATGCGCAAGGGAGTAAAGGGAATCTTTGGGCCGTAGGTAAGCTTGCTTACAAAAATCTTATCTCCGGGGCTTAAAACCGGAATCATTGAAGTAGTGGGAATTTTATATATCTGAAAGAAGAATGTCCTTAAAAATATTGCCAAGGCAGCAGCAATAATTATGGCCTCTACCCACTCTCTTAGTATGCTCTTGTTTCTACTCATCTTTTATAAAGAGATTAACAGATTTTTTAGAAGATTACACAGATTTATATTATAACAGCTTCTCGATATAATTGTATATTTAATCTACGTAATCTTTCTTTAATCTGTGGAATCCCTATTTACATTTTGAGTACTTCTAAGAAAGCATTCTGGGGAATAGTTATGTTACCCAGTTGTTTCATCTTTTTCTTTCCCTTTTTCTGCTTCTCCCAAAGTTTCCTCTTTCTAGTAATGTCCCCTCCGTAACACTTAGCAGTAACATTCTTCTTTAGG
The DNA here is from genome assembly GCA_964455085.1 of uncultured Planctomycetia bacterium. Lineage (GTDB taxonomy): Bacteria > Omnitrophota > Gorgyraeia > Duberdicusellales > 4484-171 > Susulua. Next base: position 23,281 of record CAYVYJ010000009.1, read on the forward strand.
GCTGATACCTTCTGAGAAGCAATTATTTTCGAACCAATCGCGGCTTGAATCTTTACCTCATACATCTGCCGAGGAATCAACTTTTTTAGCTTCTCAACCACAGTCTTTGCTTTAGTTTCGGATTTATCTTTATGCACCAGGATTGAAAAAGCTTCAGTCTTCTTCTGATTAAAAAGAATATCAATCTTGACAATCTCTGTCTTCTGATAACCGATAAACTCATAGTCAAAAGAAGCATATCCCCTAGTCAAAGATTTTATATTGTCATAAAAATCAATAACAATTTCTCCTAAGGGAAGATCAAACACTATAGCTAATCGATCCTTACCTAAATAATCCATCTTTACGAACTCGCCCCGCCTTGATTTTGCCAAATCGCAAATAGAATCCATCTCCTCTAAAGGAGTAACAATAGTGGCCCTCACAAAGGGTTCAGAAATCTCTTCAACGTAAGATGGATCGGGAAATTGATGGGGAACTTCTATATATTCTACATTTTTTTCTCCTGTCCTCTTTAGCAAGTATTTAACATTAGGAGAAGTTAGGATGAGGTCGAGATTATGCTCCCGCTCTAATCTTTCCTGAACTATCTCCATATGTAAGAGTCCTAGAAAGCCGCATCTAAATCCATAACCTAAGGTGCCTAAATTATCAGGCTCATAGACAAAAGAGGGGTCAGACAATTTTAATTTCTCAATAGCGCCTCTTAAAGCAGGATAATCTTTGGGTGAAGAAGGAAATATGCCACAAAAAACCATCGGCGACATCTTGGTGTATCCTTCAAAAGCTTCTGAGGTAGGGTGAGATGAAGAGGTGATTGTATCACCGACATCAATATCCTGAGGGTCTTTTATATTACAACAAATATAACCTACTTCTCCGCAGCAGAGATTATCTCTTTTTTGCGCTTGGGGCAAGAATACCCCTACTTCCTCCACTCGATAAGTCTTATTCTGATGCATTAGGAGAATATTATCACCAACAGAAATATTTCCATCAAATATCCTTATAAAAAGTATAACTCCCCGGTAAGGATCATAGGTAGAATCAAAAAGAACTGCTTTAAGCGGCTGGTTAACGTCTCCCCGAGGCGGAGGTATCTCCTTAATCACTCTCTCCAGCAGCCCTTCGACACCTTTGCCTTCTTTAGCAGAAATAAGCGAGATTTCTTCTCTTTTGAAACCAAACACATCAAAAAGCTGGCTAGAACTTCTCTCGATATCAGCGCCAGGAAGGTCTATTTTATTAAGTGCCGGAATAATCCTTAAATCATTCTCTAAAGCAAGGTGAAAATTAGCCACGGTTTGAGCTTCTACCCCTTGAGAGGCATCAATCAGAATAATCGCACCTTCAGCACCTTTTAAAGACTTAGCAACCTCATAGGAAAAATCAACATGTCCCGGAGTATCGATAAGGTTGAGAATATAATCTCTTCCCCCAAAGAGAAGGTTTAATCTTACCGCCTTTGCTTTTATGGTAATTCCCCTCTCCTGCTCTAACTCCATACTATCCAACATCTGTTCTCTTCTCTTCCTGAGGTTAACTGTACCAGCCATATCAAGAAATCTATCAGCAAGGGTAGACTTACCATGATCAATATGGGCAATAATACAGAAATTCCTTATTTTATCTTTTAAATCCATCTCTATTCCTGCAATATTCGTGGTTCGGTTACGGAGACAAAATACCGGGGATTATAAATCTAAGTTTCGCCGATAAAACTCTATTTAGCTAAACCATGCGTTGAATAATTACCTCGACTGTTTGCGAAATAGTAAGGTTGGTTGTATCAAGACAGATAGCCTCCTCGCTAATCTTCAAAGGGCTGACTTCTCTGGTCTTATCAGCTATATCTCGCTTCTTAAGATCTTCGGCTACCTCCTGAAACTTAACTTCTATTCCCTTACTCTTTAACTCCTTAAAACGCCTCTGGGCCCTTACTAACGAAGAAGCATCAAGGTAAAATTTATATTGTGCTTCAGGAAAAACTACTGTAGTTATATCCCGGCCTTCGACAACGAAATCGCCTTTGCTGACTATCCTCCTCTGCAGCTTTACCATTGCTGCTCTTACCCTTGGTTGAGCCACAACTAAAGAAATACTCTTGTCTATCAGCGGACTTCTTATCCGGGCGCTGACATCTTCACCGTTAAGATAGACCTTATCTTCTTTAATTTCTAAATCCAATGTCTCTGCCAAATTCCCTAAAGTATCGGCATCAGTTAACTCTATTCTTGCTTCTATCGCCTTCAAAGTTAGAGCCCGATACATTGCCCCGGTGTCTAAATAAAAAATACCTAACCTTTTGGCTAGGAGTTTGGCAACTGTTGTCTTACCTGAACCAGCAGGACCATCTATGCCGATAATCATAGCCAGCGTCTTTGTTTAGCGTTGATCTTCTTAATCAAATCTATAATCTTCGCTTTGTCTTTTTTCTTTATCAAACCTTCAAACTTCCTCAGGCTGCCTATAAATTTATTCAAATCTTCTAAAATATTCTTTTTATTAGAGAGAAAAATATCTGCCCAAACCGAAGCTGGTGAACCGGATGTCCGAGTTAAATCCTTAAAGCTCTGGGGATAAAACTTTAAGTGTCCTTGGGGCAAACTTTCAATCAAGGAAAAGGAAACAATATGCGGTAAGTGTGAAAGGTAAGAAAAGGCCTTATCATGATAATCAGCGTTGATAAAGATTACTTTTGCCCCTAATCTCTCCCAAATTCTCTTTACCATTTTGGTGGCGCTGCAGTGAGGTGAAGAAGTAATCAAGCAAATTGCTCCTTGATATAGGCGTGGTCGGCTAAACTCTGCTCCGCTTTTTTCGCTTCCCACTAAAGGATGGCAACCGACAAAATCCACAGCCTTAGGTAAACACTTAACAATACTTTTCTCGATGACCTTCTTGCTGCTGCCTAAATCAAAGACAATAGCCCCCGGCTTTAAAAAAAGTGCTATCTTTCTAGAATAATCAACAATACTCTCTATCGGCAGGGCTAAAGCGACTAAATCAGCATTGGCAACAACTTTTTTTAACTCTCGCTCTACCCTATCCAGAATCTGTAACTTCTTTAGTTTCAAATAGGATTTTTTACTCCGGGCATATCCCCAGACCGCTATTCGCGGAAATTCCTTCTTAAAAGCTAAACTCAAAGACCCCCCCATGAATCCTACGCCTAATATCGCTACTTTCTTTATTGTCTTCATATTGTTCTGCCTACAGCTTTAGCGATTTCTCTTAACTCTTCCACTAATTTTAAGAAGTTCTCCGGTAAAAGTTGTTGTGCCCCGTCACTTAAGGCCTCTTTGGGGTCGGGATGGACTTCGATAAGAAGACCGTCTGCTCCGCAAGCTAAGGCAGCTTTACTTAAAGGCGCAACTAGCCCCCACTTTCCGCAAGCATGTGAAGGATCAACAATAATCGGAAGGTGAGAAAGCATCTTTACCGCCGGAACCGCACTTATATCCAAAGTATTGCGAGTAAACTCCTCAAAGGTTCTTATACCCCGTTCGCATAAAATTAGATTGAAATTGCCCTCGGATAAAATATATTCTGCGCTCATTAATAATTCTTTTATGGTAGCGCTTAACCCTCGTTTTAAGATAATCGGTTTTTTAGTTTGCCCGACTTCTTTTAAAAGATTAAAATTCTGCATATTACGAGCACCGATTTGTAGAACGTCGGCATATTTTGCCACTAAATCTACGTCTCTGGTATCCATAACCTCAGTAACTGTAGGTAAATCAAGTTCTTGCGATACGCCTTTAAGCATCTTTAGGCCTTCTTCACCTAGTCCCTGAAAAGTATAAGGAGAGCTACGAGGCTTAAAGGCTCCTCCCCGCAAAATTGTAGCTCCGGCCTGTTTGACTTTTTTCGCTACCTCACTTAATTGTTCTCTACTCTCAATAGAACAAGGACCAGCAATGATTGCTATTTCTCCGGAACCAATTTCAACTTTATCGCTTATTTTTATAACACTATTGGTCTCCTTAAACTCCCGGGATACTAACTTATAAGGTGCCAATACCGGCATTACCTTGTCTACTCCCGGAAAAACATCCAGAGGATGTAACCTTATGACATCCTCAGGACCAATAACGCCGACAATGGTCCGTTCTTTACCCCGAGAAACCATTGCCTTAAGACCTAACTTTTTAACCTTTTTTATAAGGTTGTTTATCTCAAGCTTGGTTGCACCCTTCTTAAAAACAATAATCATCTATCTCCTCCTAAATAATTTTTTAAATATTTTATAAATTTTTTATTTTCTTTAGGCAAACCTACAGTTACCCGAAAGAAGTTTTTCAAACCCCAGCCGCCTAACCCTCTTACAATGACTCCCCGCTTAAGGAGGTAATCACAGAGACCCGATGCATTCTTTTTAAAATCAACAAGAACAAAGTTAGTCGCACTCTCTAGAAATGCCAGATTGCATTCTTTCAGCTCTTTATAGAGATAACCCTTCTCCCTTTTAACATAAGCAACTACCTTCCTTAAAAATTCCTTATTCTTTAAAGCAGCTTGAGCTGCTACTTGGGCAAATCTATTTATATTAAAGGGTTCCCTAACCTTATTTAAAATCCCGGCCAACCCTTTAGTTGTAATACCGTAACCAATACGCAATCCAGCTAAACCATAGGCCTTAGAAAAAGTACGAGTTACTATGATCTTGCCACGCTTTTTCAAGAAATTAAGGGTTTTCGGAAAATCTCCTGGTGCAAACTCAAAATAAGCTTCATCAAAGAAAACTAATACTTTTTTGGGGATTTTAGCCAAAAAATCCTTTACTTCTTTATGACTTAAGTATGTCCCGGTAGGATTATCAGGATTAGCAATAAAAATAATCTTTGTCTTTTTAGTAACTTTTTCAGCCATTTTTTCTAAACAGTAACCTAAATTAACTGAAGGAACCCTTACTACTTTAGCGCCTTCAATTTTAGCTTGGATCTCATAAATTAAAAAGGTAGGGTCAGCAACGATAACCTCATCACCTCTTGTGATAAAAGCTCTCAAAGCTAAAACTATTATCTCATCTGAGCCGTTACCGAAGACGATTTGATCCTCCCTAACTTTTAACTTCTTGGCTATTGCCCTCCTTAGATAGAAACTATTACTTTCCGGGTAACGATTAATATTTTTTAACTCCTCCTGAATCGCCTTACGGATATAGAAAGGAGGGAAAGGGATTTCGTTAGAAGCAAGTTTATAGACTTCATCCAGTCTAAGTTGCCGCTTTACCTCCTCAATCGGCTTTCCAGGCTTATAAGTATTTATCCTTTTTAACTCTCTGCGAATCTTCATCTTTCCAACTATTAGCTCTCCTTAGGGTATGAACCAAGAATCTTGACAAAAAGACACTCCTTCTCTAATGCTCTTAGGGCTCTTCGCACCGATGGAGAATCTTTATGTCCCTGCATGTCTACAAAAAAGTAGTATTTCCAAGCTTTCTTTTTGGAAGGCCTGGACTCGATCTTAGTAAGATTTATATTATTCTTCTTAAACGGTACCAAAGCATCATGCAAAGCTCCGGCCTTATCTTTCATTGAAAAGACTATTGATGTCTTATCTTGTTTAGTTGAACCGGCATCTTGCCTTCCGATTATCAAAAACCGGGTAATATTATGCGATGCATCCTCAATAGAACGCGCCAATATATTTAATCGATACTCCTCGGCTGCCGCTTTACTGGCTATAGCAGCTCTTCCCTTTCCCGAAGCAGCAAGCATTGCCGCCATAGTAGTGCTTGTACAGGGAGTAAGTTTAGCGCCGGGTAAATTTTTCTCAAGCCACATGCGGCACTGGGCAAATACCTGCTGATGAGAGTAAACATTTTTTAGCAAAGATATTTTTTTATGCTTACTTAAAAGATTATGGTGTATCGGCAGATACATTTCCGAACATATTTTAAGTTCAGAGTCTATAAACATATCTAAAGTATGATTCACCGCTCCTTCAGTAGAATTTTCAATGGGAACTACACCATAATCTGCCCTGTCCCGCTCAACTTCGGTAAAAACATCGGCGATGCTGCTACACTCAAGATAATCCAAAGACTTGCCAAACTTCTTCAGTGCTGCTATATGAGTGAATGTGTGTTCAGGTCCTAAATAAGCTATTTTTATATTTGCGTTTTGGGCTCGACAAGCCGAAAGTATTTCCCGAAAAACATTCTCGATGCCTTGAGCCTTAAACAGCCCCTTACTTAAACCCTTAAGGCGCTTGAGCATGCTTTCTTCCCTGTCCGGAGAGTAAGTACCTATTTTCTTATCCCTTTTTATCCGGCTCACCTTTAGGACTTCCCCAGCTCTTCTATTAAGAAGTTTAACTATTGTCTCGTCTATCCGATCAATCTCTCCTCTTAATTTTTTTAGTGACATATATCCTCCTTTATTTGAATTCTTGCGCAGCCTGTCTTAAAGAGTCAAAGTGTCCGATATCAATCCACTTCCCCTCTAATCTATAACCAAAAACTTTTGACTCTTTGGCTAACCAGGCTATATACCTTCCTGAAGCATCAACATTAGCGTTCTGGGCAATAAATGAATCAAATAAGTGTAAAGACTGTTTGGGAAAAAAGTAAACACAAGATGCAGCCAGGGTTGAAAGGGGCCGTTTGGCTTTCTCCTGAAACTTAACTATTCTCCGTCCCCGATTCAATACCACCACACCAAAACGCTTGGCTACTTCTTTACTTTCAACATCATAGAGAGCAATTGAAGGTTGAGGTGACTTACTCTTAGCAAACTTGATAAACTTTGTTAAATTATCTTGGAATAAATTATCGCCACCCAAAACTAACCAATCGGCTTCTGTGTCTCCGATAGCGAACTTCATATCCTTTATCGCCCCCAATCTATTGTCGGGGCTGTTTGAGCCGTCGTTAAGGATTTTTGCTCTTATCTTATACTTCTTCTTCCAGACCAAAAAACTCTTATAAAACTTATCATTAACAACAACCCTGACCTCCTCTACAGGAAAACTCCTGCCAATAACCTTTATCTTATCAACCAAATAATTAATCATTGGCTTATCGTTTACCAGGACTAAAGGTTTGGCTATTTTTTTAGTCAAGGGATAGAGCCTTGTACCATAACCGGCGGCAAGAATTGCTATGCGCATATTTAAACCATCAAAATACGATAAAAATTATCTCCCAGGATCTTCTTCAACTCATTCTGGAGGTATTTTTCTACCTCTTTAGAAGTTGGAAACTTCAAAGCCTCAAAGAGTGCTGCCTTGGCATCTTTAAGGTTAATATTGCTTACTAGCTCTTTTATCTTAGGAACCTGAGGTAGAGACATACTAAACCGATCCAGCCCCATTCCTAAAAGTAAAAATGAAAAAATAGGCTCTCCGGACATCTCACCGCACATTCCCACCCAGATATCATTCTGATGGGCGACTTCAATAATATTCTTGATAAGCCTTAAAACTGCCGGATGTCCAGGTTCGTAAAGATAGGCTACCTTCTCATTAGTCCGGTCTACAGCTAAAGAATATTGAATCAAATCATTGGTTCCGATACTAAAAAAATCACACTCTTTTGCTAAAACATCGGCAGTTAAAGCTGCTGAAGGAACTTCAATCATCGCCCCTAAAGAAATATTGTTATCAAACTTTTTGCCTTCTTTCCTGAGTTCCTTCTTGCACTTCTCAAGAAGTGCCTTAGCCTGTTTTAACTCCACTATCCCCGAAATCATCGGGAACATTACCATTACATTGCCAACTGCTGAGGCTCTTAAGATTGCTCTCAGCTGCATTTTAAATACTTCAGGTCGTGCTAAACAAAACCTAATTGCCCGCCAGCCCAAAAAAGGGCTCATCTCCTGGGGAACTTCTGGTTGCGAAAGAAACTTATCGCCACCGATATCAATGGTTCTAAAGATAACTGAATGAGGGGCAACGTCTTTTGCGACCTTAAGATAAGCTTTATGCTGCTCTTCCTCTGAAGGCAAATCTCTTCTTCCCAAGAAGATATATTCAGTACGATAAAGACCGATTCCCTCTGCGCCGTATTTCTTAACTAAAGGGAGCTCTTCGGGAAGTTCAATATTGCCAGAAACTACTATCCCTTTTCCATCTTTGGTGCAGACCTTAACAGCTTTAGGGATATGAATCGCCTTTACTTCTTTAGTATATAGAGTTAACTTCCTTCGATACTCTTTTAAAGTTTTATCCGTAGGACGAACTATAATATGGCCGGTAGAACCGTCAACGATAATTTTATCTCCGGTTTTTATGTTCTCTGTAGCCACCTCTAAACCGACAACTGCCGGGATTCGTAAACTCCGGGCAATGATTGCCGTATGGGAAGTTCTGCCGCCGACATCAGTAACAAACCCTAAAACATTCTCCTTAGGTAAAGCAGCGGTCTGCGAAGGTCCTAAATCATGAGCCACTACGATTACTTTTTCCTTCAAATCGCTTAAAGATAGTGTTTTTGCTTTAAGCATTGTCCGCAGAACCCTTCGAGAAATATCTTCTATATCTATCACTCTCTCCCGTAAATACTCATCATCTAATTTTAGCAAGGTATTAACATACTTTTTTATGCTTTCAGAGAAAGCATACTCAACATTTACTTTCTTTGCCTTGATTTGTTTGATAACATCTTCAATCAAAACTCTATCTTCTAAAACTAAGTAATGAGCTTCAAATATCCGGCCGTGGTCAAAGCCAATCTCCCTGGATATCTTTTTCTGCAAAGCAGAAATCTCACGGCGTGTTCCCATTAAAGCTTCTTCCAGACGAAAAATCTCCCGGGAAATCTCATCATGAGCAATCTTTCTCATAGGAACAGAAAACTCATCCTTTCTTAATATCAAAGCCTTGCCTATACCTACTCCTCCGGAAACACCAATGCCTTTTATCTTAATCATCGTCACCCTCGTCTTTTATTAAAAAATTTCTTAAATCAGTCATTGCTTCTTGAGCATCGTGACCTTCAGTAATTACTCTGATCTTTACATCAATATTTATTCCTAAGCTTAATATGGCCATTATCGACTTGCCGTCAACAACCTCACCATCCTTTTCGACCTTCACCGAAGAATCAAACTTATTAGCCAGTTGCACAAAGATAGTAGCTGGTCTGGCATGCAAACCATGGACCCTCTTTACAATAATTTGCTCTTCAATCCTTTCCATCTCTTCTTGGTATAGGTGTAGATATTCATAATCTGCCTTGCTGTATTCTGCGAATCATGGTGTAAGTAATTGCTTCTACTCACCACATTTCCTTCGAAAATCGATACTCCTGCTTTTTTAAACCGTTCCTGATCAAAAATCACCGGGAAAGATTTTTCCTGGGCATACTTAATAAGTAAACCATGTTTAAGACGACCGGAATTTACTAAACAACAATTAACGATGTTTTTCCGAGTGTGAGAAATTATACCGTCAAGGTGATCAAACGCCGTAAGGCCATCAGTTTCCCCGTGCTGCGTCATCACATTACAAAGATATAGTTTCATGACATCGCGCTTGATAATCTCTTCTCTAACTTGTTCGATTAAAAGATTAGGAATAATACTGGTAAATAAGCTTCCCGGTCCCAGGATTATCATCTCCGCCTTTCTTATTGCCTCAATCGCCTCGGGGTTAGGTTTAGCATTTTGAGGAACTAAACATATTCTCTTTATTGACTTCACCCCATGAGGAATCTTATCTTCGCCTTCTTCTACTGTCCCATCACTATATTCGGCTTTAAGACGTATCTTATCCAAACTTGAAGGTAAGACCCTGCCCCGAATAGCTAAAACAATACTTGATTCCTTTATAGCATCTTTAAAACTCCCGGTTACCTGGGTCATGGCGGTAATGAAAATATTCCCAAAACTATGCCCTTTAATCCCATTACCCTCTTTGAAACGATATTGGAATAAATCCCGCATTAACTGGGGAGCCTCTGCTAAAGAAACCAGACAATTCCTTATGTCCCCCGGTGGTAAAATCCCGAATTCTTCTCTTAGGCGTCCGGAAGAACCGCCTTCATCAGCAACAGTCACTATAGCAGTTATGTTTGCGGTATGTTCTTTTAAACCTTCTAAGACGGTTGAGAGACCCGTCCCACCTCCAATCGCAACAATCTTTGGCCCTTTTGATAAAAATCTTTTTTCATAAATTATATCAATAAGTTCCTTATTTTTTCCAGGATAAATAGCTTCAAAAAAGCTTTTTATAAGCGACCGCATTCCGGCAACAAAACCAATAAAGGAGAACCCAAATACAAGTGTGTCAAATATCTTTAAAATTAAATGGGTATCGTGGGCAAGTCTTATTGACGAGAAAATCAAAAAGAACAAACTCAAAAATAGCAAGACAACCCATCGTTTTATCCTTAGGCCCGGATAAAACCACTTTATGATCTTTATAAATTTCTTCATACCTTAGGTATTGTTAATATTCAATTAGAACCAGAATCATCTATAAAAAGAAGTTATCCTATTGCCTGTTGTTGTTTATCCAACAAAGCAATAACTTCTTCCCCATCCTTAGCATTCTTTAATCTTTGAACCAGATATTTATCACGCAATATCCTTGCCAAAAATGCCAACATCTTAAGATGCAAACCTGCTTCCTTTTGGTTGGAAAGCAAGAGGGCTACGACATTAACCGGTTCTTGATCTAAGGAGTCAAAATCGATTCCTTCTTTAGATAAGCCAATGCAGATTACGATATCCTTAACAGAGTTGGTTCTAGTATGAGGAAAAGCTATGTGGTTTCCAATAGCAGTCGATCCCATCTCTTCTCTCTGAAAGATAGCTTTGGAAATCTCTTTTTTGTCTTTCGTATCTATCTTTCCTTTATCTGCCAGATGATCGAGAATAGTCGAAATGGTATTTTTTTTATTTTTTTGTTTTAACTCAACAAAAATGCAATTTTTATCTACATAGTCTAGAATATTCATATCTATCAAATTTTACCGTTTAACAATCTTGTAGCTATTGGAGCGGAGGAAGGGTAACGACTCTTCACGAAGTGAAGTTATCTTAGTCGTTCCCCGCATACCTCTGTCCTAAGTTACCAGTTAATGCATTGTCAATAAACCTTGAAGCCATCACTATTTTTATAAGCGGAGGAAGGGAATCGAACCCTCAACCTTCACGTTGGCAACGTGACGCTCTAGCCGATTGAGCTACCCCCGCTAAAAAAGTAAATTATTTAGGGTTATTCCTTGTTTTTTAGCGGCACTGAGGATACATATCCGAAGTGCCTTGGCCTCCTTCGCTAACGCTCAGGATTAATTCGACTACAGCTTTTTCGAAGAAAAAGCTAAGTCTCATTGAATGCGGACGGGGAGAGTTGAACTCCCACCTCTTACGAGACTAGATCCTAAGTCTAGCGCGTCTGCCAGTTCCGCCACGTCCGCAAATGGTGAGCCGCCCGAGGGTCGAACTCGGGACACCCGCCTTAAAAGGGCGGTGCTCTACCAACTGAGCTAGCGGCCCATCAGATCTTTGCTCGTATTTATCAAAAAAACACACTAGAACTCTTTAAGTTCTTTCACTTTTTCTTCTAAAACTTGATCAATCTCTTTGATATACTTATCAGTTATCCTCTGCACTTCTTCTTCGGCCTTAAAACGGTCATCTTCAGAAATCTTCTTACCTTTATCCAGACTCTTTATTCTTTCCTTACCGTCTCGCCTTACAGTTCTAATCGATACTTTCCCCTCTTCAACTGTCTTTTTGACGATTTTTATTAATTCCTGTCTTCTCTCTTCAGACAATGGTGGAACTATTAACCTTATAATCTTCTTGTCACTCACAGGAGTAATTCCTAACTCTGACTGAAGAATCGCCTTCTCAATTTCCTTTACCGATGAAGGATCGTAAGGACTAATTACAATCATTCGGGCCTCAGGAACACCAATCGTAGCAAGCTCTTTAAGCAAAGTAGGAGTTCCGTAGTAATTAACTCTTATGCCTTCTACCATTTTGGGATTGGCTCGGCCAGAACGAAGTTCAGCCAACTCTCTTTTTGTCGCCTCTATGGCTTTCCTCATGCTATCTTCTATTTCTCTTAAGACTTCCTTTATAATCATACTCCTCCATTTAATGAGCAGATAAATTATGTCCTCATTTAATAAAAGTTCCTATATCCTGACCACAAACTACCTTCTTTAAATTACCTGGCTTCATAAAATTAAAGACGGTTATCGGCAATTTATTCTCCATACAGAGGGTAATTGCTGTTGTATCCATTATCTTCAACTCTTTGTTAATTACTTCCATGTAAGTTAGCTTCTTAAACATTTTGGCATTTTTATCTTCAAAAGGGTCGGCAGAGTATACTCCATTTACTTTGGTTCCCTTAAGCAAGATATCAACGCTAATCTCTACGCTCCGCAAAGCAGAAGCAGTATCGGTAGTAAAGTAAGGGTTACCGGTTCCGGCAACAAATATAACCACTCTTTTCTTCTCAAGATGTCTTACGGCTCTACGAAGTATATAAGGTTCAGCTATTCTATGCATCTGGATCGCAGTCATGACTCTGGTAGGTATATCTTGATTTTCTAAAGCATTTTGGAGAGCAAGCCCATTTAAAACTGTGGCCAACATCCCCATATAATCAGCGACAGTTCTTTGCATCTGGAACTCTTTAGATTTCGGAACGCCTCGAAATATATTTCCTGCCCCTACCACCAAAGCTATCTCAACACCTAAATTCCGTACTCCTTTAATTTGTTTAGCCAAATGGACACAGACGGAGGTATCGATTCCGTGTGAATATTTACCCAAAAAAGCTTCGCCGCTTAATTTAAGAAGAATTCGCTTGTATTTAGTCTTCACCTGATTGACCCTCCCCTAAGGAAAAACGCACGAATCTTTTAATTACAATATTTTCTCCGGTTTGAGATACTGTATTCCGTAGATAGTCACCTACCGAAAGCTTACCATCCTTTATAAAGGGCTGCTCTAGAAGACAATATTGTTTGAAGTATTCATCTTTATTTTTTACGCCCCTCAAAGTTTCTTTAGAAACATCTTCTTTTGTTATATGTTCAGGTTTAACTGCTGCAACCTGCATAGCGATATCTTTAACAAATTTCTTAAATACCTCCGTACGAGCGACAAAGTCGGTTTCACAATTTACTTCAACCAAAGCACCAAGGTTACCGCCAAAATGAACATATGAGTCTATTAGCCCTTGATCAGTGGAACGAGAGCCTTTCTTCTCCAGCATTTGGATTCCCTTTTTCTTCAAAATTTTTAGAGCCTCCTCAAAATTGCCTTTAGATTCACTTAAAGCTTTTTTACAATCATTAATTCCCAAAGAAGTTAATTCCCTTAGCCTTTTAATATCCGATAAACCCATTCCTCTTCCTCCCTTCCTGCCCTGCCTGTCGCCTGTCTGTCTGCCGACAGGCAGGGCAGACAAGCACCAAACAAGCTTTTAGTTTAAACTCACTTAGCGTTTGTTTTCTTTTGACGTTTTTTAACTAAACTGGTTTTCCCCTCCGGCTTATCACCCTTAACTTTAGGGTCAGAAGGAACAACCTTAGGTGTTTTCTTCTCAACTACAGTTTTACTCTCATCAGTCTCGGCTTTCTTGCTGCCTTTAGGTGCTTTAAGACCTTGATTAATAGCTTCGACTAGGCAAGAGGTTATGTATTTTACTGACTTTATAGAATCATCGTTGCCGGGGATAGGATAATCAATGACGCTGGGATCAGCATCAGTATCGATTAAAGCAATAATCGGTATGCCCAACTTATTTACTTCTCTTACACAAGCAATCTCCTTTTTGGGATCAACTACAAAAACACAACCGGGAAGGTCTTTTAAAGAAGTAACTCCGCTGTAGCTTCGCTCCATCCTTTCGATATCCCGATTTAACTTCACAACTTCCTTTTTTACCATTATGTCAAAACCACCGGTCTCCCTTTGCTTTAGGAGGTCTAAATATTTCTCAACTCTTCTCCTTACAGTAGAGAAGTTGGTGAGTAATCCACCAACCCATCTTTCAGACACATAAGGCATCCCGCAGGATGAAACTAACTCTTTTATTATGCTCCGTAACTGCTTTTTGGTAGCTACAAAGAGTATTTTCTCCCCATCCTTTACTTTTTGTTTTGCAAAATCCTTGGCTTCCTGTAACTTCTGAGCTGTTTTTTCTAAATCAATAATATAAACATTCTTCTTTTTGCCAAAAATGAACTTTCCCATTTTAGGATTCCAGTGCTTGCTTAAGTGTCCAAAGTGGACCCCATTTTCTAATAATTCCTTAATAATCTCAGGTAACGCCATAGTTTTCCTCTCCCTCCTGTCTGTCAACCGACAGACCATTGATTTAGCTAGACAAAATTAGGTTAAAAAGTAGAAAATAGCTTAGACAGAGAAACTCCTGCCGGATCTCGTGCAATCTGGCTAACTTCTTATCTAATCTCAAAGTATATCATATTTCTTAATATTTTCAACCGCTTCTTTACCTGGCTAGAAGTCCCACCTAACAACTGATCTTTCGACTTTAGCACCTTATTTCTAACTGGGTTTACACGTTAAATTGTAAGTCGTAGAGCTTCTTATATAGGGTATCCTGCTTAAGGAGAGTATTGTGGGTTCCTGTTTCAATAATTTTACCCTTTTCTAAAACCACTACCCGATCTGCTTTCTGAACAGTAGAAAGACGGTGGGCAATAACAAAAGAGGTTTTCCCCTCCATAAGGGTATAAAGAGCTTCCTTGATTAACTGTTCCGATGCCGAATCAAGATGGCTGGTTGCCTCGTCTAAAATCAAAACAGGAGCATTCTTCAAAAGTGCCCGGGCTATCGCAATCCTCTGTTTTTGCCCTCCGGAAAGCCGAAATCCTCTGTCTCCTACGACTGTATCAAATTTTTGAGGGATATCAGTAATAAACTCATAAGCGTGGGCTTTTTTGGCTGCCTCGATAATTTCGGCCCGGCTAGCCCCTTCTTTTCCATAAGCAATATTCTCGCTTACCGTAGAGTTAAACAATACAATATCCTGGGAAACTGCTGATATAAGGGAACGCAAATCTTTTAATCTAAAATCCTTGATATCTATTCCATCAATGCAAATCGAACCTTTTTGAGGGTCATAAAAACGTGGAAGCAAGCTTACCAGAGTTGATTTCCCAGCTCCCGAATGGCCAACTAAAGCAATTACTTCTCCCTTCTTCACCTCTAAATTAATGTCACCTAAGAGAAAAACATCGTCACCGCCATAGCTAAATTCTACTCCTTTAAAGCTAATCCCCTGATCTAAACTCTTTATCTCTTTAGCCTCTTTTCTCTCTTTCACCTGCGGCTTTTCTCCAAAAATATCGTAAATTCTTGCTGATGCAACCAAGGCTTGTTGATTAATAGCATGGACATTGGATAATTTCTTAAACGGCCGAATCATCGACATTAAAAAAGCTAAAAAGACTCCGATAATACCAAAAGAAAGTCGTCCCAAAATAACTTCATTACCGATAATCCAGAGAATTAACACTGCACCTAAAACACCTACCAACTCGGTAAATGGCGATAAGATAAGCGTTCTTTTAGCGCTCTTTAAGGTAAATTTATAGTATTGGTGGTTAATTTTTTTAAACCGCTCCATTTCGTAATCTTCGCGACAAAAAGACTTTACAACCTGGGCACCTTGAATAGTTTCAGCCATAAGGGAATTCAAGTCAGCCATCCTCTTCTGCACTTCTAAAGCGAACCGCTTAATTTTCTTACCAATCTTTATCACCGGAAACATTATGCAAGGGAAAATAACGAAAGCGATAAGCGGTAACTGCCAGGAGATTTTGAAACCGATATAAAAAGCGCAAAAGGCAAAAAATCCCACCTTCATTGACTCAAAGATAAGGTCTTTAAGCGCATAAGAGATTGCATTAGTAATAACTGCCACATCGTTGGTAACCCTAGCCATTAATTCCCCGGTGCGCTTACGACCATAGAACTCCATAGATAAATCCTGAAACTTCTTATAAAGACTATTCCTCACATCCCTTACCACGCCTTGGCCGACAATATTCATCAAATAATCTTGCAAGAATATAAACAGACCTTTAAGCAAAAAAAGGAGCGGCATAAAGATAACTATAAATTTAAGGAAGGTCAAAGGCTCGATGGAATTGAATTTTTCAACAATCGCAGAAAGTACTGACGGTAACTTTCCCGGAATGACTATTGGTTTATTGGTAAGCACTCGGTCGGATAAGGGGACTATCATCCCTAAACTAGCCCCTTCAAAAATGGTAGAAATACCCATACAGAAGGCAGCTAAACCCAAAACCCACCGGTAGGATTTAGCAAATCTGAGCAATTTAAAGTATTCTTTTAGATAATTTTTCACAACCTAAAGTTTTAGGGGATTCTACCACATCAATTGACTTTTCACAAGGGATTTGATAATATGTTAGTTATGCTAAGGGTAGGAATAATTGGAATCGGAAAACTAGGCAGTATCCATTTGCGTATCTATAAAGAGCTCAAGGAGATAGATAGAATTTATCTTGCTGATACCCAAGCCCAAGCGCTTACTCCCCATCAACAATGTCAGCATTCTAAAGATTACCGCAGCCTGAAAGGTAAAGTAGACCTGGTAAGTATTGCTACCCCTACTTCCACTCACTTTGAAATTGCTAAATTCTTTCTGATCAATAAAATTCCGGTTCTGGTCGAAAAACCCCTGACCCAGAACCTAAAAGAAGCGGAAAAACTAATTACAATAGCCAAAAAGAACAAAACCCTTCTTTTTGTCGGTCACGTAGAAAGATATAATAATGCCTACCTAGCAATAAAAAAGATCATTAAAAATCCCCTTTTTATCGAATGCCACCGTTTAAGCCCCTATCCCCACCGTTCCTTAGACATAAGTGTCGTCCTTGATTTGATGATTCACGATTTGGATATAATTCTCTACCTCCTAAAAGACAAAGTTAAAAAAATCGAAGCTAAGGGAGTAAAGGTCCTCTCCCCAACCGAAGATATAGCTAATGCCCGTATTGTTTTCCAAGGCGGATGTGTGGCAAATATAACTTCTTCCCGGATATCCCAGAAAAGAGAGCGAAAAATAAGAGTATTTATGTCTCGGGCTTATATCTCCTTGGATTATGCTCAGCAAACAGTAGAAATATATCGAAAATTAAAGACCAAAATTAGTAAAGAATGTCTACCGATAAGTAAGGAAGAACCGCTAAAAAAAGAAATCGCCGACTTTATAAATCTGGTTAGTAAGAATAAATTTGGTACAGAGTATGCCGAAGCAGCCAAAGATGCTTTAGCTCTTGCCTGCAAGATAGAAAGAATTATAAAAAAGTAAAATGCCAAAAATAGTTATTGTTGCCGGGGATAAGTCAGGTGACCTCTATGGGGGGCTCTTGAGCAAAGAGCTAAAAGAGAAAAATCCTTCAGTTGAAATTTACTCCTTCGGCGGTGATGTTTTGGCCCAACATTCTCAGCAAATAATTAACCTTCTTAAACACTCAGTCTGTGGAATCGTTGAAGTCCTTTCTTCCTTAGGAAAGCTGATTAATATCTTTAAAAGAATAAAAGAAACTATCTTTAAGCTTAAGCCCGATCTAATAATCCTAATTGATTTTCCCGACTTCAATTTAAGATTGGCTAAAGCGCTTAATAGGAAATTCCCTCTCTTCTACTATGTAAGCCCTCAAGTCTGGGCCTGGAGAAAGAAACGGATAGAAGTAATAAAAAAATATGTGGATAAAATGGTGGTTATCTTTAAATTTGAAGAAACTTTTTATAAAAATGAAAATATGAATGTCTTATACTTTGGCCATCCACTCTTAGAAATAATTAAGGAGGAAGCGGAGAATCCGGAAAAAGTAATCTCCTTTCTGCCCGGTTCAAGGAAAAACGAAGTGAAAAAACATCTTCCTTTAATGATAAAAGCCAAGAAGATTATCGAAAGGAAATTATCCGGGTACCGATTTCAGATAATCAGACCGCCTAATTTGAAGAAAAGCTTTTATGAGAAATTCGCACCGGGCATGGATCTTGTTGATCACTCTTATTACGCAATCAAAAAATCAAAGTTTATTATTGCCTCATCGGGCACTGCTACGATAGAGATAGCCATATTGGACGTACCTTACATCATAATCTACAAACTTAACCCCATAAGCTGGCATATCTTAAGACAAATGGTAAGAGCTGACTTTATCGGTATGGTTAACATACTGGCCGGACGAAAAATTGTTGATGAGCTCTTGCAAAACCAGGCTAACCCCCAAACCATAGCAGCAGTAACTTTAGAATATTTAGCTAACCAAGAAAAGTACTTACGGCTGAGGAACGAGCTGGGAAAGGTAAAAAAGATTCTTTACCCAGCCAATGCAACTAAGAGATTTGCGGATTTTATTGGGGATTATCTGGAGCTCATACCTTCTTCTTCTTTATGAAATTGTAGACACTTAAAATTGCTGCCGGTGTAACCCCGCTTATTTTTAAGCCTTGAGCTAAGGTATCGGGCTTAAACTTTTTTAATTTTTCAGCTACTTCAACTGACAACGAAGGAACTTTTGAGTAATCGACTTTGGGTATTTTTATCTTGTCCAGATTTTTTAATTCTTTCTGCCAAACCAATTCTCGCCGCAGGAAACCTTCATATTTTGCCTGCACTTCTACTTCCCTATCTAACCCCAAGTCATCGGCCACTATCCCAATCTGCTTCTTAACCTCTTTAAAACTAATCTCTGGCCTCCTTAAGAGATCAAATAGAGAAAGTTTCTTCCCGGAAAAAGAAGTTTTTTTACTCTTCAGGCTCCTTATTACCTTATCAATACAGGTTTTCTTATCTAAAATTAACCGGTATTGATCCTTACTCAATAACCCTAATTTACGTCCGTAGGAAGCTAATCTTAAATCAGCATTACTCTCACGTAAACTAAGGCGAAACTCACTGCGCGAAGTAAACATCCGGTAAGGCTCATCTACGCCCTTAGTAGTTAAATCATCAACCAAAACTCCGATATAAGCTTTATCCCTTCTTAAAATAAAAGGTTTACTTTTTCTTATTCCCAAAGCTGCATTTATACCAGCAATTAGTCCTTGGGCTGCTGCTTCTTCATAACCGGTAGTCCCGTTTACCTGGCCAGCTAAATAAAGTCCTGAAATTGACTTTGTCTCTAAGGTCGGGTAGAGCTGTCGGGGATCGACTAATCCGTACTCAATACCATAGCCGGGGCGTAAAATTGAAGCGTTTTCTAACCCTTTTATGGTACGGATGAATTTAACCTGAACTTCAAAGGGTAACGAGGTCGAGATGCCATTAGGATAAATCTCAAATGATTCTCTTCCCGCAGGTTCAATAAAAATCTGATGCCGCAGACGGTCAGGAAATCTTACTACTTTATCCTCCAAAGAAGGACAATATCTTACCCCTTTAGAGATTATCTTTCCGGTATAAAGCGGTGAATATTTTAGATTATTTAAAATTACCCTGTGAGTCTTCTGGTTAGTGTAAGTTATAAAACAGCTTAGATTATCTCCGGATATGTGCTTATTTAAGAAAGAAAACGGTAAAACATCATCCTCTGGCATCTGCTGATCCATTTTAGAAAAATCAATTGTCCGTTTATCTAGACGAGCACAGGTTCCGGTTTTAAAATGCCTGGTCTTAAAGCCAGCCTTCCCGATACTAGCAAACAATTCATCACTAGATTCTTCGCCAAGCCTTCCTCCGGAAAAACTGCTTAACCCGATGTGAATCTTACTCTTTAAAAAAGTCCCGGCACAAATAATTACACTTTTGGCTTTAAAAACTTGGCCAAAGTTTGTTTGGACTCCAAATATTTTTTTATTTTTTATCAGTAAATCTTCTACCTTTGCCTCTAAGATTGTAATATTTTTGCTATTTTCCACTAAACTTCTGGCAACCCCAGGATAAGAAAACATATCTACTTGGGCCCGGGTAGACCAGACTGCCTTACCCTTACTTCTATTTAAAATTCGGTAGCCTAAAGCGCAACTATCAGCGATCTGACCGATTAACCCGCCTAAGGCATCGACCTCTCTGACTAAATTACCTTTAGATACGCCGCCCACTGCTGGGTTGCAAGATAACTTACCGATAGCATCAATGTCAATGGTTAATAAAAGTACTGAACAACCTAACTTGGCTGCAGCGCAGCTGGCTTCTATTCCAGCATGGCCGGCCCCGACTACTATACAATCGTATCTTTCCATGGATTATAATTCTAACATAATTTATTCAGAAAAGGAATGTCTTATCGGTAGGAACAACTAATAGATATTTTACCTTTGACCAGACAAAGATCTTACTCTTTCTTAGTCTGCTTAGCTACAGAATCAATAGCTTTCTTAATAACTTCCGGATCCCCTAAGTAGTAGTGCTTAATCGGCTTTAAGTCCTTATCTAACTCATAAACCAAAGGTATTCCCGTAGGTATGTTGAGTTTAACTATCTCAGCATCAGGGACTTGATCTAAATACTTAACTAAAGCCCGGAGACTATTTCCGTGGGCAACAATAATAACCCGTTTACCGTCCTTAAGGGTCGGGGTAATAGTCTCATGCCAAAAGGGGAGGAACCTATTCACGGTATCTTTTAAGCACTCGGTTAGAGGAAGCTCATGAGAAGTTAAATCTTTATAACGGGGATCCTTGCCGGGAAAACGCCCATCATCTTCGGTTAAAGCCGGAGGCTGAATATCATAGCTTCTGCGCCAAATTAGTACTTGTTCCTCTCCGAACTTCTGAACCATCTCTATTTTATTCAGACCCTGTAGCGCTCCGTAGTGACGTTCATTAAGACGCCAGGACCTTTGAACCGGAATCCACATTAAATCCATATCTTCTAAGACTATCCAAAGGGTTGAAATCGCCCGCTTAAGCACTGAGGTATAAGCGATATCAAAGTTAAACCCTCCCTTTTTTAACCATTCAGCTGATGAATGTGCTTCAGCTACACCTTTTTCAGATAATCCTACATCAGTCCAACCGGTAAATCTATTTTCTAAATTCCAAATGCTCTCACCGTGCCTTAATAAAACTAATTTAATCATTATGACAACACCACTCCTTTCTAAACCAGTTTGAAAATATCAGGGAGATACATAGACTCGCCCAACCCTTAAATTAGCACTTTGAATATCCACAGCCGTCACAAACTAGACATCCTTCTTGATGCCGAAGGGCTGAGCCACAATCCGGGCAGACTCCTACAACGTTATTAAACTTCTTTTTATTAACAGTTAAGTTAACTTCTTCCCTCTTCTGCGAAGGCAATGCTTCCACTTTAACTGTTTCCTTTTGATCTGCAGTTCTTTTTTCTAACACCCAAGCAATAGCGTCAGCACAGGAAAAGATCTTCTTACCCTTATCCCAGGAAGGAGAAGGGCATCTTATACCTTTAAGCTGCTCAACAATAACCTTTACGTCAATCTCACCTCGAAGAGCAAGGGAAACTAACCTGCCTACTGCCTCAAGCTGAGAAGCAGCACAACCTCCAGCCTTGCCCATCTGAGTAAAGACTTCGAAAAATTTTCCTTCTTCATCTTGATTGACCGTAATATAAAGATTACCACAGCCGGTAGTTACCTTGGTAGTAGTTCCTAAGATAACCTCAGGCCTGGGCTTAGGATAAGGGATAACCATCGAATAACTATCAACCTCTTTACCCGTTTCTTTGCTCTTCTTTCTATCCATGGTAAGAACCTGAACATTTCTACTCCCGTCTCTGTAAACTGTAATTCCTTTACAATTAGACTTATAAGCCAATAGATAAGCTTCCTTTATATCATCCACGCTAGCACTATTGGGTAAATTTATTGTTTTCGAAACAGCATTGTCGGTAAATTCCTGAAAAGCAGCCTGCATTTTTATATGCCAGAGAGGCGGGATATCCATGGCGGTTTTAAAAATCCGTTTTACCCTATCAGTAACTTCCTCCATCTTCTGAATACTCTCACCGGCAGCTATTCTCTTCATCAATCCTTCTGAATAAAACCCTTCACTTTTTGCTACATATTCAAAGGCCGGATCTACTTCAAGGAGTTTTTCACCCTCCATAACATTACGAAAATAACAGAGGGAGAAATTTGGCTCGATGCCAGAAGCAGTTGGGCCGGCAATAATACTTATCGTTCCGGTAGGGGCAATCGTAGTCAAGGTTGCATTCCTTACCTTTATCCCCTTTTTATGCCAAGAACTCCCTTCCCAAACCGGGAATACACTTCTCTCTTTAGCTAAAGCGGCTGAGGCGTCTTCACTGACACTGCGAACAAAACACATTATTTCCTTAGCTAAATCTATTGCTTCCTCGCTATCATAAGGGATACCTAAAAATCCTAACATTGTTGCCCAACCCATAATTCCTAAACCGATCTTCCTTGTCTTTAAAGTATTCTCTTCAATCTGAGAAAGAGGAAATTTGTTGACATCAATAACATTATCTAAAAATCTTACTGCAAGTCTGATAATCCTTTCTAATTTTTCCCAATCTACCTCAAAACCATCAACCTTTTCCTTTAGAATTTTGAAGAGATTAATCGAACCAAGATTACAACTTTCATAAGGTAAGAGGGGTTGTTCGCCGCAAGGATTAGTGCTTTCAACTTTACCCAGATTAGAAGTAGGGTTATCTTTGTTGATCTTATCGATAAAAATAATTCCCGGCTCCCCGTTATTGTAGGCATAATCGGCTATAGTATTAAAAACCTTCCTGGCATTTAACTCACCAACAACCTTGTTGTTATGCGGATCAATCAATTGGTAATTTTCTTCCTTCAGAGCCTTCTCCATAAAATCATCGGTTAAGGCTACAGAAATATTAAAATTAGATATCTCTCCTTCTTTTCCTTTGCACTTTATAAATTCTAAAATATCAGGGTGATCTATTCTTAAAATCCCCATGTTGGCTCCACGGCGAGTGCCTCCTTGTTTCACTGCCTGAGTAGCAGAATCAAAAACCTTCATGAACGAAACCGGGCCGGAAGCCACTCCACCGGTAGATTTGACTACACTATTTTTAGCTCGCAGACGCGAGAAGCTAAAACCAGTACCGCCACCTGTTTTATGGATAAGTGCAGTTGCTTTTATTGCATCAAAAATAGACTCCATAGAGTCTTCAATCGGGACAACAAAACAAGCTGAAAGCTGGCCTAAGTCTTTGCCGGCATTCATTAGGGTAGGAGAGTTGGGCATAAACTCTAAATTCATCATCATTTCAAAGAATGCTTCTTCTTTCTCCTTTAAGCTTGCTGCCTCAGCACCGTATTGCTTCTCTGCCCCGGCAATAGCCTTCGCCACCCTGGTTAATAACTCACTTGGCGTTTCAATGACTTCACCTTGATCATTTTTCTTAAGATAACGTTTTTTTAATACGACAATCGCATTGGAAGAAAAATTCAATGTCTCCATAATCCCCCTTTTTATTTTTTAAAAGATATCTATTGCGGTAAATAAATGATAAGACTCTTTTTTATACCATGCTTAAAGCCTAGCGTCAAGAAAAAAATACAATATGTAGTAGTTAGAATACCGACAAACCCAATATATTGATAAAATAAGGCCTATAGCTTCCCACTATTTTTAACTAATGACTAAAAAACAGTGTTAGATAAAACTTACTGTGTCACGAATAATAAGTTCTGTGTCCAGAACTATCTTCCGGGAAGGTTGTTTGCCTTCGATATTTTCTCTTAATATTTTCACAGCCTGATAAACCATTGCTTTTAAAGGTTGCCTCACTGTAGTAAGCATTAGGTTTCCATAAAGACAATGGGGGTTGTCGTCAAAACCGATAACGCTTAAGTCCTTAGGAACTTCAATTCTCCTTTCTTCAGCGAAATTCAAGACTTCACTGGCAACCTCATCGCTACAGCAGAATATAGCTGTGGGAGAATTTTTAAGAGAAAACAGCTCCTCCAACTTCGCTCGAGCATCTTTACGGGAGAAATTCGTAGCCTTGATATAAGTCTTAGGCAGAGTTATTCCGTTTTTCTCTAAGGCTAATTTATACCCTTCTGCTCTCTCTTGAGCACATTGAACACGCATATCACCAGCAAGATGGGCAATATATTTGTGCCCGTGATGAATCAAGAATTCTGTTGCCTCGTATGCGCCCTTAAAATTATTGATCGCTACACAATTAGCATCAAAATCTTCGACTTTACGGTTTATTACTACCAAGGGAATTTCTTCCTTAACCAATCTCCTCAACTGCTTCTCATTGCCAATAATATCAGCCATTATAACCCCATCAATAAGGGAAGTTTTAAAATTATCCTTGCTCCAGAAAACATTAAGATGCAAATCAATACCCTTAGCTCCCAACGCTGCCGCTACTTCACGTATTATCTCCAGAGCATAAAAAGAATAAAAAATACCTTCATAACCGGGAATAACTAAACCAAAAGTATCAAGCTTGCCTCCGGCTAGACGGCGAGCATAAAGTAGGGGCTGGTAATTAAGCTCTTTGATCGCCTTTTCGATTCTCTGCCGATTTTCTTCTTTTGGAGAGACGTTGTTGAGAAAACGGGAGACAGTAGCAATCGAAACTCCTGCTTTGCGGGCTACATCTTTTATGGTAATGTTGGAAGAAGACACAAGTTTATTGAGTTATAGCGATATCACCTTCTTGGATGGTGTGACCGCCAACTACTTCTTTTATATCTGCTGCGGATATTTCTTTTCTGGTTTCAATGACTTCGGCTGTACCTACTTCTTTACCGCTACGTATAATTTTTAACCAAGCACCAGGTTTTAAACCAGAAGATTCTCCTATATCGACAACTATGAATTTCTCTTCATAATTTACAGCAATAACTTCACCGCGTACCTCTTTCAATCCGGAAGCAGTAGGTTTTACTATAATCGGGGGTAACTCTACCGAAGCTGACTCATCGGCAATAATTTTTTTGCCGCCCTTGACTGTCTGGACAAGCTGCTCCTGCAGCTCTTCAAAAGCTAAAGATTTCTCTCTTAAAATATTATCGGCATCAGCAATTTTAGCTTCCAGAGATTCTTTCTTAAGTATAGCTTCTTTCAATTTATCCTCTAATTTCATTAACCCTTTGTTGGCTACAACCAATTCTCTCTTTAAATCAACATTTTCGCGACGTAATTTTTTTACTTCAACAACAGCAGTACTTCTGGTTTCTCTTTCAGTTACCAAATCTAAACTCATAATACGTAAAGTTCTTTCCTTAAATTTTATCTCCTCTAAGAATCTTGCTTTTTCCTTAACCAACTGGTCTAGTTGAATGCTTAATTCTTTATTCTTTCTATCTAATTTTGCTATCTTTTCCTTCTCGTCAAAACGCGCTTTATTTAAAGTTTCAAGTTTTACCTCCAAAGCAGCCTTTTCTTTAACAAAATCAGCCCAGTGATCTTCGGAGATTTCTCTGGGGCTTATCTTTTCAGTAATACTTACGGCTGTAACTCTATCAGCTGCCCCTTTTACTTCCTCTACTAATTCATCCCTTTCCGCAGATACCGTTTTCCACTTATTTTTCCAATTTTCACTCACCGCTTCTAAACTGGAAAGTTCTTTCTTGATCGTTGACAGTCTTCGCTCAATCTCACTCTTTTCCTTATCCAGTTTATTGTATTTATATTGAAAATTAGCATTAGCTTCGGTTAAACTTGCCACCTCACCTTGCAACTTCTGATTAGTGACTAATAAATTCTCCTTGTCGGCATAGAAAGTAAACGCAACAAATCCTACGCCCAAGATAATAATTAAAAGAATTATGGGAATTATTTTTGTTTTATCCATTATCGCCCCCTTTGAATAATTATAGCATATAAATTATTGCTGTCAATGCCGTTAAAAATATTTTAATTAAAACTTCCTGCGATAGTAGACTCTGCCGATATGCTGGGTATCAAGGACAGCTACTCCACCGCCAAAAGGTGAATAGGTTGATTCGGAAATTCCAGCAATACTACCTACGCCATATTGAGCAACTAATTCACTATCTTCTTTTAATTTCATTCTTACTTCAGAGAAAAACGCATGATGGGATCGATTCTCTACCCGCGAATCTTCATTCAACTCAGAAATATCATTAGCTTTTGAGTAGACATAACGTCCGTGAAACCCTAATTTTTCGGTTGGCGAATAATTTACTTCCAGACCAATATGGTTCATGTTGTCATCTATAATCTGGGCCCACTCATATTCATTACGGGTATAATCTAAATAAATCTCCAGATTATCCTTTGGTCTTAAGTTGATACCAGCTTTAAAAATATCAAAATAAGGATAAGGCGGAACCGGGAAAGCACCAGTGTGGTTTAGCCCATAGGTATACTCACGAAATATCTGGCCATATTCGGAATAGGTGGAAAAAGCAGTCCAATTGAGTAAGCCCCGACCAAAATTATCATATGCTAAAGTCGAATCGTTAGTATGTTCCCAAATAAAACTTGCTGCTAACCAGTTAAAGAAATCATAATTGGCCCCTAGAGAAATTGTCTTTAGACTGGGATCTTTTCCATCTTCTACCGATACATTCTGATAAAAATCCCCGCTTTGTGGATCAATTATAAAAGGATCCATTCCGGCATCAGTCTTAGGTAAATCATGATAAATACCTAAAAGCTTTGTAGTCAACTTGTCTAATGGTTTGTAAACAGCTTCCAGACGGACAACATTCTCAATATACTCACCATCAACATTATGTACATTCCGAAGATCAAAAAGAGTATCTAAATCCTGATCTAATAAATTATCAGCTTCTATCCTAAGACTGATAGTATCTCTTCCATAATCAATACCGTCACCAATACGAAAAGTTTTTACATCATTCCAATTCAAACCCAGACTATGAAGACCACTAAAGTAATAACCAAAAGCTTTGCGGAAGGTTAAGTGACGTGACCAGAAAGTATCATCTCTGGTTTCGCGAAAACTAGCTAAAGCGCTCTCAAAACCCTCATCCATATGGGTAAGGGCCAAACGTAATTTATAAAAGAAATCTTCCTCTCTGGGTGTAGTTCCCAAGTAATTTTCTTCGCTCCGATTAAAAGCCGCATTAATCAAACTTACCTGAAAGCTATTTCCTTTTTTTTCGCTCTCATAATCAGACCTTATATCCTGCTTGCTGAAAGATGTAGCTGCTTCTAAGGAGAGTTCGGTATTCTCTCCTAAGTTTAAACTGGCATCAAGGCCAAAGAAGTGGTTGTAAATATCCAAAGCCCGCTTATCGTACCCCAATTTAGAACCATAAACAAACCCTAAAGTAAGATCATCCATCCAAAAGTATTTACCACGAAGGGCATTCTGGAAAGTGTTAAAATCAGTATAATCCTGCCATAACTCTTTAGGGGAGGTAGCAGTGAAATCCAAGCTTGTTTTCTCTGAGTCAAAATTCAAAGAAAAACCTCGTAAGGCGGTAAGCCTTGTTCCCGTAGAATCCCGGGTAATGTAAGCTGTAGAATCATCCCACCAGCCTTTTTGAAAGTCCGGTGCGGCTAATTCAGAATTTACATGGCCGGGCTGCCAATTGATTAGCCACTGTGATTCCTCCCAATAGGTATGGTTATTAGTAAGATTTAAAGGATCATCGGAAGAATAAGCAAGATTCTCCATAGCTACCGGAAAAACTTTTAAAGCTAAACTATCGTTTTTATAATCAAACCAGAGCTCCCGCAACGGCCAAACTTCTCTTTCAACTTCTAACTCCGGAATAGTAATAATATTGCTGTTAAGACTGGTTATTGTAACTGAAGGGATCTTGCCATCAACTACTTTTACTTCCGGTAGGCTTAAAGAGTCTCCTCTAGCGTTAGAATAGACTGTTTTATTCACTGTGTAGCGCATATTAGACCAATAATTATACTCCACATCAAAAGTATCTCCGCTGTTGCTCACGGTAACTTCCTTACTCTTGCCGATAAAACTCCAAGGGCTGATATCAACATTGCCGTGAAATCCCCAGCCTTCTTCCTGAAGAGAATCAATCTCAAATTTTATCCGGCTAAAAACAGCCGGATCAAAAGTATTTTCCCGACGGTTATAAGCCTGATCCGATAAAATCCGCCAATTTTCCTCACTCAAGTCAGCGTTGGCCCGCTTCCATAAAACATCTCCGTCCTCTAGACCAAGACTAATTTGATATTCTCCTTTAAGCCTAAAATTAGTAGGTTCCTCCTCCAAAAACTCTTCTTCTGGGTAGTAGGACTCAGGGGAGACCTTAAAATACTCCACTTCTATCGGAGGAGCTTCCGGAATAGTTACCGCCTCCTCAAAATACTCCACTTCTATCGGGGAGGTTGCCGGAATAGTTACCTCCTCCGATGCCAGGGCATTTAAGGTGTTGGCTATCTTCTCTTGACGGATATCTGCTAAGTATATTGCGGCTTTTTGATTAGCCGGATTAATAACTAAAGCCCGCTTAAACTCGATTTCAGCTTCTTGGAAATAGCCTTTCTCTAAGAAAACTTCACCCATTTCTACAAGATAAGCATCAGAGACAGCAAAACCGCTTAGAGGAAAAAATAGCAATAATATTGGGAATAACAGGAAAAAACCTTTCATCAGAAGGATTTTATCAAAAAAACCCTGATACTACAAGCATTTTTATTCTTCGATCTTAAATCGGGATTTCTTGATTTCCGGGGAAGGCCGGGATTTCCAGCGACGATGTATCCAGGCCCATTGGTAGGGAAACTCTCGAACCCACTGTTCAATTATCCGGGTAAACTTTATCGCGTTGAGCAGCAAAGTCTGGTCTTTATCTTCGGTTACAATTAGTTCTTCCTGGGGGAATATTCTTAAATAATGCTTACCCCTGCTCTCTCTTATCATGTATGCCGGAACGATTGCCGCCTCAGTTCTTAAAGCCAGGGTAATCGGTCCTACCGCAGTAGCTGCTAACTTACCAAAAAAATTCACCCAAACTCCGCCAGTGCCAAAGTTTTGGTCCATTTGAATCACCACTAGCTCATTTTTCCGCAAGGCGTTTATTATCCCGCTGATACAGGTTTTCCGCGGGTAAGAAAGAATAGTCTTTATCCCTCCCTTTGCC
Source organism: uncultured Planctomycetia bacterium (assembly GCA_964455085.1). Lineage (GTDB taxonomy): Bacteria > Omnitrophota > Gorgyraeia > Duberdicusellales > 4484-171 > Susulua. The sequence goes on from CAYVYJ010000009.1 coordinate 52,256, forward strand.
CTTAAATAGCTAACGTAATCATCAGTATGCTTATCCCGCATTGGCCGGGCAACAACATTTATTGGAAAGCCTTCTTTAGCTAATTTAAAAAGCATTAGAGGGAAATTTCCCAAATGAGCAGTTAGGAGCAACACCCCCTTTTGTTTGTTTAAGGCTTGCTCCAGATATTCTTTCCCTACAACACGGATATTACTTAAATGGCGGGTATTTTTCACCAGAAAAACCAATTCAAAGGTACTTTGAGCCATAAAAACAAAGTAGAAACGGGTAATCTTTCTTTTTTCCTTTAAGAGCATATGAGGGAAAGCAATTGAAAGGCCATCTATGGCAATTTGGCGATGGCGCCTTAGGGCCAAATAAGCCAGGCTTCCTAAAATATTGCCAATACAATAGTTCCAGCTCAAAGGGAGAAGTTTGCTCAAAGAAGAAAATACCTTGATGGCAACTCTCCCTGCTTTTCTTCTGAGAATTTTTTTCCGTTCTTTATCCATGGTTTATGAAGAAATGATTATAACACAAGAGATGTTTTTGGCAACTAGTTGTTTTATCCGGGACAGGTCCCATTTAAAAAAGCTAAGCGGGTAAAAGAATTTTTTTTGTTTT
>CAYVYJ010000010.1:0-51452 GCA_964455085.1 uncultured Planctomycetia bacterium
CGTCTTTGGCTTGGTAGGCCATTACCCTACCAACAACCTGATAGGACGCGGGCCCCTCTTATGGTGACAGCATATACAGAGGCCATCTTTCCCCTTAACACATAAATGCTAAGGGAATATGGAGTATTACCTCCGCTTTCGCGAAGCTATGCTCCTCCTTAAGGTAGGTTACCCACGCGTTACTCACCCGTTTGCCGCTATCTCGTTATTACTCGTTTGCCTCCCCGAAGGTTGGCATCCTCATAATAGCAAAATCGCTCGACTTGCATGCCTAATCCACGCCGCCAGCGTTCACTCTGAGCCAGGATCAAACCCTCCAAAGGCTTTATTAGTTTAATTATAGCTTAAATTTTCAGAGAACAATAAGACAAAAAGCATCCTTAAAGGATGCTTTTCCTCTTGAATATACTCAACTTTTATTTACTTTTCAAATGATGAACGATTTCCCATTCCCGAATCGCCAGATTACCATATTTGTTATACACGAAACCCGATTTTTGTCAAGTACTTTTTCACTGATAATCGAGATTTTTTATTAGGAAGGCAAGAGATGGTTTTTAAGATAATCCTCAATTCCTTCTTCCAGGGAAAATCGGGCTTGAGTTTCCAAAACTTTTCCCAGGCGAGATGTATCAGCCTTGGTATAATCTTGATATTTTCCACTGTAAGGATTATCAAAATAATCAGGTTTCAGATTCAGGCCCATTGACTTATTCAAGGCAGCAATCATATCATTGAAACTTCGCGGAGTGCCAGTACCAAGATTCAAAATAGCACTCTTCTTTGATTTCAAAGCCTCAATAGTTATCCGGGCGACATCCTTGACGTAAACAAAGTCCCGTTTCTGGTCACCAAATTTAAAAATACGCGGCCGTCTCCCTGCCTGCATCTGTAAATAAAGCTGGTAAGCCATACTAGCACTCATGCCTTTATGGTATTCCCCCGGACCATAAACATTAAAATAACGTAATCCTACAATAATTGGCGCTGATTTTATTTGGCTTATTTTTTCAACTAAGCAATCACCCAAGTACTTCGAATAGGCATAAGTATTATGGGGGGCCAACTCTTGATCTTCCTGCATTGCCGAAGCTTTATTCCCGTAGACACCGGCGCTGGAGGCATAAACTAACCTTATTTTTTTATCCAGAGAGAACTTTACGACATTCTTAAAACCATTATAATTAACCATCATCATTTTTCGATCATCATCTAAAGTAGTATCAGTCACCGCTGCTTCATGGATTAATCCGTCAACTTTCGGTAAGTTTTTAAAAACTCTTTCATCGGTAATATCACCACAGATAATCTCCCCCTTCACTCCCAGTAAATTTTTATAATTGGCGTGGGAAAAATCATCAAGAATGACAGTATCAATACCGTCGGCCTCTAGCATCTTACCAATATTGGAACCGATAAACCCGGCACCGCCGGTCACTAAGATTCGCATCTTTCCTCGCATTTATCTTCTAATTCTTTTATCCTCTGCTCCAATCTATGCAAAACCTCGATAATCGGGTCAGGAAGATTGTTGTGGTCTAAATCAACTCCACTTATTCGTTTTGTGGCTGCCGGCATAATTATTCTTCCCGGAACACCTACCACAGTTGCATTATCCGGCACATTTTTTATCACTACTGAGCCGGCACCAACCCGGACGCCTTTACCTACTTTTATCGGTCCCAGTAGCGTTGCTCCAGCACCAATAACTACGTTATTGCCGATAGTCGGATGGCGTTTAATTTTCTCCTGTGAAACTCCGCCTAATACCACACCTTGGTAGATTAAAACATCGTTCCCGATTTCAGCAGTTTCACCGATAACCACACCCATACCATGATCGATAAAAAAACCTCTTCCAATCTTTGCGGCCGGATGAATCTCAACGCCGGTAAAGAAACGGCCAATCTGAGAAAGAAAACGAGCAAACGTTTTAAAACCTTTTTTCCAGATCCAGTTCGATATTCGATGTACCCAGATAGCCTGCAGTCCCGAATAGCAAAGTACAATCTCAACTACTCCTTTAGCAGCTGGATCTTTTCGAAAAACCATTTTAATATCTTCGTTAAATCGCTCAATAAACCCCATAATTTGTACTCCTATTACCTAACTTCTGCGTATTTAGTAATTTAGCAGTTTACTGCTAAATGTCAAATATTTCTTTAGTTTACCAAACGCTTTTGCCCGGTGGCTAATCTTATTCTTTAAGGCTAAAGTCAATTGGGCTACAGTTTTTCTGTAGCGGGTAAGATAAAATACCGGATCATAGCCAAAACCATTTCGGCCCTTTGCCAATAGGGCAATCCATCCCTTTAACTTACCTTCAAATACCTTAACCAGTTTTCCTTGTTTAACTAACACAAGACAACAATGAAAAGTAGCGCTACGCCTCTTCCAGGGGACGCCGGATAGCTCCTTAAGTAGCTTCTGGTTATTGGAAAGATAAGTTGCGTTGGCGCCGGAGTATCGCCTAGCATAAATGCCCGGTGCACCTTCTAGGTAGTTTACCGTTAAGCCGGAATCCTCACCCAAAACATAATCATCCCTATAGAAAAGAGATACCGGCATTGCTTTCTTTAAAGCATTTTCTTTGAAAGTCTTGCCATTCTCGATTAGATGAAATTTTCTATCCAAATCATTTAAGGAGATGATCGGCGCTTTTAATCCTTTGAGTATTTTTTTTATCTCTCTGAATTTGTCGTGATTCTTAGTCGCAACGATCAATTTCATAAACCCGGCAGAATGTTTTTAAGGAAACTTCTTTCAATATCAATTACCGCTGTAATCCCCTTCTTAGCCAGTTTGAGGAAAATACCTAGGTCATCTTCTGAAAAAGAACCACTCTCGGCTGTTCCCTGTATTTCAATAAACTCACCCGATGATTTCATAACAACGTTCATGTCGACATCAGCCTGGGAATCCTCAAGGTAGGTTAAATCCAAGATATGCTCACCCTGGCTGAAACCGACACTTATTGCACCAAGAAAACTATTTACGCAAATTTCTTTGATCAGGTTCTGTTTATAAAGTTGATTTATGCAATCAACTAAGGCCATGAAACCACCGATGATTGAAGCAGTCCTTGTTCCGCCATTAGCCTGGATAACATCACAATCGACCCAGATAGTCCGTTCTCCTAATTTTCCTAGGTCCACCACGCTCCGTAGGGAACGGCCGATAAGCCGCTGAATTTCCATATTTCGGCCGGATATTCGGTCACGGGAAGTACGGGTATGGGTAGCCCGGGGGAGCATCCGATATTCAGCCGTAACCCAACCTTCTCCGGAGTTACGTAAAAACATTGGGACATTCTTATCAACTGTTGCCGTACAAATAACTTTTGTGTTACCTAGCTCAACCAGGCAAGACCCCTCAGCATATTTTATAAAATTACGGCTAATCTCAAGGCGCCTTATTTGATCATTTTTCCTTTTATCATTACGCAACATTGATGCTCCTTTTAATTATTCTAAACCAAATCCTTATAGATATCATTACCTTTAGTGTCAATTCCGACAATTAATGGCAAATTCTTTACTTCTAATCGGTAGATTGCCTCTGGCCCCAATTTGTTGAAACAAACCAGAGTTTTGTCTTGGACATTTTTCGCCAGTAAGGCTCCGCAACCAGCCGGAGCAACAAAATAAACCGCTTGGTATTTTTTGATCAGATCCCTAACTTTTTTATTCCTCCTTCCTTTACCAATCATCGCCAAAAGTCCTTGTTTAAGAAGCGGCTTAGTAAATTCGTCCATGCGCGATGAGGTTGTCGGTCCACAGGAACCAATAACTTTACCCTTGGGAGTCGCCGTCGGGCCGCAATAATAAACAATCTGGTTCTTTAACGTTAATGGTAATTTCTTTTTATTCTTTATTAACTCAACTAATCTCTTATGAGCTTGATCTCTGGCGGTAAAAATTACTCCTGAAAGCAAAACTTCTTCCCCGGCCTTTAATCTTCTTATGTTTTTTTTACTAAGCGGTGTTTTTACTTCCTTCACTTTTCCCTTTATCCTTTTCCCTTTATCCTTATAGCAGCACTTCGTAGCGCATGGCAACTTATATTTACTCCTACCGGTAAACCGGCGATATGGGTAGGCGTCTTGTTAATTCTTACAGCCAAAGCAGTATACTTACCGCCTAAACCCATTGGCCCAATACCCAGGTTATTTATTTTAGTAAGTAACCTTTTCTCTAAAACATTCAAAGACTTATCTGGATTCGGTTTATCGAGGTTCTTAAGCAAAGCCTCTTTTGCCAGCAATAATGCAGTATCTGAACTACCCCCAATTCCCACTCCCACAAAGAATGGCGGGCAGCTTTCAGGTCCGGCGTCTTTTATAGCTTTAAGAATAAACTCCTCGATTTTAATAAAATTAGCAGTAGGGTTAAACATTCTAAGTTGTGATTTGTTTTCGCTGCCAAAGCCTTTAGGAAAAATAGTAATTTTTAGACCTTTTTGCTTTGGAACAAAGTTAAGATGGTAATTTATGCCCTTATAAGTTGATTGTCCCCTTAATAACGGATCAACTATTGAGGCGCGCAGATAATTTTTTTGGTAGCCGGCCTCAACTCCTTCACTTATTGCTTTAACTAATGCGGATGAAGCTTTCATGTCTTTACCGACCTCAATAAATACAATCGGTAAACCAGTATCTTGACAAATTGCGATTTTCTCACTACTGCTGACTTGAGCATTTTTGACTATCCAGGATAAAGCCAGTTTTGCCATTTTATTCTTCTCGCGCCGCAGGCTCCTCCGAAGAAGTTTATCGACATCGCTCCTTAATGAAAAGTTAGCAGTTGCTACTGCCGTTTCTACTTTTCGTCGTAACCTTGTTAAATTCACTTTAGCCCCTTTTCTTTATGTATTTGTGGAATCACTTTAACCTTAACTCCTTCATTCCGGCAAATTTTTTCAAAATCTCTTAGTTTTGCCTTTATCATAATCTTAACCTGATCCTCTGGCTGCAAAATTAATCTTATGCCGACACCCGCTGCTTTAATTAATTCAATTGCTTTATAGATATCCTCCGGCATTGTTGTTGTGCCAATAACTGCTTTTATAAAGGTATCCTTCTTTTTGGCAATTTTCAAGAACTTTTTATGCTCCTCCCAGAAAGGCTTAAGTCCGGTAGTCGAAGGCAGCTTGAAATCCATAGCAATTATGTCAAGGTAATCGATTATTTCAGCTACCTCTTTTGCTAAAGTACCGTTGGTTTCTAAGTAAACTTTCTTTTTTGCAGCTCTGATATAGGTTAATAAATCCTTTAGAAACTCAACCTGCAATAACGGTTCTCCACCGGTTATTGAAAGTGAGTGGTAATCATCAAACCTGTTAATTTCAGCCATTAAATCTTCTGCAGTCTGCTCTTTATAATCACTTAACTTTGTGTCACAAAAACGACATTTTAAATTACAACCAAAAAATCTCACAAATACCTGTTTTATTCCTTGATAGAGGCCTTCACCCTGAGTGCTTTTAAATACCTCGGCTATTTTTCCTACTGATTTACCCAATCTTTATTCTCCGGTTTCAAGGTCAGCAGCAGTGATTAATCTTGCCGTAGCAGCTTCTTGAGGAAGCTCAATTACTACTGGCTGGTTAAAATCATAGTAAATATTCTCGTTAATAACTTCAACCGGTGAATTGTTTTCGTCAAATTCTGTAGTTTTATTTGTTGCCTTAACTACAAAAAACGTATCTTTTGCTACCCATTGGATAGATTCAGAGTTTTGAATATAGCTTTCTAGATATGCATCTAAAGCATCTTTATTTTTCCTAAACTGGTCTGCCATCTGTTCAGATGTAAAATCGGTTAGGAATTTTGTCATAAATTTCTTGGCTAGCTCTTTATTAATAACACTACTTTTTAGAACATAACAGGCTTGATTCCCGAAATCCTCTTCTCCTAAATTTTCAATTTGAAAGCCAGTGCCCTCAAAGGAATCAGGCAAAAATGAAAATAGCTTATCTTTATCAAAAATATCACCAAACATATTTAAATCTTGGCCAAATTTAATCCAGGAGTTAAGCAGGGCATTGTACATATAGGTAATGCCGTCAACAAAATAAATCTTGCTGATTAGTGTTTCGCCTTTCTTCTGAATAATTTCAAAAGATTTATTGGCATAGTCAATCACCCCTTGATCATTAAACCTATCGCTTGATCCGGTTGTGCTTTTACCATTAGTCTTAACAAAGTTTAAAGCTCGGGTTGCCTCCCGGACCTTTACCAATATCTCCTCAGCATCCTGTGAATAGGCATAACTAAAGGGTAGCGTGAAAATACAAAGGGAAAGAATTAAAATGATGCATCTTTTTACTCTTGTCACTGTTTGCCTCCTCCTCTAAGCCTTAATTGGATCTATTAACCCTAACTGGTAAAAAGCTCTTGCCCGAAAACGACAGCTATCACACTTCCCACAGGGTATTTTTTTCCCTTGATAGCACGACCAGGTATATTCAAAAGGTACACCTAGCTTCAAGCCACTTTTTATAATCCCTTTTTTATCCTTATTGATCAAGGGAGCAATTATCCGCATCCTCTTATTTTTCATCCCCAGATTAAGGGCTTCCTGAAAACTGTCAAGAAATTCGGCTCGGCAGTCAGGATAACCGGAGTAATCATGTACATGGGCTCCGATAAATATTGCTTTTGCCTTTATACTTTCTGCAAATGAAGCAGCATAGCTTAAGAAAATTATGTTCCTTCCTGAAACATAGGTAAAAGGGATCTTTTTATAACCTAATTTTGCCTCTGAACCAATCTTTATCGTTTTGTTGGTGAGGCTTGATTTTACCCAGGATAAGTCGCACTTTATAAGATAATGCTTAACCTTATTTAAATTAGCGACTCTTTTGGCACACTTAATCTCTTTTCTATGCCGTTGGTTATAGTCAAAAATTAAGGCAGTTAACTGATACCCCTGATGTTTAGCAAGGTAAAGAGTTACTGCTGAATCAATACCCCCGGATAAAAGAATAACCCCTTTTTTTACTCCTGATATACTGCGCATGAGTCTTTATTCTCCCAGACTCTTACCTCAGACAAGCTACAACCATTAGCGGATACCTCAGCTTTCAAGTTTCGGAAGATATAACAGGCAATTTCTTCAGAACTGGGGTTATGTTTTTTAAAATACTCAATTTCATTAAGGTGTTTATGGTCGAGTTTGCTGAGAACATTGTTTGTCATTTTCTTTAGTTGGCCAAAATCAATGATCATCCCCGAAGAGTTAAGTTTTTCGCCAGATACTACGATTTCGACTTTCCAATTGTGTCCGTGAAGTGACTCACACTTACCTTTATAGTCTCTAAGCAAATGGGCAGCACTAAAGTAACTAATGACCTTGATCTTATACATTCTGCATTTTAGGGTTAGGGATATTTCTTTTTAAAAATAGTTTAGCTAACTTAGCGAATCCTTGAGGTTCATCACTCACATAAAACATTATTTTACCATTAGCGTTTCTTTGGCTCAACAAACCTTTGCGCTTGAGCAGATCTTTGGTGTAACGAGCGACCGCATCGGCTGAATCTATGACGGCTACACCTTTAAGATAAGAAGATATCTGCCGTTTAAGCAGCGGGTAATGAGTGCAACCTAAAATAATCGTATCAATACTTTTACTTTTAATATTTTTTAAATAGATTGTTATTGCCTGATGAGTTAGTTTGCTGTTCAGGAAACCTTCTTCGGCTAAAGGAACAAAAAGCGGACAACTTTGCGAATATACTCTAATATTTTTATCCTTATTCCGGATCAGCTTCTGGTAACTCTTACTTTTTATTGTCGATCTGGTGCCAATGACTCCGATTTTTTTGTTTCGAGTTGTTTTCAGGGCGCTATTTACTCCGGCTTCAATTACGCCTAGCATAGGAATTTTAGAGGTTTTCCGCAAAACAGATAGAGCCAGGGCCGAAGAAGTATTACAAGCAACCACAATTGCCTTCACCTTTTTACTGCGCAGGAAACCAATACATTGACTACTAAATTTAATAATGGCCGCCTTTGACTTATTGCCGTACGGTACCCGGGCAGTATCGCCGAAATAAACGATATTTTCATTGGGAAGAAGATTTGTAACCGCCCGCAAAACAGTGAGCCCTCCGGCCCCTGAATCAAAAATACCAATAGGTTTATTCGACATAGTGCGATATTTAGTTTAAATTTACCCGGTCAAAAAACTTTCCATTTCAATGTGACTGAACGTAATCTTCACTATTCGGCGTATTATAACGCCGTTTTAATGAAGTTACAGCTAAAGCAATAGCATGTGCGATTTGCTTCTGATAGTGCTTCTTGCGCAGAGCCTTTTCTTCATAACGATTAGTTAAGTATCCAGTTTCAACCAACACCGAAGGGACATAGGCAAATCTTAATACATGAAAAGAAGCCTTCTTAGGAGACCTCACCTTAAAACCTAAATTTTTAAAGGTTAAATAAAAAATATTAGACAGCTCCACTGAAAAACCGTAATTTTTTGTTATTAGCAGGTCCCAGAGTATTGCCTTAACATCCATAGGGATATTTCGTCCTTGAAAGTTTTCGCTCTTAGCTAGTTTCACTGACCGCTCAAGGGCTTTTAGTCGTGAGGGAGCCAGATAATAAAGCTCTACACCACTTATCTTACGAGAGGGATTAGAATTGGCATGGATACTTATAAAAAGATCAGCATTGTGTAGTTTGGCAACCTTAGTCCTTTCTGCTAAAGTGCGAAAAACATCTCGGGTGCGGGTTAGGATTACCTCAAACCCCAATTTTTTTAACTCTTCTTTAAGGTACTGAGCAATTCTTAAATTTATCCCCTTCTCTTGCAATCCTCGCGGTGAAATTGCACCGGGGTCTTTTCCTCCATGACCAGGATCAACAACAATAGTTTTTATGGTAAAAAGAGGACGAAAGCTAACTAAATGCTTAGAAGTAATTATTTTCTCTAGCTGGCGGGGGATAAAAATCTTTCCCTTAGCATAAACCAGTGGTTTTTCAAGGTAAAAAAGTGTCCCACAAAAGGTGCCTACCGACGAAAACAAAAGTAGATTTATCTCTTTATCCTCTGAATACAGTTTCAGCAGATCATCGACTGTATCAAAACTATATTCAAAATTGTGTTTTTTGCAAAAGCTGGTGATATCGATATAGTCTGATCCGGAAATTCTTATTGCCCGGGTTCCTTGAGAAACGGTCGCGCAAGAATTCACAATAATCAGCAAGAGTATGATGAATATTTTTTTCATGACCCTAACAACCAGATAGCAATTTGAAAATAGATAAAGACACCTATAACATCAACAATCGTTGTAATTAAAGGTCCGCTCATCAAGGCGGGATCCAAACGTAATTTCCGGAAAATAATCGGTAAAGCCGCACCAAAGACTGCTGCAAACATAACTGTAGCACCCATGGCAACTCCTACCGAGATGCTCAATATTCCACTTCCTTCCTGAACGATAACCCGTATTAGGCCTACTACGGCAAGAATAACACCGATAGAAAGACCCAGCAGCGACTCTCTAAAGACTACTTTAAAGAAATCCTTTATTCCGATGTCATGAGTGGTCAGGCCTCTTATAATCATCATTGCTGACTGCATACCGGCATTTCCCCCGGTAGCAATAAGTACTGGCAAAAAGAAGGTTAAAGCTACCCAGCGTTGAATAACCCCGCCGTAGTTTTTCATAACTAAGCTAGAAGCTGATTCTAATACTACCAAGACGATTAGCCAGAAACTTCGCTTCCAGATAAGTTCAAAAAAGCTTGCCTCCATGTAAGGTTTCTCAACTGGCACAACTGCAGCAATTTTTTCAAAATCTTCAGTTGCTTCCTCCTCTAAAACATCAACCAAATCATCAAAGGTAACAATTCCCAATAGCTTATTGTTGTTATCGACAACCGGGAGTACAATAAGATCGTAGTCCTTAAAAAGATTTGCGGCTTCCTCTTGGTCAGTAAGGGCAGTTACTTTTATTACATCTTTAAACATTATTTCCGAAATCTTTGTTGCTGAGTCTGACAAAACAAGCTTCTTTAATGAAACTATACCGATGAGCTTTTTCTCCTTATCGAGAACATAGCTATGATATATGGTTTCTTTTTTAATGCCTACGTCTTTAATATGGGCAAGCGTTGCCTCCACGCTCATGTCTTCGTATAGCTGAACAAAATCAGGTGTAAGCAGCCTTCCCACACATTCTGGTGGGTAGTTGAGGATTTCAACAGCAATTTTACGTTCTTCTGGAGTGAGCAAATTTATAAATTTTTTGACTAACTCTGCCGGCATCTCCTCAAATAGCTCGGTTCGGTCATCAGGCGACATCTCATTTAAAATATCTTTTATTTCCTGACTACTTAAAGTTTTAAGCATGTCTTCTTCTTCATCAATAGAAAGACGTTCAAATACATCGACAGCCGTCTGGTAAGGAACTAACCGAAAGACAAAAAGCTTATAGGCAGCAGTAGAAAGGTTTCCGATAAGTTCCGCAATATCTTCGGGATGAAGTAAGAGCTGCCGCTTTATTTCACTATAGCGCTTCTCCTTGATCAGCTTCTCAATTTTTTTTGCTAAATTTTTCCGAGTCATGGTTTTCCTTATAAAATTGCCGTAAATATAGTAATCTACCGTCAGCTTAATACTACAAACACGGGAAATTAAGCATAAGAATTATACCACTACCTCGATAAAAATCAAAATTAGAAAATTGCTTATTTCGAAGCAGGCCAGGTTTCCGAAAAGACTATTTTTTCTAAGTCTAATCGTTTTTTAGGGCTGGAGGGTTCTTTAGCCGGATACCCTAGAGCAAGCATCTCAACCACTTTTATCTCATCAGGAATATTAAGGATTGTCTTCACCTCCTCTTGGTAAAAGGCGCCAATCCAACAAGTTCCTAATCCCACCTCAACAGCAGCCAAGGTCATATGATCAATTGCAATTGCTAAATCGATAATATAGCAAGGTTGACCGCAAGTCATTATGTGATTATCAGTTTCAGCGCAACAGACTATAATCACCGGGGCTTCTCTTACAAATGCTTGGTTTTTAGCAGCTTGGCAAAGTTTATCTTTGGTATTCTTATCCCTTACAATAATAAAACGTCCTTCCTGTCGATTAGAAGCTGAGGGTGCTTCGCGTGCAGCCTCCAAAACCAAAGTAAGCTTATCTTCCTCTACCGTCTTAGCTAAATAATTCCTGATACTTCTTCTTTTCCCTATAGCGTCAAAAACGTTCATAACTCACCTCTTTTAAGTCCCGCGGATATAGCTATCAAAGCTTCTTAAGCCTCTTGCGACTACAACAATTCCTGAAGGGTCACAATGATATATTTTCCTATCAAGAGCTGCATTATAACCAATAGTCTTTCTGGCCGGAACCGTATTGAATCGGTCAACAATTGTCTTGCGGATACGACAAGATTTTTTAATCCAGGTAAAATCCATGATAATCGAATCTTCGATAAAGCAACCATCTTCAATAATAACTGATCGTCCGATAATAGAGTTTTTTATCGTCGATCCGAATATTTTAGTTCCTTCGCAAATAATTGAATTTTGAATTTTAGCGTCTGTGGTATAGGTTCCTGGACAATACAAGTTTGATGCATATATTGGCCAATACCTATTGTCTAAATTTAAGCACGGCTTCCGGCCCAATAAATCCATATTAGCTTGCCAGTAAGAAGCAATTGAACCGACATCCCGCCAGTAATATTTTGCTTCATAATTTTTCAAATTAGGAATTTTATTTTGTGAGAAATCATAAGCAAAAATTCTCGATTTTTCCTTAACCAAATAAGGAATTATATCTTTGCCAAAATCATTAATGTTTTTTTTCTGTAAGTATTTGTTTAAAGCCTGGACTAAAAAATCAGCATCAAATATATAGTTACCCATAGAAGCAAAAATTGTTTTCTTGAAAGAAATGCTGGGTTTTTCGTAAAACTTTTTAACCTTAAGATCGCTGTCGACATCAACAACTCCCAGTTGATTCGCCTGGCTACTTTCAACCGGCATAACCGCAATGGTAAGTTGTGACTTCTTTTTTATATGATAATCGATCATAGCTTTTATATCCATACGGTAGATATGATCGCCGCCGAATATAGCAACATATTTGGGTTTGAAATCATAAATCAAGTTTATGTTCTGATAGATTGAATCAGCTGTTCCGCGATACCACTCCCTAGTTTCCTCCCGCCGCATCTGGGGCGGAACAACAGTAATAAAGTGTCGCGGCAGGACTCCGAATTTACGCCAACAGGTACGGATATGTTCAATTAGCGACTGTGATTTGTATTGGACCAAAACATAGGTGGAGTAAATACCGGAATTTACTAAGTTGCTTAAGGTGAAATCGATTATCCGGTACTTACCGCCGAAGGGAACTGATGGTTTTGTTCTCTCAGAAGTTAATGGGTATAATCGCTGGCCTCTTCCGCCAGCTAAAACAAAGGCCAATACATTGGCAGTTAAGTTTCGCATCTTGATTACCCCTCTACCTCTTCTCTTATTTCTCCGGCCTTGACTAACGAGTACTTGGTAATCCAAGGGCCAATAAGTTCAAAGATTACCGTGCTAGCAATAGTAATTGTTAAGATTCTATCCCCCAAAACTCCACCAATAGAATGTTTGGCAATTAAAGCGCAAGCTAAGGCCACACCGGCTTGAGGAATTAAAGCTAAACCCATATAGTTTTTTATTGCGCCGCCTGCTCCGACAATCTTAGCCCCCAGAGTTGCTCCGGCTATCTTACCAATAGTTCTGAAAATTATATAACCGGCAGTTAATACAATGGCTGCACCTAAAACATTAATTTTTAGGCTAGCTCCGGCCAATACAAAAAATATTAAATACAAAGGGGCATCGATTTCGCGAAGAGAATTGAAAAATTGAAAGTTTTCTTTACCACTATTTGCTAAAACCGCCCCGAAAAACATACAGGAGAGAAGTACTGAAAGGTGAAAAGAAATAGCCAAACCGATAACTAAGGAAAGAAAACCGAAGGTATAAATCAAGCGGTCTTTCATGGTGGTGATAAAACTCGATAGTTTATCAAAAATGATTGCAACCAAGCCGCCTAAGAGGAGAGATGCTCCGATCTCAGTCACTGTCTTCAGTAAATCCCTAAGCACACCCAGGGTGTTACCATTGCCATTTAGAAATGATTCCGCTAAAGATAAGGACAAGCCAAAAATTACTAAGGCCCAGGCATCATCAATAGCAACCACCCCTAAAAGTGTATCGGTAAAATCGCCTCGACTCTTGTATTCTTGAGTTACCATAACTACTGCCGCCGGCGCAGTAGCAGAAGCAATTGCTCCAAACACAAGGGCAATGTAAAAAGGCTGTTTAAAAAATATCCAGAGTGCAGTGGTTACTAAAACCCAGGGAAGCAGAGAAGCACTAATCGATATTCCGGTAACTGCTCTACCTACCCGCCGGAGAGTCCCTAAAGAAAAACTTTCTCCGAGGCTAAAGGCAATCATCCCTAAAACAATTTGTGAAAAAAAAGCCGACGTGGCTAAGAATTCCTTGGAAATTAAATTAAGTAGGCCTGGGGAAAGCAAGATTCCCAAAATAACATAGGCGGTAATCGTAGGTACTTTTATTTTTTTGGTCAGGCGTGAAGCAAAAAAACTCAGTATGAATACGACAGCTATACTTAGAATTGGATTATTGGTCATGTATGAGGTGCTCTTATACGACTTCCTTTTCCCGAAACATTCTCCAGATGATATCAAAAATTCCCAATATTCCCACGATTTTGCCTTCGGTGTCCACAACAGGCAGGCGCTCTTTCTTATTTAAACGCATAATTTTGTAAGCTTCTTCCAGAGATTCCTCATCATTAATCGAGATAAAATTAGTGTCCATAATGTCATCGACGATTATCAACTCCCCCATAGAGGGGATTGGTTCTAAGTCAAATGCATCTTCATCCATCTCCATAAAGGGGATATTCCGGAATAGCTTCGCCTGAGCTGGCCGCAATAAGTCCAGTAGATTCTCAGGGTAGACAACACCAATAAGATGATTCTGGACATTAACAACGGGAATTAGGGGGGTAGTGTGGAAGTCCTTGAACATATCGAGAAGGCCTCGCAATGTCAGGGAACGCTTGACCTTAATGATATCGGTTTGTGCAGCTTCAATTACTCTCATTTCTTACCTACTTTGGCTTTTTATGCTATATTACTGGTTACTTCTCTTTATAACTCCGTTATCCACCTAATGACTTTAATGGATACAATATGCGGTTGAGGCTAAGCCTCAACCGGCTCCCCGCCTAAAGGCGAGGGAGATTGTATACATTTTTATCACTTCTCAAACTTTTTTACTGCTGCAATTACTTCTGCAGCACTATTAGCAGATATAAGAGTCTCTCTAAACGCGCCGTTCATGAGTAATTTTGACAGCTCGGCTAAAATTCTCAGATAAAGATTCAGCTCGCCGGGATCTGCACCCATAAGGAAGATTAGATTAACCTTCTCACCGTCTAAAGCTTTAAATTCGATACCGGAAGTTGAGCGACCAAAGGCAATAACAAAACCTTTAACCGCTTTAGTTCTTGCGTGAGGTATCCCGACATTATTGCCAATACCAGTTGAACCAAGCTCTTCCCTTTCAAGAACATCTCTTATGAAAGCCTCTTGGTCTATTGTTTTACCGCCAGCGTTTAAAACCTCTGCCAGCTCTTTAATGGCGTCTTCTTTATCGGTTGCTTGCAAATCAATTAGGCAGAATTTTTCTCTTAAGTAATCTGACACTACCATAACCGCTCTCCTTCTCCTTTTGTTGCATATCGCCTCCCGATAAATATGCAAGCCGCTTACTTCCTTAATCTAAGCGTATTCTTTTATATTATCCAGTAACCCGTAACAAAGGAGCCGGTCCCCTTTTTTTATGACATCATTGGCGTGCGGAAAAGCAATCAACTGTTCTTTACGTTCAATAGAAAGAACTAAAATATCTTTTTTAATAAATCCGGCCTCAGCCAAAGTACGCGAAGCTTCCTTACTTCTTCCAGTTATCGCAAGCTGGGCTAAACCATACCCTTTAGGAAGATGAAAAAGTTCCTCTAAGGTCTTCTGTCTTATAATCCCCCGAGCTACTATTCGCTTCTCAATAAATCCATTTAAGGCCTTTGAGAAACCGGCTAAAGTCGTCATTCTATAAAGAATTGCAATAAATGCAAGAAGAATTATTGCCTTTCCCAAATCAGCGGCTAGATTGTCCTTCCCAAAAGAGAGAAATAAACCGGCAATTACCGAAACTATTCCTACCTTACCTAAAACCATAAGGACAATAACTGTTTTTTTGCGGAGCTTATCCTCGAGAATTGTCTCAGCAGCGGCAGTGGTAAAGCCGGTGCCGGTAAAAGCTGAAATTGATTGAAAACGAGCAGTTTCCTCATCAATACCGGTAAGTTTTAAGATTACCGTGGCTACCCTTATAATAAAGAAAAAAATAACAACAATTATAATTATCGGCATGACAGCTGATACTAATCCCATTTTTTTACCTCATCTTAAGAGCTAAGTCAAACAAACTTTGAACCAAAAAAGCCTTTAGGAAAATAATAATCATGATCGCAATAATCGGCGATATGTCGATCCCGGTTCGAAAACCAAAAGGTAATATTCTTCTTATTGAATAAAGAACAGGTTCAGTTACCTTATAGAGAAATTGAACGATTGGATTATAAGGATCGGGATTTACCCAACTTATTAAGGCCCGGATTATAATCAGCCAGGTAAATATGCTGAGTATCATACTTAATATCCTCGCCAGCGCCAATATGAAATTACTAGCAATAAACATCAAAAAAACTCCCTTCTTGTTATTAAGGTTTACTTGTATAGATTATATGTCAATAAAGAGATTTGGGCAATAAAATTCTTTGCCTGTGTGTAATTTTTAACCCCCTTGACTAATATGCAAATTAAATAATCCCCACCGGGAGAAAAGATAATTCCGGCATCATGTACTACTCCCCGCTCCAGGCCAGTTTTATGAGCAACCACCACCTCTGGCCTCGACGGCAGATACCGGGGAAGACGGTCATTCACCTTTTGCCTTTTCAAGAAAGAAAGTGCCAGGCTGGAGAACTTTTTATTAATAAGCCTTCCCCGATAAATCTTTTCTAAAAGCGCAATAATGTCTGAAGAGCTAGTATAATTCTCAAGGCCTTTTTTTCGTAGAGAGAAATCCATCATTTTCCTCACCAGTGTAGTATCCGATAAACCCAACCTTTTAAATGTATCATTAATATAATCAAGGCCAAGAATTTCGATTACTTTATTAGTAGCTGTATTATCACTTAAGGCAATCATCCACTCCATAAGTTGTCCAAAAGTCAACCTCCTTGGCAATGAAAGAGCTTTAATTTTTCCGCTGCCGCCGGCAACATCGTTCTTTTTAATAGTTATCATATCATCTAAAGAGACCTTTTCTTGATCAACAGCATAAAAAGCTGCGGCCAATATCGGTAGTTTTATTAAACTTGCTGCCGGAAACGGTTTTGTTTCTCCGGCTACTAACTCTGAACTGAACAAGCTCATTCGCTTCAGGTGGAGTGAGTATCCAGTATCAGGATTTTTAAACTTCTCCCCGGCAATACTTTTTAAGTTCTGAACGAATTTATGTCGTTTATGGAGGTGTACTAATTTAAAAGGGAGATAAATAATGATCACTAAGGATAAACTGAAACCAAATATTCGAAGAAAAAGACTCCGGTTTCTCATGTTTTAAGTGCGCATCCTTTCGCGGGGTTCGATCTTCCAGGGATGCGAGGCAACAAGAATAGAAAAGAATAAGGTATAAATGAGCCAATCGCGGCCGATTAAAATTATTGCCAGCCGCGCGTAACCATTGTAAGGAGCACGAAACTCATCGACCAGGGCCGAGGCAAAAATTGTTAATAGCACTAAGGGGATCATAATTTTTATACAAAACTCCCACCAGCGTTTAACTGTCCAGGTGCTGTAATGATTTATGTGTTGGGTTAGTTTTTGGACTTTGTAAATCCAGCCTAAAATAATACACTCAAAAATAGCCGCTAAAACTAAACCATACTGGGTAAGAAAGTGGTCGACAATATCCAGCCAGCAAACTCCGCCTTGAGTAGTAAAAATAATTGCACCGAGAAACCCGGTAATGCAAAGCACTGAAACTACGCCCTTGCGGCGATAATGGAATTTATCGACCAGTCCTGAGGTAAATGCCTCAATTATTGAGATTGAGGAAGATAACCCGGCAATAACCAGACTTCCAAAAAATAGAGTTCCGAAAAGTCTTGAAAATGCCGGCAAAAGATCAATTGCCTTAGGAAAGACAACAAAAGCCAGACCGATAGATTCTGAAACAACTTCACTAACCGGCTGTCCGGTTGTCGCCGCCATATAGCCTAAAACTGCAAATACTCCAAACCCGGCAAATATGGAAAATAAACAATTGACTCCGCTTATAATTAAAGAATCTCTTACGATCTCACTCTTCTGGGGCAGATAGGAAGCATAAGCGATCATTATACCAAAACCTAAGCTCAAGGTGAAAAATATCTGGCTGAAAGCATCCATCCAAACCTGGATATCACCAAGACGGTTAAAATCTGGCTTAAGGTAAACCAGAATTCCCTGTTTAGCTCCGGGAAGGCGCAGTCCCCAGAAAACAATTATTCCAGTTAAAAGGAATAATAGAGGCATGAAAATTTTATTGGCCCGTTCCAAACCTTTTCGCACCCCCCCAAAGACAATCAGCCAATTTAGAAACCAGACAAATGCCAATGAAAATAATATTGGTGTTCTTATCTGGCCAATTTGAAAGGGAGAATTACTTTGCATCAAAAAGGATTTTTCGAAAAACTGCGCCGTATCCTGGCCCCAGGAAAGATTAAACGAAAAAATAAAGAAATTAAGGCACCAGGAAATAATTACCGAATAATAGAGAACGATTCCAAACATCACAAAAATAACTTGCCACCAACCTAACCACTCCCATCGCTTAGAAATACTGGCAAACGACGCCGGGGCAGAACCGCGCATTTTGTGTCCTAAACCGATTTCCAAAATCATCAAAGGAACCCCCACAATAAATAAAGCGATAAGGTAAGGAATAAGAAAGGCACCTCCGCCATTCTTGTAGCAGAGATAAGAAAAACGCCAGATATTGCCGAGGCCAATCGCGGAACCAACCGCAGCAAGCAAAAAACCGAGGTGGGTCTTCCATTGGGGCCGATGATGGGTTAAAGGAATATTCTCCATTTCAGGAAATTATATCAAAAAGACTATCGGTGGTAAACCCTTCTAGAGAAAATTTTCATCTGCCGGGTAAAGTTGGTTTGTAATTGCTACATATTGATTCAAAGATATATTCTCAGCACGCAAACTGGGATTTATTCCAAGCCTTGAGAAAAACTTATGGCGATCACCGGGAATTAATAAAGAATTAATAATCTTTTTTCGGCGGTTAGTGAAAGCTTTACGAATAACCCTAAAAAGTAAATCTTCACTCCTGACCTTATAAGGAGATTTACGATAAAAATTGATTTTAATAAATGTTGAGTCAACCTTGGGAACTGGATTGAAGGCCGCCGCCGGAATATCAAAAAGTTTAATAGTCTCAGCATAATATTGGGTCCAGCAGCCTAAAAAACAATAATGGTTAGAAGAATGTTTAGCGGTTAATTTTTGAACAAACTCCTTCTGGAGGGTGAGATAGGCTCCTTGGATATGTTCCCGGTGGCTAATAAGATATTTTATTAGCGCAGTACTTATTTGGTAAGGTACATTACCAAAAATAAGTATATTCTTACCCAGACTCCCAAGTGGAAACTTTAAAATATCATCATGAATAATCTGAACATTTTTGTTTCCACGAAATTTCTTTTTAAGAAGCTGGCAAAGATATTGATCAACTTCAAGGCAATAAAGCTGCTTTGAATTCTGGGCTAAAAACCCGCTAATTACGCCGTTGCCAGAGCCGATTTCCAGAACAACCTGGCCGCTAAGGCTAAGTTTAGCAAGAATCTTCTGGATATATCTTTGATCCTTAAGAAATATCTGGCCCAACGAGCGTTTTTGTCTCATAGGGACAGTTTTAAGGCCAGAGCGATTGCTTCCAGCATTGAAGAATGGAAAGGCTTCTTTCCTTGCTGTAGGATATCATAAGCTACCCCATGAGCTGGAGAGGTTCGAATAATCGGTAAACCCAAAGTTAAATTTACACCTTTATGGAAGAAAAGTAATTTAAAAGGAATCATTGCCTGATCGTGATAGGTACAAATAACACAATCGTAGTGCTTGAGATTTTGTTTTGTGAAAATCGTATCTGCCGGATAAGGGCCAGAAACAATCCCCTTAAATCTTCGACAAGCATTAATAAGTATTTTTTCTTCCCGTTCAAGAAAAGTATTTACCCCAGCATGGGGATTCACAGCACAAAGCGCAATCCGGGGACAGTTTAGCTTAAATTGCCGCCTTAAAGATTTATGGACCAAACAAAGTAATTGATAAATATCATTTTTCCGTAAAGAAACTGAAACTTCCCTTAAAGAAATGTGACGGGTTGCCAGCACTACTTTAAAGCTCGCCGCTGTCATCATCATCGCATAATCCTTAATCCTAAAGTGACTGGCCAGATATTCAGTATGGCCCCTAAATTGTTTATCGACGCACCTGACTGCTTCCTTAGACAAAGGCGCTGTCACCAAACGTTTTATTGATAAAGTTCGCATTAACTCCAAAGATTTATCTAAATAACTTAAAGCCGCCTGGCCGGATAATTTTGACGCCACTCCTTTTTTTATCCTGCTAATATTAGCAGTATTTAAATCAATAAAATTAATACCTTTGCCTAGCTGCCTGAAAATCGGTATTTTTTGAAAAATATCTTTATCACCAACCACAAAAAAATCCACATTTTTCTGCCGGCATTCGGCAATCGCCTTTAAGGTAATCAAAGGTCCGCAGCCAGCCGGATCGCCGGAACTAATGATAATTTTAGTCTTACTCATAGTAATTTTTTATCAGTGCATCCGCTCTTAGTTCATTTACCCATTGGGTAAACTTTTCCCTAAACTTAATATCCTTTAAATAAGCATAAATCGCTTCTTTCACCTCATCCAGTGGTAAGGCTCTGGCAGTAATTGTTTGTTCAAGATATATTAGATAAAATAACTCATTGATTTTCTTGATCTTATGCTCCCCAACACCTAAATTCTCCAGGAATTCTGCAATCTCCAGCCTTAATTCTTCTTGATTTGACTCTATCCGGAACAAAATGTTTCCATATTGGGCTTTGGCCGCAAGTATACCTTGAGAGTTAATCAATTCGGATATCGTCACTAGAGCGTTTCGATCAGCTAATTTGGCAATGTAAAAAACATATCCTGGCGATGCATAAAATTCCTGTCGGTGTTCAGTATAGTAATCGCTAATCTCTTTGGGCAAAACACTGATCTGCGACTTAATATAGCGATCAATTGTATCCCTTAACATATACTGCTCCTTTATTTTCTGGCGAAGAAGAGTAATAGTCAGTCCTTTTTCAATCAAAGACTCCTCAAATTCTTCCCGGGATGCATGGGAAGAAATTAATTGGTTTACCTTATTTTCTATCCTGCCGGGGTCAACCTCGACTCCATCTCGTTTAGCCTTATCCAAAATAAGCGTATCTTCAATTAACCGGGTTAGGGCTTTAGCCTTAAATTCCTTATCATTACTACGGATTTCATCGTTGGGGTCAAAAATTCGCAGGATCAGAACTTTACAGTATTCATCAAGATCGCGAGAAGTGATAACCTGACCATTTACTTTAACGATTATTTTATTTACTGCCTGAGCCGATACCGTAAAGGCTAAAACCATTAGAATAATTACCAAAATGCTAAATCGCATCTCTACTCCTTATTTAGTTATTTTCTTACGAGCCAACATCAATCTTAAAGGCCTGCTTTAAATATTCTATCTCTTTTTTAAGTAAGCGGCAATACAAATCAAAACCTACCATCCAAATAAAGCCATGTTGTTCCCGCCCCAAAATATTTCCCGCACCTCTTAACTCTAAGTCGGTCATGGCAACTTCAAACCCAGCACCAAGGTGTGAAAATTCACAAATATGTTCAAGCCGCTTTTGAGCATCTAAAGGAATACTCCTTAATTCCGGTACTACCAAATAAGCGAAAGCCTGACGGTTGAGCCGGCCGACTCTACCCCGTAACTGGTGCAAGTCAGCTAAACCAAAACGATGAGCATCGTTAATAATCACGGTATTGGCAGTTGGGATATCGATTCCCGACTCAACAATCGCAGTTGAAAACAAACAATCAATCTTATGACTAATAAATTCCATCATGACTTTTTCCATGGTCTGGGTCGGTAACCGCCCATGCACAAGACCAGTTCGTATGCGCGCGGGCAAAACCCGTTTTAGGCTCTTAGCTATATTCTCGATAGTTTCAATACGGTTATGAATGAAAAAAACCTGGCCGCCGCGGTTTACTTCGGCGACTATTGCTTGTGCTAGATCTTTAATGTTGAACTGAGTAATTTTTGTCTTAACCGCTAACCTTTCTTTAGGTGGTGTCCGTATCAAAGATATACCTTTTAACCCGATTAAACTCATATAGAGGGTACGGGGAATTGGTGTGGCGGTTAGTGTAAGAACGTCTACATTGACCTTGAGCCGTTTTATCTTTTCCTTATGGCGTACGCCGAATTTATGCTCTTCATCGATAATCAAAAGACCTAAATCTTTAAGACTAACGTCGTTGGAAATAAGTCGGTGGGTTCCCACGATAATATCAATTTTACCCATACGTAATTTTTTTAAAATTTCAGTTTGCTCATGGGACTTGCGAAAACGTGAGAGCATTTCCACATAAAATGGAAAATCTTTCAACCGTTTCACTAAATTTGTATAATGTTGATACGCAAGTATTGTTGTCGGTACTAAAAAAGCGACTTGCTTGCCACTAGTGACCGCTTTAAATGCTGCCCGCATAGCTACCTCAGTTTTACCGTACCCAACATCACCACAGATGATACGGTCCAGACATCCGGCTCCTTCCATATCATCCTTGACTTCAGCCGTCGCCTTTAACTGATCTTCGGTTTCTTGGTAAGGAAAATCTTTTTCAAACTTCCGCTGCCAGGTATCATCGGTGGCATATCTGAACCCACCAATTACTTTTCGTTGTGCCTCCATCCGTAAAATTCCTAAGGCAAAGGCTTTTATACCTTTTTGAACTTTTTCTTTAATCCGGGTCCACTCCTTTGAACCCAAACGGGAAAGCCGCGGTTTTTTTAAACCGAAATTAGTGTACTTCTGGATCAGATGGGCATCTTCTTTAGAAACGTAAAGTTTATCATTATTAGCATACTCAATCTCAAAATAATAATCTTCTCTATCCCTGACAGTAACCCGCTTGGTGCCAAGAAATCTGCCGATTCCATAACGGCTGTGGACAAGATAATCACCTTTTTTAATCCGTAGGGTTGCTTCTATCGGGGCGTCAATCGAGGAATAACGATGAGCTTTTTTAAAATGCGGTATAACAATTAGGAGGTCGTAGTCAATTACTTTTCGATTGAGAATTTTATCAAAGCTATAAATCTTGCTGACGACTTCAAATTCCCACTCGATTCTTAAGGGAAAATTAAAATTTACCGGATAAAGCTCCAAACTGTCGCCGCGAAGAGTAAAATCCCCTTCCTCGGCTACTTCATCGACGCGCCGATAGCCTAAAGCAGTAAGTTCCTGGATTACACATTCGGTAGATAACTCCTTATGCCGATAAATTTTTAAAGTATTAAACACGAGATTTTCTAAAAAGAAGGACTAAAGGCGAAGCAATATATATTGAAGAATAAGTACCAGCGATGATTCCTACCAGAAGCGTAAACGAAAAACCCTTTAAAATCGCCCCTCCGAACGAAAAGATTGAAACTACTACCATCAGGGTAGTAAAAGATGTAATCATTGTTCGAGAAAGCGTGCTGTTTATAGCCATATTGATAATTTCAGCTAAGGATGATTTGCGCATTCGTGGCGAAGCCTCTCTTATCCGGTCATAAATAACAATCGTATCGTTTATAGAATAACCAGCAATAGTCAAAAGCGCGGTTACGGTCAAAAGATTTACCTGGTATCCGGCAAAGACAAGAAAACCTAAGCTAATAAGAACATCATGAAAAAGGGCGATTACCGCGGCAATCGCAAAATCAAAGTGCCGAAAACGAAATCCAACATAGATAAGTATACCTAAGAGCGAAAGGACAATAGCCAGGTAAGCCTTTTTTTTCAAAATCTTGCCTACAGCCGGGCCAACAGTAGTTGCTTTAAGCTCTTGGACTCCTTCAAACCGTCTCTTTAGCGCCTGGTCAATGCCGGATGCTAAATCGGACGCGCTTTTAATGCTTACACCACCGGGGATATCCTTAAATTCCTGGATAGCTACTTCACTAAATCCTTCTTGGTTTAAAATAGTTCGTAACTCTTCTATGTCAGTTGGCGGGGTAATTTTGTATTCAAGAACCTGGCCGCCTTTAAAATCTATGCCGTAAACCGTATCGCTATTAACATAAAAATTAAACAATCCGATTGAAATTACGATTAGCGAGATAGCGATACAAATTCCTCTGAACTTGACAAAGTTAATCTTGGGAGAAGTGATAATCGAAAGCATAGGAAGTTTCCTCAAGCGCAGATTAAGAATCAGTGAGAAAATTGTTCTTCCGATAAATACCGCGGTAAATATACTGGCCACAATACCTAGAGAAAGAGTAGTGGCAAAACCTTTTATTGGACCGGTTCCGTAGATAAAAAGGAATAAAGCAGCAATAAGAGTAGTGATATTGGCATCAAAAATTGTTCGTTTGGCCCGGTTAAAGCCATTTTTTACCGCAATGCTCAAAGGCTTGTGTAGCTTTAGCTCTTCTCTTATTCGTTCGAATATTAAAACATTAGCATCGACAGCCATACCCAGGGTTAAAATTATACCGGCAATGCCGGGTAAAGTTAAAGTACCCTTGAAAACCTGCAGTCCAACCAGAATAAATAATAAGTCGAGAATAAGGCAAATAACCGTAACCGCACCACCCAAAAAATAATAGATTAAAACAAAAAACACTACCAAAGCTGCTCCGAAAATTATTGAATTTATACCCCGGTTTATGGAATCAGAACCCAGAAGAGGCCCCACGCTTCGCTCCTCTTCCACAACTAAAGGAATTGGTAAAGCACCAGAGTTGAGCACGGTAACAATCAGTCTGGCATCATCAGGCGTAAAATCACCCCGGATTCGTGCTTCGCCGTTTAATATCGGCTCATCAATCCTGGGCGCACTCTTTACTCTTCCATCAAGCACAATGGCTAAAATCTCGCCGACATTTTCCTCAGTAACTTTAGCAAACTTTCTTGAACCTTTAGGGGTAAAACGCAGGGTCGGCTCAGAACCGCCGTACGAATTAAATCCTAAGTAACTCTCAGAAAGATCAGAACCAACCATAACCGCCTCTTTTTGAAGCAACAGTTGCTCATCCTGATAACTTTTCAGCTCATAGCCGGCAGGAATCAGGCCCTCACCCGCCTTAGCTATTTTCTCAATATCCCGCTCTACTAATTTGAACTCTAGCTTCCCGACTTCCTTTAGTTTATCGATTATCTGCCGATTTATAACTCCCGGTACCTGGACTAAAATTGAATTATCACCCTGCACCTGGATTGATGTTTCTTTAACTCCGTAAGTATCAATCCGGTTACGAATCTTCTCGACTGCTGCTCCGATCGCATCAGGAATTTTATCTGAAGTAATAGTTGAAGTATCGGCCCGCAGGAGAACCGACATCCCGCCCTTTAAATCAAGGCCTAAATTTAGTTTCTCCTTCAGAGGGAAAACATAAAAGAAACTAAAAGTTACTAACCCCAGGATAACAATTACCCGTAATTTCAAATCTGCCCGTTTAATCATTAGTGAGTCTTTTTTATGTAAGCAACAGAACTTTTCTCAACCTCTACTTTTGTATTCTCGTCAACTCTTAAAATTATCGTTTTCTCCTTTAGATTAACAATTGTTCCGTGAAGGCCACCGCTGGTAACTACTTCATCGTTCTTCTTCAAGCCATTAACCATTGCATGATGCTCTTTTTGTTTCTTCTGCTGAGGTTTTATGATCAAAAAGTAAAACACAAGAAAGATAAAAATTAACGGTATGAAATTTAAAATTCCTGCATTGGGAGCTGGCTGCATTTGACCCTCCTTATGGTTATTATTGTTTTGGTGGTAAGAATTATCTATTTAGCCGACGGGTTACGCCGAAGTTTTATTTTTCCGCTTATAGCGTCTAAACAAACTAGCCACAGTCTCTGTTGGCCGCGCCCCTTTTTTTACCCAAGTTTCATACTTTGTGATATCAAACTTCAAAAGTTTACGCAAAGGATCATAGTGTCCAAGTTGAACTACAAATTTTGATTCTCGCGCACTTCTCGCTTCAGTTACCACAATCTTATAGTGGTGCCTTCGTTTAATAGATTTTCCTGGTCTACGTAGTCGAATTTTAAGCATTCTTAATCCTCCTCCTGTCCATCATAAAAAATATATTCCGGCCTCACCAACGGCTTGTAGGTGGGAATTAAAAAGGTTGCTAACTCATAGCCACCGACAACCGCTCTACCAAATGTGTAGCAAACACCTTTTAAAGGTCCCCAGAATATTCCGGCAATATCGCCGCTTATTTCGTTTCCCTCCGCTTCCTGAACTTTCACCATTTGCCGGGGTATTTCTACCCAGCATAAACCAGTATTAACTGCTCCCCGGGCCAGTTTACTCAAAGGATTGTAATCTCTAGCCTGTACCGGAAGAATAGAGAAGTGAGCCACAATTAATAAAATAGCGATTTTCTTTACCATCCCATACCTCCCTTTTTTAAAATTAGCTTCTTTTTAGCGAACCGGCTGCTAATTCCAGTGCTAAAACTTGAGCCTTAGCTTTATTAACCGTCTCCTTATACTCATTCTCCGGAACCGAGTCTGCCACAATACCGGCTCCAGCCTGTATATAGGCATAGCCCGCATTAAATACTATTGTCCTTATTATTATACCGGTATCTAGGCTTCTTGTGAAGGAAAAATATCCTGCGGAGCCGGCATAAATACCTCTTCGCTCAGGTTCAAGCTCATTGATTATCTGCATTGCCCTGACTTTAGGCGCTCCGCTAACCGTCCCAGCCGGGAAACAACTTATTAGGGACGAGAAGATATCTTCAGTAGGGTTTAACTTTGCCTTTACCTCACTAACGATATGCATCACATGGGAAAATCTTTCCACATTCATAAAAGTTGAAACTTTAACTGTTGCCTTCTTAGCGATTCTTCCCAGGTCATTTCGTGCTAAATCGACCAACATAATATGTTCAGCCTTCTCCTTAGGATCTCTCAACAGAGACCTCTCCAGCTGTTTATCTTCAGAATTATTTTTACCCCGCTTTCGAGTACCGGCAATCGGACGAGTAATTAACTCTCCTCTCTCACAGCGCAGCAGCATCTCCGGGGAAGAACCGGCAATCTTGGTTGAACCAAAATTAAAATAAAACATATACGGTGAAGGATTAAGTACCCGCAAATATCGATAAACACCAAAAGGACTGGAGTTAAATTTAATCGAAAACCGTTGCGAAAGAACAGTTTGGATTATTTCCCCTTCATTTATATATTTTTTCGCCGATTTTACAGCGGTCAAAAAATCTTTCTTTTTAAAATTCGACTTCATTTTTAACTTTCGGGGCTTAAACAATAACTTTTCTAGCTTGTCCGAATTAGTAATGCGCCTACAAAGATTCTCTAAAATCTTTCGCTCTCTAGGGTAGATTTTTTTTCTCTCACCATTCACCAGGACAAAAGAAAGAACCTCAATCTGCCGTATTAAGTGGTCAAAAATAATCAAAAATTTGGGAAGAATAAAGTAAGAATCGTAGGTACCTAAGCTTTCCGGTAAATCCTTCCCTACTGGTTCATAAAACTTCACTGTATCGTAGCCGAGATAGCCGACAAACCCGCCAAAAAAGCGCAGGTTCTCTTTAGGAGCAACCTTATAACGGCTGATTATTTTTTTTAGCTCGAAGCAAGGGTCTTTTTTAGTCAAAAACGAACCAGTCGTTTTACCCCTAAGATAAATTCGCTTATCTTTGCTCTTAAAGGTGCTAATTGGTTTAAAACCCAAGAATGAAAAACGGCAAATCTTCTCCTCTCCCTCTATTGACTCTAAGAGAAAACTATCGCCTTTGAATACTTTACCAAGATTATGGTAAATAGCCAGCGGGGTAAGTTTACTCGATGAGAATTTAGCGGACAAAACAATTAAATTATTCCTTGTTGATAGTTTTTTAAACTGTTCCTGGTTTGGTTTTATCCCGCCAGGAATAGCTGATCTCCTCTGTATTTTACTAACCCGACTCGCTTTCTTAACCATCTATCCTTTTTTTTTAAACTATTTTTTTGAAGAAACAACTCCACTTCCCAGTATGGCAAGCAACACCTTTTTGGCTCACCTTTATTAACAAGGTATCACTATCGCAATCATAATACACCTTTTTTACCTTCTGAATACAGCCACTAGTTTCTCCCTTACGCCAGAAAGTCTTCCGGGAACGGGAGTAGAAACAGGTTCGTCCTTCGGCTAAAGTAATCCTCAAAGAATCCCTATTCATGTAAGCAAGCATTAACACATCGCCTGAAGCCGCATCTTGGATAATCGCGGGAATAAGCCCCTTGCGGTCAAAATTCAGCCTGGGAAGCCTTAGTCGCTCTTTATTTCTAACTTTCTTTCTTTTTGGATTATTTTTCATCTCCTCACCGTAATTCCTCGTTTAGTTAAATAATTCTTTATATTATTAATACTAATCTGACGATAGTGGAATATTGAGGCGGCCAAAGCTGCTGTAGCCTTAGTTTTCCTAAAAATTTCATAAAAATCTTCGATACTGCCGGCTCCTCCTGAGGCAATCACCGGTATTTTTACTGCTGCTGATATTGCTTTAGTCAATCTTAAGTCAAACCCGTCTTTAGTGCCATCACAATCCATGCTGGTCAGAAGAATCTCACCGGCGCCTAATTTTTCAGCCCGCTTCGCCCAAAGCAGGGCATCTAAACCGGTAGGGGTCCTTCCTCCGTTAATATACACTTCCCATCCTCGTCCCCTTGATTTCGCATCGATTGCTACCACTGTACATTGACTTCCAAAGACCTGCGAAGCTTGTTTAAGAAGTTGGGGATTTTTTACTGCTGCGGTATTAAGCGATACTTTTTCTGCTCCGGCCAAAAGTAGTCTGCGTATATCCCTAATACTGCCAATTCCCCCGCCGACAGTAAAGGGCATAAACACAACTTCAGCTACCTTTTTAACTAACTCTATGGTTGTTGGACGCCTCTGAAGGCTGGCGGTAATATCCAAGAAAACTAACTCATCAGCACCTTCGCTCTCATAGAAACGAGCATTCTTGATCGGATCTCCAGCATCCCTCAAGTTAACAAAATTCACTCCTTTTACTACTCTTCCCTGATCAATATCAAGACAGGGAATGATTCTTTTCGCTAACATAGCCTAAATTATATCATAACTCACTAAAAATTAAAGAGATTTAGAAAACCAAGGCAGGAATTAACCAAATCTTTGAGATATCCAATCGCCAAGATAATGAGTTGTAATTATAACCACTCCGGCAATAAACAGGTGTTCAGCAATCACTTTCCAGGGATTTATCTTCTGTTCCCGGGAAATCTGATAGCTGAGTATAGACAACATCAAGAATCCCCAGATTATACTTGCTATGACAGCGGTTGAAAGCCTAAGTAATAAAACTGGGACAACAAAGGTTAATGAGAAAATAAACTTTGAGAGGAAGGCTGATATGGTTGAGATCCAAATCTGTTTTGCGCTATGATGATTCTCAAATTCCTCAGAAATATGTATCCCCAAAGCATCAGAAAAGGCATCAGCCATAGCTATGATTAATATTCCACCGATAACTGCAAGTCTTGAGTGGGTACCGGAGTGTAATCCCACAATCAACCCCAAAGTGGTAATTATACCGGAAGTCACCCCAAAACTAATTCCCACCTTTAATGAGTGCTTCATCATACCCCCGAAATTAATATCGGTAATTTTGGTAGCCCCAACCGGATTTGAACCGGTGTCTCATGGCTGAGAACCACGTGTCCTAGACCGTGCTAGACGATGGGGCCGACTAAATTAAAAACTAAAAATTAAAATGTAAAACTACGAACGTAAAATTGAAAATGTACCCCTATTTTAATTTATAGATTGAATTTGTCAATTACAATTCGACAATTCGGGACAGGTCCCACTTAAAACCCTAAACCAATACAGGAATTTTTTTGATAAAAAGCCAATTTTTTTAACTTTTTAAGGAAAAACTGCAAAAAAAGTTAAACTCAGTAAGGCAAAATTAACTGGGACCTGTCCCGATAAGGTGAATTGTTTAATCTAGTTCGAATGTCAGACCATCATAGGCAAACTTTACATCGGACTCAAGTTCTTTATTTAACTTCTCTTCTAAGATCTGTGGCTTGGCTTTTAACATAGTCATGCCAAAATGAGTTAAAATTGCGGTTTTTGGCCCTATACCACCAATAATCTTTATTGCATCGTCCAAACATAAGTGGTCATATTCATCTTTTCGCTTTAAAAAAACTACATTTAGCACGACAATTGTTGACTGTTTATAGATATTTATTAAATCAGCGAAATATTTGGTATCAGAGATAAAAGAAACGATTTCCTTACCCAAATAAAATTTTAATCCGTAGGTTTCGACTGAATGAAGATTTCGGGTAGGCACCTGAAAACTTATATCTTTAACCTGATAGCCGCCTGGTTTTATAATCTTGATATCTTGGGGATGATTTTTGAGATAACTGTAAATTACTCCACTCTCACCTAAGGCGTCAGCCGGAGCAAATAATATCCCACGTTGCTTAAAGCCGCCTCCGGTCATGGCCTCAACCATTGCATTCACATCATTACTATGATCTAAGTGCTTGTGGGTCAAGATGATAGAATCTAAAATCTCTGGAGATAGTTTTGGCCGGGATCTGGAGCATTTAACTAATGAACCAGGACCGGGGTCAATAAGAACGTTGGTGTCTTTATACCTGACCCAGATACCACCGGATGCCCGAAGTTGCTTCATCACTACAAAACGCGATCCAGCCGTACCTAAAAACTTTATAAAATTCATCTTGAATGAGATTGTAGCCACCGGTGATATACACTAACATAAAATATTCCTCCAGCAATACTCATGGATACCAGGAAAATTAAGTTCATCAAGGATATACCTAAACCAATGCTTTTCTCAATTCCTATCAAAGAGAAAAAATAAACTGCTGCGGCTTCCCGGGTTCCGGCTCCGGCAATTGTGATTGGAATCAAAGCAATGGCGGTAACCAGCGGTACGATAATCAGAAAATAATTGATACTTACCTCAACAGCAAAGGCTTGAGCGATGATAAAAAATCCTGAAGCCATTAGAATCTGGATTAAGAAAGAAATTCCCAGACTCTTAATAAAAACTAATGGGTTATTCCTAAATGAATACAATCTATCATGAAAAGAAATCAACTTATCTCTTAACCCAGAGCGTTCCTTAAATATCTTCATCAGAAAAAGAAAAAAGTTTTTACTGAATATAACCAGTGACGAAAGTCCAGCAATTACACAAAGAATGAAAAGAGTAATCAAAACTTCCCTTTTGGGCATAAGACTTCTGCCGGCAATAAAGGCCATGAGAGCAACTAAAGTAAGTGCTATAGCCCCGCTGAAGCGATCCATAAGAACCGAGGACGCAACCTTGCTCTTATCACCATAACGATAGGATATGCAGTAACTCCTGAATACGTCACCGGCAACAAATGAAGGAAAAAAAAGATTTAAGAAAAGTCCGGAGAAATAGGCATAAAAAGCTTCGCGAATCGATATCTTAGTCCCCAGGGAAGCCAGCAAAAAACGCCAGCGAAATACACCAATTATCTGACAGAGGAGAAAGAAGATAAACCCTAAGTAAAGATAACTTTTTTGGGAATCCTGGTAAACTAAAACTAGTTTTTTATAAGGGACGAATTTAAAAAGGGCAAAAAGAATCGCTCCAGTTGCCAGTACTCTCAATGTAAGAAGAACTTTTTTTCTCAAAATGTATCCTCAGGAACTTATATAGTGTCCCCTATTATGCTTGTAGGCGCCAACAGCAGCTATTGCTCCTTCAGCAGCGGCAGTTATTAACTGTTTCAGTGGCCGCCTGCGGCAATCACCGCAGGCCCAAATGAGCCGGGATGAACTCTGCATTGTTTCATCAGTAATAATAAAACCTTTTTGATCTAAAGAAATAATGTTGTTTAAAAAACCGGTATTAGGGTTAATCCCAATTGCAATAAATAAGCCGGAAGCCGCTATCGAGTGCTGCTGCTTATCTTTAACATTTTCAATAACCATCCCCTCTAGAAACTCGCTTCCTTTTACTTCTTTAATTACACTATTAAAGATAGGCTCTATATTCTTCTGGGAAAAAAGTTTTTTCTGCAGATAATCGACGGCACGTAATTTATCACGGCGGTGGATTAAGGTAACCTTATTGGCAATTTCAGCAAGATATAATGCTTCTTCGACTGCAGTATTGCCGCCGCCGACAACAATCACATCTTTGCCTTTAAAAAAGAAACCATCACATACCGCACAGTAGGATACACCCCGGCCAAGGAAGTTATCCTCACCAGCTACCCCTAACTTAGCAAAGGTTGCCCCGGTAGCTATGATAAGTGAGTTTACTGAATAGATACACTGAGAACTACCCAAAATTACTTTATCTCCCTGAACCGTAACCTTTAGAATTTCACTATTGGTAATCACAATTCCTAAATCGTCTAGGCTTTTAGCTAAGTTTTTGGCTAAATCTCTTCCTTTGGTACCTAACCTTAACCCGACATAATTATCAATATTTTCCGTCAGCAGTAACTGTCCACCTAGACCTTTGGCTTCGAAAATAAGAAACTCCAGTCCGATTCGCTTGGCATAAATAGCCGCAGCGATTCCGGCAATACCAGCACCGATTATAGCGAGCTCAACTTTCTTTTCCATATTATTTTTTCTTGCAAACCGAAAGAAAATACTCTCTTGAACGATTATAGGTTGCTTCGGCTTCCGATGGGAAGAGGCAACCGGGGAGTTCACCTTTAGGAAGATGATAGCGCAAGCACTCACAACAGATTCCTCTTCTGGCGCAAGAAGAATAAGTGCAGGTACAAAAATCGCTATTTACTGTTTTGTTTTGACACTCCATACTTCGTCCTCCGCATAATCTTCCTTAAAATCGTGTAAGCTTTTAGCTTTTGCCAAAATGAAATTCTATCAATAAAAGCTATTCCTCCAATATGATCGATCTCATGCTGGAAAATAACTGATAGAAATCCTTTAGCTTCAATCTTAACCGGTTTACCCTGCTCATCCTGAGCGGAAACCCAAATCCGATCAGCACGCTTGATGTCTAATTCCAGTCCCGGAAAACTTAAACATCCTTCGCGAAATTTAATTAAACCTTCCTTTTTGACAATTCGGGGATTAATTAACTTAAAAGTGTGATTCTCAACCTCAATTACAATCAGACTTAAATCTAAACCAGCCTGATTCCCAGCCAATCCAGCACCATTGCTAAGGCGCATTAACACAAGCATCTGATCAAGGTATGCCTTTATCTTACTGTCAACGGCCACCACTTCCTTGCACTTCTTACGTAAAATATCTTCAGGCCAAGTGTGTATTCTTAATTTTGTTGTGTTCATCGACTTCGACATATCGCCCTTTTAGAGTTTTTACTTCTTCTTCCTGATATAAGCCATAAGAAATAATAACAAGTTTGTCTCCTTTGGCGCCCCGGCGAGCTGCTGGCCCATTAAGGCAGATTATACCGCTGTCTCGCCTGCCAGTAATAACATAAGTCTGCAGCCGCACCCCATTATTTAGATTCAAAACATCGACTCGCTCACCTTCTCTTAAGTCGGCTGCGTCGATTATTTTTTGATCAATAGTTATGCTGCCTTTATAATAGAGCTGCAAATCACTTATTGTGGCATAATAAATCTTTGACTTAAGCATCGTTCTTAACATTATTTACTCCTCTTACCTTTCATCAACTTATAAGTTAGATTAGCAATCATTAATTCCTCATCCGTAGGAATAACTAAAGTTCTTGTTTTTAATCCATAAACCCTTAAAATATCCCGTTTTATACCGTTTACCATTTTTTGAGCATGCTCACCAATACCGCCGGTAAAACATATTGCATCGGGCCGGCCTAAAATAAAGTAATAGATACCAATATATTTTTTCAGACGATAGACAAACATCTCATAAGCTAATTTCGCACGACGATTTCCACCTCGCACAGCTTTGCGTAAAGTGCGAAAATCATTGCTTAATCCACTTATCCCTAAAATACCGCTCTTTTTATTTAAAATCGCATCCATCTCGACAACCGATAGCTTTTCTTTCCTCATAATATGAAAAACTGCTGCGACATCAATATCGCCGCAACGGCTTCCCATCATCAAACCCTCAAGCGGGGTAAAGCCCATGGAAGTATCAATTGATCTTCCCTTATCAATTGCCGTAAGACTACAGCCATTTCCCAAGTGACAGGTAATTAATTTCAGCCGGTTTAAAGGCCGGTTTAAAATTTTGGCTGCCTCTTGAGCCACAAACTGATGCGACGTTCCATGAAAACCATACTTACGTACTCGGTATTTTCGGTAATATTTAATCGGTATCGGATAGATATAGGCAGGTTCGGCAATGCTTTGATGAAATGCAGTATCGAATACAGCTACCTGCGGTATTTGGGGGAATAATTTTCGACAACCAATAATTCCGGCCAGATTTGCCGGATTATGCAAAGGGGCCAGTTGCGAACACTCCTTGATTTTTTCTACTACCCGATTATCAATTAAATGCGGCTCGGTAAAGGTTTCTCCGCCGTGGACTACCCTATGGCCAATAGCTGCAATCTGATCCAACCTAGTAATTACACCTTTGGTGAGAATATCTGACACTAAATGCTTTATACCTTGACCATGATTTTTAACTCTGGGGTTTTTCTCGCCGATTCGCTCAATAAGCCCGTTATTAAGCAGTCCTTTAGCGGGGAAATCATAAAGCTTGTATTTTATCGACGAACTTCCGCAATTTACAACTAAAATTTTCATCTTGATTTCCTGGCCTTAATTTTTTTCCTCTTCTGGGCTCTGATTACGGTAACAGCGGTGCAATCAATTATATCCTCTACGTCACAACCCCGGGATAAATCACTGCAGGGTTGCTTTGTTCCCAAAACTATCGGGCCAACCGCACGAGCCCGGGCCAGGCGCTGGGTTAACTTATAACAGATATTACCGGCATCTAAATTAGGGAAGATCAAAACGTTTGCTCGTCCGCCAACTTCACTCTTACCTAATTTTCTGGAAGCAATCTCGGGAACTAAGGCACTATCACCCTGGAGCTCACCGTCAATCAAAAAACCGCTATTTTTGGACTTAGCAATCTCTACCGCTTCCTTTATTTTATCTACCCATCTTCCTTCAGCGCTACCCTTAGTCGAGAAGCTTAAAAGAGCAACTCGGGGTGTAATTCCTAAAACATTCTTGGCAAAACTAGCAGTAGAAATCGAAATATTGGCAAGTTGTTCACTTGTCGGATAAGGAATTACTCCGCAATCAGCATATATAAAAACCCCCTTTTCACCGTAAGTGCAATCAGGAACCGACATAATAAAGCAACTTGAGACAATTCCGGCTTGCTTATCGACCTCTAAACAATTAAGGGCTGCCCGCACTACCGAAGAGGTAGTAAACTTTGCTCCGGCAACAAAGCCGTCAGCATACCCGTACCGGGTCATCATTGTTGCATAGTAAAGTGAGTTCTCCACCAACTCTCTGGCCTCTTCAAAAGTAACCCCTTTAACCTGCTTACGCTCAAAAAACAAATTAGCAAATTCTTCCTGTCTTTCCGGTTCAAGATTATCCTGGGTGAGCAAAAGCGGCTTAGCAATTCCTTCTTGTTTGATGTATTCAACCGCCTCAATAACCCGCTCATCATTGGCCTCAGGAAAAACTATAACTTTAGGATCCTCCTTGGCTTTGGTTCTGATTTTTTCAATTACTTTCTTCATATCATTACTCCTTCCTAGTCAAAATATACCAATAAATTACATTACAAGAATGAATATTACCATAAATTACTTGTTTTTTCAAGTGTCGGACCAATACAAACCCTTAGGTTATAAAGGAGAAAAAAAGTGATTTATCACTAAGGGTAAGGTGGGTTGCTTCAGCAATTACCTGAAGTGTTTTGATGTTTTTAGCCAAAGTATCTTTGGATATATTGGCTATTTTTCTTTCGTAGTCTGAGGCAATAAGTATGACATAAAAAGTATCTTTACTTCCGAAGGCCGCTTGATAGGACTGGTGATTCCAATCACTTCCCAGAAAAATAAAGGACTGATTTTGAGGAAATTCCTGGTCAAATGAACGTTTTATAGTCTCTCTTAGACCCGGCTGTGGACAGAAATAAAGCACAACTTCGATAAAGCGTTGAGCTGGTTTAACTGATTTCCTCACCTCACTTATAATAGCGTCTAAATTTAGGGATTTAATAGAGCTGGCTCTAAGGCTTTGCTCTTCTAGTTTGCGCACCTGCTGTTTATACTTTTCAACAAAATTCTGGGTAACAAAATTAACTTGCCTTAATGCCGAATAATAAGCGATAAAGACTTGAAAAAAATACATTTGGCTTAGTAAGGATACCAGAGAATTATCAATTACTAAATCAAGCTTAAGGGGAAAAAACATCGCATTATTACCGACATTGGCTCGAGTTTTAACAGCCAGACTATCCAGTTTCGATCCCAAAGATTCTTGAAACAACTGAACAATCCAGGAAGAAAATGAATCACCTAAAGCAGCATCAACCTGCGGAGAAAAATAGGCATCAGGCCTATCCTTGCTGGCCGAGCAGGCTGCGGCAGCTGCCTCCCTGATTTGCGGCTTAAGAGAAATAAAGGAATT
The DNA here is from genome assembly GCA_964455085.1 of uncultured Planctomycetia bacterium. Lineage (GTDB taxonomy): Bacteria > Omnitrophota > Gorgyraeia > Duberdicusellales > 4484-171 > Susulua. The sequence continues at coordinate 36,118 of CAYVYJ010000010.1, forward strand.
ATAATAATCTTTGAGATTTGAGAAGTCCCGGTTTAGAAGCAAAAATAAAGGAAGAATGAAAATTAGCGTATGGGGTGAAGAAAATCGTCCACCGATATCAGTTTTCTGATCAAACTGAATTGCCGCTTTTCTAACATCGGCCCAGCCTAATGCATCAAGTTTTGTAAATGAGCTTGGATCGCTTAACCACAAAAAGTGCTGCCTCCACTGGTCTTGACCTAGGCGTTTGAGAAAAAACTCTCTTAAGGTTAAGGCCAGAAGTTGAGTTTCTTTAGTGGTGCCTGATTTAGAAATTGCCACAACTAAAGTTTCGTCAAGATTTTCAATCTTTTTTATTACTTCAAGGGTCGCTACCGGATCCAGATTGTCTAAAGTATAAAAAGGCTTATCCTTAAATAAGACCAAAAGCGGCTTTATACCGTTAATTGAACCTCCCATGCCGATAAATATAAAGTTTTTCTTTCCTGAAAGTAAAGGTTCTAGAGCTTCTAAGGTAGATCGGATTTGGGAAAAAGAAATGTCCCCAACCCAGCCTAATCGTGGCGATTCCTGGTCAAATCCGATATCACGATAGGGATTATCGGCTGATAATTGCTGCCGGCTCCTGCTGGCAGCCTCAATTAGATATTGTTCGAGGTTCTTATCCATAGTTCGCTTCGCTCACACACGAATTACCACGAATTTCTATTAAATTAACACAAATCAAGAAACATTTCAACTATTATTCGTGGAAATTCGATGAAAATTAGTGTAAATTCGTGTTTGCTAGAACCAACAAACTCGATTTCTTCCGGAAAGTTTTGCCTTATACAAGGCTTTATCAGCTACTTCCATCAGAACATCGGAATGCAGGGTATTCTGAGGGAAAGTTGCCACCCCTACGCTGATGGTTATATTTAAGGTCTCATCAAATACTTTTATTCTTTCCTGAGAGACGCGTACACTTATACGTTCAGCAGCCATAATTGCACTAGCTTTATCAGCCTCCGGCAAAATTATCGAAAATTCCTCACCGCCAAATCTAGCTAGAAAATCAATTTCCCGCATGTTTTCACGGATTATTCTAGCAACCTCTCTCAAAACAGCATCACCGACTAAATGCCCGTAATTATCATTAATTTTTTTAAAATGATCAATATCAATCATCAAAAAAGCTAAGTTAAGTTTAAACTTCTTAGCCCGCTGAAATTCTTCCTGGTAGCGAGACATAAAATGCCGGCGATTGTAAACTTTGGTTAAGACATCATGAATTGATAATTCCTGCAACTTATCATAAAGCTCTATTCGCTCCAGACACAATCGCAGAAGCCTCACAAAAGATGGCATATATTCAACGACGCTCCTTGACTTTGTAATAACTTCTAATACATCGCCCTGGGCATTTTCCAAATTAAATCGTAAACAGCTATCTCCGGAATCTGTCTTTGATTGGTTATTGGTTTTACTTGAATTAAAAAAGATTACTCTCGCTGTTCGTCCTAAATGTTTTATCTCCTCTGCAAATGTGCTGAATAATTCTTGCTTTTTTAAAAGGGGGGAGATTTTTCTGGCTAAATCGTAAAATAGAAAACGTTCGGAAAGATTATTCTCCAGTCGGGTAACCTTCTCAACCAGCAATTTTTCCTCGTTCTCAAGTTGCAGACACTTCTGGGCTGCGTCTTTGGTTTCTGCCTCAACCCGATCTTTAACTTTTTTGAGAAAATATATCTCTTCCGCTAAAAGCACAATAAAACAGGCAATAATTATTATTCCGAAAAACATAACCGGTTTTTCCCTTTCCGCTTAGCTTTATACATTAATTTATCAACCCGAGTGATTAGTTCTTCGTTACTCTGACAATCATGGGGACAAAGAATTGCGCCTAAAGATACGGTAAAGTTAATTTTCTTCCTCCGAAAAGTTAATTCTTCCTCCTCTATTTTTCGACGGATCTCCTCACCTAAACGCAATAACTCCTCTTTGTTGCATTCCCCAAGCAAAATAATAAACTCCTCGCCGCCAAAACGACAGATAATGTTGCCAGGAGCAGCAACAATATTTGTTAAGTTTTTGGCTAATTTCCTTAACACAAAGTCACCGACGACATGTCCATAGTCATCGTTTATCTTCTTAAAATCATCAATATCCAGCATAATTAACCCGATACGACTCTTTTTAGCGCCTGAGCGCTTCCGTTCCTCAACCAGCCGCTCGAGGAAATAGCCGCGTAGATAAAGTGAGGTCAGCGAGTCTTTTATGGCTAAATCCTCGGCCCGGGCAAAAAGATTTACTCGCTCGATAACTACCGCCCCTAAATCACAGATATTACGCAGAAAACGTAAATCATCTAGGGTAAAACTTGAAGCTTGACTATTTTCTACCCGGAGTATACCTAAAAGGCGCTGTCCCACCGAAAGCGGGCTGAGGATAAACGAATGTGCTCCACGTTCTTTGTAAGCCTCAATTTGATTATAATTAAACCGGAAATCCTTGGTCAGGTCCTCAATCAACAAAGAACAGTTATGGTGCAAGGCCCACTTATCTAAAGAATCTCCTTTTTTTTCCTTTATAACCGTATGTTTACGTTTTAAGGAACGCAACAAACTTAGTGAATCCTTCTCTTTGTTAAAGCTAAAGAAAAGAATACTATCAACTTCCGGAAAGAGTTCTCCCAGAGTCGTAATGAGGAAATCATAGATTTCCTCACAATCATGCAGTTCGATTAAGGTTTGGGAGACGTTAAACAGAAACGATGCTTTTCGTCTAAGCTGAGGTAAGGATTTTAAGGTCTCATTCCTGGCGATAATATTTTCCGATAAAAGATTGATCTTCTCATTACGCTCTTCTAATCCACTCTTATTAAAGGAGAGTATTTTCAGTTTTAATTTATTAAAGATGATAAACGACACCCCTCCGGTCAAAATCAACACAAAAGCGGAAACAAATCTTATTCTGCCAAGAAAAGTAGCGCTGAAGGAAAGGGCAGCGAGAAGAGTTAAGGTTATAGCGATAAAAAAATTATACAATGGTATATTCTGTTGAAGGGTCAAAGAAATGAACCTTCTTCATGTCAAAAACAACCTCTACCATGCTCCCGATTGTAGGCTTATTGGAAGCATCTACCACAGCGATAATAACGTGCTTACCCGTAGAAAGATAAAGATAGTTTCTTGATCCCATTGTTTCCATAACATCGCAAAGAACCGTTAAGGTGTTATCAGCAGTTGCATAAGAAGCAAATAGCTTATCATAGATATTTTCTGGCCGGATGCCAAAAACAATATCTTTATCAACATATTTTTCTAAAGCCGGGTACATTTGCTCTAATACCCTTACTTTAAAGTTTCCTTCTTCAAAATATAAGCCGCCATCTTTTTTAACTATAGACCCACTCATAAAATTCATCGGCGGAGACCCAATAAATCCAGCCACAAATTTACAGGCCGGGCTATCGTAAACATTTAAAGGGGTATCGAACTGTAAGATTTTCCCATCTTTCATGATTGCGATACGATCCCCAAGAGTCATAGCTTCAGTCTGATCGTGGGTTACGTAAATCATCGTGGTTTGAATCTTTAAGTGCAATTTATGAATCTCGGTACGCATTTGCACCCGCAGCTTAGCATCAAGATTACTCAATGGTTCATCAAAGAGAAAAACATAAGGTTTTCTCACTATTGCTCTTCCCACCGCAGCTCTCTGACGCTCACCGCCAGAAATATCCTTTGGTTTTCTGTTTACCAAGTGGGTTATACCCAGGATTTCAGCAGCATCTTTAACCCGCTTATCAATATCAGTTTTGGTGTAATTACGTAATTTTAAAGCAAAAGCCATATTATTGTAAACATCCATGTGGGGATAAAGAGCATAATTTTGGAAAACCATGGCAATGTTTCGATCTTTAGGCGGCACACCGTTCACTAACCTGTCGCCAACATAGATCTGACCCTCACTAGGAGTCTCCAGTCCGGCAATCATTCGCAAAGTAGTAGATTTACCGCATCCGGAAGGGCCGACTAAAACTACAAATTCCTTATCTTGGACTTCAAGACTTACATTGTCAACAGCAGAAATGCCGCCCTTATATCTTTTATTAACATTTTTTAATTTAACTTCAGCCATAAGTAAAAATTTTAAGTTTTAAATATCAATATGTCAAGATAAATAATGCAATAGACTGGAAATTGTTGACCTTAACTCTTTCCGGTGCACCACTGAATCGATAAGTCCGTGATCTAAATTAAATTCCGAGGTTTGGAATCCTTTAGGTAAGTCCTGTTTTATGGTCTGTTTTATCACCCGTGGACCAGTAAAACCAATTAATGCTCCAGGCTCAGCAATAGTTATATCCCCTAATCCAGCAAAAGAAGCCATAACCCCGGCCATAGTTGGATGAGTAAGTACAGAAATAAAAGGCACATTTCCCTGCTTAAGAAGTGATATTGCTCCGCTAGTCTTAGCCATCTGCATGAGACTCAACATACCTTCATACATCCGTGCTCCGCCTCCAGAACCAGAAACGATTACTAAGGGAACTCTTCTGGCCAATGCATTCTCAGTAATCCGAGCTATTTTCTCTCCCACCACTGACCCCATTGATCCCATAATGAAACGATAGTCAGTAACTCCTAGGGCTATTTCACGACCATCGATTTTAGCTTCACCGACAACTGCTGCCGATTTTAACCCGGTTGTCTTGGTTGCTTCCTCTAACTTCTCCGGGTATGTCTTAGGCCCGGCAAAATCCAAAGGATCAGATGAGACTAACTCTTTAGCTAACTCGACAAAACTATTTTTATCGATAAGTATTTCTATCCTCTGCCAGCAGGTAAGTGGAAAATGGAAGTTGCATTTTGGACAAACCTGTAAATTCTCCTTGAGAATCTTGGTAAAAATCAAATGTGAGCAATTCGTGCACTTGCTCCATAAACCATCTGGAATATTCGTCCGCTTTCTTTTGGGATTGTCGCTAAAAGGTTTTTTAAATATTCTCAAGGTTTAAATCTCCTTATTGTGACCCCGGAGGAAACCTTAGGATAAAAATATGTTGACTTCTGTGGCAATCGAAAACCCTTACTTGATATTTTAAATACTTTATCCAAAGATACGGCCCTTAAAATAAAAGCGGTCTTTTGACCTTTAGCTTTTATTCTTGCTTCCTTTAAACTATGGGTATATTCAACCGAACCCTTTATCTTAAATAAAGGCAGAACGATCTGATGCAAGAGGTAAGTATTAAGTTGCCAGTATAACTTATTAGCTATCTTATTTAAAACCGATTTATCTTTCAAACTTAGGAAGTAAGTTTTACTCTTCCGCGAAATACCTAAACAAAATCCCCGATGCTGATTTAGCTTCTTCTCTAAAATGTGCGGCTTAACTCTTGCGATATTAAAATACTTATTCAGCTTGGAAAAGAACAGCTCGTCCCCTTCGGTAATAGTGACTATCCGGTGAGTAGGAAGAATGTTAAGACCCGCCTGACAATCAGTAACGTAGGCCAAGGTATAATTAAGGTTTTTAAACCTTCTTCGATTCTTCTTGAAATAATCATAGGTTGTTTCAAAACGATGATGACCATCAGCTATGATTAATTTACAGGCATTTATCGCCTTAGCCAGTTGCGATATTTGTTTTGTATCGGAAATCTTCCAAATACGACTGGGGTTGTTATCGCTGTCTTTAAAGCTGAAAAGAGTTTTTTTGCGAGAGTAAAGCTTATAGAGCTTATTGAACACCGCTAATTTTTTAGCAGCAATAATAAATATCGGACTTAAATTTGCCTTGGTTGCTTTGATTATCCTTCTTCTATCTTTTTTGGGTCCACTCAAGGTATGTTCATGGGGGAAAATGCCTTTTTTGTCCATTTGAATAAGGCAGAGCAGGCCAAACCGCATCTGGGAACATCCTTGGAGGTTAAATTTCTGTTCGTAAAGATAAAAGCTTTCTTGGCCGTCATCAATTAAAATTCCTTGATTCACCCATTTAGTTAAAGTTAGTGCATTGGCTTGGTAATTATTATTATCACATACACTAATCCGGGAGAAATTATATGGAGATTTCTTCCTCAGCAGCTTTAGCTGCTTCTTGCTAATAACATCGTAAGGAGGGCAGATGACTAAAGAATAGTTCTTGATTACCTTAGGGTTATAATAAGTTGCTAAAAAAGGTTTTACCACTAATGATCCCATCTTTTTCCTTACTTCTTCCGCTGCTGGCAGGCGGATTGATCACAACCTGAACAGGCATCTTCAGTCGTACTCTTAGTTTCTTTAGGAAGCTTATCTTTATTCTTATAATCGGTAGCATAAAAACCGCTACCTTTAAAAATTACTCCGGCACCGGAACTGATTAGACGCCTAAGGCTGCCCTGACATTGCGGACATTCTTTAATGACATCATCACTCATTTTTTGAAAGGCCTCAAAATTAGCACCACACTCTAAACACTCATATTCGTAAGTCGGCATATTACACTCCTTGCCTACTGACCATCAGGTTTATTATTATATCGTCTTATAGTATTTTTCGCAACTTTGCTAATTGGTTAAAAAGCCTCTTCTCCTGAAAAGACATTCTTTTAGGAATTTCTACTTCTACCACTACCAACTCATCACCAAGGCGCTTACTACGCAAATCAGCAACCCCTTTATTTTTAAGCCTAAATACAGTGTTGGGCTGAGTTCCGGCTGGAATCTTCATTTTAACTTTGCCGTAAAGAGTAGGGATATCAATTTCTGAACCTAAAATTGCCTGTAATGCATCAACTTTGGTCTTACAATGAATATCGTCTCCATCCCTGATGAATAAGTCATGATGTTTAACCCCAATATGAACGTATAAATCACCCCGGCCGCTATCAGCAAAACTCCCTTCACCTTTTAATCGTAAAATCGAGCCGTTGTCTACACCCCTGGGGACACTTACTTTAAGTTTTTTCTTACCCCTAACTCTTCCCCGGCCTGAACAGTTGCGGCAGGGATTTTTTATAACTTTTCCTTCACCACCGCAATTAGGGCAGGTTTGGGCAAAGCTTATAAACCCGCCTAGGCCGGCCCGAACCGATCCTGAACCTTTACAAGCTGGACAATTTGCCTTTATTGATCCGGCCTCAGCACCACTACCCTTACAAGTTAAACACTTATCGTAACGGGAGAATGAGATATCTTTCTCGACTCCCCTGCTTACTTCCTCCAGTGTAATAACTACCTGGATTTGTAAATCCTCCCCGACACTTCGGCGGCGGTGAGTACTTCTGGCGCCAAAAATATCAAAGCCAGAACCGCCAAAGAACTGCTCAAAAACTCCACCCAACCCCTCAAAAATACCGGAAAAATCTGTCCCCCGAAAGATATCTTCGGTAGTATACCGGGAATCAATTCCCGCATGACCATACTGATCATATAATTGCTTTTTCTGAGGATCACTTAAAACCGCATAGGCCTCAGAGATCTCTTTAAATCTCTCCTCAGCTTCTTTTTTCTTCTCCGACCCAACTCTGTCGGGATGATGCTTCATCACCAGCTGACGATAGACCTTTTTGATTTCATCAACCCCGGCCCCTTTTGACAATCCTAAAATATCATAATAGTCGCGTTTTGTACTCATCATGCTTTTTTAACTAATGTCTGTAGTCTATTAACCAGTCTCTTTATTTTCGTCTTCTTTATATTCGGCATCAACTACATTTTCATCTTTTGGTTTTTCAGTCTTACTCTCAGGAGCCTCTTCACCTTTGGGGTTAGCTTGAGCAGAAGCTGAACCCTGATTCTGAGCTTGAGCGCTAGCCTTATAAATCTGTTCGGCTAACTTATGCGATGCTTTAGTAAGCTCATCCAAACCTTTTTGGATTTCTTCCTTACTAGCATCGGATTTCTTAAGGGATTCTCTTAGCCCGTCGAGCTTCTCCTGGATTTTTTTCTTCTCATCAGCGGATACCTTATCTCCGAATTCTTTCAGTGACTTCTCCGTAGCATAAACTGCAGTATCAGCTTTATTTCTTAATTCTACAATTTCTTTTTTCTGTTTATCTTCTTCGGCAAATTTTTCAGCTTCTTTTACCATTTTGTCAATATCCGCATCTGATAACTTATCAGGCGCGGTTATCCGTATGGACTGTTCTTTACCGGTTCCTTTATCTTTAGCATGCACATGAACTATTCCATTAGTATCAATATCAAAGGTGACTTCGATCTGTGGTACCCCCCGAGGTGCAGTCGGAATACCTACTAAATCAAACCTACCCAATTCAGTATTATCAGCTGCCATCTGCCGCTCACCTTGCAGCACTCTAATCGTTACTGCCGGCTGGTTATCTTCAGCAGTAGAAAATACCTGACTCTTCTTAGTAGGTATAGTGGTGTTTCTGTCGATGAGTTTAGTAAATACCCCACCTAATGTCTCAATCCCTAATGATAAAGGAGTAACATCAAGCAGAAGAACATCTTTGGTGTCACCGGTAATAATCGACGCTTGAACCGCTGCCCCCATTGAAACACACTCCATCGGATCAATGCCCCGTTCAATTTTCTTACCAGCATAATCTTCGACAAATTTCTGAACAATCGGCATCCGGGTGGGACCACCGACCATGATAATTTTATCAATATCTCCGGCTGAAAGCTTAGCGTCACTAAAAGCACTATCCATTGGAGCCCGGCATTTATCAACTATCGATGTTACCAACTCCTCTACTTTAGCCCGATTTATCGACATGGTAAGATGCTTGGGGCCGCCCGAATCGGCGGTTATAAATGGTAAGTTAATGTCAGTGGTGAGCGTACTTGATAGCTCAATCTTTGCCTTCTCAGCTGCCTCGCGCAACCTCTGCATTGCCATCTTATCATTTCGTAGATCTATTCCTGACTGTTTTTTGAAATCATCGGCGATATAGTCAATTAAGGCTCCATCCATATCCGTGCCGCCCAAATGAGTATCACCATGGGTAGAGAGAACCTTAAAGCCTCCTTCTGCCCACATCTCCATTATGGTTACATCTAAAGTACCGCCGCCAAAATCAAAAACCATAATCTTTAACTCTTTGCCGACCTTGTTCAGTCCGTAAGCCAAACAAGCCGCTGTAGGTTCGTTTATAATCCTTAAGACATTTAACCCGGCAATTGTCCCGGCATCTTTGGTAGCTTGCCGCTGATTATCATTAAAATAAGCTGGTACAGTAACTACCGCTTCTTTTACGCTATCACCAAGGTAAGCTTCAGCATCCTGTTTTATCTTTTGCAAGATAAAAGCTGAAACCTGCTGAGGTGTGTACTCGTTACCATAAACATTAAACTTAAAATCAGTTCCAATTTTTCGCTTTGCCGCCAAAACCGTTCCTTCAGGATTAACTGCAGCTTGTCGTCTTGCTGGCTCACCAACTAACTTTTGCCCGTCTTTAGTAAAAGCTACTACTGAGGGAAAAGCTTTACCGCTAGCCACCCCGGCACCTTCAGCTGAAGGTATAATACTTGGCCTGCCTCCTTCCATTACAGCTGCTGATGAATTTGAAGTCCCTAAATCAATTCCGATTACTTTTGCCATTTCTAAACCTCCTAATGAGTCCCACCAAGGCGGGACGAATTATTATTCCTCTAAATTACCTACACCTTTCTCTTTAACTATTTCACTTTCCTTTTTCTCTTCCTCTTCCATATCTTCTTTCTCCGTCTTTTCTTTCGACTTTACTACCTTTACCTTAGCCGGTCTTATAACCCTGCCGCTTAAAGCATATCCTGGCTGCAACTCCTCCACCACGACCTCATTTTCCGCTCCCTCTCCCTCAATTACTTCAACCGCCTCATGTTGATGCGGATCAAACTTCTGTCCCAGGGATTTTATCCGGATTAAGCCTTTAGTTTCAAGTAAGCTGTGTAACTGTTTTGAAATCATATCCACACCTTGATGCAGGAGTGCATAATCCTTCTTCTGCTCAGCTGACTTTATACCCCGTTCAAAGTTATCTAAAATGCTTAAAAGTTCTATAATCAAACCTTCATTGGCAAATTTGATAAAGTCGGTTTTATCTTTAAATGACCGCTTACGGTAATTGTCAAACTCAGCCTGAAGCCTTAGGTGCTTATCCCAAAGATCGGCATAATTCTGCTTTTCACCAGAGGACTTACTCTTTCCTTTTTTTTTCATATTCACACAAAATCTTCAACTACTTCCTTAAATCGGTTTCTTACGGAAGTAATCGATGAAGCAGCTTTAGTATAATTCATCCGCATCGGCCCAAGAAGTGCAAATGCAAACGAATGATCTTTTTCCCGAATACCGGATACAACCAGCGAACAATCAGATATTTCCTCAAAACCTATATCATCTCCGATAAGTATTCTCACCTTTTCATCGGCACAGCTAAAAAGTAAATTTTGCAACACCCCCATTTTTACCTCCAGGGCGTAGAATATATCTTTCAGCCGGCTAAGATCTTCGAATTCTGGCTGTTCAAGCATAAATCGCATCCCTCGGAAAAACACCCGCTCAACCTTTACTGAAGCTGTCATCAAAGAAGTATAACCGCTGAGTTGAACCAAAGCTTTTAGGGCATCATCGATGATTTCTTCTATGCTAATCTGAGGAAGCGAATAAAAATTTAAGCTCACTGGATACTCGGTAAAATCCTCCTCGCTATTGAACTGTTCAACATAGCGCTTAAAACCGTTTTTAGTCGGGACTCTTCCTGAAGAGGTGTAAATATGCGAAAGAAACCCCTGCTTCTCCAAGGAAACCATAATGTTCCGTATTGTAGCTGAAGAACAATTAAGCCGGTACTTTTGACAAATATAGCCAGAGCTTATCGGTTTTGATTCTTCAATATAGCTATCGATAATCAAGCCTAAAATCTCTTTTTCTCGTTCTTTGATATCGCTTGCTCTAGTCATTATTAGCCCCATCCTTAGCACTCTAGGCCAAAGAGTGCTAAATATAGTAACATGTCAACTTATCCCCGTCAAGCTAAAAACTACTTTTTTTTAAGCGCACTCTCCTTGCGGCTTCGTCTGGCTTTTCGGCGTTGATTTTGGACCCGGTACTTTTCCTTATCTAACTGTCTAACCAAGGCTGAGAAAGACTTATTTATAACCAGTGATGAATTTTGGGCTTTCTCTTCAACTATCAAAACCTTAGAGGTAGGCAGGTAAAGGTGGCAGCGACAGAAGAATTGCTCCTTATGCGGGTTTTTTTCAATATGGACTGAGAGATGAATTGAATCATCGCCTCGGAATATCATTGTCCTCTTTTTTAGCTTCTTAAAATTACTCTCTAAAAGATTATTAACAAACTCGCTCTTTTTTAAATACTTAAATGAGATATCTATTCGCATGTTCATACCTCCTTTACCGCTAGCCCTTGACTCCTAATCCAGGCTAAACTTTGCCGCCTTGTTCTTATCCAGTAAGCAGCTATTTCTTCTTTGTAGGCAGTTTTTAAAATTTCGTAATTATCGTGAAGATAGCTAGCAATGTCCATCCGGCTAAATGGAACTTCAACTACCACCTCGACCATATCTTTAAATATCGTCCGATAAATTATCTCGTTTAGATTGTCTAAGCCGGACTTCTTAGAAGCTGAAATAAAAACAGCTTGTGGGTATTCGGCCCGCAGGCAAGCTGATTCCTGGGCCGATAAAATATCGATCTTATTGAAGACATTAATGGTAGGGGTTTTATCTAATTTTAAGTCTTTTAAGATTGAATTGACTGATTGCATAAGTTTATGGCGTTCTTTATTGCTGGCATCAATAATATGCAGGAGCAAATCAGCATAATTTAATTCCTCAAGCGTTGCTTTAAATGCCTCAATTAGATTGGGGGGCAATTTGTAAACAAAACCTACGGTATCAGATAAAACTACCTTTAAATTATTACCCAAGATAAGAGCGCGGCTTACTGTATCCAGGGTAGTAAAGAGAGTTGAGGCGATAGTCTGATTGCTCTCGGTTAAAGCATTAAAAAGGGTGGATTTTCCGGCATTGGTGTAGCCGACCAGAGAACAAGTATTCACTCCGCCCTTTTTCCTTTTTTTCCGCCGGGTATCGCGATGTTGTCGAATAAGCTTTAGATCTTTTTTCAAATGAGTAATCCGGTCAGAAATCCTCCGCCGATCAACTTCAAGCTTCTTTTCGCCCGGACCTCTAGTTCCGATTCCCCCTCCTAAGCGTGAAAGAACAATACCTTTACCGCGCAGCCGAGGTAGAAGATACTCCAATTGGGCAAGTTCAACCTGCAAAATACCCTCTTGCGTCTGGGCGTGTTTAGCAAAAATATCCAGAATTAGTTGAGTTCGATCAATGGTCTTTACGCCTAAGACATTCTCTAAGTTTTTTTGCTGGGTAAAATTGAGATTCTTACCAAATATTACCACTCCCACCCTGGTATCCTTAACAACCTCAGCTAACTCCTCAACCTTACCCTTACCAATATAAAGGGACGGACTAGGTTGGTTGAGATTAAAAGTAACTAAACCCTCTACTTCAATTTCAGTGGATAAGACTAATCTCTCAAACTCAGCTGCTAATGCTTCCCTGCCCCAGGAATCATCAGGGGTCTTTACCACCACCAACAGTGCCCGCTCTAATCTTTTTGTCTCATGCATCCTTCTAGCCACCACTACTTCTCCCGATAATCTCGTTTTTTACTGCCTGAAAATCTAAATCACCAACATCTATCCATTGAATACGTTTATCCTTTTTAAACCAAGTAACTTGGCGTTTAGCAAAGTTGCGAGTATTTTTCTTACAAGTCTGACGAGCTTCTTCCGTACTGATCCGGCCATTCAAAAATTCACTTATCTCACTTAGCCCAATTATTTTCTTAGCAGTAAGACTTAAGGGTTGCTCTAATAAACCCTTTACCTCATCTATTGCTCCGGCTTCAAACATCTGGTCAACGCGCTTATTGATTCGCTGATAAAGGCTCTTTCTCTCGATTCGTAAACCGAAAATTTCAATCGGCAATTCCGACTCAAGACCAAAAGTCTGTTGTTGCTTCTTGGATATCGGAACGCCGCTTAAGTAATAAACCTCAAGGGCCCTGATTATTCTCTTTAAGTCATTTGGTGAAATCTTGGCCGCACTGATAGAATCAACCCTTTCTAATTTCCGATATAAATAATCCTGTCCATGAGTTTGGGCCTGCTGGGCTAATTCCCCACGTAAAGTCTCATCCTTACCCGGCCCCTTAAAGATTCCATCGATAATTGCTTTGATATAAAGACCACTGCCGCCACAGACAATGACCGGGATATTTTTATCAACTAATTCTTTGATCGTCTTAGAAGCCGCGACGCAATAATCAAATACACTGTAGTTTTCTCTTACTGAAATCACACCTACAAAGTGATGCTTTACTTGCCTCAGCATATCCTCAGGTGGCTTTGCTGTTATGATCTTTGGCTCTTGATATATAAGCATCGAATCAGCAGAAATAATCTCAGCCCCTAAGTGCTTTGCCAGTAAAAACGCTGCTTTAGTCTTCCCGACTGCCGTAGGTCCAACTATAAAGATAATCTTAAGCATTTCTTATTTAAGGATAGATCCGGGTAGGGTAACCTTCATTAAGTAATTTTGCAGAAACTTTTTTGGCATCATAATAACTTTTAAATCTACCGATACGTACCTTATAAATCGGATAAGTACTTTTTTTATCTTCAACAATATACGCAGAATAATCGTCTCTTAACTCTTCAGCCAAAGCTAAAGCATTTGCACGTACGCTAAAAGCACCAACCTGAATAGTAAAAAAATCTCCCAAGGCTTCTAAAACCTTAGCAAACCGTATTTCAGGAGACTTGGGGTACTGGGAATTAAGCTGCTTTAAATACTTTTTTTTCTGTGCCCAATCACCTTCACGGCTTGCTATCTGGGCCAATCTTAATAAGACTAAAGGCATATTGTTGGAGGTATTAGAATCATCGGCGATTTTAAGATAAATGGCTTTAGCTTGAGCATAATCCTTACCCAAAAAGTAGGTATCAGCCAGCTTAATTATTCCTAAATCATAAAATCTTGAATCCGGAAACCGTCTAATAAGCTTACGTAAAAAGATACGGGCCTTAGGGTAACTACCAATCTTTATGTGAAATAAACCTAAGAAGTAAAGTGTCTCGTCGTTTTCCCGTAAACCTTTGGCTATTGCTATTGCCTTATCATAATCACCATAAAGGTATTCTTTATGCGCATCGGTTATTGAAAGCGGAAAAGCAAACCAGGGAAAAGAAAGAATAAGGACTAAAGCAAAACTAATCACCCGCATATTATCCCCCTCGAGATATTCGTTTCTGTAAATCTAACAAGATTTTATGCCGCCGCACCTTTAGAGTAACCGACACATCATCAGCCAGCTTTATACTCTTTGCTAGATTCCGCGGTGAGTATTTAAAAATAAAAGCATGGCTGAACTTAACTTTTTCAAGAATATCCCTGCTTTGATTAAAATCCTCATCGCTTTCGGTGGGAAACCCCACGATAACGTCAGTACTTAAAGTTCCTCCTACGATCTTCTTATAATCATCAACTAATCCGAGATACTTTTCTTTAGTATATCCCCGATTCATTAACTTTAAAATCCGATCAGAGCCGGATTGAAATGGTAGATGAAAGTGTTTTCTTATTTTAGAGGATTTTGCCATCAGTGTAAACAATTCTTTTGAGGTGTTTCTCGGCTGAGAGGTAATAAAATCCAAAGACTCCAAACCTTGAATATTTAAAACCCTATGCAACAGCTCAACAAAGTCTACAATCTGTAGTCTGTAGTCTGTCGTCTGTCGTCTGTATTTATAATCATTAACGTTCTGACCTAAAAGGATAATTTTCTTCCGTCCCAAAACAATATTCCTCCTTACCTCATCTGTTATGTCCGATGGCTTACGCAGTCGCAGCTTCCCGCGAACAAAAGGCACAACGCAATAAGAGCAATAATTCGAACAACCAGTTGAAATGACTACCTGAGCCACATCCGGCTCAAGGCGCAGACTTGCTCCGTAGAACGCCTCATCACGCTCTCTGTCCTCAAGGTCAATTATCCGTATTTTATCTTTGATAATTTTAGCAATATTATCCGGGATATCTGAAAAACTTTCCGGCCCGCAGATTAAATCAATATGACTCATTTTATTAAATAGTTCTTGCCCCTTATTTTTTGCCATACAGCCGATAAGACCCACTATCGGTTTTTTATTACCTAATTTCTTAAAAGTCCCAGCGTAAGAAGCCGCTCTATCCTCAGCATGAGCCCGCACTGAGCAGGTATTGATCAAGACAACATCAGCATCTCTAGCAGAGTCAGCTACAGTATACCCCTTATTCACAAACAAGCCTAAAAGCGCCTCTGTATCCCGCGAATTCATTTGACAGCCGAA
>CAYVYJ010000011.1:0-31731 GCA_964455085.1 uncultured Planctomycetia bacterium
GATTATACTTCTCAGTAGCTAAGAGTATTGCTCTGGCAGCATCGTCAACATAGATAAATTCTCTGGTGACTTTACCTGTCCCCCAAACAACAATCTCATTTTCACCGTTCCTGATGGCATCCGTACATTTTTTAATTAAAGCCGGAATGACATGAGATGATTTTGGATCAAAATTATCACCTGGTCCATATAAATTGACTGGCAGAAGGAATATTGAATTAAAATTATATTGTTGGCGATAACTTTGGGATTGGACTAAAAGCATCTTCTTGGCCAAACCGTAAGGAGCATTAGTCTCTTCAGGATATCCGTTCCATAAATCTTCTTCTTTAAAAGGAGCAGGAGTAAATTTAGGATAAGCACATATGGTTCCAATGATTACGAATTTTTCAATATTGCATCTTCGGGCATACTCAATTAGCTGCATCCCCATGATGGCATTATCGAAGAAAAACTTGCCGGGATTCTTTCTGTTGGCCTCTATGCCCCCCACAACAGCCGCAAGATGGATTACCAGGTTAGTTTTAACCTCTTCATACATTCTGATAATATCTTCCTTCTTGCGAAGGTCATATTCACTCTCTTTGGGAACAAATATATTCTCAGGCCTCTTTTCAGCTAGTATCGGAATAAGATGCCTTCCTAAAAACCCCTCTCCGCCGGTTACTATAACCCGTTTATTACTCCAAAAACTCATCTTAATCTATCTCCCACCATCTCTGGGGAAACTTATCTTTCAGAATCTTATCGCCTTCTCCAATTGCTTTAAGCCCTAAAGCCCGCATATCAGCATCAACCATTATCTTAACTAAATCAGAAAAAGTAATTTTGGGCTGCCATCCTAATTCTTTCCTAACTTTACTTGTATCAGCAACAAGTTCGTCTACTTCGGTAGGGCGAAAATATCTTTTATCAATTTTAACATGCTTATTCCAGTCTAAACCAGCATAAGTGAATGCTTCTCGTACGAATTCCTCTACCGAGTGAGCCTTAGCAGTTCCAATTACATAATCGCCAGGTTTAGATTGCTGCAATATTTTCCACATTGCTTCGACATACTCGGGTGCATAGCCCCAATCTCTTTTTGCCGCTAAATTACCAAGATAAAGACACTGCTGTTTCTTAGCAAGGATAGTGGAGACGGCCCGGGTAACTTTTCGGGTCAGGAAAGTTTCTCCCCGACGCGGACTCTCATGATTAAAAAGTATTCCGTTAGAAGCAAATAACTTATAACCCTCGCAATAATTCTTAGTCATCCAGTACGCATAAACTTTTGCTGCAGCATAAGGACTTCGGGGACAAAATGGAGTTTCCTCACTTTGGGGAGGCCTGGCTTGCCCGAACATCTCGCTGGAGGAAGCCTGATAAAATTTTATATTATGGTTACTTCTTTTTATTGCCTCAAGGATTCTTATAGTACTTAAAGCAGCGGTATTGCCGGTATATTCTGGAATATCAAAACTTACTCTCACATGGCTCTGAGCTCCTAAATGATAAACTTCATCAGGTTTAACATTGTAGATAATATTATAAATTTGCTCACTATCGGCTAAATCTCCATAATGAAGAAATAGCTTTGCCCCCCGCTCATGGATATCCTTATAAATATGGTCTATTCTTGAAGTGTTAAAGGTACTGGCCCTACGGATAAGTCCATAGACCTCATAACCCTTAGAAAGTAAGAATTCTGCTAAATAAGAACCGTCTTGACCGGTAATTCCGGTAATAAAGGCTTTTTTCATCGCTCCCCCATAATAGTTCTCTTATACTATATTGCCTCTTTTTCCTTATTAAAACTTTATTTATCCATCAATAACAATGATGGATACAATATGCGGTTGAGGCTTAGCCTCAACCGGCTCCGCCTTTAGCGGAGATTGTATACATCTATTCAACCTCCTTAAACCAGTCTACTGTCTTCTTCAACCCTTGGAGAAAATCAACTTTCGATGAAAAATCCAATAGTTTCTTTGCCTTTTCCATATCAGCATGGGTCTTTCTTACGTCCCCAAGCCGGGAAGGACAATAAACAGGCTTTATATCGCTTTTCATAATCTCTTTGAGATTTTTGCATAAATTATTTACAGAATTAGGCATTCCTAAACCAACGTTAAAAACTTCTGAACCAATATTATCCTTTTCAAAGCACTGAATATTCATATCAACAACATTGTCAATGAAAGTGAAGTCCCTCTCCTGATTCCCATCTCCGTATATCGGGGGATTCTCCTTATTGAGTAAACAACTTATAAATTTTGGGATAACAACCGCATATTCATCATCTAAAGACTGGCGCGGCCCGTATACATTAAAATACCTTAAATTTATAATTTCCATATTGTAAAGTTTGCTAAAAACATAGGAATACTGTTCACCAATTAATTTTGTAACTGCATACGGTGAAATTGGTTTTACAGCTTCACTTTCTTTTGCGGGAAAAGTATCTATCTCTCCATATACAGAACTCGAAGAAGCACAAACTATTTTTCTTATCCCCTTATCTTTAGCTTTAAGAAAAATGCCTAAGGTCCCGCTAACATTAACTTCATTATAGTCCCAAGTTCTGCTAACAGATTCAGGGACACTTCGCCAGGCTGCCTGATGCGAAATAGCATCAACTCCATCTAAAGCTGTTTCTAAAGCTTCTTCATCTCTAATATCACCCTTTAGGAAATTTATCATTGCACGGCTCTTTTCTAAATTTTCTAATTTTCCGCTTGAAAGATCATCTAATACAACTACCTTTGATCCTAAACACACTAACCGATCAACAATGTGAGAACCGATAAAACCAGCTCCCCCAGTAACCAATATTTTTTTTCCTTTTAAAACCATGGTCGATCAATGATAATGGCAATATTGTTATAATCTTATTACATTGTTGTAATCTTTCTTGTAAACATTACGGGTATCAAAGATTAATGTGGCGTTTCTTCTTAAGAATTCATAGTTGACCTTTGAATGGTTAGTAATGATTACTAGGCAATCATATTTTCTTAATTGATCGCGATTTAGAGATACACTCTTCAAATTAATGCCATTAATCTTTAAACAAGGTATCAGGTGGTCAGAATAATCAACTTTGGTCTTTCTTTTCCTTAACTCTTCAATAATATCTAAAGCTGGCGATTCCCTTAAATCCTTTACGTCCTTTTTGTAAGTAACTCCTAATATTAAAACCTTGGCTTTACTTATAGATACACCTTTTGTTTTGAGAAGTTTAACTACCCTACCTGCAGTATACTTAGGCATAAAATGATCCATGTAGGCGGCTAAGTCAATCATCTTGGTCTTAAAACCTAATCTTTTTGACTTCCAGGACAAATACAAAGGATCGGCCGGAATACAATTATGTACGATCATACCATAAGAAGTAGCAAAAATATTAGTATCTCTAACTTCTACTGAATACACATAATCCAAATGCCGCTTGCTGATTCTTCTTACTTTTGAAACGGCGAAATTATCATACTGAGCAAAACTTCGGTTGGGAATATTTTTAGAATGTGCTTCAAAATATTTGTCAAGTTTATCTTTCTTATTATCAATAAAGATATCTTCGAATTTTTTTAGCTGTGTGTGGCCGGCAACCAATAAAATATTGTCTCTCTTTTTAAAAATAGGAACAATTCCCTCTGATTGCAGTAGATATATTAACTGCTGAAACAGTATATTACTAATTGAGTAATAGTTAACATTAGCAGTACATTTGTTGTGACAATACTCTTTTTTGTTTTTAAAATATCTTCTTTTGCCAATACTAATATCAACCCCGCCGTCACCCCTAAACATACCTTTTAGCAACTCTTTTTTATTATCACTGGGCTGAGAAAATAAAATATCCGGTATTCGCATAGTATACGAATTGACCCCGCATTTCAAGATATCTCTAAAAAGATATCCGAAAACATTAGAAGACACTTTTAAATGAAAGACTTTATCTTTTTTGGAACAATAAGTAGAAAACCTAATACCCATATTTGCAAGAATCCCCTTGATATCCTCTATGGTTTCTTTTTCGTCTACATTAAAAGTGAATCTAACCCTTAAAGACTTATCTTTGCTTATACATCCTTCCGAAATATAATATCCAACGAGTCTCCAAAAATCTCCATTTAATCGGATAGATGCCGGAATTTCAATAAATGAAGGTCCTCGACCAGAACAAATTAAAAGCAAATCTGGATTTAGATTTAATAAACTCTGTTCGCTAGCCTTTAGATACAGTTCCAGCGGCAAATAATTTCCCCTTAAGTAATCTCTTTTTTTCTCAGATCTAATATTCAACTGCTTTAATTCTTCCTTGAATTTACTCCATTGAAAAACTTTAGGTTTTATTCTGAGTTTTTCTCTTAAAATATCTTTCTTCAAATAATCTAGCATACAAATTGATTTCACGGATAAATTTGAAATATTAGGCAAACTTGTTATAAATGGTATTTGATCGCCTTCGACCAGATCTTTTGCCCATTTAAAAGTAAAATTACTGCCTTTTTTAATAACCATTGGGTGTTTATCCGTTAATGTTAACTTTCGATTATCATTAGTTATAACCTGTAATCCTTTAGTGTTGGCTTTTCGCTTACTCATAAGTTCAATGTTTTTAAAGACAGGCTTTTTCTTTTGAAAATCAAAACTTAATATTTTAAAATTCTTAGGTTTAACATAATTGACACCATTTAATAAGCGTTTGTGCGCGCTAGCACTATCAGCCGCATCAAATAATTCAGAGAAAGTATTTAATGCCATTTTATTTTTATCATTTTTGACCATTATTACTTCTCCCTGAGCTAAACAATGGCCGCCGATACCAGGACCGGGATAAAAAGGCATAAAGCCAAAAGGTTTTGTCTTGGCTGCCTCTACTACCTCCCACATATTTATACCCAATTTCTCAGCCACCATAGCAAATTCATTTACCAAAGCAATATTAACTAATCTAAAGGTGTTTTCCAGCAGCTTAGAGCTTTCCGCAACCTCAGGACTTGATACCGTAAATACATCTTTAATAATTTTTGAATAAAGGCTTTTAGCTAGTTTACTTGATTTGTTGGATAGACCGCCAACAATCTTAGGTATTTTGGTTAAAGGGAATTTTTTATCACCTGGGTTA
Source organism: uncultured Planctomycetia bacterium (assembly GCA_964455085.1). Lineage (GTDB taxonomy): Bacteria > Omnitrophota > Gorgyraeia > Duberdicusellales > 4484-171 > Susulua. Next base: position 5,114 of record CAYVYJ010000011.1, read on the forward strand.
ACTCGCTCGGGAGAAAAACAAAGAAAGAAGTCTTTTTCTTCCTTGAATCCGGTTTTCCTTAAAATAGGCAAGACTACTTCCCGGGTAGTTGTAGGGTAAGATGTACTCTCGAGAATAACTAACTGAGTTTGGATTAAATATTTTTTTATTGTTTTACTTGCAGCAACTACATAAGAGATGTCCGGTATCTTTACTTTGCGTAGAGGTGTCGGTACACAAATAATTATAACATCTGAGGTTGCAAGAACTTTTTGATTTGTAGTAGGAGAAAACTTTTTTCTTTTAATCAAAGAAAGAATCTCCTTAGACTCAACATCTACGATGTAATTTTCTCCTTTCTTCAATCGCTCAACCCGAGATCTACTGTTATCTAAACCAGTAACAGCATAACCTTTTTTAGCAAAGGCAACTGCTAGGGGAAGGCCGACATATCCTAAACCAACAATGCAGATTTTGACCTGACCGTTGGCAATCTTCTCTTCTAATATTCTATAGCTGTTCATTCTCACTTACCCATCCCAATATACCCAAATCCCATCCGACGTAACTTATCACGGTCAAATATATTTCGTCCATCAGCAATAAGCGGATAATTCATTAATTTTTTAACTCTTTTTAGGTCTAAGGCTTTAAATTCCTCCCATTCGGTCAATAAACAAAGACAATCACAACCCTTAATTGCCGTGTAGGGATTTTTGGTAAATTTTATTCTCTTAGCTCCTCCGCCAGAGGCGGATCCGCCTTTGGCGGAAAAGATTTTTTTTGCTTCACCCAAGCTCTGAGGGTCATAAAGATAAAGTCGAGAACCCTCCTGGATAAAGGCCTCCACAATATCAACTGACGGTGCAAACCGCATATCATCGGTATCGGGCTTAAAAGAGAGGCCCAAAATAGCAATTTTTTTACCCTTAAGAATCCATAAATGTTCTTTTACTTTTTCAATAAAACTATAGCGTTGTCCCTGATTAATAGCCTTAACCTCTTTAAGCAAACTAAAATCATAACCTAACTTCTTAGAGATATAGGTAAAAGCCTCTACATCTTTAGGGAAACAAAAACCACCGTAGCCGATTCCCGCCTGCAGGAATTCTTTGCCGATTCGTTTGTCTAAACCCATAGCTAAAGCTATTTTTTCTACATCGGCACCGGCTAAGTCGCAGACACGGGAAACTGCATTGATAAAAGATATTTTTGTGGCCAAAAAGGAGTTAGAGGCGTGCTTGATAAGCTCGGCTGTATTTATATCGGTGACGATTATCGGCGCTTTTACTCCAGCATATATATCTTTTAAAATAACTTCAGCTCGCTCTGATTCTACCCCAATAACAATTCTGTCGGGATAAAAGAAATCATAAATTGCTTTACCTTCTCTTAAGAATTCCGGATTTGAAGCTACATCAAAATCATTATTGTTTCTTTTGTAGCGATGGATAGTCTCTTTTATCTTTCTACCGGTCCATACCGGAACAGTTGATTTGCCAACAATTAACTTATAAGAATTAAGGTTCTTGGCAATTATATGGGCGACATTTCCAATTGAAGTTAAGTCAGCAGAACCATCTGCTTGAGGAGGGGTGCCTACAGCAATAAAGATAACTTGAGATTTCTTGATAGTTTCCGGCAAAGATGATGAAAAAACTAACCCACCAGATTTAAGGCCTTTCTTCACTAAAGGCTCTAAGTCCGGTTCATAAAAGGGTAAATTTTTCTTTCTCAAGAATTCGATTTTCTTCTTATCATTATCGACACAGATCACCTTATGCCCTAAATCAGCAAAACAAGCTGCAGCAACCAAACCTACATGCCCGGCACCAACAACGCAAATCTTATACTTCTTAGTATATCTTTTCCGTTTCATATTTTTCAGCTTCGGCATAAATCCTCCCTTGATAAATTTTATCCTTACATCAACAAGATACAAGGTCCTAATATGTCAACAAAACTTAAGGTTCAGAATAAGGAGGCTTTGCGCCGTGATAAGTTTGGTCAAAGCCAGCACTAATATCCGGGAAGGCTTTTAGAGTAAATGCAAACCAAAAACTAAGGTTCTTTCCTCCCCGCTCATGCCTATTTATATCAAGACCTAAGTCCAGCCACCAGCAATGCAGATCTGCTCTTATTGAATACTGTTGATCCTGAAAATCTCCGGTATTATACTCACTACGAACGTAACTTTTAAATTTTAACTTAGGGGTGAGCTGATAAGTAAAATTGACTGTACCTTGTGTGCTGCTTTGGCGGCTATAACGATGGCCATAGGAAAAGGAATACTTCTCTTTCTCTACCTCCTCCCCTCCTTCCATAACCTTCATCTTACCTTTAACCGTAAAATCAACATTAAATTCACTAATTCTTCTGCTTGGGATATCAAAAGTACTGTCGGAAGTCAACAAAAGTCCTTCTTTGGGATAGAGTTCTAAATCTGCGCTTATAGAGTCAAAACGGCTATAGCTTCCTTCAGGATTAATTACATAACTAACTGCTGGAGAAAAATATATAAAATCCCAGGTTCTTTCCTTGTTTCTAGCCTGTAATTTATTCTCCAAGGTAAAAGTAACTGTATCCTTTCGGGAAAGACTGTCGTCATCATCAAATTGCACAAGGTTATTGTCGGAGACTGTCGGATCATGAATATATTCATAGGTTATCTGGGGATTCAATATATGACGCATCATATCGATCTCTTCCCCGAATATCTTCCATCCGACATTAAGATACTTATAAAGTTTTACGCTAGCAGTTGTGCCAGTCTCCAAAGTTTCCCGCCAGACATCGTATTCATAAAAAGTATTACGAGAATAAAAAGCTGAATAGGAACCAACATAAGGATTTATATGTAACCACTTTATCTTGTCACTATAGCTTAAAATATTATGCGAATAAAACCGAAACGCTTTACTATAACTTTCCTGATCATTGGCGGGTCTGCTTAGTAAAAGGCCTGCCTTATCTTCTGACTCAAAATAAAATTTACTAGAACCTAGGTTTTGTTTAAAAAAGTCATACTCAAACTGGGGAAGGTATTCAACTGTACCCCAGAAGCGGTTTGCCCGAACCTGAGTAAGCAAGGAAAGAGAAGAGTTATCCAAAGCATACTGGATGAGATTATAACTACTAGTATTTGGCGCAACCTCATATTCTTTCTCAAAAAAGTCCTCCATAAAGTATTGATCAGAAAACTTGTTAAATTCATTGGTTATAGATAAGTTATCCATTGGCTCCCATTGATGAGCAATCTGTAACTTATAACGGTCATCTTCCAAGCGTTTAGGGGCTTCACTGCTTCTTCCTGGATACAAATCAAAAAGTTTTTTCCTGCCATCCAATTTATAAATTTCATCAAAAATAGTATAATAGTTAAATAATACATCTCCAAAATTCTTACTCTTTGTATGATGAGTAACGCCAAATCCATAGCCTCTATCTTCATAGGCATCAATATGAATCTTACCCTCGTTTTCGTCATTTAAGGTATAACGCCAACGAGACAGGAGAAAAATTCCCCATTCCTTATCCTTACCGGGAATTAATTGTACCTTAAAAACATTGTCTTTTAGGGATTGAGTAAAACGAGGAATAAAAAATATAGGAGTTTTTCCTACTCTTAAAACTACGTTTTTAGCTATAATTCTATCTTCGGGATAAACTGTAACTGTCTTGGAAGTTAGACGATAGTGAGGTACCTCTAAATCACAAGTAGTAATATAAGCTTTCCTTAATAAATACTTCTCCCGCTCTACCTTATCTCCTTCCTCTGCCTCTCCGTATACCGGAGGATCCTTCAATCTCACTCCAACCATTTCGGCATTCTGGGTATTAAAATCATACACTACATCTTGGCCATAGAGAATACTATTACCTTTGGTTATCTCGGCTTCACCTTTTATATAGGCAATATTGCTGTTAGCATCATATATAGCTTCTTGACAGAGAAGTACACTATCCTTTGACTCTACCCTCACGTTACCTTTGGCAATAACTCTACCCTTCTCTTGCAGATAGCTTATCTCATCTCCATCAATGACTACCGGCATTGCATCAGGCTCTTGAGGAAAGGCTGCTAGGGGTGAAAGAGAAAGCATCAACAGAATAATAAGCCTCATTTTTTTAGGTTACTTTTTAGTTTGGCCCAATCACTTAAAAATCTTTTTATACCACTATCAGTCAGAGGATGTTTCATTAGCTTCTCAATTACAGCAAAAGGAACAGTGGCGATATCAGCGCCCAGACGAGCGGAATCTAAGAAATGAATCGGATGACGAATTGAGGCTACAATTATCTGGGTAGAGATATGGTAATTATCGTAAATTAATCGTATATCTCTGATTAGGCTCATGCCTTCGGTTGAGATATCATCTAGCCGGCCTACAAAAGGTGAAACATAGGTTGCCCCGGCCTTAGCTACCAAGAGAGCCTGAGAAGGAGAAAAACAAAGGGTAAGATTTGTCTTGATACCCTCGGCGCTAAGTTCTTTAGTTGCCTTTAGACCTTCAACTGTACAAGGAATTTTTATCACAATGTTTGATGAAATTTTTACCAGTTCCTTTGCTTCAACAACCATACCCTTACTGTCTAAACTGGTAATCTCAGCACTAACCGGGCCTTCTACTACTTCAGTTATCTTCTTAAGTTGTAAACTTGGCTCAACTCCCTCCTTAGAAAGAAGAGTAGGGTTAGTAGTTACTCCGTCTAAGACTCCGTAAGAGTAGGCCGCTCTTATCTCTTCTAAATTAGCCGTATCAATAAATAACCTCATTCCTTTCTCCTAATTTAAGTAGATATAATACTATAGATTTTCTTTGGCTAGAAGTGCTGCTCCGACTATTCCGGCGTCTTTTAAGCGTGCCTTTACTAATTTTACCCCTAAGTTTTGCGGCCACATTACTTGTTTTCTTATCTCTTTCTCAACCAATGGCTTAAACAGTCGAAAGGCACCTGATACCCCGCCCCCGAATATAATAACCTGAGGATTAAATACATTTATCATCCCCGATAAAAACTTTCCCAAATTATGAGAAAACTCATTCCAAACCACCAAGGCTTCTTTCTCTCCTTTAAGGCCCTTCTCAAAAAGCTGCTTTACCTCTCTTACATTAGTCTTATTCTTTTTAAGCCGCCGGTAATAGGAAATTAAATAACGATTCCCCACATAAGTTTCAATACAGCCTCGTCCTCCACAACCGCATAATTTTCCTTTAGGATTTATCGGCACATGGCCTAGCTCGGCCGCACTGGTCTTGCCCTCAATAAGCTGATTATTAAAAATTATTGCTCCTCCTAAACCAGTGCCTAAAGTTAAAAAGATAGCCCGCTCCTTCCCTCTAGCGGCACCAAAACGGCTCTCAGCTAAAGCAAAAGCATTAGCATCATTATCGATAAATACCGGAAGCCCTAGGCTCTTAGTAAGCACTCTCCTTAAAGGATAATTCTTCCATCCGGGAATATTCGGCAAGTAGTAGATGAAACCTTTCTCGATGTCAATTATTCCTGGTGCTCCAATGCCAACACCTCTTATCGTAAATCCAGAAAAGCTCTTAATCAACGATTTAAGATTCTTTATGAAGCCCTGCTTCTTTTTAAGCTCAGCTGAGGCGTAGACTTTCTTAACTACTATCTTCCCCTTGATGTCTACTAAACCAGCCTTGAGATAGGTCCCTCCCCAATCAATACCCAAGAATACTTTCATCTCTTGTCTTTGGTGTTTCTTATGATATTCTCTATGTCCTGCAATTTTATAAAATCTATGCTATCAATCGCTGAAAATAATCGATACCACCTTGCTGTTTAGGATTCGCCTAAACAGAGGAACCCAGGAAAAATGTCGCTGTTTAGGCGAATCCTAAACAGTTCTCCTGCCTTGGCAGAGATTGTATACATACCCTTATTGTAGCGAATAATCCTTATTTTTCAACTCAAAATAATGCATAGATAAACGGCACAACAGCTGAACTTTCAGCAAAAATGATTAATGCCCCTAATAGGAGGAGCAAGATAACGATTGGTGCTAGCCACCATCTCTTACGAACTTTTAAGAAATCCCAAAACTCTTTAATGATTGATAACTTACTCATAAACCTCCTTTTTAAATTCTAAAACTGCTTGGTATAACTCTTTCTATCCCAATGACCTTTTTCTCTTGAAACCCAATAGCTATCTACCCCTTTATTAAATCTCAAATCTAAAAACCTCTTACCAAACGATTTAAGAATAATGCTAATCGGAGTAATTACAAAATAAAATAAAATAGATAAAATCAGCCTTGTAACAATCCAGTTAATGAGAATAAAAAGAGATCTTAGAATCTTATGCGGTAATTGTAACAGAGAAGGATAAACACAAGCAAAAAAGATTAGCATCCCGGGCAGTATAAAAAGATAGGGATACCAACTCCTTCTATGCCAGGAAAATAAACTAATCCATAAAAAAACAACAATTCCCAGAATCAGACCGAACTTCTTAAGTTCTCCTTTCCCACTTTTAATATTTTTGATCTCTTCAAAAATCATAATTATTAATCTAATTCAAATTTCTTAAGCCAATCAATGTCCCTATCTAATGGCTTCTGTTCTCTTTTCTCCAGCAAACAACTACCCATAATCAAATAATCCATATTGGTGCGCATAAAGCAAAGATAGGCATCTTCGGGGGTACAGACTATGGGTTCTCCCCTGACATTAAATGAAGTATTAATGATTACCGGACAAGCGTATTTCTGATTGAGTTTTGCTATCATGTTGTAATATAAAGGGTTATCTCTCTTATTAACACTCTGAATCCGAGCAGAATAATCTACGTGAGTAACTGCTGGGATGGTTGAACGAACCAGATGCAATTTATCAAGGCCAAAGGTGCGATTTTCTTCTCTTGAGATATCCTTACGAATCTCTTTCTTGACTGGCGCAACTAAAAGCATATAGGGGCTTTTTCTGTCTAGATCAAAGAAATCAGATATCTTTTCCTCTATTACTGAAGGAGCAAAGGGACGAAAGCTTTCACGAAATTTTATTTTTAAATTCATGGTTTCCTGCATCTTAGGGGATCTGGCATCACCGATAATTGATCTCGCTCCTAATGCTCTTGGCCCGAACTCCATCTTTCCCTGGAACCAACCAATTACCTTCTGTTGGGCAACCAAATCAGCTACTACTTCAGGAATTTCGCTATCTTTAAGCTGCTTATAGGCTATGTTATTTCTTTTAAGGTAATCAACAACATAACTATTGTCAAAACCTGGCCCAAGATATGAACCGCCCTGAAAATCATTTTCCCCATCGGCAATCCTTTTATTATCTAAATATTGATACCATACAAATAAAGCCGCGCCCAAAGCACTTCCGGCATCTCCTGCGGCCGGTTGTATCCATAAATTATCAAAAGGTCCTTCCCGCAAAATTCTACCGTTACCAACACAATTTAAAGCTACGCCGCCGGCTAAACAAAGATTCTTTTGTCCTGTCTCTTGATAAACATATTTGGCCATGCGTAACATTACTTCTTCGGTCACTGCCTGTATAGAACTAGCTAAATCCATATCTCTTTGTCTCAAGCGGGATTCTGGTTTGCGCCGGCGGCCGCCAAAGAGCCGCTCAAACTTTCTATTAACCATGGTTAAACCGGTGCAATAGTTAAAATACTTCATATTCAACTTAAAAGAACCGTCGTCTTTTAAATCCATCAACTCAGATAAGATCAGATCCCTATATTTTGGCTTTCCGTATGGCGCTAACCCCATTAACTTATATTCACCAGAATTCACTTTAAAACCCGTATAATAAGTAAAGGCCGAATATAACAAACCTAAAGAGTGGGGAAAATGAATTTCAGCCTGGATATCTACCTGATTATCCTTACCGACTCCAAAACTGGCTGTTGCCCACTCCCCAACTCCATCTATAGTAAGAAAAGCCGCCTCCTGATAGGGTGAGGGGAAAAAAGCTGAAGCAGCATGGGATTCATGATGTTGAGAAAAAACTATTTCTCCATCAAACCTGAGCTCGGTTCTGATAAGATCCTTCATCCAAAGTTTCTGTTTTATCCACAAAGGCATGGCTTTGATAAATGAATGAATTCCCACAGGTGCATATGCTAAATAGGTCTCGAGTATGCGTTCAAATTTAAGGAACGGTTTATCGTAAAAAGCAACAAAATCCAGATCTCTTGAAACTAAACCATTACTTTCTAAACAATACTTTATAGCGTTTTTAGGGAAGGAATAGTCGTGTTTTTTGCGGGTAAAACGCTCCTCTTGAGCTGCAGAAACTATTCGGCCATCCTGAACTAAACAGGCAGCACTATCGTGATAAAATGCAGAAATCCCTAAAATATTCATAACTTTTTTATTTTCTTAATTGGTCGGGAGGACGGGACTTGTATGCAATCTCCGCCGAAGGCGGAGCCGGTTGAGGCTTAGCCTCAACCGTACATTGTATCCAAGAATCCTCTAGCAAAACCCCCTAATCTTCTCTTCTAGACCATCCCTTAAGCATTACTAATATATCGGGAGGGCGGGACTTGAACCCGCGACCTCTTCGTCCCGAACGAAGCGCGCTAGCCAAACTGCGCTACCCCCCGTTTTTCTGCTTAAGAAGATAATCAAATTCTATATTTAAAAATTCACCGGTTTTTTTGTACTTTAAAGTAGTATTATCGTAGGTAAAAGGAATTATATCCACGGTAAAAGTCCGCGGTAAAACTTTCTTTATGGTAAGCGAAATTCCCTCAATTGCCACCGAACCGTTCTTCAACAGATAGATTCGAAACATCGATGGCAGATCTATCTCTAATTGCCAGTGGCTAACCTTCTTAATCAATCTCCTCACCTTCAACTCAGCATCAACATGGCCCAAAACAAAATGACCACCTATTTTTTCACCCATGCTTAAGGCGGGTTCTAAATTCACCAAATCTCCTTTCCTGAGACGCTTGAGGTTAGTATTCTTAAGAGTTGAGCTTATAGCCTCAAACAAAAGTAAATCTCGACCCACAGAGGTTAAGGTAAGGCAAACTCCATTTACTGAGATACTATCTGATGTTTTAGCTTCCTTAGAGACAACTGAAGACTTTATCTCTAACTTTAAACAAGAATTATTTCTTAGAATCCTTTGAACTTCGCCAATTTCTTTTACTATCCCGGTAAACATAAAGGAATTATATCATAGGAAGAATAAAAATCTACTCAAAGATTGTACCTAAAAACACAGTGATTTTACAGATATTTGTATGCTAAAACCTTGTTTTTTAAGGTCTTATATAAAAGAAACCCCGCGCTTTCGGCGCGGGGTTTATGTTCACAAGGTGTTTTCTTTTACCTTCGTAAAACTCTTATTTCTTTTTTTTCTTTGCTGCTTTTTTCTTTATTGCTTTCTTCTTTGCTTTCTTCTTTGCCATTGAACACCTCCTTAATTTTTGCTCCCAACCCAATGTCGGGATAACCCTATATAGTTAATTTACCAAGATTATCAAAAATGTCAATACTTTTTCGTATTTTTTTAATTCTTTTTTAATTTTGAAAATTTAAATTTTAAGATAGGGGCTACGTGGGATTTTTTATCTTTACTTTCTTGGCTGCACTCCATAAATACTCAAGGTTGTAAAACTTTCTTGCTTCTTCAAGAAATATATGCAGAATAACACCAAAAAGATCAACAAGAATCCAACGGCAGGATTGATCATCTTGGTGAGAACGAACTTTTATTTTATTTTTTTTACATAACTTTACGGTCTCTTCATAAATTGCCTTTACCTGCCGCATTGACTCACCGGAACAAATAATAAAATAATCACAAAAACCACTGGTTTCTCTTAGATCTAAAACCACTATATCCTTAGCCTTTCTGTCCAAGATAAACTCTATTACTTTTAAAATTTTTGCCTTACTAGTTATAGTTTTTTTAGCTGCCATAATTCTTTAATATTTTGCGTATTCTTCTCTCGGCACCCTCCCCAATATTACCGACGTATGAAATAGACATATTTTCAAACCGAAATATGCTTTGAGCAAAGTCTCTTATCCTGTGCACATCGACAGCCATAACTTCTCTTTTAATCTCGCTAAGACTATAAACCTTACCTAAAGTAAGGAGGCTCTGGGCAAGATAAAACATCCGACCCTGAGGCCGTTCTAAGCTCATTACGACCTGACCAAGAAAGTAATCCTTTGCCCGGGATAACTCTTTAGCCGATATTTTCTTTTTCTTTATCTTTTCTAACTCCCTAAGCACAGAAGTAAGGGCTATGGCTAGTTTGCTCTTATCTAATCCCAGGTGCACCGAAAAGGCGCCGCTGTCTCGATATTTCCTTACTTCGGTAGAAATATCATAACATAAAGACCTCTTTTCCCTTAATTCCTCAAATAATCGACTACTCATATTGGCGCCTAAAATTATATTTATTAATTGTGCTGTTAAACGCTTCTGGCTCAAATAAGAGACACTTCTGAAACCTAAACAAAAATGTGACTGCTCAAGACTCTTTTGTTCGCAGACAACCCGCAAACCCCGGCAGGAAGAAGGAGGGGAATAGTTAAGATTGACTTTGTGCTTAGTCTTCCTTATCTTCTTTGCTAACAAATTAACTATTTTTTGTTTAGAGTAGGTACCGCTAAAACAAATAATCATATTGGAAGGCGCGTAGTATTTTCTTCGGAAATTATCTAAACTCGAGCGGCTTATTTTTTTAACTGTTGTTGTCTGTCCAATAATCTCCTCCCCTAAAGGATGATTTCTCCAAAGAAGCATATCCAGGAGTGCACCGGCCCGGAAAGAAGGAAGATCATTATACATCTTTATTTCTTCTAGAATTACATTCCTTTCCTTATCTACTTCTCTACTTTTAAGCAGGGGATTGACTACCATATCTAGGAGAATATCTAAAGTGAGGGTAAGATTTTTATTTAAAAAATGTGCATAGTATACAGTCATTTCCTGAGCTGTAAAAGCATTTAGCGAACCGCCCCTTCCTTCGATCTCTCTTTTTATTTGTCGATGGGAATAATTTTGGCTACCCTTAAAAAGCATATGTTCTAAGAAATGGGCAACACCCTTTAAGCTTTTGTTTTCAATCCGAGCCCCAGCCCGCAAGAATATACCTAAAGAAGCAGTTTCTAGGTTTTGAAAAGGAGAAAATATAAAATCTACACCATTTATACTTATTAATTCATACATAGCTTATCAGGCAGGAATTAAAAAGGTGAGTAATCGCTATCATTTACCCTTTAATGACCTTATATAGTTCTTAAGCCGCTTTAAGAAGTCTTTTTGGCGATGATGATTTTCGATGAACTTTACCACACTACTGCCAACAATTACTCCATCACTAAAGGTATTAATCTTGGTAACCTGACTCCTGTTATGAATGCCAAAACCTACACATACTGGAACCTTAGTTACCTTTTTTATCCTCTTAAGATGCCTTGCCAGCTCAGTATAGTTTAACTCTTTGGGGCCGGTTATACCGGTTACCGAGATATAGTAAATAAACCCTCTAGATTGTTTGGCTATTTTCTTAATTCGCGTAAGCTTGGTAACAGGAGTACCAAAGAAAATAGTCTCAACATTAAACCGTCTGGCTTCTTTGATATAACTGGCTCCCTCTTCCAAGGGTAAATCAACAACTATTAAAGCACTAATTCCCAACTGCTTCATTCTGCTTAAGAACTTTACCAACCCAAACTTAAAAATAGGGTTATAATAGGACATAATTACTAGCGGTATCTTTAAAGAATCTTTTAACTGCAAGAATTGTTTAAAAAAATTATCTAGGTTTGCCCCTTTCTTAAGGGCAATTGAAGTTGCTCTTTGGATAATCGGTCCATCAGCCAAGGGGTCTGAGAAAGGAATACCTAATTCGATTGCATCTACCCCGGCCTCTTCTAAACTTAAACAAATATCCTTAGTAGCCTTAATACTGGGAAACCCAAAAGGAACATAGACAATAAATGCCTTTTTCTTCTTTTCCCTCAACTGCTTAAATTTGTCTTCTAATTTCATAATTCTATTTAATCGACTTAAACTTTTGAATAATTTCTAAATCTTTATCTCCTCTTCCGGAAAGACAAACTACAACTATCTTACCCTTAGCCTTTTTAGCTAACTTCTTTAAGTAATAAATAGCATGGGCGGTCTCAAGAGCAGGAATTATTCCCTCAAGCTCAGATAGCAGCTTAAAACCTTCTATTGCTTGGCTGTCTTCTACAGCTTTATACTCAGCCCTCTTGGTTACTTTATAAAAAGAGTGTTCTGGACCTACGCCGGGGTAATCTAGACCGGCAGCTATTGAATGGGCATTCTTGATTTGGCCGAATTTATCCTGAAGAACATAGGATTTTGAACCTTGGAATACTCCTGGTTTACCTTTAAGCAAAGAAGCTGCATTATAAGTATCTAGCCCGAACCCGGCAGCCTCTACGCCAATAAACTTAACTTTTCTCTCCCGATAGAAGGGGTAAAAAAGTCCTAAAGAGTTGCTCCCTCCACCGACACAAGCAACTAAATAGTGGGGAAGCCTTCCTTCTTTAGTTAAAATCTGAGCCTTTGTTTCTTGGCCAATAACCGCTTGAAAATCCCGAACAATCATTGGATAAGGATGGGGACCGACAACTGAACCAAGAAGATAATAGGTATCCCTTACATTGGTTACCCAATCCCTGAAAGCCTCGTTGCAGGCGTCTTTTAAGGTCTGGGAACCGCTGGTAACCGGAATCATTCTTGCGCCTAATACCTTCATCCTAAATACATTCATATTTTGCCTCTCCACATCCTCCTGACCCATGTAAATATCGCACTTAAGGCCTAAGAGGCTGGCAATGGTAGCTACAGCTACCCCATGTTGGCCAGCGCCGGTTTCAGCAATTATTCTTTTCTTACCCATAAACTCGGCTAAAAATCCCTGGCCTAAAGAGTTGTTAATCTTATGAGCACCAGTATGAAGAAGATCTTCTCGCTTAAAATAAACTTTCATCCCTAAAAATTTACTTAAATTAGCTGCGAAATAAAGAGGTGTGGGCCGAGAAGCATACTCTTTAAGATAAAAGTTCAATCTCTTTTTAAACTTTTTATTCTTCCTGGCTTTAGCATAAGCTCTCTCCAACTCCTCCAGGCATGAGAAAATAGTCTCAGGGATAAACTTTCCGCCGAATTCTCCAAAATATCCTTTTTTATTAGGTAACTTCATATTTTACCTTTTTTATAAATGTTGTTATTAACTGCTCATCTTTCTTACCCACCATTCTCTCTACCCCGCTAGCTACATCTAAGGCATAAGGCTTAAGTCGCTTCACCCCAGCGATATTCTTAAGATTAAGCCCGCCGGAGATTATTACCCGTCTCCCTCTTTTTATAAAGCACCCCACTTCCTTTAAGGAACTAGCTGACAGAGTTTTATTGCCTTTGATTTTTTGATCATACTTTATATCAAACATAAAAGCATCAACTTTATAGCTCAGAATTCTCTCTTCATAGGGAATATCTTCAGGAAAAAATACCTTTATAACCTTAAATCTTGGCTTAAAGTAGTGGCAATATCCTGGATTTTCCTTTCCGTGAAATTGCAAAACATCGAGATTAAGAAAAGAGGCTAGATCCAAAACCTCCTGCTTCTCCTGGTCCAGAAAAACCCCCACTTTGATCAAGAAAGGATCTAATTGCTGGATTATTTCACCGGCTCTTTTTTCGCTGATGTAACGCGGGCTTTTTTTGGAAAAAATAAACCCGATTGCATCAGCTCCGGCAAAAGAGGCAAAAAGGGCATCTTCTAAATTAGTAATCCCACAAATCTTTACCTTTACCATTCCTTAATAACTACTTAATTATTTTTAGCGTCAATATTTAGTTCTTTTAATTTCGCCTCAATATTATTTGCCCGCATCAAAGTTTCTCCGATAAGCACAGCATCCGCACCCAAACCTTTCAATAGCAAAACATCTTTTAAGCTTTGTATACCACTCTCGCTAACCTTCACAACATCTTCGGGTATAAACGGTAAGAGCTTCTTTATCCGTTCCAGATTCACTTCAAATGTCTGTAGATTGCGGCTATTTACACCGATAATATCTACGCCCATCTTAATAACTTTTTTTAATTCTTTTTCAGTATGCACCTCAGCTAATACATCCATACCTAAATCTTTAGCAAAATCAGAAAGGTCTTTAAGTTTTTCTTCACCTAAGATGCCCATGATAAGTAAGATAGCATCGGCACCTACTGCTCTTGACTCTAAAATCTGAACTTGCTCTAATATGAAATCTTTACGTAGAATAGGTAAATTGACTCGTTTCTTGATGTCTTCAATATAATTGATCTTTCCTAAGAAAAAATCTTCTTCGGTAACTACCGATATCGCGCTTACTTTCAATTTCTTAAAAGTTAAAGCAAGCTCAAGGTGTGAAAAATTCTTACGCAATGTTCCTGCTGAAGGAGAAGCTTGCTTTATCTCGGCAATGAGTGAAATCTTACCATCTCGTTTTATCGCATTTTTAAAAGATATTGGAGCCGGAGCTTTTTTTATTAGAGAGATAAAGGCCTGACGGTTTTTCCTTAAAACCTTAATTCTTTCTTTTTTTGCCTCAAGAATACGTGAAAGTACCTTATGCATTTTATTTCAAAAACTTTTTAAATTCCAAAAACTTAAGCCTAGCTTTACCACTATCTATTAGCTCTGCCCCCTTATTGACTCCTTGTCTGAAGTTAGCCACCTTTCCTAAAATATAAAAACAGGCGCTCACGTTAGCTAAAACAATATCCCGGGGAGCTCCGGATTTTCCATCTAACACAGCTTGTATGGTTTTAGCACTCATTTTTACATCTTTAACTAGCAAATCCCTGAGCTTAATCCTTTTTAAACCAAAACTAGCAGGACTTAAAGTTAAATCGCTTATTTTCTTGTTATTCAAAAACGCTACTCGGGTCGATCCGGTGAGCGAAACCTCGTCTAAGACATCTTTTCCACAAACGATGAAAGCCTTTTTTACTCCCAGCCGTTTTAGGACTCGAGCTAATAATGTAGTTAGGTTCGGAGAGTAAACCCCTAAAAGTTGGTAGTTAGCAAGAGCTGGATTGCAAAGTGGCCCCAAGATGTTAAAAATTGTCCTTATACCCATTTCTTTTCTTATCTTGGCTACTTTTCCTAAAGCTGGATGATATAAAGGTGCGTAAAGAAACCCTATGCCTACTTTCTTTATTGCTTCTTCCATAACTTGAGCCGGAACCTCAATATTTATTCCCAAAGCCTCGAGAACATCAGCACTGCCGCAACTTGATGACATCGCCCGATTTCCATGTTTAGCTACTTTTAGGCCAGCGGCACTGATAATAAAAGCAGCAGTAGTAGAAACATTAAATTTATTTAACCCTGAACCGCCGGTACCGCAGGTATCGATAATTGGCTCACTCTTATCTTTTATCCCTAAGAACCCTTCTCTTACATTTAGCTTCTTTGCCTTAGCCCTAACCACAGTAGCAGCAGCTGAAATCTCATCCTCGCTTTCACCTTTCATCTTCAAAGAGGTTAGAAAAGCTGCGATTTGCGAAGGCGTAGCCTGAGAGTCAAAAATCTCTTCAAAAGTCGCTTTCATCTGGTTAAAAGAGATGTTCTCACCCTTAGTTAATTTAATAATAGCTTCTCTAATCATACTTTTAAAAAGTTTTTTAGAATTTTTTTGCCCTCATGGGTTAAAATAGACTCGGGATGGAATTGCACCCCATATAAGGGGAAATTTCTCTCTTTTACCCCCATTATTATACCATCTTTAGTATCAGCAGTAATAACTAAATTTTTAGGCAAATTCTTTTTCTCGATAACTAAAGAATGATATCTTGTTGCTGAAAAAGGGTTTTTAACCCCCTTAAATATGTCACGACGGTTATGACGAATAAGAGAAACTTTGCCATGCATAATCTCATTGGCTTTTACAATCCGGGCTCCAAACAAAGAACCAATACATTGATGGCCGAGACAAACTCCCAATATCGGTATTCTCTTATAAACCTTATTGATTAAAGAACAGCTTATTCCCGCATTATTTGGTCTTCCCGGACCGGGAGAGATAACAACCTTACTGAACCTTAATCCTTGTAACTTTTCCAAATTAATCTTATCATTACGAAAAACTAAGGTGTTGGCTCCTAACTCCTGTAAGTATTGAACCAGATTGTAGGTAAAAGAGTCGTAATTATCAATAACCAAAACTCGTTGCTTCTTCATTTACTGCCTTTCCCTTTTTATCTTTGCCCCTATCTTCCTAAACTTACTCTCTATTTCTTCATACCCACGGTCAATGTGGTAGACTCTTAGAATCTGACTCTTACCCCAAGCCGCTAAACCAGCAATTACTAAGGCTGCTGAGGCTCTTAAATCCGAAGCCATAATCTCTGCACCATATAACCTTTTTTTTCCTTCAATTATAGCATAAGGGCCATTTCTTTGAATAGAGGCACCCATACGATTTAATTCAGCTACATGCATAAACCGGTCGGGGTAAATCTTCTCGGTAATTAAAGAGATGCCGGAAGCCAGACAAAGACAAGCCATAAATTGAGCTTGCAAATCAGTAGGAAAACCAGGATAAGGCAAGGTTGTTATATTAACTGGTTTTAAGCTCTTTGCTGGTTTTATGAAAATAGATGAATCCTTTATTTTAATCTGTGCCCCTATCTTTTTCGCGGTCTCGATTACTGAAGTAAGATGTTGAGGGTTAGCCCCCTTAATTAAAAGAGGAGACTTAGCAGCTAAACTGGCAGCGATAAATGTCCCGGCTTCAATTCTATCCGGTATAACTTTAAATTCACAACCAGAAAGTGTTTTTACCCCTTTTATTCGTAATAGGGGAGTACCCTCCCCGACTATTTTTGCTCCCATCTTCTTCAAAAATTGAGCTAAACAGCTTACTTCCGGCTCACAAGCCGCATATTCAATCACACTCTCGCCTTCTGCTAAGACAGCTGCCATCAGAACATTGGCAGTGGCAAGAACTGAAGAACCAAAAGTCCCGCCTAAATAAACATGTGCCCCTCTTAATCTTTGTGCTTTTGCCCAACAATACCCTTTTTCGATAGCAATATTGGCCCCTAAATCTCTTAAGCCCTTAATGTGTAAATCTACTGGCCGGGGTCCAATAATACAACCACCTGGTAAGGCAACTTTGGCTTTTTTTCGTTTTGCCAGGAGTGGACCAAGGCAACAAAAAGATGCCCGCATTGTCCTTACTAGCTTATAAGGAGCAACAAAACTTTTATTCCTTCTGCTTTTTATGATAAGAGTCCTATTGTTAAACTTAATTTTCTTACCCAAACATTCTAAAATCCCGATCATGGTCTTGATATCCTTTAAGCAAGGAACATTACTAATTCGGCACTCCTCATCGGTAAGCAGGGTTGCGGCCATAATCGGAAGAGCTGCGTTCTTTGAGCCGCTTATAGTTACTGTTCCTGATAATTGAGATTGATGAACAATGAATTTATCCATTCTTGGTCAATATAACTCCTCTGGAGTAACCAGAATAATCTTTAATCCATTCGATTATTTTATAAGAATCAATGTTGTGTATAAAATTATCTACCGGCTTCCTATGCTTATATCCTACCTCCATGATAAAGTAGCCGCCACTCTTTAAATAATCTTTAGCCTGTTTTAATATCTTATCAACAAAATATAAACCGTTTTTCCCAGCACTTAAAGCCAGCTTAGGCTCAAAGGCCAAAGAACCTTTAATGTTTGCCTCCTCTACGTAAGGAGGATTAGAAATTATTAAATCAAAACTTTTCCTTTTAAATGCCCCTAGCAAATCTGCATTAATCAGCCGGATGCTGGTGCTGTTGAATTCAGCATTGCTTCTGGCCATCTTTGTGGCAAAGAAACTTATATCTGAGGCAAAAACAGATGTTCCTTCAAGAATCCCCTTTTTAATACTTATTGCGATATTGCCTGAGCCACACCCTAAATCTAAAATAGATTGCAAATTATTTTTATTAATAATATCGATTGCTTTTTCAACAATCAGTTCGGTTTCCGGCCGGGGGATTAAAACATCGCTGTTGACTTTAAACTCCAGACCAAAAAACTCTTCCTTTCCTAAAATATAAGCTAAAGGCATACCTGTATCGCAGAGCTCTTTTATTTCATTTAAATACTGTAAGCTCTGTGAGTCTATATATAACTCCTTATCGATTGCTGGCCAAGAATTTACTTTAAATACATTTTTAATAAGAAAACGTAAATCACACTCGCTAAACGTTCTCCGATTTACCTCAACCCAATCCTTTAGCTTCATAAATCTTTTTTCTCTCTTCCTTAGTAAGTCTACTTACGACTTCATCAAGATCTCCTTCCAAAATCTCTTCCAAGCGGTAGATAGTAAAATTTATTCTGTGATCTGTAACCCTTCTCTCTGAGAAATTATATGTCCTTATCTTCTCACTCCGGTCTCCAGTTCCTACTTGGGTACGCCTGTTTTGACTAATTTTATTAGCCTCATTTTCTAAAATCTTCTCCATAATCTTAGCTTTAATAACCCTCAAAGCTTTAGCTCTGTTTTTGATCTGGGAGCGCTCATCCTGACAGGTAACAACAACACCTGTAGGTAAATGAGTCATTCTTACTGCTGAATCAGTAACATTCACATGCTGGCCTCCGGCTCCTGAGGAACGAAAGGTATCAACCTTTAAATCGTCAGGATTAATATTTAACTCTACCTCTTTGGGTTCAATCAACACGACCACAGTAACTGTGGAGGTATGAGTTCTGCCTCCAGACTCAGTAACCGGAACCCGCTGTACACGATGCACGCCACTTTCAAACTTCAAATTTCCGTAAGCCCCCTTACCTCTTACCGAAAATATAACTTCTTTAAAACCACCTATCTCTGTGGGGCTTGAGCTTAATACTTCTACTTTCCAGCCATTTCGTTCAGCATACTTAGAGTACATTTTAAATAAGGTTGCCGCAAAAAGGGCTGATTCATTTCCTCCAGCTGCAGAACGTATTTCGATAATAATATCATGCTCAGGTTCATTCTCAGTAAAAACCTTATTCTCTATCTGCTGATTAATCTCCTCTAGCTTAACTTTCAATCTATTTAACTCTTCCCCAGCTAAATTTCTCATCTCCTGGTCTTCACTTAAATCAGAGATGACACTCATTGCATGCTCTTGCTCTTTAAGGTATTCATCCCTTTTATCAAGAAGTTTAATTATCTTCTCAAGGTGAGAGAATCTCTTAGCAAGTTTTGCATACTTTTCTCGATCATTGAGAACTACTTTCGAGGATAGCTGCTGGGAAATCTGAGCGTATTCTTCTTTTAATTTTTTAGATTCAAGCATTTCCTAAACCTAAACTCTTTCACGCTTTTAGTTTTTAGCCTTTTTGCTATATTTCTTTAAAAACTTATCCACTCTTCCTTCGGAATCAACAAACTTTTGTTTTCCGGTGAAAAAAGGATGGCATTTCGAGCAAATTTCTACATTAATTGCCTTTTTTGTGGAACGTGTATGAACTACATTCCCACAAGCACACATAATTGTAGCTGCTTCATACTTAGGATGTCCTTTCTTCTTCATCATAACCTCCTTAAATTTCTTTTATTATATCACTACTTATTAAGGGTAAGGAGAAATTCTACGTTGTTCTTAGTCTTGGATAATTTATCAATTAAAAGCTCTAAGGCCTCAGCTGAGCTTAACTCATTTAAGGCTTTTCGCAATATCCATATCCGCTGAAGTTCGTCGGGATGAATAAGTAATTCTTCTCTGCGAGTGTTGGAACGCTTTATATCAATAGAAGGATAGATCCTCTTCTGGAAAATGCTCCGATCAAGGGTAATTTCCATATTACCGGTTCCCTTAAACTCCTCAAAAATAACATCATCCATGCGGGAGCCAGTATCAACTAAACCAGTAGCAATTATAGTTAGAGAACCACCTTCCTCTTGAGCCCTGGCTGCACCAAAAAACCGTTTTGGTTTATGAAGAGCATTGGAGTCGATTCCTCCGGAAAGAATTCTTCCTGAATGAGGCTCGACAAGGTTATAGGCTCGAGCTAAACGAGTAATACTATCTAAGAGTATAACCACGTCTTTCTTATGCTCTACTAACTTTTTAGCCTTTTCCAAAACCATCTCCGCTACCTGGACGTGGCGTTGGGCCGGCTCATCAAAGGTAGAACTAATTACCTCTCCCTTTACTGTATTTTTCATCTCGGTAACCTCTTCAGGCCGCTCGTCAATAAGTAAAACCATAAAGATAACTTCCGGATAATTGGCCGTTATGGCATTAGCCACTTTCTGCAGAAGCACTGTCTTACCGCTATAAGGTGGAGCAACTATTAAACCACGCTGACCCTTGCCAATCGGGCAAAGAAGATCAAGTATCCGCGTAGATGGCTCATCAGCAACAGTTTCCAAGATAAACCGCTCTTTAGGATAAATAGGGGTTAAGTTATCAAAGAGAATCCTGTTTCTTGACTCCTCAGGATGTTCAAGATTAACCGCCTCAACCTTAAGTAACGCAAAATACTTCTCATTATCCTTAGGTGGCCTTATCTGACCACTAACCGTATCTCCGGTACGCAGAGAAAATTTCCGAATCTGCGATGGAGAAACATAAATATCATCAGGTGAAGGCAAGTAATTATAATTACTTGACCGTAAAAATCCAAACCCTTCAGGAAGAACCTCCAAGACACCGTCGCCGAACATAAGTCCTTTTTTCTCAGCCTGAGCTTGTAAAATCTTAAAAATAAGGTCTTGCTTCTTTACCCCACTCACCCCATTAATTTTAAGATCCCTAGACATCTTGTTCAGCTCTGATATCTTCATCCCCTTTAGGGTTCCGATATCAACGCTATCATCCACCACTACCGGCTTACTTTTTGATTTTGTTTTATTCTTCTCCATAATAAATCGACCTCCTTTTTTAACCGTTTTAAATTTGAACTGTTATCAATAATAAAATTTGATCCTTTTATTTTTTCTCTAATAGGCCTATATAAAGATAGCCTATCGATGGTTTTTTTCTTGCTCAAACCGTATTTTTTGATAATCCGCTGGATTAAGACCGGGCGTTTTACTGTCACTAAAATTATCTTTTCAAAATAACCGGTTATTCTTTTCTCGAAAAGAAGTGGGATTTCAGCAACATAAATTTTCTCCTCTATCCTGCTAGGCTTTGCCCAGTTTAATAAATCTTTGATTACTACCGGGTGAACTATTCGTTCAAGCTTCTTTAGTTTAAGCTTATCGGAGTAAACAACAGCCGCAAGTATTTTGCGCGAAATCACGCCTGCTTTAAGGCATTCAGGAAATGCCGCCACTATTTTTCTATAAACTAAACTCCTTTTATTCCGATAGTAACAATGTATCTCCTTATCGGTATCAAAGACTATCGCCCCCTTGTTCTTAAGAAGCTTAAGGATTGTACTCTTACCACTAGCTAAATTACCAGTTAAGGCTATCAATGGCATGCTTGCTTTCCTATTAAATCTTTATATGCCTCAATATATTTAGCAGCTGCTGCTTGCCAAGAAAAGTTATATTGAGTTACTTTCCTTGCGATATCCTTCCAGGCCCCTCTTTGATTAAACAACTTTTGCGCTTTTTCTACTGCCAATATTAAATCTAAAGCTCTATACTTATTAAATACGAATCCCCCACCGCCGGCGGAGACATCAATAACCGTATCCACTAATCCTCCGGTATGATGAGCTAAGGGTAAGGTAGCATACTTATAGCTAATCATCTGAGAGAGTCCGCAAGGTTCAAACCTTGAAGGTAACAAAAATACATCTACTCCGGCATATATCTTATGGGCTAAAGCCTCATCAAACTTAAGCTTTAAAGAAAAAGAACCTTTAAACTTAATTGCTTTTTCCTTTAAAATCTGATGATATCTCGGCTGACCCAGGCCTAGGATAACTACTTGGTGTTTCTCTAAAATACGATCTAGGGCTTCTGATAAAATATCAATGCCTTTTTGCTCAGCTAAACGGCTAACCATCCCCATAAGCAGAATATCTTTATCTTCCCTCAAACCTAACTCTTTCTGTAAATTAACTTTATTTACCGCTTTAGCTTCAAAGGTATTCTCTGAATATTGCTTATATATAAATTCATCTGTCTCAGGATTCCAAATAGTATAATCAATAGCATTAAGAATTCCGCGTAAATTCTCTCCCTTGGCTTTCAAAATTCCCTCCAGTCCGCAACCATATTGAGAAGTTCTTATTTGTTTAGCATAAGTAGGACTTACTGTGGTTACTAAGTCCGAGAAAACAATGCCCCCTTTAAGCAGATTTATCTTGTCGTAAAATTCAAGGTAATCCTTATGGAAAAAATCTTGAGCGATACCCAAAGAAGAAAACTTCTTCTTCGGAGATAGCCCCTGATAAGCAAGATTATGAATTGTTAAGATACACTTTGTGTCTTTGAAAAAAGCGTCATTCTCATAAAGAGTCTTAAGATAAACGCTTACCAAGGATGTCTGCCAATCATTACAGTGGATAATATCGGGGCAAAAATCTATTTTTTTTAAAACTTCCAATACCTGCTTACTAAAGAAAGAAAATCGCTCTAAGCTATCAGGATAATCATGCCCGTCTTCGGCAACATAGATGGAATCGCGTAAGAAATACTGATCAGCTTTAATGAAAAAAAATTCAATCTGGTCTTGCTTAGTAACCCCAAAGCCTTCCCGCATCTCTTTAGGCTTTATACCCTTATAAAGCGGCATAAACACCTTTACCCCAACTCCAGCTTTAGCTAAAGCTTTAGGAAGAGCAGCGCTTACATCGCCAAGTCCACCAGTTTTAGCATAGGGGAATACTTCTGAGGAACAAAAAACTACTTTCATTCTGCCTCCCTGGTAGGGGGTGGGCAGGATAAAGCCGGCTTCATCTGACCCAAATTTTTGCCGACTTTTAAATTAACCTTAATTGGAACCATTAATTTAAAAGCCTCCTCCATATGCTTTTTAACAACACTTTTTACTGTCTCTAGCTCATTACAAGCTACGTCAAAGATAAGTTCGTCGTGGATTTGCATTATTAACTTTGTCTTTAGCCCTCTTTTGGCCAGTTCCTTATCTATTCGCACCATAGCAACTTTAATCAGGTCAGCACATGAGCCCTGGATCGGGGCATTTATCGCCTGGCGCCGAGCGAATTCTCTTAAGTGAAGATTAGAACTATTTATATCGGGAAGTTTTCTTCTCCGGCCTAAGATTGTGGTAACAAATCCCTTTTTCTCTACCTGAACATAGGTTTTATTTATATACTCTTTAACCTTGGGATAACGCTTAAAGTAATCATCAATAAAGTTCTGAGCTTCAACAGGTGTAATTTTTAACTCTTTGGAAAGTCCGTATGAACTCATCCCGTAAACAATACCAAAATTCACTCTTTTGGCTATATTGCGCTGGGAGTCACTTAGATCTTCCGTTTCTACTCCGAAAAGAAGCGAAGCAGTAAAGTTATGAATATCTAGATTCTGCTTAAAGGCGCGAATTAAATTCTCATCACCGGATAAAGAAGCTAAAATTCTTAATTCAATCTGGGAGTAATCTCCGGAAAGAATACATCCCTTCTTAGAAGAAGGAATAAAAGCCTCTCTTAAGCTCTCTGCGAACTCACCCTTTACGGGAATGCTTTGTAAATTAGGAGAAGAACTTGATAGTCTACCAGTTTGCGTTCCAGTCTGATTAAATTGCGCATGTAAGATGCCTTTATTTTTCGTTACCTGTTCGCTTAAGGGAATAATATATGTATTTCTTAATTTATTTAGGTACCGGTACTCTAGGAGTAATCCAGCTATAGGATATTGGGCGGATAATTTATCCAAAACCTCCTCATTAGTAGAATACCCTGTCTTTGTTTTCTTCAGAGGTGGTATTTTCAGCTGACCAAAGAGTATGGCTGAAAGTTGTTTGGGAGAATTCAAATTAAACTCTTTGCCGGCGATCTTAAATATTTCACTCTTAAGGCCATCTCCTTTACTATCTACTGCCGTTAGTAAATCATCTAAAGTCTTGGCCTCAATCTTTACTCCTTGATTTTGCATCTTGCTGAGTATAGAAACTATGGGCATCTCGACCTCAAAGAAAAGCTTACCAAGATCTTGCTCTTTTAATTTAACCGACAACAACCGATAAAGCTGATAAACAAAGTAAGGTGTAACCTCTGGCGGTATTTCTGCAAAGTACTCACCAAGATAATGTGAGACTAGCGTCGTGAGTGAATGGTCAGGGAGCGCTGAATCAAGTAAGTAGGCTGCAATCTTCACATCAAACCAGACCCCTTGTATTTCTAAACCCTTGGCTTCTGAAAGCTGACGCTTAAAATCATAAGATATCTTCTGTATTGACTCATCCTCCAATATCGTCCTTAGTACTGATTTCTCGACTCTATATATCTCTTTCTTAAGCCTGCTAAAAAGATAAAACTCTTCAGCTTGACTAAATAATACCAGGTTTTCTTTAGTTAAAGACTCTAAATCCTTCTTGACAATACCGGTTTTTACTTTTAAATCTAAATTTAAAGAGGAAGTTGGTGCATCCTTAGGAAGCATCTTAAATTCCAACTTCCGAAACATCTCATAGAGCTTTCCCAAATCCGGGTCTTGCTTCTTTAAATCCTGACACTTTAAATCTATCTGGGGTTGGGATAATTCTACTAGCTCTCGGCTTAAGAAAATAGCCTCTTTACTTTCAGTTAATATATTCCGGGTCTTCTGAGGCAATTTGCTCAAATTTTTGAAGATATTTTCGATTTTACCAAACTCTTTTATCAGCTTAGCTGCGCCTACCTTACCTATTCCCCTTGCGCCAGGGATATTATCGCTACTATCCCCGGCTAAAGAAAGATAATCAATCATAAGTTTAGGTTTAAAACCGTACTCTTTTAAAAAATCATCTTTGCCAATAAACTTATCCTTATTGTAATTATAAACCTGAACCTTATCTGAATCTATAAGTTGGTAAAAATCTTTATCCGAGCTGGCTATAACCACTGATAGATTATTCTTTAATGCTTTATTACACAAAGAAGCAATTAAATCATCGGCCTCGAACCCTTCTTTCTCTATTGTTTTTATCCCCAGGGATGAAATCATCTTTTTAACCAAGGGGATCTGAGTTTTCAGTTCATCAGGTAATTCCGGCCTATTAATCTTATACTGTTTAAACTTCTCCTGCCGAAAAGTCTTACGGGAAATATCAAAACACACCCCTATATAAGAGGGGTTATGCTTTACGATGAGCTTCTTCAGGGTCAAATAAACTCCATACACCGCTCCGGTAGGTATACCGGATGATGTAGAAAGTTTTAAGGCAAAGAAAGAACGGTAGCAAAGGGAAGTACCATCAATCAAATATACTATTTTTTTGGACATAGAAATTTAGAAAATTATAGGTTAAATGGCTGGTAAAAATACCTTATTTTTCTTGGGTAATATGAGAAATAGCTTCCAGAGCTTCTCCGAGTTTATTTTGTGCAGATGA
This sequence comes from uncultured Planctomycetia bacterium, assembly GCA_964455085.1. Taxonomy (GTDB): domain Bacteria; phylum Omnitrophota; class Gorgyraeia; order Duberdicusellales; family 4484-171; genus Susulua. The sequence continues at coordinate 30,589 of CAYVYJ010000011.1, forward strand.
ATAATCTTCTTGATCTATGTAATCTAAAGCATTTTTAGCGCTGGTAGAGGTCTGTTGCCTTAAAAAGAGTCTTCTTGCTTGTTTATAACGACTTAGAGTTCTGCTTAACAGCTGATCATCAGAAGGATTTATTAAAAATACTGTTCCAAACTCTTTTACCGCGGTTTTATAATCTTTTTCTTTAAAGGCCTTGTTGCCAATACGAAAATGACGCTTTGCGTCTTTTATTGACTTTAAGTTTTCCTCTTTATTCTTTCTAATAACATCACTAGACAATATTGCTGCTTTCCTCTCTAATACTCTCTTTCTCACTGCAGGATAAGCCCCTAATTTAAGAAGATGCTGACAAGAAACCTCCCACCAGTAATCCCCTTCCCGGCCTAATTCATATCGCTTCTGCCAATAGTGAACAGCGCTATCTATATCACCCCTCTTCTCGTATAGGAATGCTAAATTAGTGTATGCCGGTAAATAACCCGGGTCTATCTCTAATGCTTTTAGATACGGTTCCAAGGCCTTATCATCTTCACCAAGGATCTCATAGATAACTCCCATATCATTATAGGCTTGAGCCAATTTAGGGTCTAGCTGAACAGCCTTCTGGTACCAGCTTAAAGCACCCATTAGGTCACCTATAGACTGAGCCCTCTGGCCTTCTTCCCGATAGGCTTTAGCGTTCTCTTTAGTAAGCGGTCCGGCTAGGGAAAAAAGCAAAGGAAAGATGCAGAGGAAGATTACAAGGAAGATCCTCATCGACTTTAACGATATCATAAATAAGCAGTTATGTCAAGAAAATTCCCTTATTCCTTTAGGTAAATATGTTCTATTTCCGAAAAAGCACCGCCGTAAATAGTCGGGTAAAGATTGCCAAACTTGTTTCGTACCGCATATATCGAATAAGGAACCGCAGTATAAATAAGTGGTAACTCTTGGGATACAATTTCCTGCCAACGAGCAAATAAAACCTTTCTTTGCTCTTCATCAATAATCCGGGCAGTTTGATTAAAAATCTTCTCGATTTCTATCTCATATTGATCTAAAGGTTCCTTACTGAGATTCCACATATGTAGATTGCCCTTATAAGACCAGACATTCTTGCCAAAATAAGGCTCAATCCCACCGGTAAGCCCGATTAAAATCATC
>CAYVYJ010000012.1:0-4112 GCA_964455085.1 uncultured Planctomycetia bacterium
GTTAGTTGTTCAGCTGAGACTGTGCCAGTAGTAGTTAGATTACCTCCGGTTATGGATAATGTCCCATCAGATAAGGTTCCCACTGTAAGGTTACCGGTAACTGCGCCGGCATCAGCAGCTAAATCATCGATATTAGCAGTGCCGTCAAGATAAAGGTCTTGCCATTCAGCAGCTGCTGTACCGATATCATAAGAATCATCAGTATCTGGTACAAGGTTGCCAGCGTATTCTAAATTAACCACACTTAAGGCTCCCTGAACAGTGAGATTATCAGCAGCAGCATCGCCAAGCCAGACACTTCCGTCAACTTCCATGTTGCCGGTGACATAAAGGTCATTGCTGGGAGTTGGTGAGGTATTAGCCATTATGCCAGTACCGACACTTAAGCCCACTATTGGAGCAGTGGTTCCGATACCGACTAAGTTATCTCCCGAATCAATATAAAGAGTAGAAGTGTCAATCCGTAAATCAGTAGAGGTAAGAGTTCCCGAAGCCAGGATTCCTCCCACAACATCTAAGGCTTGGGACGGTGCGGTGGTTCCGATACCAATCTTATTGGTTGAGACATCTACAAATAAATCAGAGGTACCTACTACTAAATCATTATCAGCGTAGAGAGTGCCATCAACTTCCAAAATGCCGGATACGAAAAGATCGTCATTGGCTGAAGCATAACCAGCTGTACCAGCATCACCGATTATGGTATAGGCCGCAGTAGGCAGCAAGGTAAGGTTTGTGCCGGAGACGGTTTTAATTGCGTCAGCGTAAAGATTAGCCCAGGCAACCGTTGATGAACCTAAAGAGTCGGTAGAGTCAGTATCGGAAACAATATTCGACCCGGAAACTATACCAGAATCGGAGAAAACAGTTCCATCAGATTCGGTAGAGCCGGTTACGTGTAAGTCATCATTAGAAGTAGCATTGCTATTACTGCCGGTTCCGTCACCAATCTGGGTATTTCCTCCCACACCCGGTACAATTATTAAATCCTCACTAGTTGTAGTGGTGATGTCGACTGGGACACCGTCAAACTCCAGGGTCCCCGCCCTAACATGGGTCACCCAGAAGGCCAGACTGACTAAAAACATTATTGCTACTAATACTACTCTGGGGGTTCTCTTTAGCTTCAACATTTTAAACCTCCTGTTTAAAGGATTTACAATATTTCTATACCCATTTACCAATTGCAAAAGAATACAGTTCTCCCGTGGCAGAAATAGACCGCGGGCTTTCTGAATTAGTTTACCAACAATGATTTGTGAAAATTTAAGATACGAAAACGACATCTTTTTCCTTTTGGGAAATCGACTCAAAATTTTCGCAACCGCCTCCAAGGCAATTATACCGCTGTTTTATCAATTTTAACAACATTTATCTTACTTAAAAGCCCCGCTGATTTTACTCATTCTGAAGTGATAAATGCCTTCTTGGCTAATTTATCACCCTTTCTGAATTCCTAAACAATTTTCGATTGCCAAACAGAGACTTTCAGCTGTATAGGGCTTACTTAAGAATTCATTAACCCCGATATCTTTGCTTATACCTTGAGTAAAGCTGTCACCAATTCCGGTAGAAATAATTATTGGAAGCTGTTTGGTTTTTTTGTTATGACGAATCATGGCACAAAGGTCATTGCCATTCATATCCGGTAAGATAAGGTCAATTATTGCCAGATTGAATACATCTTCCTGCAGGAGCGTCAAGGCTTCTTTACCAGTAGTTGCCGGAACTACCTCATACCCCTTTTCTTTAAGGAAATTAACCATAAAATACACAATATCTGGTTCATCTTCAACGAAAAGTATTCGTATCATTACATCTCCTCCGTTACTCGCAAAATTTCCGAGACTGAAGTAATTCCGGCGTTTACTTTTTCCAAACCAGAGTCTCTTAAACTCTTCATGCCCCGTTGTATGGCTGAATCTTTTAAAACTGTAGCTGAAGATTTACGGGTAATAAGTTCCCGCATCGAATCATCGGGAATTAAAAGCTCATAAATTCCTTTCCTTCCGGTATAACCTCTTTGCTTACACTTACGACAACCAACTTCTTTATAAAAGCGGAGTTTTTCGTTGGCAACCGAAGCTGGGCTATCACCTAACTGGGTTAGGAGTTCCTTGGAAGGGGCATATTCTTTTTTGCACTGGTCACAAAGCGTACGTACCAGGCGCTGAGCCAAAACCCCTAACAGTGATGAAGCGATCAGGTAAGGCTCAACACCCATATCAATTAAACGGGCTGCTGCTGAAGGAGCATTGTTGGTATGCAGGGTTGAGAAGACCAGGTGGCCGGTTAAGGCTGAATGAATGGCAATATCTGCAGTCTCTTTATCGCGAATTTCACCAATCATAATAATATCCGGATCCTGCCGGACAATCGACCGTAAACCAGCGGCAAAGGTCAAACCAGCTTTTACATTTACCTGACATTGATGAATATGTGCAATCTCATATTCTACCGGATCTTCCAAAGTAACAATATTCTTCTCCCGGGTATTTATCTCGGTTAAAGCTCCGTAAAGAGTGGTGGTTTTTCCAGAACCAGTAGGCCCGGTAACTAGAATAATTCCGTAAGGCCGGCTAATTAATTTAGAAAAATCAGTAAGCATCTTTTGAGAAAAACCTAATTGTTCAAGCTTGAGTACGCCTCCGGAACGATCAAGAATCCTGATAACTACATTTTCTCCGTGTATTGAAGGAAAGGTCGAAACCCTTAAATCGATTTCCCGGCCAGCAGCAAACATCCGGATCCGTCCATCCTGGGGTAGACGTTTCTCGGAAATATCCAAACCAGCCATAATTTTTATCCGTGATATAACTGCCGCTTGATCTTCGGAAGGAATTTGAGATGTCGGGTACATAATACCGTCAATACGGTAACGGCAATTAAAACTATTAGTCTCCGGTTCAAGGTGAATATCAGAAGCACCCATTTCAACCGCCCGGGTCACAATGCTATTTACCATGTCTACTACCGGCGCAAGCGAAGCAGCCTTCCTTAAAGAAGCAACTTTTTCTCCGTTAACCTTAGGAGAGATAGATTCCGGCCTTGCTTCCGGCTCCCCTCTGGTAAGGGTGGCAAAAGGGGCTGCGAGCTTATCTGCCTCTGTCTCGTTTGACCGATGATAGTGCTTATCAATAGCATTGCGAATTGCCGTGGGACAGGCAAACACCGGCCTTGCCCGGCAATTACCGGCAGATTGGAATTCATCGATTGCGTTTATATCTAAAGGGTTAGCCATGGCTAAAGTGACAGTATTTTGAACCGCAAACAAAGGTATAGCTGTATGTTTGACGCAAAGCTCTTCAGGTATCAACTCAATTACCGCCGGCTCAATGGTTATGGTAAATAAATCTACAAAAGCCAAACCCAGCTGTTCGCTTAAAGATTGAGCTATTTGCTCTTCACTGGCCGCTCCTTGGCTAACCAGAACCTCACCGATAAAACGACCGCTCACTTTCTGCTCCTGAAGAGCTTTATTAAGTTGCGTTTGATTTATTATCCCTCTGGCAATAAGCAAATCACCTAATCTTTGTTGATGGATTTCTTCGGCCATATTGCTCCTCTTTGTTGTGTAGAAAGATTGTGTAATGTTTGATGTGTAATGTAAATAATTTCATTACACTTTACACTTTACACAATAAACAATAACATTACACATTTTGTTATCTTGGTACTATTTTCTCCCAGGTCATATCTTCAATCAAGGTAGTTAAACTTACCACTGGTTTACTCATATCAAGTGCATAGTAGACTTTAACCCAGGCCTCTACGGGTCCGGGACCAGCTACAAAATTAGTCTCGATTCTCCATTTTACCCCGTTCAGTTCTAAAGGTTCTGCTTCAAGATCAGGATAGATAGTCTTACCCAGCTCTATCAACTGTTTCTTGGTATAATTTAGATTCTTGATCATCTCCATCTGCCACTGAGCCAAATTAGTGGCTACGATAAGGGATTGGCTTGAACTAACTGAACTTAAAGCATGGGAAAATAATTGCATTACCGGAACCAGCAAAATAGCCATCACTGCCAGAGCAATCAAAAGCTCAACGTAGGTAAAAGCCTTACGGCTTTTACCGTGTAAAGTGTAAAGTGTAAAGTGTAAAGTAGG
>CAYVYJ010000012.1:4212-8007 GCA_964455085.1 uncultured Planctomycetia bacterium
TACACAATAAACATTACACAATCTTTCTATAAGGCATTATATTGTAATTGGATAGTTTTGGTAATGCTGCCAATCTCACCGGTTGCGGTAATCAAAGATTGTAAATTGTTGATTTCAACCCTATAAGTCCCTCCCCCTAACTCAAACGGCCCCTTGGCTTTTACTAATTCTTCTTGACTACCAGTCTGATAATGTAGAAGATTAACCGCATAAGCTATGCCGGCTTCCGCCAAGTATAATGCTTTTATTTCATCAGCAAAACTGCGAGCAGTCATATCAACTGAAGAGAAAAAGGCTACCAGGGTTGCACCAATTAAAGCTATGGTTAAAAAGACAATGATTACGCTGATCAAGACAACCCCTCTCCTGCTATCTGTATGATGTTTATTGTGTAAAGTGTAATGTGTAAAGTGTAAAGTAGGGGAGAAATTTTTATGGTTTTTTATTCGCATATCTTTATCCAAATCTCTTTACATTTCACATTACACATAAAACATTACACATTCTTTCTACCATTCACTAACTATTTCCCCTTCGGCGTTGCCCCACTTCGAATCAAGCTCCATATCCCAATCTACAACTACCTTGGCTTTATCGATATAATAAGCCCACCCGCCATCACCGGGTAAGGCATCGCGAGATTCAATACTCTCAATTTCAGCTGAACCTTCTTTAGACGAGATGAATTCCAAAGGAATAGAATCAAGATAAGGTCTTTCTATCCCCATATCATTATAGTTAGTCACCAGTAATTCTTCGAGATTCTCAGGGTAACGCCCTTCTTTAGTGCGAAAGAGGCTGACTCGGGTCCTTAAGGTATTTAAGTTTGTCTGGGTGGCGGCAAGACGAGCTTCTGAATCAAAACCGATAAAGTTAGGGATTATGGTCGCAGCAAGAATAGCAATTATACTGATAACAATGAGCAATTCCAACAGCGTAAAAGCTCTTTTTTGTGTGTAATGTGTAAAGTGTAAAGTGTAATGTTTCATATCACTCCTTTTTTTTAACCTGGCCTGAATACTTTCATTAACTTAAATATTGGTAAAAGAACTGAAAGAGCAATAAAACCAACCATAATGCCCATAGCTAAAAGCATAATCGGTTCAAGGAGTGTGGTTAGATTCTTAACTGTATATTCAATTTCCGGTTCGTAAAAAGCAGCGATTTCTTCCAGCATCTGATCTAACTTTCCGGTCTTCTCACCGATAGCAATCATTTGCACCACCATCGGGGTAAAAAAACCGCTGGCTTTAAACTGCTCTGCCAAAGGGCGTCCTTCAGTTATTGATACCCGGATATTTTGTATGGCCCGCCTTATGGCTACATTGCTGATTATCTTCTCAACTACAGTCAACCCCTGCAGGAGTGTGATACCGGAAGTGGTTAGGGCTGAAAGAGTCCGGGCAAATCGGGAAATCTGAATTTTTACATAGAGTTTTCCAAAAATAGGAAGTCTTAAGAGTTGAGAGTGAACTTTAAACCTTCCTTCCGGTTTTGAGATATATTTTTTAATCCCCAGTACGATTAAGCCAAGAATAATTGCAACTAGATACCAAAGTTTACGCAAAACCCAGCTTATACCGAGCACAATCTGGGTCGGTAAAGGCAGCTTGGCCCCAGATGAGCTAAAGACCATTACGAACTTAGGTAAGACACCGACAATCATAAAATTAACCACGATAAGCGCAATCACTACCAAGACTACCGGATAAACCAAAGCTGATTTTATCCGGGAAGCAGTCTCTTGCTCCTGAATGCCCAAAATTGATAAACGGTCTAAAGCCATATCTAACATTCCACCGGTCTCGCCTACCTGAACCATACTGATAAAGAGCTCCGAGAAAACCTTAGGATGCTGGCTGAGAGCTTCCGAGAAAGAAGTTCCTCGCTGAACCGCTGCCTGGACGTCTTCAAGTACTGCTTTAAATTTTTTATTAACGGTCTGATCACAGATAGTAGTCAGGCCGGGAGCTAAAGGCATACCGGCCCGAACTAAAGTAGCTAGCTGCCGGGTAAAAATATTAACTTCTTGTTTATCAATACTTTTAAAACGTTCAATGAAGCCTTTAAGTGAAAAAGGAACTGCTCCTTGAAGGGCTATTTCCACAACCGTGTAACCAAGACGATCGAGATTAGCGATTATACCGGCTTCATCTTCACCATCCAATTTTCCAGTAACTAATTCGCCAATCCTGTCTCGAGCTTTATATTTATATGTCCCCATCCTCCTGCTCACTCTTATCAGACATCATCCCGAAATATTCTTTTGCCTTCCGGGGATTATTCAAATATTTACTATAAATTAAGCCTAAATTATAGTAAATATCATCATCGGATTTATCGCCGCTTAATGCCTCCTCATAAGCATTAACCGCATGCTTGTATTTGCCAATTTTAGTATAGCTGTAACCTAAGTTATAGTGGACATCTTTATCTTTCGGGTCTAATCTTAAAGCTTTTTTGTAAACGTTGATTGCTTCCTTAAAATCACCATCAAGCAAATAAACATAGCCTAAAGCCTGGTAAATTTTCACTTTATCCTCAGTCAACTCTTCAGGCGAAAATTTAGAAACTCTGGTTAATAATTCTTCCTGGCTAGCTTGAGCAATCTTTTCTCCCTTCTGCTCCACTAAAAACTTAGTTCTCTTTAAGTCCGCAACTTCTGATTTTATGGCCTGCCACTCCCGCTCCACATCCTTGCCCCTTTGATTCTCACGGGCCAAGTCCTGGATGAGCTGTTCACTCTTTCTTTCTAACTTTGCAGCAGTATTGACCTCTTTTAGATAGGCTATTTGAGCTTTTTTTAACTCTTGCTTTAAGGCAAAATTCTCATCTTTAGTTGTCTGGTAGTACTTATTTAATCCTTCAAAATCAGCTTCGGCCTTCTTAAGTTGATCTTCTGCAGTTAGAGCCCGATGTTTAACCTCACCGAGTTCCGAAGATAACTTTCCTAACTTTGCTTCTAGTCCTCGGGTACTTTTTTCTTCCTTAGCAATTTCAGAACTAGACATCCATAAATTTTTCATACTGGCCTTTAAAGAGCCGACTTCCTCTTTAGCTAACTTATATTCAGCTTTTAAAACCTCCAGCTCATCTTTTAGCCGGCCGCGCTCATTCTCTAATGCTTTTATCTGCTTCTTAAATGTTCCCTTCTCCGGGAAAGCTCGGATTAGTTTAGCTTCTAACTCTTCGACTTTAACTAACTCCTTGGTAAGAGCCGCCTTAAGCGAAGCATTTAACTCCTTAGCTAAGTTAAGGTCGCTATTTAAAGTAGCCAGCTTAGCCTCTAGAGCTTCTTTAGCTTTTGTAATCATTATTTGCTCTTTTTTTACCGTGGCTAATTGAGCTTTGAGCGTTTTTCTCTCCGGGCCGCTTCGTCCTAACTTAGCCTTTAGTTTTTTAACTGTCGCATTCTTCTCAGCTAGCTCCGATTCTAACTTGGCTTTTTCTTTGCGTTTACCTTTAGCCTCTTCTTTCAAGAGGTCGGAGCTAACCTGGCTAAGCTTGGCTTGCAAATCATTAACTTTAGCTTCTTCCTCAACGAGTTTTGACTTCAAGGTTTCTCTGGCTAACTTATAGTCTGTCTCTAACTGGCTGATTTCATTCTCCAATTTTGTACGAACAGCTTCAAGGCCGGCTACCTGCTTTTTAAGCTGATTCTTTTCCGAGCTTACCTGAGTGAGCTTGTCCTGGATATATTTTGTGGTTTTATCCTTTTCAGCCAGTTCACTTCCCAAGCTTTTACCTTTAGCCTCTTCTTTCAAGAGGTCGGAGCTAACCTGGCTAAGCTTGGCT
>CAYVYJ010000012.1:8107-30360 GCA_964455085.1 uncultured Planctomycetia bacterium
TTTCTCTGGCTAACTTATAGTCTGTCTCTAACTGGCTGATTTCATTCTCCAATTTTGTACGAACAGCTTCAAGGCCGGCTACCTGCTTTTTAAGCTGATTCTTTTCCGAGCTTACCTGAGTGAGCTTGTCCTGGATATATTTTGTAGCTGCTTCCCTTTTTAAGATAGTCTTCTCCAGCTTGGTTTTAGCCTTACTCAAAGCTGCTAAATCTGCTTCTAAGGTCTTAACCTTTGTATCGGCTAGTTGCAGATCTTTACCTAAATCCAGGAGCTTAGCCTGCAATTCGTTACGTTCAACTTTTAAAGTTTTAATCTGATTTCTAAGGTTATCTGCCAAGACCTTAGCCTGAGCCAAGTTAGCTTTGAGGTTTTTCACTCTAAGCTCTAAGATTTCATTCTTCTTGTCCAGTTCACTTATCCGGCCGGTGATTTGACTCTCTACCCTTTGAAGCTCTCTCTTCCACACCTGTTTCTGGTTGGTTTCCTTAGCCTGGCTATACGGCGCGTAGGCCAAAGACAGCATCAGCAAAAAAACCATAAATCTTAATTTCCAATTACCATGCATAATTCCCCCCGTTTTTTTTAAACTACAGTTATACTTTGCCTCCCAATTATTTTGATAAATACAAATTGTTAACTACTTATTTAGAATTTGCTTAACCTCCATTTAAAACTTCCAAACCGACAGGTCTGGGCTCTTTTAGTTTTCTCTCGGATATTCTTATTTTTTTATAGATCTTTCTTGCCCGTTTAGCATAGACACTGCGGGGATAATCAGAAATTAAACGTTCGAAAGCCTCCTGGGCCAACTCATAATCTTTAAAATCCCGATAATGAATCATTCCCGCTCTATAGATTGCCTCAGCCACCCGTGGATTATTGGGAAATTCTATTATGATATGATTGTAGAGACTTAAGGCTTGACTCTTCCTGTAATCTTTACTCTTATAGGAGTCCACCGCACCTTCACCCTGATCCAAGGTTCTGGCTTTGGCAAAAATACTCTCAATCATGCCAAATTCACCGGCCGTCTCCAGAGTAACATAAGCATCTTCCGGGGCGCCATTTGTCTTTCTTAAACGCGCCCTTTCTGCTCTTGAACGCAGAATTTTAGGGGTAATAAATACTGCTAACTCGATTTGTTCTACAGTCTTAGAAGTTCGCGAAAATAAAAACCCCAGAAAAGGAATATCGCCTAAAATCGGAACCTTATCATGAGTACGGTTATCAGTATTCTTAATCAAGCCTCCGATAACCAAAGTTTCACCTTCTTTTACCCGCACCGTAGTATCAGCCTCCCGGGTAGTAATCCTGGGGTTGCTGCCGACTGCGCTGGCGAATGAGGAGACTTCAGGATGAATTCGCATGGTAATATAACCGTCGTCATTAATAGTGGGGGTTACTCTCAAGCTGGTTCCAATATCCACAAAAGTAACAGTTTCGGTAGTCCCAGTAGTAGTCTGGGTCCGTTCCTGAATCGGATATCTTTCACCAATAATAATCCGGGCTTCCTCGCCGTTTATAACTGCAATTGAAGGAGAAGCCAGAAGTTTAGCTTTTCCTTGACGGACTAAAGCATCTACGGTAGCGGTAACCGGAAAGTTCTTTAGGGTCAGGGCAGTTATGTCAATTTGATCACCGCTTAAAGTACTGTGGTCCTCAGCAAGACTTACATTAGCAGTGAGCCGCTCAGGATAGTTGGTGTCCCGGTCAAAAAGACCATGGAGGGGATTGTAATCAGCAGTCCACTCAATACCTAAAGCAGCTAAATCAGTTGAGGTTATATCCACAATCTTAGCTTCAATCAAAACCTGCTGAGGAGCAATATCCACCTGGACCAGAAGGTCTTTGATTGTGGCGACATTCTTAGGAAAATCAGTGATAATTAAACTATTGGATACCTCATTAATCTTGATGTCTCCTTTGGCCGAACCAACATCTCTTAAGAGATTTAAAGCTTCGGAGGCGGTAATATACTTTAGAAAGACTACTTCGTTTTCCATATCAATAGCCTTAGGGTCACCGGTAGCAACATAAATAATCCCCTCACGCTCAGAAAAAATAAGCCCGTTTATGGTCAGAATAGCATTCAGAGCCTCCCTTAAAGCTACATCTTTTAAACTTATAGTCACCTTGCCCTTAACCTTAGCGTCAGTAACAATGTTCAAATCATAAGTCCAGGAGAGCGAACGCAGCACAGCTGATAAGTCAGCATCCTTATAATCCAGGGAAATCTTGGTTGCCAATTTATCTAAAGGAGCTGACTCTGCTTGAGTGCTTTCAGCCGCTGCAGCCGCTTTCACCTCGGCAGCTCTCACTTCTGCCGGCCTAATTGCCAAACTAAATATTAAAATCAGGGTAAGGATCAAGGAAACGCCTCTGAGCTGGCACCGGCTAATATCAAGACATCTCATCTTATACCTCCTTATAATCTTTTTTATTTTACTTACCTTAATATTAAGTTATAAAGAACTATGAAAACTATCTTTTCTGCCCCACTCAGAGTCTGCTCTTCTCTAACTTAGCTGTGCCTAGCGGGTGATATTAACTATATACTCCTCAAAATCATCGGTGAATATTACCGTATCAGGCTGAATATCTTTTACTTTATAATTCTCGATTACCGAACCGATCCGGACCACCTCACCATTGACTATTGCTGTCGAACCCTTAGGGTTATAAGTTACACCGTCAAGTTTTAATTCGGTGCTGCTAATCTTAGCTACTGGCTTGGCTTTAGAAATAAATATGTCTCGGGATATAGTAAGCGGATCCGGACTCTTAGTCTCACTCTTATCTTCGCTGGCCATATCTCCCAGGAAACTGGAAAGGATAAGCCGGGCTGCCGGGCCACCCCTATATTCCTTAGCCTTCTCCTCAGAAATGTCCAACTCGTCAATAACTAAAAACGGTGATATTTCCTCAATCTTCTGGAGATAATTAACCGTATTTATGTAAGGGGCATTGAATTTTAACTCGACATAAATGCTCTGATAACCGCCACGATTATCCAACTTCTGACGCACTGAAGATATTTTTAAATCTTTCCCCAGTTGGACCAATTCGGTTAAAAGCTGGGAGACGTTCTTTTTATTAGGGAGCTCACTTTCAATTTTGGCTATTTTTTCAAGCATCACTTGAGATTCTTCTTTTAAAGTCTGGATATTCTCTTCCTGCTTATCCAACTGGGGCAGCTTAGTCTTAAGGCCTTCGAGACGGGATAGAGACTTCTTGGCTTGAAAATCATAGCGAGAAACACTCCTTGAAAGGGGTTTATAAATTATATGGAAATAACCAGTGATAACTATCACCACCATCAATCCCGCCAGCAAAGTCTTCTCTTTGGGTTTTATCTTCTTAAAATCTAGTAATTTATCAGCCATAGCTAACTATTTTATGTTTTCATCTTAGCAATAACTTCAAAACCATAAACATCAGAAACTTTACCCACATCCCGCTGGGTATAGGTAAAAGTTACATCAATAAAACTCTCTGACTCCTTCAGGGTTTCAATTAACTCCATTACTACCTGGATATTAGAGGTAGAACCGGTAATGGTTATTTTATCTTCTAGGTAGACCAGTCTGGTAACCCAAATCTCCTCCGGTAATAGATTCGCTACCTCAGCAAATAGCTTAGCAAAGCTCTTTGGTTGACGGATTGCCCCGGCAAGAAAAGCTAACCTTTCCTCAAGTTTTGAATTCTCCTCTAAAAGCGCTGCCTCTTCTTCAGCTAATTTTAATTGCTGGGACTGCAAACGATTCAATTGAGTCTGAGTTAGTTGAATTTCTCCGCTAGCAGATTCCATCTTCCACTTAGCCTTAGCGACCTTTCCGGTTTGATAAACCATAAACCCTAAGGCTGTAGCTAAAAGGATAACGGCAGCCATTACTAACCTATCCTGTAAACGTTCTTTAATCAGGGCTAAACCCTTTTTCTTCTCCTGAGATATAAGATTAATCCGTTTGCTGGGGTCAATCCTGGAACCTAAAGCCAAAGCTAAAGAAACCGTAAACTCTAAATCATTACTCAGTAAATCAGCCTTCTCCTTACTGATAGCCTCGGAAACCTTAAAAAAGCTGAAAGGATTAACTTTCTCTGTGGGAACCCCCAGCCGGACCTTTAAAAATGCGTCTAAATTCTTAAGTTTGGCTCCGCCTCCCGATAAAAGTAAAAGGTCAAAATTAGTAACCCGGGATTGGGTAACTTGATAAGAAAAATATTTAAAAGAATGAGCCACATCCACCACAAAGTTTTCCAGAGAAGATACTAGGCTTCGATAAACCTCAGCCGACTTATCCTCAGCCCCTTGAAAAGACTTCTCCGGCTCGGCAAATACAGCAATCTTCTTATCAGGAGACCAATAACTAAAACCATACTCTCTCTTAACTGATTCAGCTTCTTCCTCGCTTATACGGGTATGCTGGATAATCTGTTTGGTCATTTGATTAGAGTTGAGAGCTAAACCCCGGCAAAAACAGAGCAAACCAGCCTGAGTAACAGTCAAAGTGCTCTCTTGAGCGCCGAGGTTAATCCAGAGAGCTACCTCTCCTTTAGCTTGAAGCTGCTTCTGGCCTGAAGACTGTGGGCGAAATTTATCTAAATTAGCTAGGGTCATCGGTGCAACCTCTATTGATACCGGCTTAAGACCTAGATCCTGAAGTAAAATAATCCGGTTATGAATTAACTCCCGGGAAGCGCAGACCAGCAAAATATTCTGCTGAGTAGATTTAGTCCGGACTAAATTGTCTCCCTTGATAAAACCGTAGGTAATCGCATCTAAGCTTAACCCAAAAGGCCGTAACTGAGTTATTTTCAGACGAATTGCCTCATTAAGTTCAGCTTCACCCATCTGAGGAAAAATCAGGTTATAAATCTGAACCTGGGAAGCTGACACACCGGCAAATACCTCGGGACCAATTTCGTTACGTTCAATTAAGGTCTTAAGGGCCTCACGCTGGTCAATGATTTCGGGAGTTTTCCCGCCAGTTGAATAACCTTGCTTATCAAGACAGACAATCTCTAATTCTCCCTTGGGTTGTTTTTGAGCCAGTTGCAGGATTTTAATGCTGGCAGTGCCGATGTCGATTGCTGCCGGGAGTTTCTTCATAAACAGCGAGGTTTTAGCTTTCGGCAGAGGCTTAGTCGGACGCCGAAAATGAGTAAAAAGAGTGGAAGTTTTTTTAGGCCGGGAGCTTGACTTCCCAAATATCTCTTTTACGATATCCTTAGTCTCTGCTTCCTTAGCTTGGTCTTGTTTCTCTTTGTTTTCTTCGGCCATAGTCCTTTTTTGGTCTTCCTCAGCGTATATCTTGAGGAAGTTTTAAGTTTTCTATTTTTTCAGTAGTCTTCTGAGCCTGCCGAGATTCCAAAGAATCATCTCCACTTAGCTCCGGGGGTTCAGTCTCGGGCTCCCGAGTTAAAGCAATTACTCTCTCGGCTAAAGCCAGATAGTCTTTGGCCCCGTTAGAGACAGGGTCATATTCAAATATAGATTCTCGATGAATTTGGGCTTCGGCTAATTTTACATTCATCCGAATCGGCGTAGGAAAGACTTTCTCCTTAAAGTGTTTCTTTATCTGGTTAAGGATGTCCCGACTCATCCGGGTCCGGGCATCAAAGAGAGTCGGTAGTATACCTAAGATATCTAACTCCGGATTCAAGCGGTCTTTTACAATCTGAATAGTCGAAAAAAGTTCCTTCATCCCCTCTAAGGAAAAATAATGGGTTTGAATCGGCACCAGTAAAGTCCTGGCCGCCACAAAGCTATTTATAGTTAAAAGATTAAGTGAGGGGGAACAATCAATAATTATATAGTCGTATTTCTTACGACCGGTATTTACCATCTTGTAAATGGCGGTTCGCAACACCATCTCTCTTCCTAATAAATCAGCTATTTCTAACTGGGCCCCGGTAAGCACTGAGGTGGCCGGAATAATATCTAAATTTTTAATTTTGGTTGGTAAGATGGCCAGCTCGAGCTCGATATTTCTGGTCATCACATCATAAATTGAATAACTCAAGCTTTCAACATCGACCCCTAAGCCTAAGGAAGCGTGGGATTGAGCATCAATGTCAATTAATAAGACTGACAAATCTCTATTAGCTAAGGCTGCCGAAAGATTTATGGCCGTAGTGGTCTTGCCAGTGCCGCCCTTCTGGTTGGCAATGGCAATAATCGGAAGATTTAAACTGCGGCTAGATTGCACCGGGTAAGCAGGATTTCGTCTCCCAGCCACAGTTTTATAGGAGTTTTTCTGATTAAACTTGCCAAAAAATGTCTTAAAATCCTCAAACATTGTTTACCTCCAGCTAAATACTATAACCCTTATCTAGCCTTTGTTTAATCAGCATTAAAGAATAACCCTCTTTTCTTAGCCGCTGAATAGTCTTATAGGTATTGCTAATTTCGTCCCGGTCGTAGAGACGGGCATTCCCCTTCCGATCCTTGATCTTAAACAGACCAAGGTTAGTATAGTAGTTCACGCTAGCTATTGAAATACCCAGCAATTTTGCCAGCTGATAGGTGGTTATTAAACTATTTCTCATGGTGACCCTCCTTCATAATATTGGCTTATTTCTCTTAACATAAATAACTTTCACAATATCTATTAATATATACTGGAAGAGCTGTTTTGTCAAGGGAAATTTAGCCAATCAGACAATATTACCCATTGGGATACAAAGAGATGTGCTTGATTTAAGCTGGGCTGATTAGACTAAAGAGCCTTAAGAATGGTTTTGATTATCTCTGGCTGGTTAAGGGTGAAAAAGTGAAGCTTTTTGGCCCCATTTTTGATTAGGTCTTGGCATTGCTGGATAGTAAAGTCAATCCCGGCCTTCTCCTGCTCCTGGGGCTTTCCAGCAAGTTTAGCCATAGTTTCTTCAATGTTTTGGGGAATTGTGGTCCGGCAAATACTAGCAAATTGTTTAACCTTGGCCAGATCGGTTAAGGGCAAAATCCCCGGTAAGACCGGGATATTAATCCCCTGTCGCTTCATCCGCTCCAGCAATCGATAATAATAGCTATTATCAAAAAACATCTGGGTTACAGCAAAGTCAGCACCAGCATCGATTTTTTTCCGGGCATACTCTAAATCCTCTTCCAGAGTCGAAGTCTCAATATGTCCTTCCGGATATACGGCAACCCCAATAGAGAAGTAACCGTAGTCTTTGATTGACTTGACTAAATCCCGGGCACAGAAGAAATGCTGCTGGGAAAAACTAAAATTGCTGACATCTTGTGGTGGATCGCCTCGCAAGGCCATGATGTTTTCAATACCTTGGCTCTGGTAATAATCCAATAGATCTCTTAAGGCATCCGGTTCTAAATCCAGACAGGTTAAGTGCGGCATAACCTCAAAATCTTTCTCTTTAAGCAGCAGTGAAACCGCCTCTTTAGTTACTCCTTGAGTAGTTCCTCCGGCACCACAGGTCATCGAGGTATAAAGCGGTTTGCACTCAGCTAAAGCTTTAATCGTATTTATCAGGCTAGCTTTACCGGACTCACTGCGTGGCGGGAAAAACTCAAAAGCTACACCACTCTGATTCTGTTTAAGTATCTCACTTATCTTCATCTAATCTCCTCTACCCAGATTTAACCCTTAAGCTTTAACCCAGGACTTAAACAATATTTGTTGATTATTTTATCATGGACCAGATTTCAGTCAATGCAATTTCCCCTTCCCTAATTGCTGGTTTAACTACTTAGCCTCGATAACCAGCTTGGACTGATTAAGATAGTTTCCTTTTCATTACAGGCCTAATTAAGGTATAATATTACCGCCGATGAGAAATGTACTAAAAATATGTCTCTTTAATCCCATAAAATGCATCTCTTATCCACCGCTTAACCTAGCTTCTTTGGCCACTTATTTAGCCAAGTACGGAGAATATAAATATGATATTAAGCTGGTTGATATTAACTTCTCGGTTAACCCAATCGCTGAAATCTTAAGCTTTAATCCTGATGTTGTCGGTTTTACCAGCATGAGTCCTTTTATGCTTAGAATCTATGATTTTTGTAACCAGCTAAAGGCCAAGCAAGAAAATATCCTCCTGGTCTGCGGCGGAGTACATGCTACAATCAACCCTTATGAGGTGGTTGAACAAGGTTTTGACATTGCTGTGTTTGGCGAAGGCGAAATAACCTTTAAAGAGCTGATCGATGGCTATATTGAATCGTCGGCCCAGGGCGATTACCGGTTTTTAGCTGACATCGCAGGAATTGCTTACAGAAATATTGAACAGGAAATCGTCAAGAATAAAGAACGAGAACTAATCTCTGACCTGGACCAAATCCCCCACCCGGATAGATTCCTGCTCAATAATAAAGGCTACCACGACCGATATTATATTATGCGGGGAATGAATACCTTTGGAATTCATACCGTCCACGGCTCCCGGGGCTGCCCCTATAATTGTATTTTTTGCTGTGTTAATTTTACGGTTAAAAGTAAGGTTAGATTTAATTCTCCGGAGTACATCAGCGATGAAATCCAAATTCTGGTTAATAAGTATAAGGCCAGGTGGATATTCTTTACTGATGACACCTTCCTGGTCAATAAAGCCCATACCGAAAAATTATGCCAACTATTAATAACCAGGGGCCTGGATAAAAAAATAAACTGGGAGGCCCAAATCAGAAGTAACTTAATTAAAGAAAAAGATATTGGGTTATTAAGATTAATGCGCAGGGCTGGCTGTCGTCAGATTGATATCGGCTTTGAGAGCGGCAATCAACGCATGCTAACCTTAATTAAGGGTTCGGGAATTACAGTTGCTGACCATCAGCGGGCTATTGATCTTATTAATCAAGCCGGAATAAATATTCTCGGTACTTTTATCATAGGGACACCGTCTGAGACCTATGCTGAGATGCTGGAGACAAAACAATTTATTAAAGCTAATTATAAAAAAATTAATCGACTCCAGACTGGATTCATGGTCCCTTACCCGGGAACAGAAGTCTATGACATGGCAGTAAGCCGGGGGGTCATTGAGGAGGATTACCTTAAACTCCTGGCAAGACAACAGCAAGCAAACCCGGATCATGATGCAATCATCTATTCTAATAGCGTACCCAGAGAGAAAATACAAAAATTGAAAATCGAGTTAGACAACTTATCATTTAAAAAGGTAAGCGCCATTGATAAAATCAGATGGTTATTATACAATCTCACCCACCATCCAATAATCTTATTCAACGGGATTATGTGGGTCGGCAGAAAATTCGCAAAGCATAGCTTATCGCTTCTTCAGCGATTAAAGAAATCCCTACCCGGTCTTAGTTAAGATTCGAATCTGCTTGATTATCTGGTAAGTAGTATAATCGGGAGTTGATGCTCCAGCAGCTACCCCTATCCTTGCCACACCCTTTAACCAGGCCTTTTTTAAATCCTTACTGGCTTGAACCCAATAGGTTTTTCTATTCAGTGATTTTGAAATCTCATATAGCCGCCGGGTATTAGCGCTTGATTTTGAGCCGATAATTATCATCAGCTCATTGTTAAGGGCTAAGCTGCGTATTTCCGATTGTTTTTTTCGGGTGGGAGTACAGATGGTGTTAAAACACTTCAAATCCGGGATATAGTTTTTCAACAACTCACAGATCTTGGCTACTTTTTCTGTATTCTGTGTTGATTGCACAACCAGACAAGCTTTTTTTATCTTCTTTATGGCCGGTAAAGGCAGGTTTCTTTGATTATCGATGATTAGAGCTTGAGATTTTAAGTGCCCTACTATACCTTCTACCTCGGCATGGTCCTTATCACCGATAACAATAACTCTGCGGCCCTCTCGCTCCATTCTCATAGCGATTTTATGTATCTCCTTAACCATCGGGCAGGTAGCGTCAATTATTTTATAACCTAATTTTTCAGCTTCCTTTAAGACTTTTAAAGGGATGCCGTGGGCCCGGACTAATAAAGTTTTATTTTGGCCTTTTTTAAGGGTTCTTATTTTTTTTACTCCCGCGACGCTAATCTGACGGCAGACATCTTGATTGTGAACAATATCACCGAGCATTTCGATATTTAAATGCTGACCGGCTGCCTTAAGGGCTATTTCTATTGCCCTTTTTACGCCAAAACAAAATCCAGCTGATTTAGCTCGGGTAATCTTTAACTTCATAAAGCAGTTTTTGGGGATATTGGATTAAGAAATCTTTATACTGCCGACTGATTGATGAAGAAGCTATCAAGTTTTGGGATTTCCTAATCAACGAATCAATCTCGGCATAAAGGTAATCTAATGAGCCGGAATATTGGATAATTTTACGCATTTTGAGTAAATCCTGGTAAGTTACTTTCTTTTTAATGAATACTTTCTTGATAAAATTCTTAGCCTTGCTGTTGCCGGAATGATAAGCCCGCCAGATCAGCAGAGTCTTCTTAGCTTCCTGAAGGTCAGAAAGAGTTGATTTGCCGATTTTCTTCTCGGCAGCAAACATTCCTAAGATATCGTCTTTTATCTGAAATGCCCGGCCCAGATAGATCCCAAACTTAAACAGCTTATCCACCTCCTTTTTCCCGGCTCCAGCTAAAATTGCTCCGCTGGCCAAAGGAGTAGAAAAAGTATAACAGGCGGTTTTGTAATCATATATCCGGTAAATATCTTCCCGAGATATCTGATCAATGCTCTTGGCTCCGCACAAAAGTTCAATAAACTCTCCTGAGCCGGTATAAACAGCAGCTTGAATAAATTTTTTAAGGGCCCTCTGTTTACGCTCCTTATCCTCTCTTATTGCCAGAAAGGCCTCAATAGCTAAAGCATAGATTACATCACCGACAACTATACTTAGATCCTGACCGTTAAATTTAATCTTCTTATAACTTTTAAGCTGTTTATCAAGCATCTTATGCATTGAAGGCTTACCACGCCTGGTATCGGATTTATCGATTATGTCGTCATGAACCAGCATGTAATCATGGAGTAACTCAATAGCTAAGGCGCTGCGGTACAGGCCCGGGGCTGTTCTTTTAGCAAACCCTAAGTATCCAACGATAAAAAGTATCGGTCTTATCCGCTTACCCTTACCTAAGATAAACTCCTTAATCGACTTAAATAAAAGGGGGGAAATCTTACTTAAAGAGTAGGTCTTTTCAATATCAACTACAAACTTCTTAAGCTCAAGGTCAACCTTATTTTTTATTCTTTCCAGCATTTGTTTATGCTATCATATAATCCTAACTAGTCATAGGATTAGCCGAGATAATTGATAACTCCTGCAGGCTTAATAGTTTTTCCGGACAGCATAGTTAAAATGGTCAAAGTAGTTGCGCCATGACATCTCTGTAGAAGAAAACTCATTTTTACCATAGAAATAATCTATGATAGCTTCTTTTAAACGGGTAAGTTCTTTATAATGAGAAGGAATTGAAGGCTTATCTAAAGTTAAAGATAGCAACTCAAGGGCCCGGATAATCGCTTTTTGGCAATATTCAGGGTTATCCTTTTTCCGCCAATTTAAAGCCCTGCTGACTTCACTGCCAATGTTAGCCATTTGTTCCAAAAAAGACAACTGGTTCCAACGACCGGAAGCAAGCACTTTGTGTTTAATGTTCATCGCTTAATCCATTTGTTGACGGTTTCAATGATCTTCTGCCGGATTGCTTGATGATCTACTCCACGACTCATATTGTCTTGAGACGGACGCATATTAATCATTGAATCAAATTCAACAAAATCATCCCCTTTAAGGCCGGGATATAAATTGATTCCCCATAAACCATTTTGTTTTGAACCATTTTCCAAAAGTAAAGCCTCCAAATCAGAGTGCAATTCCGCATCAATAGCAATTAATTCTTGATCCACGTCTACGACAGCTTTTACTAAATCACCAAATCTATCAACCGCTACTTTCTTTAACTCGTCAATCCCAATAATTTTGTCTAATATCTTCATGCTTTTTAAATTAAATTCCCTACGAATAGATGAATTTCTGCCTGCCTGAATTGTGTCCCGATAGTTTTAAATGCCTAACTTCCCCTCCAGGTTAAGTCCAAACGTAAGTATACCGCTAATTATTACTAATACAATCAAAAAAAATAGTTAGCGATGAAAACATGGCTCCCCGGAAACGACGAGTTTCGTAAACAACAGTTATTTTCCAGAAACATTGCGGATAAAAGAAAACTCGGGTATCACCTTTACCAGCTCACCATCTATTTCCAATACTGGATAGGCAAGAAAGTTAATCGGTCCTGAATCAGGACCCGGCTCAACTATAAGGTCCCTACCACGACTGAATTCGAAACGGTTTGCAGGATGATGCCCGAAGTAGTAGGTTGAAAGGCTCGAGTATTTATCGGCCTCAGAAATGTCGATGGGGCGCCACTGTCCTTCGGCGTAAAATTCCACCCAACAATGATAACCATCTACTCCTCCATCATTGCGTTCCGAAGGGATTGCCGCCCCGATAGCAAAACGGGCTGGAATACCAACAGTCCTTGCCAGAGAGATAAAGTAAGAGTGAAAATCAGTGCAGTTTCCTGTGCGTATAGTACAGGCATAAACAGAGTCTCCCTTGCCCCAGCCAGAGCCATATTTCATGTAACGCATGCGGCTGATGACATGGTCATAAATGGCACGGGCCCGCACAAGGTCACCTTTCTTACCTTCAATAACTGCCTCGGCTATGTCTTTAAAATCTTCATCAACTGGAACCAGGTAATCTGGTTTAAGGTAGTTTTCTTGATCATCAAATTGCGGAGTATATCCAGACTTTTCAATGCGCTGAACCTGATAGCGAATATCAACAGTCTTTGCACTATCCTCTGGGCTGAACTCAAAGAAAAAAATCTTATTGCCATGCTTGGCTTCCTCTAATATACGGTAATTCTTAGGTGAATCAACACTGTCTATTTTAACCTTCTGGAATGCATCGGTTGCCGGGAAAGGAAGCCACATGCGGGCGCTACCAGTTATATCAGGGAGTTTTACCTTATATATAAACTCAAAGGCATCATGGCCTGTGATTACTCCCAGCAATTGTGGCGTTGCCTTTTCTATAGAGACCCGTTTCCATATACCTCTCCAATTTTGCTTCCAGGCGTAGAAGGGAATACCGTTGAGCTTATGGAGAGTAGTTTCAGTTACAGTCATAGCGCCGGGTTCACCGGAAAGAAAGAAATCTAGGTCATATACATCGCCGGAGGTATCTACCATGTCCACACAGGCAAAATGGCGACCCGGGCCAAGATTCGCCAAGTATTCAGTATGAACACGTACCAGTTTAAACAAATATTCCTTATCACTTGAGGAAAATCTAAAATAGCCTTTTCCCCGTATAGTTTGCTCCTCAATGTATTGCTCTATGCCGGCTTGTATGTCTGATGTTACCACCTTGGGCGCGGATCTATTGGTTTGTCCCAGACCGTACTCTTCAAGTGTAACAAATAGCGCAATTGCTGCTGCTATTGTTATAGACAGACCTATAGCATGTTTTTTTAGCATATCTTTTTTATATACAAGGACCCGAAGCCAAACTTTATTGGGGATGGTCTGCTTTCGGATGTTCGCTCGAAGGGTGTTCTGAATCAGAGTGTCCCCCGCAACCTACAAGGAACAAGCTGATAATTGCACAGATAAACACAAGCACCAATGTCTTTTTCATCTCTACCTCCTCTATATTGCTACCACTAAACTATCTGCGTTTTCCAGCTTTATTATATCATAAAATAATATCATTAATAATACAAGAAAAAAATAGCTACTGATTTTGGAGTAAAAGTAACAACAAACGTCCTACTTAGATACACCCTGCCATACTGTTTAGGATTCGCCTAAACCGGTAAAGAAAAACCCTCTGATGAATTCAGGGGGTTCCTTAATATAAAATACTGGCTCCCCCAAGAGGACGATTTTCGCAACTTTCTTATTGAGTTTAGGGAGTGGTGTTTGAATGGAGAGGCTAATAAACTACTTATTCCTTACTAATAAGAATCCATATTTGCATCAGCCTTTTTACTTCTAATCCACAGTGCTGCCTGATAAAGGTTGTCAGCTATATAATCTGGCTGGTCTATGATTTCGTTTTGATGCTTGATGCCATGTCCAGTTAGTAGATAAATAGACTGAGCACCTACTCTTTGAGCCATCTCTATATCATGAGGGTGGTCACCAATACAATAGGAATTGCTGATATCAATACCATATCTGTTCCTTACCTGTTCGATAAAGTAAGGGCTTGGTTTATAACAAATACATTTTTCTTCCTTTTTATGCAAACAGCTGAACACATCTTTTATTGTTACACCGAATTGTTTGAGAGTATTTATAAAATAATCATTAAATCTACTATACTGCTCACTAGTAAATGTGCCTTTCCCAACCCCTGATTGATTTGTAATTATAAAAAGTAGAAATTTCTCCTGCAAAAGCTTAAGGGCTTCTATTGCCCGAGGAATAAAAACAAGTTTTTCTGGAAGATAAAGATTGCCTACATCTTCATTTATTGTTCCATCTCTATCTAAGAATACCGCCCTATTCATATGTTTAATTTTCTTAAAACAAAACCCTCTGCAATATCTTATATCACAGAGAGTTAAAAGTCAAAACTCCCCCAAAGCGACGATTATCGCAACTTTTTGGATAAGTTTAGGGATTATTGCTTATCAGAAGAAAGTGGCAAGCTATTTCTCTGCGACAACGAGCATTTCGAAATTTTCCGGAGTTAGTTTATCTTTTCTTGAGAATGCTCCCAGTTTTGCGCCAAAAATATCTATGTTTTTATATCCAAGCGTTTTTAAAAGCCAAGTTATTTCACTTGGCACATAATAACGCTCATTACATTTTAGTTCTTTCTTAGTCCCTGAATCATCCTCGAATACATGAGTATTATGATCACGAAATGTCATCAAGTCAAATGAGCACTCTTTACATTCACAGCCACCTTCTTTAGCTGCTGATTTGTAGAATTCTTTGACTGAATGAAAAAGCGGAAATAGCCCATTTAATGTAGTAAAAATTAATTTACCTTTATCTTTCAAAACTTTTGTGGTATTTTTAAGAATCTCGAAATTCATTTCATCGGTTTCCATCAAAGAAAAACCACCCTCGCAAATCATTATTCCAGCGTCAAATTCACCATTAAAGGGAAGGTTACGGGCATCGTGCTTCTGAAAATCAACATTCAAATTAAACTGCTTCGCTTTCTCATTTGCTTTAGCAAGCTGAGATTCCGACAAATCAATTCCCGTAACACTATATCCACGCTTCGATAATTCTATTGAATGTCTGCCTGTTCCGCACCCAACATCAATTATTCGTATTTTTTTGTCATGATTTAATTCTTCTTCTATAAAATCGCATTCTCCAAGCGTTCCTTGGACAAAACACTCCTTATCATATTTGTTTGCATAATTTTCGAATAATGCTTCATACCATTGCTTCATTGTTTTACTTCCTTTTTAACTAACACCTCAAAATATTTCATCTTACAGGTAACCTTCTCTCCGTTTCTCGCATTTTACTTCAAATAAAAACCCCTTGCAACTTAATTAATTACAAGGGGTTAAAGAGTGCAACTCCCCATTAGGGTTAAACTCAAACTATATTATACCAATAATTATCCCGAATACAATGGTTCGAACTCCCAATATGCCTCCCCATCTTAGTGGGTGTTTTTGTCTATAAGGGGATAAGTTGTTTACGGAATGAGGCCAAGGGCCAGCCTCATCGTGGTAGCTTGTTAGCGTTGTTGGTGGGATGCAAATACATCGTGGTGGCTTGTTCGTAGTCTCGGTGCTCGGGCTGCTACTTCGCTTCGCTCAGTATCCGCTGCCTGCGCTCCGAGCCTGCTTGGTAGGTGGAATCCTAAATCCCCACCCACCCCAAAGCACACGGGGTATACCACCCCTCCAGCATAGTCCCAATGTCACCTTAACCAAATAAAAACCCCATAGCCTACTGACTATGGGGTAATTATTTTTAGGTGCTGGTGCCTATGCAGTGACCTTAACTTCTAGCCCCACCAGCTAGACCAAAAGATAAGTCATCCTGCAATCTCGGAACTAACTTATTATAGACATATTGTCGACATGCTGTCAAGCATAAATATTTTAAGATATATATGGTAGACTAGGCTCAATGATTTTTAAAAAACGATTATATTTATCGACACAGTAAGCCGTTTTAAAATAGAGCTTTTTATCTTTTCCCTTTCGTACGACAACAATAAAATAAGTAGGCTTGCTATACCCTTCTTTAGGAAATGGTATAATCATTTTAGCTACATAAAAGTAAAATACCCCAACATATTCTTCCACGTCATACACTTCTTTAGTATTTTCGATAACATATCGAATCCAAGGCATTCTTTTTGCTCTATTAGAACGAAAATTTGCTGAATCAACAACATGTTTACCCTCTGCGTCTTTATACAGAAAACGCATACCATCCTCATCAATAATTACTGTTCGGTGGTATACGTCAAATATTGATCCCATAACATTTTTATCATAATAATCCAATGCTTCTTTTTCAGAAATATCTCCAAAACACTCAGCTAGCTTATCTTTGACAATTTTTTCAAAAGCATTGTCCGTGCGAAACCTAAATAGATCAACGAGTTTTAATATCTCTTTTGGCTTAAGATTGGTTTTTCTCATTCGTTCCTGTCTATAATAAATAAGTTTAATAATATCTTCTACCAAATTGGTTGCTTTTTGGGCGTTAAACCTTGAAAGAGATTTTAAGAACCTTGGTATTTTTCGGCCAGAATGTTGTTTTTCGGTCTTCATGTGTTTTGAAATGAATCTGGTTAGTCTATATTGATCTTGTGCAGTTAAACTATTAAATTTTAAACCACATATATTTCCTTTATTCCACGCTACTATAGAGTTTAAAACCATAGGATCTTTGAAGTTAGAAAATAGGATCCTCAGCCGGATTAGATCTTTTGGGGGTAAACTGTAACAGACCTTAACACCACCCATACTCAAATCCCGAGTTAATACTCTTTTAAAATGAGAAGATTTAGGACAAGTAAATAGCTCAAGGGGGAGTATTGAATTCACTCTTACATGTTTACGTTTCTCAACCATCTTTCGATCCCCATTAAATAATTATAAATAGTTTTGCAAATCTGGAGACACACTGCCTATTTATGAGGAATTAAGTAATGTATCGCTGGGGTTTCTGCGGGAGCTTACACTCGGGATCATTTTTTCCAAACTATATGGCAATTAATACTGTAATTTTCATAAACAGTTAAAATATCGCTACAGAACTTTTGCAATTTTTTATCTTTGGATTTCTTCGCTAATTCATATAGCCTTATAAACATTTTTTTACCTGTCTCTGTTTGTTTATAGTTTTTCTTTTGAAAATTATGTTGTGCGCACAACGTTTGTCCGTTTGCGACTGTAGATTCACCACCTAAATCCCTTGGTTTTATATGATCTGCGTGTATTTCTACACCATGGGCTTTCCCGCGACCACAGACAACACATTTATAACCATCTCTTTTAAAAATTGCCTTCTTTTGTTCCAACGTAAAATCTTTTAGCTTACGATTTCTTACAAAATCTGGATCATATTTGTAAACTCCCTTTTTTATCTTTATGAGTTGGCCCTCTTGAGATAATTTTCTAATTGCCCTGTCAGGATCACGAAAGACATTTCCTGTTCTTTTTCTGTATTCCTCTACTACCCAATCAACAATTTCAGGATGCTCTATCTCCCTCTTGGGATGTTTTTTAAAATACTCCATTATTAAAGCTGACTGAACTATGTCTTTTTCGCTCATATTATCTTTTTAAAAAGAGAAAGTGCGCTGGGCGGTAGAACTTAATATCCTTCTTTTTGCTAAAGCACAATACTTTTTATCCATCTCTACGCCTATACCCTTTCGTTTTGTTAAAAAACTAGCAATTAGCGTAGTACCACTCCCTAAAAATGGGTCTAAAATAGTGGCGCTAGTATAACTGAATAGCTTAATACATCTTCGTGGTAATTCTACAGGAAAAGGGGCAGGATGGCCTATCCTTTTCTTACTTTCTCCACTAAAAGTCCATACGCCATTAGTCCACTCTAAAAATTCTTCTTTTTTAATATCTGACTTCCCAGGATCAAGTTTCCTCCAACAACCTTTAAAAAGTACAACGATCACTTCTACAGGAGCTATTACATAAGGGGCTGATGCGCTTAGCCAAGACCCCCATGCTGTCCGCCTTGAAATGTTACCTTCATTCCAAATAATCGTAGAGTGATATTTCCACCCTACCTCTTTTGCAATAGTGGTAATATCAGCACAAACACTCTGCTGCCCACCCTTATTTTTATCTAAAGGAATGTTTAAACAAAATCTTCCATCGTATTTAGCTAAGGTATAACATTTTGCTAACCATTCCCTCGTAAACTCCAAATATACATCATAGCTCATTCCGTCACGATGCGAATTGTATTTAATATCAACGTTATAGGGTGGTGAGGTAATGATTAAATCAATGCTATCTTTTTTGATATTCCCAATTTTTGAAATATCATCATTGTAAATAGAAAGACCGTCTCTATCAAAGTATAGATTACTTTTCATTTGTGGCTGTTTTGTCGTAGTTAGTGTTTTGCCCATAAAATACAAAAACCTTCGCTCCGTTTGCGAAGGTTTTACTTTTTTACAGTGGAGGTTCCCCCTTCGAACACACCACTAAAATATTTCTGATAACTTATCTTACCCCAAAGTTCAATATAGTCAAGTATTTTTTTCATCTTTTCTGCTGAAATGACTATAGAATATTATACCAAATTATGTCAATATTTAAATGAATTTTTCGCCGCCGCCGATTTTATTTATATACTTTTCTTTATTTTAGGGAATTTTTGCGGGGTGAGGACGCCGGGCTCCCGCACCGCCAGAAGACATTTATAAGTGTACTTAATAAATGGCTGGCGGTGCGGGAGACCCCAGCCGAATCTACTAAAGATTGTGTTTCTTGGATCGATGAATAGAATTGGGAAGAATTATCGGAATATAGTTCGAATTAGACCTGAATGGGGAGCTTGCAATTTTATTTTTTAATATCCCGGAGATTTTTTCTCCGGGATATTTTTTTCTGCGCCGGAATTTTTTTGGGAATAAAAGAAATTAATTTGGATTGAATTTATTGAATAAATTATCTGTTTGATGAATTGTTTGGCCCAAAGATTTTTGCCTTTATTCGTTTCGCCGAAGGCGAAACGCTATATACCCACCCCTTTAAGGTAACCCGACAGTCGTTTTGTGACTGCCCCCCCATATCAAATTATTGAGTATTATTTCTTTTATCTTCTGCCTTCTCTTTTAATTCACTAGGAGGAGTTTCTTTTTCTTTAGCCTCATCCATATCTTTTATCCTCTTTATCGCATTTTGAAACTGGTCGACGTCGCTTATCATTGCTAAACCAGGAGTAGCACCAACCCTATTAGGTAAATAAGCTGAAACGGAACCAATGACTTTAATGCTCTTTTTAACTCTATAAAACGCTGGTCCACCACTAACACCGTTAATTACCACGCCATCTACTAAGTAAGTTTTCCAGTCATTTACCCAACAGCTGTTTGTACCACTAAAAAAGCAAAGATTATCTGGAGATACTGCAGGAAAACCAACCCAACCAATTTCAATTCCCACCTTAAGATATTTTTCCTCAGAAATAAATACTAAAGGTTTATCTGGTAAGGAAAATTTCTCTTTCAAGAAGAGAATGACAGCTGTATCTAATTTTGTATCAAGCCAAATTATTCTGTCAGACGCACGCAAAAGTTTTGTCTGTCCAGAATCATGATGTTGTATCCTGATCGGCTCTTCCCATAAATGAGATTGATCAACCACATGAGCGGCTGTGGCCACAGCACAAATTTTCTTATCTTTAGTATAAGCACACAAAAATCCTGTTCCGAAACCTCTTGGGGTTCGTATTTTTACAACGTGAGGTTTTACTATTTCTACAGCCTTTCGCCAGGAAGTCGTTCCCATCAATCCCTCCTCTTTATTTATTCCTTAACGAAACTTATATCGTAAATAATTTTTCGGATAAAAACGAAGAACTACAGTTTGTCCACTTACTACACGAGGTCTTTTTTTCCAATCTTCGATATAATCGAAGTAATCTTTACAACCAAAATAATAATTAAATTTATCCTTTATATATTTTCCTTGATTCACTATTACTCCAAATTCATCGCTCTTTTTGAAAACTTCAATTTTTTGAAGATTAGTATAAAAATTATTCAACTGTTGATCTAAATGTTGTTTATTGGTTGTGAAGTCATTATCATAAGCATTAAGCAAAAACTTATACTTTGAGTGATTTATTTGGGCTAAATCTTTTTCTGTAGAAATTATCGAATTTAATTCCTGCATATTAGAAAGAACTTCGAGGTATATTTTATCAACTGACTTCAAAATCTTGGAATATCTATGTGTATCCCACCACAAAAGGGCAGTTAACAAAATTCCTAATATTATCAAGATATTTTTTGTCGATTTTTTCTTAAACCAAGATTTTAACCATTCAAAAGCTTCTATTTGGTCTTTCAGCCATTTAATCATTTTATCGCTACTCAAACATACCGGATAAATCTTATCAATCCACTAAATCATCTAACTTGACATCGAACACTTTTGCAATTTTAGCAAGAGTTTTAATTGTGGGATTATCATTAGCACCTGTTTCAATTTTTATTAGCGTGCTATAAGTAATCCCTGCTTTTTGGGCTAGTTTTTCCTGGGATAGCTTGTGTTTCTTCCTGAGGCTTTTTATATTTTTGCCTAACATATTTTAACCTTGACAACTTGGAATATATTGCTGATAATATGTTATAGATTAGCCAATACTTTATTGCTTGTAATCAGTTGATATTTTACTCACGGAAGGTATTTATGCAAGAAAAATTAAAGTGTGCCATTTATACCAGGGTTTCTACCGATAACCAGGCAGAGGTTGAGTTTAATTCCTGTGAAGCGCAGGAAGCGAAAATAAAATCCTTTATTCAAAGCCAAGAGAATATGGAGATTTTTAAGGTTTATTCTGATCCCGGCTATACAGGCGCTAATCTTAACAGGCCTGCCTTAACTGAAATGCTTAATGACATAAAAGCGCGTAAAATCAGTCTTGTCATATCATATAAAATAGACCGCTTAACACGATCGCCTAAAGACTTTTATCAGCTTATAGAATTATTTGAAAAGTATGGAGTTGATTTTATCTCCGTAACAGAGAGATTTGATACCTCTACGCCATCCGGCAGACTACTTAGAAATATTATGCTTACCTTCGCACAGTTTGAACGAGAACTTGCCAGCGAAAGGACAAAGGACAAAATGCTTCAACGAGCACAAAAAGGTATGTGGAACGGTGGCCTTGTGCCATTTGGATATAAAGCAGAAAATAAGAAGCTCGTTATCAACGACGACGCCAAGATTGTACGTTCAATCTATGAAAGTTATATTACTGATACTTCTATTGCCAAAATTTCAAAGGATTTAGGCCTATCAAAAAGTCGCATCTTCACGATTTTACGAAATCCTATCTATATAGGCAAAATTAAATATGCTGGTAAGTTCTCTCAAGGTAATCATTCGTCTCTCATCTCAGAAGACATATTTATCCTTGCGCAAGAGATTCATAGAAAGCAAGTGCGAAAACTGCGCTTATACAAAGATTATCTCTTAGCAGGATTAATCCGATGTAAAGAATGTGGCTCGCATATGACACCTTGTCATACTAACAAAAACAAAAAAAGTAAGATGAGACGCTACTACTACTATCGCTGTACAAGCACGTTCAAAAGAGACTGGAATAATTGCCAAACAAGACAAGTAAATGCCAACAGGTTAGAGGATTATATCTTTAAAAATCTGGAAAGAATATCCCATGATAAGCATTATCTCGATAGTTTGATATTCAGGCTTAAATATACCCCAGCGGGTGACCGCATAGGACTCGAACCATCACAATCATGCTCCGAGTCTGCGAAAATTTCAGTGGAAATTTTCGT
Source organism: uncultured Planctomycetia bacterium (assembly GCA_964455085.1). Classification (GTDB taxonomy): domain Bacteria; phylum Omnitrophota; class Gorgyraeia; order Duberdicusellales; family 4484-171; genus Susulua. The sequence goes on from CAYVYJ010000012.1 coordinate 30,090, forward strand.
GCAAACCCTCCAGCACTTCGTAAAAGTCTTCCCAGAGAAAAAAGGAATTGAAAAAAATCTTTGGGCGAAAAAATTTATCAAAAATATAGATTATTCAAAAGAAGAAATCGCTGTAATTCTTTATTATAAAAGAGATTCTGAAGATACAAATTCCTCTTATACGGCAAGCGGCTGCCCCCACCCAGCCGCTTGCCGAAATTCAATTTCGGCCCATCCTAAAAAAATTACCCCTATCAGTACTGATAGGGGTAATCATCAAGAATGGCTCCCC
>CAYVYJ010000013.1:0-30026 GCA_964455085.1 uncultured Planctomycetia bacterium
TCCAATAAGGAATCTCATCCATTGATAATCCAGCAGCTAACTTTGTTGAAATACGAGCAATTGGAAAACCAGTTGCTTTTGAAGCCAGAGCTGAGGAACGAGATGTTCTAGGGTTAATTTCTATAACTACTATGCGGTCATCCTTAGGGTTATGGGCAAATTGAATATTGGTTCCACCAACAACACCGATTGCATCAACTATTTTGTAAGAGTATTCTTGCAACTTTTCCTGTATCTCCTTTTTTACGGTAAGCATTGGAGCAGAACAAAAACTATCTCCGGTATGAATGCCCATAGCATCAATATTCTCAATAAAGCATACGGTAATCTTCTGGTTCTTCTGATCCCGTACAACTTCCAGTTCTAGTTCTTCCCAGCCAATAACTGCTTCTTCAACTAAGACCTGATGAACAAGACTTACTGCTAATCCCCGAGTCACAATAACTCTTAGCTCTTCTACGTTATAAGCAATTCCTCCGCCGGTTCCCCCCATTGTATAAGCTGGCCTCAATACTACTGGATAGCCTATTTTCTGGGCTATAACTTCAGCCTCTTCAACTGAATGGCTAATCTCAGACCTAGGAAGAGGGATATCCAGCTTCTTCATTGTCTCTTTGAAGACAAGACGATCCTCTCCGCGTTCAATGGCATCAGCCTTAACACCAATAATTTTAACTCCATATTTCTTTAAGATTCCGGACCTATGGAGACTCGAAGATAAATTAAGACCAGTTTGGCCTCCCAAGTTAGGAAGAAGGGCCTCAGGCCTCTCTCTCTCAATAATCTTCTCTAGGCTTTCAACGGTAAGAGGCTCAATATAAGTTTTATCAGCCATTCCGGGATCAGTCATAATAGTTGCTGGATTAGAATTAACCAGAACAACCTCATACCCCTCTTCTTTCAACGCTTTACAGGCTTGGGTACCAGAATAATCAAACTCACAGGCTTGCCCAATGATTATTGGCCCTGAACCAATAATTAAAACTTTTTTAATATCCTCATATCTCGGCATAAACAACACTCCTTTGTTTACTGGCCCAAAAATAGAAAAAGCGCCCCTTCGCTTTTTGACAAGTAAAGGTGCGCGTCATCCACATTGGGGATGATTATCCAACATTTTTGACCATTCGTCAAGGAAAACTTTTAACAAAAATAGCTTTTATCCCTCCCAAAAATCCCAAAAAAGCTAATATCTATGGGCATTTTAGCATAGTGTAAAATAAATCAAAAAAAATACTTGACAAACGTAATGTTGTGTTTTACACTTGTAATGTATGAAAAGAATACTATTTACAAACTGAATAATAATACCCAAAAGAGGAGGAAAAAATGGAACAAGAATATTTAAGTCCGACCCAAGCCGCTAAAATTCTGGGGATATCCCGTCAAGCAGTTATTGAACGGATAAAACATGGAGCCCTTTACGCTGAGCGAGTGGGAAAAAGATATATAATCCCTAGGGGTGAACTCCCCACAGAGGATACTCTCTTGACGGATCGAAAAACCAAAACAAGCATTTCCTTGGGGAGCAAGAAGAGTCGAAAGGATATGGTAAGAAAAGTTTTCGAAAAAGTCCACCGGGAAAATATAAAGACCATACAGCTCTGGTTCGTGGATATCTTAGGAACCTTAAAATGCGTTTCGATTACCCAAAGAGAATTAAAAGATGCTTTAGACCATGGCAAGGGGTTTGACGGTTCTTCTGTTACCGGTTTTGCCGAAGCTGAAGAAAGTGATATTGTTGCTTTACCAGATCCTGCTACTTTTAAAGTCTTGCCTTGGACAATTGAAACCGGTCCTATTGCCAGAATGCTCTGCGATATACTCAGCCCTGACTTTACCCCTTATGCTGGTGATAGCCGCTATGTTCTTAAAAGAGCATTGGCCCGGGCAAGAAAGTTAGGCTTTACTTTCTGTGTAGGACCGGAGTTAGAATACTTTTACTTTAAATCTGCTCGAAGACCGGAAACTATAGACGAAGGCTCTTACTTTGAGCTGATACCCAACGATTTAGCTAATACCTTAAGAAATAAAACCGTAAAAGTCTTAGAAGAAATGGGCATACCTATGGAGGCAACCCATCATGAAGTTGCCCCTTCACAACATGAAATTGACTTAAAGTATAACGATGCTCTTACTATGGCTGATAGTGTAATAACTTGTAAATATGTGATCAAGGAAATTGCCCAACAGAATGGCGTCTATGCTACTTTTATGCCTAAACCCCTCTTTGGGGTGAATGGTTCAGGAATGCATGTTCATCAATCGTTGTTCAAGGGGAGTCAAAATGCTTTCTTTGATAAAAAAGATAAGTATCACCTCTCATCTGTGGCCAAAGGATTCATTGCCGGTGAACTAAAGCATGCCCGGGAAATCTCATCTCTAACTGCTCAGTGGGTAAATTCCTATAAACGTCTGGTTTCCGGATATGAAGCACCAGTATATGCTTCCTGGGCTCAAAAAAACCGTACTGCTCTGCTTCGAGTTCCGGTGTACCGGCCAGGAAACGAAAAAGCAACCCGGGTAGAATTACGCTGCCCTGACCCTGCTTGTAACCCCTACTTAGCTTTTGCGGTAATGTTAGCAGCCGGATTGGAAGGCATAGAGAAGAAATACCAGCTTCCTCCGGCAGTTGAACCTAATATCTACCGGATGGCTATGGAAGAAAGAAAAAGAAGGGGGCTTACCTCACTTCCCGGGAATCTCTTTGAAGCCATTATTGAGACTGAAAAAAGTACCTTTGTGCAGGAGACTTTGGGAGCTCACATCTTTAACCGATTTTTGTTCAACAAAAAGAAAGAATGGGAAGATTACCGTATCCAGATTACTGAACATGAGATTAAGAAATACCTTCCATTGTTATAGAGTTTAAGGTCGAAAAAATGCTGTAAAAAAGGGGACACTTCTTAAAAAAAAGAAGTGTCCCCTTTGCCTTTTTTCTTCGCTTAGTTTAGACTAATCCTTGGTCAAGCATAGCATCAGCAACTTTCACAAACCCGGCGATATTTGCTCCCTTAACATAATCTATGTAGTCGCCTCCTCTACCGTACTTTGCGCATTGCTCATGAATAGCCAGCATTATCCCTTTTAATTTTTGATCTACTTCCTCACGAGTCCAAGACAACCTTAAGCTATTCTGAGACATCTCAAGGCCAGAAGTTGCTACACCTCCGGCATTGGCTGCCTTACCAGGAGCATAACAAATCTTAGCTTTTTGAAATACCTCAATACCCTCTGGTGTTGTCGGCATATTTGCACCTTCACCTATAGCTATACAGCCGTTCTTAACTAGAGCTTCAGCATCTTCGGCGCTTATTTCATTCTGAGTAGCAGAAGGAAAAGCTATATCGCACTTGACCCCCCAAGGACGCTCTCCTTCAACGTACTTACAACCGTACTTTTGTGCATATTCTTTAATCCGGCCGCGCTTTATATTCTTAAGCTCCATAACAAAGGCTAGCTTCTCAGCATCTATACCAGCTTGATCATAAATATACCCGTTGGAATCAGATAATGTAACGCACTTACCGCCTAACTGATTTACCTTCTCTACAGTATACTGAGCAACATTACCCGAACCAGATACCGTACAGACTTTACCTTCCATGGATTGGCCTTTGGCCTTTAACATTGCCTCGACAAAATAGACACAGCCATAACCAGTAGCTTCAGGTCTAATTAAGCTTCCGCCCCAGTTAAGCCCTTTACCGGTTAGAACTCCGGTAAATTCGTTACGTAGTCTCTTGTATTGGCCGTAAAGAAATCCTATTTCCCGGCCGCCAACACCGATATCTCCAGCAGGAACGTCGGTATCAGGACCGATATGCCGGCAAAGCTCAGTCATAAAGCTTTGACAGAACTTCATTACTTCATTATCAGATTTACCTTTGGGGTCAAAATCAGAACCGCCTTTGCCGCCACCCATAGGAAGTGTAGTAAGGCTGTTCTTGATTACCTGCTCAAAAGCCAGAAATTTCAAGATACCTAAATAAACAGAAGGGTGGAACCTAAGTCCACCTTTGTAAGGACCAATAGCGCTGTTCATCTCGATTCGAAAGCCTCGGTTAACCTGAACTTCACCTTTATCATCCATCCAAGGCACGCGAAACATTATTACCCTCTCCGGCTCAACAAGTCGCTCCAAGATTTTAGCATCCTGGTATTTCTTGTTTTTCTCAATGAAAGGCATTAAGGATTCAACTACCTCTTGTACTGCTTGATGGAACTCTGGTTCACCAGGATTTCTCCTGATCACCTGCTCCATAAACTGCTTTACTGTTGCTTCTGACATTTTCTTTCCTCCTTTTGAATATATTTTATTACTTTTGAGAAAGATGTCTAATTATTCCTTGGCATGCCTTCTTTGCCATGCCCATAGCTTCGATGACTGTTCCTTCTCCTCCAACAATATCCCCTCCGGCAAATACACCCTTTAGGGAAGTTTCCATAGTTTCTGAATCCACTTCCAGATCACCGTATTTATCAACTTTTAAATCCGGAGTAACACTAGTTAAGACTCTATTGGCACCTAAGCCCACTGCCACGATGGCTAAATCGCAATGATTTTCAAAATCACTGCCTTCGATAGGTAAAGGCCTCCTTCGACCAGATGCATCCGGCTCACCCAAACGACACTCTAAAGATCTTATTTTCTTCACAAACCCTGAATCATCACTGCTAAACTCCTGGGGCTGAACTAAAAATTTAAAAATTACTCCTTCTTCCTTAGCATGGGCAATCTCCAAGCGCCTTGCCGGCATCTCGATTTCTGTACGTCGATAAAAGACTGTTGTGCTCGGCTTAATTCCCTTTATTCTCTGCAGGCGTAAAGCAACTCTGGCTGCATCCATAGCGGTATTACCTCCACCGATAACAACCATATTCTCACCGACATTAATCGGAGTGTGAAATTGGGGAAATTTATATGCCGACATAAGGTTTACCCGAGTTAAAAACTCATTGGCCGAATAAACATTACAGAGATTTTCACCCTTTATCTTTAAAAAAGACGGTACACCGGCGCCTAAACCTAAAAATATCGCTGAAAACCCTTCTCTGAAAAGTTCGTCCAAAGTTTTGGTTCTTCCGATAATAAAATTAGGTATAAATTCTACTCCTAATTTTTTAAGATAGTCTATCTCAAAATCTAAAATATCCCGCGGTAACCTGAAAGGCGGAATGCCATATCTTAAGACTCCTCCGGTTTTATGCAACCCTTCAAAAATAACCGATTTTATACCCTGGCGTCCTAATTCTCCAGCCACAGATAAACCAGCCGGCCCTGAGCCCACAATTGCTACTTTGAATTGAGAAAATTCTCCCCTTTGCTGCAAAGGAACTTCTAAATTATTGTTTATCCCGTAATCACCGACAAACCTCTCTAAAAAGTGAATATTAATTGCTTCCTCTGAAGCAAAAGGTAACCCCTTTTTGCTGAATACACAAGTCTTACGGCACTGATACTCAGCCGGGCAAACCCTCCCGCAGATAGACGGAAAATCATTCTTTTCCCTGATTGTAAAGTAAGCGCCAGCATAATCTTTTTCAGTAATCTGGTCGATAAATTTCTTTATGTCGATCCCCACAGGACAACCAGCAATACAGGTAGGATTCTTGCATTGAATACAGCGCCCAGCTTCAAGAAGTGTCTCCTCTTGGCTATACCCTAAAGTAACTTCGTCAAAGTTCTTTGCCCGGATATCTGGGGCTAACTCCCTTACTCTTACTGGCTCTTTCTTCATAGCTTATCAAGGTTACAGATATGTTTTTCTTTTTCTTCATAGACCTTATTTCTCTTAATCAACTCATCCCAATCAACTAAAAAAGCATCAAATTCCGGACCGTCCACACAAGTAAATTTAACTACTCCATCCACGCTAACCCGACAACCTCCACACATGCCAGTAGCATCAACCATCAATGAATTTAATGATACTAAGGTCTTTATCCCTGAATCTTTAGTGACTAATGAAACTTTCTTCATCATCGGGATCGGACCAACAGCATAAATAAGATTATACTGTTCTTTAGCAATAAGTTCTTTTAATATATCAGTAGTAAATCCCTTCTGACCGCAAGATCCGTCGTCAGTAGCGATAAGTAGTTCATCAGAAACTGTTTTCAGCTCCTCCTCTAAGATTAATAGATCTTTTGTCCTTGCTCCCAGTATAGTAGTTACCTGATTCCCAGCAGCCTTTAACTCTTTGGCTGCAGGATAGATCTCGGCAATACCAACTCCTCCTCCTACTAAAATTACCTTCCCGTAGTTTTTTATCTCGCTATGATGACCCAAGGGGCCAACTAAAGCATAGAGTGACTCACCGACCTCTAACCGGCCTAAGAGCTTAGTAGTTAGTCCTATCTCTTGGACAATTAAGGTTATAGTGCCGTCTTTAGTGTCTCGCTCAACTACGGTTAGGGGCACTCTTTCTCCGACTTCGGAGGCCATCACAACTACGAATTGACCTGGCTTTGCTTTTTCAGCAATATCGGGAGCAACTACCACCAGTTGAGTAATCCTTACCCCTGAAGAATCAACTAAAATACTCTTTTCCCTTATTTTTGCCATTATTCCCTCTAATTATTACCCTAATTCCCAAAGAGATTCTCGGCCATAAAATAAAAAAAGCGCCTTTTCTTTTACATCTTAGATAAAGAAAAGACGCCTTCGTCCTTCCTTAATATAACAACCCAAATTAAATTGTCAAGAAAAAACTACGCAAGTAGGTTTTTCTTGATCCTGAGGATCTTTAAGTAAACCACAATTGAACTATTCCGCCAACTGCTAAACTTACTATTAAACCGGCAATAGCCACACCCAAAATAATTGCTAGAAACGCTCTCCTCACTGGTATCTCAAATAAAGTTGCAGCGACTGTTCCAGTCCAAGCTCCAGTTACCGGCAAAGGTATAGCCACAAAAAGAATCAGGCCCCAGAAGCCCCAGCGCTCCACAAGCTTTGATCTTTCCTCTACCCGCCTAAACCACCATTTAAAAAGTTTATCTAAGAATTTTATACTCTCTAAATGATGAAGAAAATACTTAAAGAACAATAATAAAGGTAAGACCGGGACCAAATTGCCTAAAAGAGCCAGAAAGTAAAGACGGGCCAAAGGCACCCCTAAGGAAAAACCCAAAGGTATGGCGCCCCGTAACTCAAAAATAGGTAGGGTTGCTACCCCGATTACTTTAAACTCATTGACTCCAACCATATTCACCCACTAAAGGAACAAATCTACATCCACAAACCTCTTGCTCACTTATTTTATTTTGAGAAACTCTATCTATGACCGTTAAATCCTGATGAGACCGTTCACCTAAAGGAATCACAATCCTCCCCCCTACTTTAAGCTGTTCAATAAGTGCCGCTGGCGTCTGGGAAGCGGCGGCAGTAACAATTATCCGGTCATAAGGAGCATGTTCTGACCAGCCCAAAGTTCCGTCTCCCACTTTTATCTTAACTGATAACTTCAAAGACTCTAATACTTTCTTAGCTTCTTTGGCTAAAGAAGCTAATCTTTCCATAGTATAAACTTGAGCTTCTAAAAAAGCAAGAATTGCTGCCTGATACCCACTGCCGCAACCAATTTCAAGAACCCGCATCTTGGGCTTAAGATTTAAATACTGAGTCATTAAGGCTACCATATAGGGCTGGGAAATAGTCTGATTACTGCCAATAGGGAGAGGTGAGTCACTATAGGCAAATCTCTTTTGGGCATCAGGAACAAAAATATGGCGGGGAATGCTTTTAAAAGCCTTAAGGATTCGGGTATCATTAATCCGCCGGCTAAGAATTTGACCAGAAACCATCTCTTCCCTTAAACTGGTAAAAGCATCTTCGTCCATCTTATGATTATAGTGGTTCTTCTATACTTTTATTCATTTTTCCAACTGTAAAATAAATTTTATGAACCTTATTGTGTCGACGAAAGGATTTATCCTGCTGCGTAAGCTTTTAAAATAAATACTCTTTATTGGTACGCTTTTTATGGGAAATCCTAAGCGGGCAGCTTTTATGAGAATTTCGGACTCAATTTCAAAGTTATTGGTCTTTATTTCTATTCTTTCCAAAGTCTCTCTCTTGATCAGACGAAACCCACATTGAGTATCAGGTATCCGCTGCCGGGCTATTCGGGAGATAAGCCAGGACATAAACTTATTAGTAATAACTCGTAACTTGGGCATTCCGGAATGGTTAAACATTCGGTTACCAACAGTAAAATAAGAACCTGAGGCTGCTTCCTGCAAAAATTTATCTAATTCTGCTGGTGAATGTTGACCATCAGCGTCCATAGTAATTATATAGTCAAAGTCAGTCTGATTAAGAAGATAGGTGATGCCTCGTTTTAAAGACCTTCCCTTGCCTAAATTCCTATTGTTTCTAATAACAAAATCGGCTTTCTTTTTAGCTAGTTCATAAGTGTCATCTACCGAGCCATCATCTACTACAAGAACAGAAAGATTCCGGCTCTTTACCTCCTCCAAGATTCCCGATAAGCTAAACCGCTCATTGTAGGCAGGAATTACAACCCAAACTCTTACACCTTCTTTATCCTTCATAATTATCAGTCCAGTATTTCTGAAACATATACCACTGCTGTGGATATTTTTTTATGTATTTTTCTAATACTAAGTTACATTGCTTAATTACGGCTACTCTGTCTTTGCCGTCTGCACTGTAAGAAATAGCTTTTTCAAAAATCATATGATAATAATTCTTGTTTTCGCGAACTAAAAAAATTGGAATAATCGGTGCTTTAGTCTTTAAGGCAAAAAAAGCAACTCCCCGGGGGAAATGGGCATATCGGGAAAACATTTCAAGCTTCACTCCTTGACCAGAAAAATCTCTGTCCCCTAAAAGAGCCAGTGTATCTCCTTGTTTAAGAGCCGAAAAACAACCGCGAATGGCTACTCCGGTAGGAATTACTTTCATCCCTACTCTTTGTCGCTGTCGATCAAAGAAATTATTTATTCGCCTATCTTTATGGGTGCGGGCAACTACCGAAAGAGGGTAGCCTAAAAGGGCCACAATTGCTCCAGCCAGTTCATAATTCCCTAGATGAGCACCAAGGATAATGACTCCTCTACCCTTAGCTAAAGCACTCTTAAGATTCTCCAGACCGCTAATCCGTACGTATTTTTTTATAAACTTTAAGTTTAACTTCGAATAACGAAAGAAATCTACTAAATAATAAGCAAAGTTGATAAAAATTTCTTGAGCATACTGTTTTAATTTACTCTTATCCACAACTATTGGAGAAAGATTGTAAATGACAGACTCACGATCCCTTTTGGAGGTATAGTAACAGATTACTGCAAATAATTTAGCCAATAGATAACAAATTTTTCGAGGTAAGATTGAAGTTAGTATATTTCCCAGACAATAAAGATAGTACATTAACTTATTAACTCTAAGATTAGATCAACGATCCTTAAAGAAGAATCAATGAAAGAATTTTCTTTCGCCCTTTCTCTTAAGGAATACATTTTCTTCTTATTTTGCAGTAGGCTTCTGATAATTTCGCCTATATCTTTAGCATGATCAGATTTTATTATCGCCTGCTTTTTAGAGAGATAATTCACATTTCTTTCTTCCTGGCCGGGAATGGAGTAAGTGACAATTATACATAAACCCTTAGCTAAAGCCTCGGAAATAGTTATACCACCGCCTTTGGTAATAATAATATCAGAAAAATCCATCACCTTATGTATATCTTCTGTATAACCAAAGACAAAAAGCGGTTTTTTAAATTTTTCGCTTTTCTTAAGAAACCAATTATAAAGCTTTTTGTTCCTACCACAAACTACTATAATCTGGAAATTATCCTCAAGGGCATCCAGCTTCCTGGCAATATTCTTTATCGGGCCAATACCTAACCCACCTCCCATTATTAATACTGAATCTAAATCACCTACAAAACCCAATTCGCGGCTAATCTGTTCCTTAGGGTAACTAGTCAAGAATTTCACTGAAATAGGTATTCCCAATATTTTTACTTTTTCTGCATCTACTCCCTCACTAATTAAAACATTTTTTGCTTCCTGACAGGCAACAATATATCGATCAACAAAAGGGTGAATCCAGAAACGATGAGGATGATAGTCGGTTATTATGGCAACTAAAGGACAGTTTAATCCCATTTTTTGTTTAAAGTCGGCAATTAAACCACATGGGAAAGCCTGAGTAGCCACAAAGCAGTCAGGTGGATAGCGGGTTATCAGCTTATTCAATCGGGAAAAAGTAAATCTGTTTATTATTTTACGATAGGGGGTAAGAACTTTTATCACTTTACGACGGTCATAAGCTTTCCCCCAAATATGGGGAAAGTGTTTTATAATTGTAATATAAATAGAGTTAACTATCTTCTCCCCCCGGGGATAAAAATAGCCCAAACCATTGAGATTCAAGACATCAATCTGGGGATTCTTATAATGAAGAGCTTCTTTTAAATTCTGCGCAGCTTTATTGTGGCCACCAGATTCCGAAATATGAAAAATATGAACTTTCTTTGGTTTCTTATGCATAGTCGGCTTTCACAAACAACTACCTACTCTTATCCATACCTATATTGAATCAAGATAATCTTTACCTTCACTTAAGGGGTTAAGCGATTGCTCTATCTTTACCTCATTTTTACCCTTTAAGTCAATTAACTCACCCCCCGTCTCACCAACCACCTCAACTACCGGAGAAAATATATCATCTTCATTCTGGTCTCGGACTATAGCTACCTTGCCGTCACTGAGCCGGACAATTGTCTTTGCCGGAAAAACTCCTAAAACCTTGAAGAACTTATCTAAAAGCTTGGGGTCAAATCTCCTACCATCATCGCTTGCCATCACCTCATAAACCTTCTCCGGAGGATAATCTCTCTTGTAAGTTCTTCGCTGCAGGAGTGCATCGTAGACATCGCAAATCATAATAATCAAAGAAGCTATATGAAGTTTCCGTGGAAAAAACAGCTTAGGATAACCTTTCAAATCATACCGCAGGTGATGCTCAAAAGCAACCACCGCTGGTAAAAACGTTAAAGTATCAACGTGCCTTAAGAGAATTTCTGCACCGAGAACAGTATGACTTTTTACTTTGTCAAACTCTTCTTTGTCTAGTTTGTCTTTCTTCTGGAGTATTTTTTTAGCAATATAGAGCTTACCGATATCATGGAATAAACCGGCTATTCCAATATCCAAGCAATCATTTCGGGAAAATCCTAACTTGTGTGACAAATAGATTGAAAGAATGCTTACGTTCAAAAGGTGCATAAAAGTTGCGGCATCATAACTTTTTGTCTGTCTCAGTTTGGAAAAAATTTGATACTTACCACTCAAGTTTTCCATAATATCGTTAGCAATAAATTTTAAATTTACATTGTCAACCGTATCATCATTAATTAACGAATCTAAGGAGTGCGAGAGTTTATCCAGACATCCTTTGTAGTGCATAAATTCAATCTTCTCGATTGCCTGTTGTTGAGGAGAGCTCTTAGCGGGAGCTTTAATTTTAGCCACTATAATACTGTTTACCCCGGCAGCAGACAGATATTCCTGAGGTAAAAGTTGTATATTTTCAACCGGGGTAATCAGGAAGGCAATAAATTTAACCAATTCCTCACGGCTTATTCCTCTACGGAAGGTTATCTTCTCAACATTAATTTTCTTCAAATAATCGATAGCCTGGGCTGTTCGCTTACTTAATTCAAAAAATATATCCTCGCCGCTGGCTAGTTCCCGACCCAATATGCCTATAACCAACTCATCCCGATCGCTTAGGATTACAGCCAAGCTACCATAAGCCTTCTGGAGAGCCTCAAGAAACAGCTTATGTTCAATTCCGTACACCCGGGCTGCCTGCCAAGACGACATTAGATTTTTTAAGAATAATTCGATTCTATCAAACTCCATCTCGCTCCAAAATTTCCTTAGCTTTTCGTCTTATATTCCGATTCCAGAAAAACCGATACTTGCTTAAATCAAATAAATATCCCCGCGCCTGGGGAAAAGGGGCTTGGTCAATAAGACTCAAATTCTTTTCAATAAGCTTGCTTCTTAACCCGAAAGGATTGGAAATAGCCAAGAGCATCTTAGCGGCCTTGGAAAGCAAAGAGGGGGTCTTAGCTAGAACTAGTAAAACTTGTTTGGACTGGGAAAAATCTCCTTTATTAAGAAGCGAAAACAAGAATTCTTCATCCACTAAATTGAATTCTTTCATTTTTTTCAACACCTTTAATTTTATAAAGTTATTGGATAAAGAAAAAATATGTTTAAGGATATCAAGGCTTAAAGTCGACTCCACCAAATCCAAGCTCTCCATAATTTTTTCAACAAATCGAAAATCAAGAATTTTCTGATCGAAATTTTGGTAAAAAAGAGAGAGGTGGCCGCTAAAGAGTTTGAAAAATAATTTTAGAATACAAGGGTTAACTCTACCCTCCTTAAATATTTTATCCAGGTAAAACTTTGTACCTAAACTACTAGTATCTACAATATCTATCAAGGCTCCTAAATCTAATGAATCATCACTGCTAAAAATAGCTTTTTCTACAAAAGCAGCTATATTTTTATTCACCTCCGGAAAAAGAGATTTAAATTCAATGGTTTGTCTCTTTTTTTCGTCAAAAGCTTTTATGAAGCTTTTGATATATTTTAGGTCACTCTTCTCTAGAGACTGTTCGAGTTCTGGCAAGATACGGCCTACGACTAAACCCAGCCTTTTTGTACTCAATTCCAAGATAAAAAGTTCAAGGAGAGCGAAACGATAGCTTCCGATGAGCTGTTCACGGTTGAAATATAAACCTTCTCCCAAAGAAATATTATCCAAAATCGCAGCCAGGTTGTCATGATAAGTCTTTGGAACGCTTGAAGAAAAATCCGGCAAAGAAATCAGTTCCTTGATCCCGGCGATTGCCTTAACGTTATTCCTTAAAGCTTTGTCTTCTTCGAATTTTTTAGCAAAAAATGCAGCAACTTCTTGGTGTTTTTCTCGATCCACGAGCTTAGAAAACAATTTAAGGCTTACTGGATCAAGTACGGTATTACTTTGCAACTGCTCTAATAAGGTGCTGGAGATATCTTCGGCTTTCAATCCTTGCAAAAATGTCTTGAGTCCATCAATCTGTTCTTGGTTGAATTTGCTTCCACTCTTGAAAATTGATCTGGCTAAAGCCTTTGAACATTGGAGAAATTTGTTCTTATCTTTATCATTAAGATAATTAAAAAGTTCGCTAATGCTTTCCTTTATGTCTTTATTATCTACTATGTCTTCAATCTGAATTCTTTCTAAGACTTTCTGAAAATTATCAGCTAACTCGTCAATTCTTTTAGTATCACCTTGATTAAAGCTCCTCTTTAATAAATATGTCCAGACATCGACACACTCTTCACCTTCACCCTTAAGAAGCTGTGAATAGTCTAGTTCTTCAATTATAATATGTCCGAGGCGGTCTTTGCTAAAAATGGTGTTTAGACCTCCCTTTAACAAAATATCTCTAGGCGATAACTTTGCCTGGCCAAAGAATGTAATTAACTCTTCACCAGACACCTCTGCCTTAAAACTTATCGCCTTTACCTTGCGACGATGAAAAAAATGGGCAATCTCCCGATACAATTTTTCACCCTTCAGGTGCTTATTATGAAACACTAAGGAATCCGGCATAATACCCATTCTTAAAGGATTTATTGAAATTAAAATCTCCCTAATCGCCCTTATTAAATTGTCGACAGATTTTATCAAAAGCGGATGTCCCCTGAAGTAAACAGAAGCGTTGGTTAGAGCTACCCGGAAACTCTTTAGGAAACCATCGTAAGCTTTATTCTCGCCAGCCATGAAGTCTGCTTAATCTTTCTCTTAAAAATACTCTCGATATATATCTAAAATACGCCGGAACATTGGTTCGTTCCTTTTATGATCACGCTCTAAGAAACGCGATACTCCATAATGTAAGCATCCATAGGAAGATGATGCGGTTAATTTTTGCAGCGGAGTTTTTAAATTATAGGGGACGTAATCCTTTAAGGAACCGTAAAAACCCTCTTTAGCGTTTAACCTGCCGATAAATGAAATCGTAAAATCATCCCTAGGGATATCTTCATTTATTTCTTGTAAAATATAACAAATTTCGCTCTTAATGTAATCTTTAACAAATGAATTTAAGGTTTGGGTGCTTAAATTTACATACCCTGAATCTCTTTTAACCGTTATCTCTTTAAAATAAGGTATCTCTTTGAAAGAAATGTAGCGCTGGAATATCTCCTCGGCTAAAGAAACCTTAAGAATAAATCGTTTTGCTAATTCCTCAATTGTTTTACGAAAAGAAAAATTGAATTCTTTGTCAAAAACAAAATTATTACTACTCCTGGCAACAAAACGACTCTTATCATAATCAATGCTCACCACAACCTGCCCCTTATCCTTACCGCTAAGCCCACCGAGAAGCTTTGTTCCTTCCTCCTTCAGGCCGGATACTTCTCTGGCGGTAAAGGCAGAAGAAAATCGACTTATCTGGGGAGCGATCATGCCGCCAAGATTTCGGTCTAAATTATCAAGAATATCTTCAACCCCCTTCTGCACCTTGTCTTTAATCCAAACCAAGAGTGACTGTAATTTTATCTTTTTCGCCCAGACTCCTAAAGGGGGCTTATTGTAGCTGGTTCCTTCTACTTCATATTTTATGACGATGTTGTGAATACAAAAATCGTCCCAATTAAGGAATTTTTCTTCAATTTCGCGTTTAGCCCGGGTGATATCACTAGAGGTAATCTTCTTTCTCGTCTTTAAAGTAACTGTATCCTCAACAACTTTTTGTTTAGCTACTTCCCAAGGTAACTCTAAGAAAACTTTCACGCATCGATAAGAAAATTTTTCTTCGTTTTCCTTTATCTTCTGGTCCAGAATTTCGAAATTTTCTCTTAAGAAAACGATAATATCGTTACGATAATTTGCAATCGGAACTTCTGATTCTTTAAGAAAGGTAAGATGGGTTCCTTTTAGGCGACCGAAAGAAATAAATATTTTATCTCTGTCTAGCGCAATGGCGCAAACTCCCCTCATCGTTTAAAATCCATATATACCTTTTTAAATCTTAGGTCGATATAGTTAACAAAAGGCATTTTATCTTTCAGTTCCTCATCGCTGAGGTTTTTAAAAAGTTTTAATTTTCGCCTAAAATCATCTTTGCCTACAATTACTCTTACCTCTTCATCGGGAGCTTGCCCTTCAGCTGCGCGGTTCCTCTGAACAAAGATAAAATCAATGGCTTCTATACTACTAACATTTATCAGCTTTATTTCTCCCTGTTCAAGAAACCCTTCAGCGGCTAAGGCGTCAATTAAATCAAAAGCGTATTCCAACTTCTTGTTTTTAACCCTGAACCCCTTTCTAAAGGCTTTGCTGCTACTACCCATCTCTATAAGAATAAGGTCATCTAATGGCTTGCGGTTACCCTCGCTTAATATAACCGCTTTTCTGTCCACCGGATAAAAATTTTTATCTTTTATCTGGGCAAAAGGATTTCTCTTTGTCGCTTTAATCACCAACGAAGAGGGAAACAGGCGATAAACCTGGATTTCTTTATATTCGGGATGGGCCCTTATGAGCGAGGAAGAAATTGATTCAATGTCTAAGCTGAATAAAGATTTATCTATTATTCTTTCTTTTAAACTTCTACTTAAGAGTTGCTGGGAATCTTTTATATTTTTAGCTTTTATTTTAAAAACGCCAGCGGTATAAATAGCATAGCCTAGGCCGACAAGGAGGATCAGACAGCAAACTACTACACTCATCCACCAACTGACTTTGGAATCTAAGCGAAAATTAAATTGTCTAAACCTTTTACGTCTCTTTCTTCCCATATTAACCCCGCTATAAATATCATCTTTGCCCCGTTACCATTCCTAATTTATAACGGGGTAAAGCTAATTCTACCATTTTAAGGATTAAATCATTAAAATTAATTCCATATACTCCGGCGGCAAGCGGAAGGAGACTATGAAGAGTTAGTCCCGGTATTGAGTTGACCTCTAAAACAAAAGGAATATTATCTTTGTCCAGACGGATGTCTACGCGAGAAAAATTCCTACAGCCTAAAGCCTGATGAGCTGCTAACCCTACAGCCTGCACTAATTTTGTAACCGTTTGATCTAAGCAAGCTGGAGCAATAAAGTCGCTGGCACCTTCACTATATTTAGCATCAAAGTCAAAATGCTCTTTTTTAGGAATAATCTCTACTAGGGCTAAGGGTCGATTATCTAAAATTCCCACTGTCAACTCTCTACCTTCGATGTAGTCCTCCAAGACTGCTTCAGCTGAATAAGAAAAAGCCAGTTTCAGCGCTGCTTTAAGATTACTCTCACCCTTTAAAATGGAAACTCCGATACTAGAACCAGAAGAGCAGGGTTTAACTACCAGCGGATAGTTAATTGCCGGAGGAATTCTTTGGCCGGGAGTAAGAATAGTAAAATCAGGGGTAGGGATTCCTTGGGTTTTAAAAATCCGCTTGGAGGCAGCTTTATCCATAGTCAGAGCACTCGCCTCTGGTCCAGAGCCAGTATAAGCAATATCCAATTCTTCCAAGATGGTTTGAATCCGACCATCCTCACCGAATTCGCCGTGAAGAGCAATAAAAGCTAAATCAATACCGGCACTGACAATCAGCTCTTTGACTTTAGCTTCTTGGTTAGTGCAGATATCAATAAAAACTACGTCTAGCTCCTTAGCTACTAAAGCCTGATGGGCTTCTTTTGCTGAGATTAGTGAAATTTCGCGCTCTGCTGATACTCCTCCGCCTAAGACACCTATCCTTAGTTCTTTTAGATCTCTCATAATTCGTAATTCAAAAGTCAGAAGTCAGATAACAGATAACAGATAACAGATAACAGATTTTTTCTGCCGTCTGTCTTCTGAGTTCTGTCTTCTGTTTTATCCCCAACGTTTAATTTCTTCTTGTAAGATTATACTATACTTTTTATAAATTTGGTCTTTAATTTTTCGAATTAGGTAACCAACATCTTTATATTTTGCCGAGTCTAAATTAACAATGAAGTTAGCATGGCGCAAAGAAACTTGAGCCCGGCCTTTTCTTTGTCCCTTAAAACCACAAGAATCAATCAGGGAACCGGCCCTGTGCTCTTGTGTATTCTTAAAGATGCAGCCACAACTAGGAAATCTAAACTCCTGCTGATTAAACCTTTGTCCTAACAGTTCACTCACCTTATCCTTTATTTTTACTTCTGAAGATAGTTTAAATTTAGCTCCTAAAATAATGTAGTTTTGCAGCGAAGAAGACCTATAACCAAAACTAATCTCTGATTTTTTCAGAGTCTTTATGTTGCCTTTATAACCCATAACCTTAACCTCGCTAACCAAAGTAGAGATGCTTCGACCAAAAGAACTGGCATTCATGGCTAAGAGACCACCCAGGCTAGCTGGAATACCTACCAGACTCTCTAAGCCCGAAAGATAATTTTTAAGACAATAGCCGATTAAATAAGAAAGAGGGGTTGAGGCGCCCACCTCCAAATAGCTGCCCTCCCTCCTGATAAAACTAAAACCACCTCCTAAGCATATTATTGGCCTCTTAATCAAACAATCTTTTATGAGAAGATTAGAGCCTTTACCTAATAGATAAAAGTTTGAATTTAGGTCCTTAATCAGCTTACTTAACCCATCGGGATTATAAACAGTGTAAAAATATTTTGCCTTTCCCCCTATTCTTATTGAAGTACGGCTTTTTAAATCAAGACCTTTCTTTAAATCTACTTTTCCTGAAAACACCTGCGGATATCCTCCATCACAATATTTATATCTCCAGCACCTAATGCCAATACAAGATCACCGGCTTTAAGCTGAGAAGGGATGGCAGTAATAAGTTGATTTTTAGGAACATATTCGACTCTAGCTGCAAGGTTTTTACTCACCTCGCCAGCCAACTCTTTAGCGCTAACTCCGGAAATATTTTGTTCATTGGCAGCGTAAATGTCGCTTATTACTAAGTAGTCTACACCGGAAAAGCATTGGTTAAATTCAAGTTTTAGTGAACTGAGGCGGGAGAAGCGGTGAGGCTGAAAAATTACAAATAACCGTTTAGGATTTAAGAGCTTTGCAGCGCTTAAAACTGCCTTTATCTCTGTAGGATGATGAGCATAATCATCAATGAAGGCTACTCCTTTAATTTTCCCCTTAGCTTCAAAACGTCGCTTAGTTCCCTTAAAATCTAAAAGTGTTTGTTTAACCTTCTCTAAATCTTGACCTAAATAATGGAAAAAAGCCAAAGCAGCTAGAGTATTAAGACAATTATGTCTACCGACAAGGGGTGTTTTAACTCTAGTTATGAAATTTCCCTCAAGGTATAAATCAAAGAAACTAAACTCACCGTCAAATCTAAAATTTGCCCCCCTTAGCCAGTTATGCTCCCCCCAACCAAAACTAACACCGCCGATCTTGCTAATAACTTCGGCTAGATAAGGTTGATCACCTAAAGCTATGACTTTCCCTCGGGTTGCTTTAGCAAAATTTAGAAAACTCACCCTTAGATCCTCCAGACTCCCGTAATAGTCAAGGTGTTCTCGGTCAATATTAGTGATTATCGATACCCAGGGATCAAAGGCCAGAAAACTTCCGTCGCTTTCATCAGCCTCAATAACAAAATAATCATCCCCCCACCAAGCTCCCTGGGAATAATTAAGGGGCAGGCCTCCTACAAACACTGCTGGCTTATACCCTAAAGAGGTAAGAAGATATCCTAACAAAGAAGTGGTAGTGGTCTTACCATGGCTTCCTGAGATAGCAATTGTTTTTTTTCCTCTACAAAGCTGGGCTAAGAGTTCGGCCCTTTTAAAAATATCTACTCCTTTAGCTTTTGCCTTAAGTATCTCCGGGTTCTTGACATCTACTGCCGAGGAATAACCTAAAATATCAATATCCCCGCTGAGCTGCTCTGGTTTATGCCCGATAAAGACTTCGATGCCTTGGGCTTGCAACATCTTTACATTAGCCGAAATCTTGCTATCCGAACCTTTAACCGTAAATCCCCTATCTTTAAGCAGGAGAGCCAGACCGCTCATGCCCACTCCCCCAATACCTACCAGGTAAATACTCTTTACTTTTGATAATATTCCTTCCATTTTATCTCCAGTTTATCGAAATTCTTAAAATTGTAGAAAACCTTGGCTAAAGATTCCTCAATCTCATATCCCTTTCTAAGCCAGCGGAGCATCCGTGAAAATTTATACTTACCATACCTGCTGACGATAAAGTTGACTATCGAGAAAGACTCTAGATAAAAAAGATCAACATAGTCACTAGATGCTTTATTTAAACTACCAATTGTTACTTTATGCAATTGGGGTAATTTTATATAGCTATTATCCTTTATTCTTTCCCTTAGCAAATAAAGGCTGTTTGCATAACTGCTCTTGCCGTATTTACTCTCCATGTAAGTAGCAACTCCTTCATCTAACCAGAGAGCAAGCCTGCTCTCCCCTACGTACTCACGAAAGATTATGTGGGTCAACTCATGGACCAGTACAGTGTAGAACTTCTCCTGATCAGGATAGGTATAAATTATCTTAGCCCGGTGGTTAACACAAGCAGCAGACCAGCTAGAACAATTAAAACTATTTAAGTAATCGTCTCTATCGTTGGCTATAAAAATCTTAGCCCGGTTTTCCCATATCCAGAATTTATCCCGGTAGAAATTAAAATCTTGAGTTATAATCCGATAATACTTCTCGGCTATATTCTTTATCTTGGTAACATAGGCCTTATCAACGTCTTTTTTGTAGTTAATTATAAAATGCTCGGAACGTAACTGGTGGAATTCCTTCTCCTTTGCGTAAACCAAAAAACTCTGCCCGTTAAAAGCGCCTAAACTGCTGCTGAAGATACTAAGAATAAGTGTTGCTGCTAAAATTCTCATAACTAACCCCTAATTTTATCTTATTTAGATTATCCTTTAACTTCTGGCGCAAGCTTAGATCTTCAATGAGTTTATTGAGTGAGTAGCTAAACTTATCGAAAGAAAACTCAAGTTGTAAATGAACCATAGCAGCACCAATTCTTTCTAAATAAAGGGCATTTTCCTCCTGATGCCCTCCGCCTCCTGGATGAGGTAGAAGAATGGCTGGTAAGCCGTAAAATGAAATTTCTCCTAAAGTAGATGCGCCGGCCCGGGAAACTACCAGATCAGCGGCGCTATACAAAATCTCGATGTCATAGTAAAAATCCTTAACAAAACTCCGATTTTTTATTTTCTTATATACAGAGAGAATTTTTGAGTATTCAGCTTTACCGGTAAGATGAATCAGCTGACAATTTCCTTGATAGTCCTGGATAAACTTTATAAATGCTTGATTGAGAAAAGAAGAACCTTGGCTACCTCCCAAACAAAATACAACCGGTTGATCATTAAAATCCAAAATTCTCCGGGCTTCGAACTTATCGATTATTTTTATGTTTTCTCTCAAAGGTATACCAATGGTCCGTCCCTTTTTGCTGCTAACTTCAAAACCACGTAACACCTCAGTGACAAAAGGCACCAGCAACCTATTAGCCCTGCCTAGCTTTAAATTAGGTTCATAGATAGCGGTCTTTAGCCTTAAAAATGTGCTAAACAAAACTAGGAAAAATGAATCGCGACCTCCGAATCCAATGACTTTCTCCGGCTTTATTTTTAAAATAAGATAGAGAGCCTCAAATAAACGCCAAATTCCCTCAACCAGGAAATTTCGAAATTTAAAACTCTGGCCAAAACAAGAAAAACCTTGTTTTTCAATATATTTCTTAAGGAAGGGTGAGCTAACAAAAAAATAAACCTGAGATTTCTCACTCAGCTTCTTTGCAAAGCCTAAAGCCGGGAAAATGTGCCCGGCACTCCTCTCGCAAGCTAATAATACTCTCATTTATCTTACAAAATAACTCTTAGTTTATGGGGGTAAAGTGATCCTGTACTTAATATTATAAAGAAATTACAGCTCGTCTTCAAGGGTTATTTTAACCCTGAGAGGTTAAAACCTTAACTAGAAGGAGTGGATTTTTCAGCCCGGGAAGCGTTAAAAAACAAACCCAAAAGAATATAATGGACAACCAGATTACTTCCGCCATAACTCATAAATGGCAGAGGCAATCCCTTGGTAGGAAAGAGGCCGCAACTGACTCCGATATTTATCGCAATCTCCAGAAAAAAGATAAGCACGATGCCCCAGAGTAGACCTCTTCGAAAACCGGGCCGGGTAAATTTGGCAATCCGAAACATCTTGTGAAATATCAGAAAAAGGATAAAGATTAACCCCAAGGCGCCCCAAAGGCCGAATTCCTCAGCAATAATCGAAAAAATAAAATCAGTGTGGGCAGCTGGAAGAAAAAATAACTTTTGTAAACCTTCGCCTAAACCTACTCCCCAAATGCCGCCGACTCCATAGGCAATCTGGGATTGAATTAATTGAAACCCTGCTCCTCGAGGGTCACCAAAAGGATTAAGGTAAGCAATAATTCGGCTTAGACGATAAGGATATAAATTTATAAGGAAGAGAACAATGAACGTTGCCCCTAGAATAACAAATATTAAATGCTTCTGCCGGGCGCCAAATAGAAAGAGAAAAAGGATCGTCCAGAGAACCCAAAAAACAGCTGTTCCGAAATCCGGCTGCAAAATAAGCAAAACAGATATCAGGAATAAGATCAGTCCTAAGGGGATAAGTCCGGAACGAATATTTCTTAAGAGACCGCGCTTTCGCTGACAATAATCAGCACAATAAAGTAAAAACGAAATTTTTAATATTTCCGATGGCTGAAAGCTAAGAGGCCCTAATTGTAACCACCGTTTTGCTCCGCCGGCTTTCTTACCAACAAAAATAACTGCTATTAAACAAAAAATAACAACAAGCAGAAACTCTTTACTGTACCGTTTCAGAAACTCTAAGTCGGCAAGGAGAGTAAGGAAGAAAAAGAAGATACCTACAAGAAAAAAAAGAAATTGCCGTTTAAAAAAATAAGCAGCATCAGCATTGGCCTTAAAAGCATACATGCTTGATGCTTCATAAATCATCAAGATGCCGAAAAGGGTTAAGGTCAAAAAAATTATAAATAAAAATCTCCTTTCACGGTTTAAATTTCCTGAAACTGCTATTTTGGCATCGGTCCTCATAAAATCAAGGCTTGAGGCTATTTACAATTTCTATAAATTTATCACCCCGGGCCTGGTAATCGGAAAACATATCGAAACTAGAACACATCGGGGAAAGAAGAACCGTATCCCCTGGCACAGCTTGCCGGTAGGAGGATAAAACAGCCTCCTCAAAAGATGGGAAAATCTTAGTTTCCAGCTTAGAGTCCAGGACTTTTTTGAGTATTTCTGCGGCTTCTCCAAAAAGACTGACCATTCGTATCTTCCGGGAGTGGGCTAAGATTGCTGAATAATCTAAACCTTTATTCCTCCCGCCGGCAAGAAGAATTATCGGGGCCTTGGTATTTTTTAAAGCCCAAATAGTAGAAGAAGGGTTAGTGGCTTTAGAATCATTGATAAAAGTTACTTTATTAATCTGTCTAACCAGCTGCAAGCGATGTCGAAGACCCTTGAATTGTGAAAAAATGTTCAGACAATCAACTTTTCCTAAACCGAATATTGTTGCAATCTTAAAGACACAAGAGAAGTTCTGGTTAGGAAATTCTTCTGAAAAATAAACAATTTGAGACTTTATCGCTTTCTCAATCTGAGAGCGAAAGCCAATATTTTGATTTAAGAGTGCCCAATCCTCTTGGGTTTGGTTTTTAAATATATTTAACTTTGCCTGAAAATAATCCTTAAAGTCTCGATAACGGTCAAGGTGATCCGGCTCAATATTTAAAAAAACTGCCAAATAAGGCTTAAATTCAACTATAGTTTCAAGCTGAAAAGAGCTTATCTCCAAAATAATAAGGTCGCCTTTTTTAGTATCAAGGACAAAGGAAGAAAAGGGAGTTCCGATATTACCGCCTAAGAAAACACCTTTTCGCTTTTGCTTAAGCATCTGATAGGTCAACTCTGCAGTGGTGGTCTTACCGTTGGTGCCAGTAATCGCTATCAATTTTGCCGGAGTTAACCAGGAAGCAAATTCTATCTCTCCCACATAGGGTATATTATGAGTTCGGACAATTTCCAGAATCGAAGAATTAGCTATGTCTACCCCCGGGCTTAAAATTAATAACTGGGTCGCTTTTATAAATTCCTGGCTATGACCGCCAAATTCAAACTTTACTCCCTTTTTAACAAAATCGTCGATTAGCTGTTGGGGAAAATTACTCGACTGGGCCAACTCACTGACCCAAACCTTCTTTTTTAAGCTTAAAAGTAGATTACAAAGTGAGATTCCGCTCCTGCCCCAACCAATAACACAAATCCTCTGGAAACCGTCAATACGCATCTGTAATTGTTCTATCGCAATTTGAGGGTAAGTAAAGCTAAGAAGGCACAGATAATTGAGATAATCCAGAAACGAATGATTATCTTCGGCTCACCCCAGCCAACAACTTGAAAATGATGATGTAGGGGGGCAGCTTTAAATAGTCGCTTGCCTCTGAACTTCACTGAAAGCATCTGCAAAATAACACTTAATGCTTCGATTACAAATAGCCCTCCACTGATGAAAAGCAGGAATTCTTGTTTTATTAACAGAGCTATTGCACCGATAGCTCCGCCTAAGGCTAAAGCACCTACATCTCCCATAAAGACCTCTGCCGGGTAAGAATTAAACCACAGAAAAGCCAGGCCGGCACCGATTAAAGAAAAACAAAAAACAGTTAACTCCCCGGCACTCTCAATGTGAGGGATAAAAAGATAGTTGGCAAATTGCATGTGTCCGACAATATAGCTTAAGAGACCGAAAATCAAAGTATTTCCGATTAAAGCTCCGATCGCTAAACCATCAAGGCCATCGGTAAAATTAACCGCATTAGAGGTGGCGACGATCATCAGGGCGGCCCAGAAGATATAAAAATAACCTAGATCAACTACGACCTTTTTGAAGAAAGGAAAACTCCAGGTAGCCGAAAAATTTTTATTGACCACGATTAGAGCTCCCAGTAATATTCCGATCAAGCTCTGCCAAAATAGTTTCTTGCTTCGGCTTAAACCTTTTCCGCGTTTGATTTTCAGAAAATCATCGCGTAACCCTAAACTACCTAAGGAAACAGTTACCAGAGTAACTAGCCAAATAAAACAATTATCCCACCTGGCCCAGAGAAGTGTGGCCGTAAGAATTGCAAAGATAATCAAAACTCCACCCATAGTAGGAGTTCCCTTTTTATCTTCATGGAGAGATTCCAGATGAACATGTCCATACATATCTACCTTCTCTACTATCTTTAACCGCTTCAATCTTTTTAAGGTGAACTTCCAGAATAGCATTACAATAATAAATGAGGTGACGAAAGCACAACCACTGCGAAAAGTAATGTATTTGGTGAGATTAAAGATGAAAAAATACTTAGTTAGGGGGTAAAGAAGATGATAAATCATCGTAAATATTTAGTTACTTTCTCTAATTCCATCTTACGCGAACCCTTAAGGAAAATCAAATATCTTTTCTTAGCCTGCAAACTCAAGCCTATTCTTTTGTTGATAAATTGGGCAATAGCTTTATGGGAAGAAAAATGAAAAGCTCCCCGGTATCCTGAATCGCGCAGCTTTTTATTTAAATATACAGTATCTTCACCCAAAGTAAGGCAGTACTTAAAGCCGGCTCTTATAATTTGTCCAGCTAAGAGCTGATGATAATAGCGGCTCCTTTTACCTAATTCCAGCATATCACCGACTACTGCTATCTTTTTTAAAGGGTATCTCTTTAAATTCGCAAAGGCTGCTTGAAAAGAATAGGGATTGGCATTATAGGCATCATTGAGAACAGAGAACCCTTTGCATTGCAGCATCTGCATCCGTAAAGGCAAAAAGTTCTCCCACTGGCTGATTTTGTTAACTAGCTCCTCCAAAGCTATACCTTTAATCATCGCTGCCGATATAGCCGCTAAGATATTAGTAATAAACCCTTGGCAGTATGAAGGAATGGTTAACTTATACTTATTTTGAATAAGAAAATTGACATCTTTCCCGCTTGGCTTCAGCCGACGGGCAAAAAGATAATTACTGCCTCCTTTACCAAACCAATAAATTTTATTGGTATGCTTAAGTTTAGCTAAATAAGGATCGTCGCGGTTGAGAATAGCCAGCATCTTGGGGTTAGCTTTAAACAAAGAGGTTTTCTCCTCAAACACCCCCTTTATACTCCCCAGCCCTTTTAAGTGAACCGGTTTTATCGAAGTAATTATACCGACGTCAGGAACAACAAGTTTGGCTAAAGACTCTATCTCTCCTGGCATGTTGCTACCCAATTCCAAAATCATTATTTCTTGATCTTGGAACGAAAAACAAGTCTTGGCCACCCCTAAAAGATTATTCTCGGTTCCTTTATTCTTTAAAACTTTAAAGTAAGGAGATAGAAGAAAACTAAGCATCTCCTTAGTGGTGGTCTTGCCCAGTGAACCGGTCACGCAATAGATAAAAGGGTTCTCTTTCTTACAGATATAAGCAATGAGTAACTTTAAAGCTGTGCGGGTATCATTGACGATAAAAAAAGGAACTTTGGGCTTAACCGGTATATATTTTTCGGCTACGATAAATGAGGCTCCTTTACTAATCGCTTCTTTAATAAAAGAGTGCCCATCATGGCGCCTGCCTTTGGTCGCCACAAAAGCTTCCCCCTTAGCTAGGGAGCGGGAATCAAGCGAAAACCCTCTTACCGGCTTAAAATAATAAAGATTATGAATTTTATTCGGTTTTAAAATCCGCTCTAAAATTTTAAAATCAGAAATTATCATCTTTGGCTTCTTAAAACTTTTTTTACAATCTGCTTATCATTGAAGGGTATTTTTTTATCCTTAATAATTTGATAATCCTCATGGCCTTTTCCAGCTATTAAAAGACAAGAATCGTTGCCTTTGTTTTTAAGAAAAAACTTTATTGCTTCTCTAATCGCTTTATACCTATCGACAACAACTAAATAATTCTGCTTCTTAAAACCTTTCTTTATTTGGGAACAGATCTTTGTAGGGTTCTCGCTACGAGGATTATCTGAGGTAATAAAGGTGAAATCTGCCTTCGAAGAGGCAATCTGCCCCATAAGTCGGCGCTTCCCCCTATCTCTATCTCCTCCGCAACCAAAAAGGCAGATAATCCTCTGATAACCCGATTCACGAAGGTTCCCCAAGACATTACCCAAAGCATCAGGGGTATGGGCATAGTCAACAAATATATCTGAAGCTACTGGTTCTAACCTCCCCTTTGGCGGTTTAAAACTACTTACTGCCTTTACTAGCTCGGAAAGAGGAAACCCTAAAGAAGAAACCAGGCCTACTGCCCCTAAAATATTTAAAACATTATACTTTCCGCAGAGATGTGTCTTGACTGGATAGCGTTTTCGGGAGGAAGTTATTTCAAAGTACGAACCTTCTTTCTCTAAAACTATATTCTCGGCTCTAAAATCAGCCGGAGCCTTAATCGCAAAACTTAAAGCCCTCTTCAGGCCTCTAAATATCTTCTTCCCATAATAATCATCTATATTTATAAGTGAAATTACATTTTTTTGGGGGAAAAATAACTTTTTCTTGGCATTAAAATAACTTTTCATTGTCTTATGGTAATCAAGATGATCCCGGCTTAGGTTAGTGAATAGGCAGCGGGAAAATTTTAAACCTTTAACTCGTCCCTGGATGAGGCCGTGCGATGAAACCTCCATAACTACGAAATTACTGCCAATATCTTTGATTTTTTTTAAAATCTTGCCAAGATCAATAAAACCGGGAGTAGTAAGCTTTGCTTTATATACCTTTGAACCAATGATGTACTTTATTGTGCCTGTCAATGAAGGTTTCTGACCCATTTTCTTAAGCAGGTGGTAAATAAGAAAGGCAGTAGTTGTCTTGCCATTAGTGCCGGTAATACCAATGATTTTTAGATTCTTCAATTTCCTGCTCCCTCAGTATAGCTAATAACCTTCTGGGCAATATTCCTAAAAACCGGCGCTGCTACAACTCCTCCAAAATGCGATTGCTTAGGCTCATCTATAGTAACTCCGATTACCAAAGGCGGATTTAAATCAGCGATAAAGCCGACGAATGTGGCCCGATATTTGGAAGACGAATATTTCTTAATCTTGGAGTCAAACTTCTGAGCGGTACCGGTTTTACCGCCAATTCTCCTTCCCTTTACTTGAGCCCGCCGGCCAGTACCTTCGCCAACTACATCAATAAGAATATCCTTTGCCCTCTCAACAATGGCTGAAGGAAATACCTGTTTCTTATTCTTGGGAGGAACTTCTTGGCAAAAACCTTGGGAACAAATGCTGGTTACTAAATACGGTTTAACCAGATAACCTCCATTAGCAATAGTAGCAAAAGTACGCACCAACTGCAAGAGACTTACTCCGATTTCCTGGCCGATAGGAATAATGTAGGCTGAGGTCTTTGACCACTTACTCAAAGGTCTAAGTAAACCCTTTGTTTCTCCCGGCAAATCAATACTACTTAAACAACCAAATTCCAATCGTTTCAAATACCTAGAGAAAATAGCTGGTTTTAAAGCCTGGACAATTTTGGCCACCCCGATATTGCTTGACTTCATAAAGACCTCGCGAAAAGACAACTGGCCATAGGGCTTCCAGTCATGAAGGGTAGATCCGGGTATTTTTAATTTACCATTTTCACAAAAAAACTCATCTTGATCGGAAAATTTATTTTCATTAATCGCAGCCAAGAGGGTAACTACCTTAAATACAGAACCCGGCTCAAACATATCAGACACTGTGCGATTACGCATTTGTTCCGGTAAGACCTCGCCTAACTGATTAGGATTAAAACTAGGGTAATTAGCTAAAGCTAAGATTTCTCCATTAGATGCATCCATAACCACAACGCCACCGGAAGCAGCTTTAAACTTCTTAACCGTCGCCTCTAAACACTCTTCAGACCAATATTGTATTTGCGCATCTAAGCTCAAAATAATATCGGCGCCTTCCTGAGGAGTTATTATTTGAGGAGAAAGAATAACCTTGCGGGAAGCAGAATCTTTAAGAACCCTTACCCAACCGTCTTTACCGCGCAGCCGCTTATCATATCTAACCTCAAGACCCTCTAAACCTTCATTGTCAATATCAGCGATACCAATAACTGCCGCTGCTAAATCACCTTGGGGATAAAACCGCTTTTCTTCCCTTACAAAACCTACTCCCTCGAGTTTGTGCGATTTTATCTTTTCCTTATCACCCCAAGAAATCTTCCGCTTTATCCAGATAAACCTCTTTTTTTTCTTCAGGCTAGCCAGCAAATCTTCTTTATCTAAACTTAAATCAGCCGAAAGGATTTCTGAGACCAACTCCGGTTCTCTAATCAGGGCCGGATCAGCAAACACAGAGTAACAACTCATACCAGTAGCCAAAACTCTTCCCTTTCGGTCGAGTATATCACCTCTCCTTCCCTTTAAGCTTACCAGCCGATAGCGTTGATCTTGGGCCAGACTCTGGAAAAAATTACTTCTGAATACTTGAAGATAGAAAATCCTTGAGGCAATAACCAGGAACAAAATAAGAAAAGAGAAATATATGGTGGTTGTTCTTTGGTTATACTTTTTGCTCACTTCTGATTTTCTATTTTTAAGGACTCCAGAAAACTTCACCCGGTGAGGGCGAAGACCTCTAATGCAAATTCCTATTATAGAGACTGATTATCTTTTCTCTTTTGCCAAGGCTGTTGAAGTAGGTGATGAGGCTCGTAAGATTCGATCAAGCAATAAAGCTATTTTGTTATCGCTGACGATCTCTGCTTGCCTTTTTATATTCAAAGCCATTTTCCTGTCCTTGTCTACGGGGGTAAAATCTTTAAGGCTTGCCCACTGATTGACTTTAGCCAGAGTTGCTTGATTAGCAAAATTATACATCAAGTAATCCCGCTTATCAATAAGTTCCTTGTGATAGCCAAAGGCGTTACTTAATCGATAGGCCTCGACATAAAGTTGAACTTTCTGGTGCAGATATAGCAGGACCGGAAGGAATATAATAACCGGCAGAACTAAAGGTAAAATCTTCTTCATAAGATAAATATTAAATTTTTTCAGCCACTCGCAATTTAGCCGAACGAGAAGGCAAATTTTCACTCCTCTCCTCTTCACCAGGAGTAAGGGGTTTCTTGGTAATAATCTGCAATAGACCTTTTGAGAAATAATTCTTATAGGTACGCTTAACAATTCGATCTTCCAAAGAGTGAAAAGATATAACCCCTATTCTTCCTCCGGTCTTGAGACGGGATATCGCTTGAATGAAAGCTGTCTCTAAAGTCTCCAGCTCGCCATTAACAGCAATCCGTAAAGCCTGGAATATTCTGGTTGCCGGATGAATTCTAGCAAATCGAGCTTTGCCGGGATTGCAATCTCTAATTATTCTTGAAAGTTGAATCGTGGTAGAAATTGACTGATTCTTTCGGGCCTCAACTATAGCCCGGGCTACCCTCCGGGAATAAGGATCTTCGCCAAACTTCCTAAAAATGTTCTCCAATTCCTCTTGGCTCAAATTATTTATTAAATCGTAAGCCGAAAGAAATGCATCCCCATCCATACGCATATCTAAAGGCCCTTCTTGGGAAAAACTAAACCCCCGCTCGGGATCACTTAACTGATAGCTGGAAATTCCCAAATCGAATAAGAAGGCATCTACCTTATTTATATTTAATCTCTTCAATATCTGATCTAAATTGACAAAATTGTCTCTAATCAGGCAAAACCTTCCTTTAAAAAAAGGTTCTAAATTGGTCTGGGCAACTCCTAAGGAGTTTTGATCCCGGTCAATGCCTACAAGAAAGGCTTCCTGGCCCATAGATTCCAGCAGCTTAAAAGCATGGGAACCAATACCTACGGTGCAATCAACCACAACCTGTTTAGACTCCAAATCCAGGAGTTTTAAAACTTCCCGATACATAACCGGATAATGATAGGCTTTCTTCATGGTTTCATGAGGAA
>CAYVYJ010000014.1:0-27643 GCA_964455085.1 uncultured Planctomycetia bacterium
CTTTTTACCGTAGCCAGATTAAGCAAATAAGGAATATGGATAACTACCGGTATAATATTTGCTTTTTTAACTTTTTTCTTAAATACTCTTATCGCCTCCTCGCTCAAGGCTGTCTTTCTCCATTGGCGCGGATTGCGGGAAAAAATTTGCATTGTGTTACAGCCGAGTTCGGTTGCTCTGTCTACGGATTTGTAGATTTTGCCGGCAATCGATACGTGAACACCTAACCTTAACAATTCTCTCCTTTTCCCTGGTGTTTGATTAAGCTAAATTGGTGGAGCCGGAGGGAATTGAACCCTCGATACAACGCTGCCAGCGTTGCGTATTCCCGCTATACTACGGCCCCTAATATTACAAATTATAAAGGATATTATCATTTACCAACTAAATTGTCAATTGGCACATTCGCTCCGCTCAGTGTCAACTCCGAGTATTACCAAAGGGTTGACAAAGAAAATCAACAATGTTATGATTTTTACCTATCTTGCCGGAGTGGTGGAATTGGCAGACGCGCGGGATTCAAAATCCCGTCTTCGCAAGAAGGTGAGGGTTCAACTCCCTCCTCCGGCACCATTGTTCTTTCGCAAAAGTTTATTTTGCAAACCGAGATTCATCTTGAAAACTTAAAAAAACGTTGGACACAACTCCCTCCTCCGGCATTTTAAAGCCTTACCCTATCCTCCCGATATTTGATATAATGTTTAGATGAATAACTTTAAGCTGGATAAATTTCAAGAAGAAGCAATTGCCGCCACCCGAAAGAACCACTCGGTAATCGTAAGTGCACCTACCGGAGCTGGAAAAACCCTAATTGCCGAACAAATAATCGAAGATTGTATAATCGACAACAAAGGGATAATCTATACTGCTCCGATAAAAGCCCTAAGTAATCAGAAATTCCGAGACTTTTCTAAAAAATACCCCCAGAAGACAGGAATTCTTACCGGCGATGTAAGTATTAATCGTAATGCCCCTATTTTAATTATGACTACTGAGATATTTCGTAACGCCATCCTGGTAGAACCAGAAAGCTTTAAACGACGGGAGTGGGTAATTTTTGATGAAATCCACTATCTCGATGATCCAGAAAGAGGTACAGTCTGGGAAGAGGCGATAATACTCTTGCCTCAGCAGATGAAGCTACTGGCCTTGAGCGCAACTATTCCCAATATTGATCAATTTATCGGCTGGCTGCGGAAAATTCATACTTTTCCGCTGAAAACAATAGTCGAAAAGGTAAGGCCTGTGCCGCTACACTTCTTTTTCCAATGCAATAATCAGGTATTTTATAGCTTCCTAAAGTTAAAACAATCTACTCTTATGCTGGAAAACCTAAAAAAACCTTCCTACCAGGAAAAATATGCTTTCGCTAAACCCAACCGGCTTAAAAGTCTCCTAAAAGATATCGACAATCTTGACGGTTATCCCTGTGTATACTTCTCATTCTCCCGGCGAAAATGCGAAGAGCTGGCTCAAGAAACCGGTCAATTTGATTTTCTTAGCCAAAACGAAAAAGATAGAATAATAAAAATGTTCGATGGACTATTAGATAAATTCAATATTTCCTCCTCCCCACACATAAACTTCCTGGCACCCCTGATCAAAAGAGGTATTGCTTATCATCATGCCGGGCTTCTTCCAACTTTAAAAGAAATAATCGAACGACTTTTTACTACCGGATTGATAAAGTTGATTTTTACTACTGAGACCTTTGCCTTAGGAATAAATATGCCGGCAAAAACAGTTATTTTTAACTCGCTTAGTAAATTTTACGGGAGATATCACGCATATTTAAAAACCCGGGACTTTTATCAGATGGCTGGACGGGCTGGCCGGCGGGGAATCGATAAAGAAGGTTTTGTTTTTTCCCGGATAAACCCTTCCCATATTGATATGGCATCTCTGGAAAAAATAATCTACGGTCGATACGAACCTATCCGGAGCCAGCTCAACTCCTGTTATGCCACTATCCTCAATCTCTATAAAATAATGGGAGATACAATTTATGATATCTACCCACGATCTTTTCACTTCCATCAGAGTAAAACCTGGAAGAAAAAGGAAGTTTTAGACCTCTTAAAGAGAAAAATGTCCCTGCTTAAAACACTGGGCTATATTAACGGTAGAAAGATAAACCACAAGGCCCGGTTAGCAGCTAAAGTATATAGTTTCGAGCTAGCTATTGGAGAATTATTTGAGGTCGGATATCTGGATAACCTCAGTGAAGAAGATTTATTCGTATTGGTAACTGCCTTAGTCTATGAACCGAGAAAAGGAGAAAAAAGACCTAAATTAAATAAGCAGACGAAAACCTTAAAGCGTCAGGTAGATAAATTTGTAAAGAACATCCATAAACACGAAAGACGCTTTCGTGTTTACCCTTTAAGTAAAAGATTCTTTTTTTACCTAAGCGAAACCTGCCGAATGTGGTTTAGCGGAGTAAACTTCTTAAAAATAAGTGAGTCTTGCTCTATAGATGAAGGTGAAATCGTAAGGTATTTTAGAATGGCTATCCAGGTGCTTCGGGAAATATACTCATCTGATACTATAAGTGATTCTTTAAAAACAAAAATCGCAAATTGTTTAAGGAAGGTAAACCGCGACGTCGTCGATGCCCAGAAACAATTAGGCCAGGAAATATAGACCGATAAGATCCTCAGGATCAAGAAACCCTACTTTCGTAGGTTTTTCTTGACAATACCTGATTTTTCAGTATAGTAGATTACCAATGAGCAGAAGATGTGAAATCTGTAAGAAAAAGGCGATAACCGGCAATTCAATCGCCCGAAGGGGTCTGCCTAAGAAAAAAGGCGGGGTAGGCTTAAAAACCACGGGAATAACCAAAAGAAGATTCCTGCCTAATCTTCAATCCAAAAGGATTATTCTAAACGGTAAGTTAAGAAAAGTCCTTGTTTGTACCAAGTGCATAAAAGCCGGCAAACTAACTCTTCCCTTGAGAAAGTCTGCAGTCCCGAATAATTAATTTAGGAATGTTATGATAATAGTTCATCTGAAGGGAAAATACTATGTCAAAACTGTCAGCATCGTCTATAATTTCTAAAATGTCCTTATCATAAACAATACCTTCAAAAGTTCTTCCCCGATCATTCAGCCAGAGTGAATGGTAAGAGTTGATTTTTTTCGGTAGATCCTTTTTAGAAATATTGTAAGCGACAAAAAGAGGCTTAGAGTTACCTTCGCCGTAAGGCTTTAATCTCTCAAGGCCTTCAGCAAGACTTGTGTCGATCGCTTCAAAATCTAAAAGGGCATCTATTTCAATAGTGGGAACAAGGTCCTGAAGACATAAATCCTTTTTGATTGAAGCATTGATTTTTTCCCGAAAATTTTCCAGCTCTTCCCTCTCAATTTCAACGCCGGCAGCCTTGCTATGGCCGCCATAAACAAGTAAAGAATCAGCGCACTTATCCAGCATCTCGATTAAGTGCACGTTTTCAACAGAACGGGCTGAACCCTTCCCGGCATTCTTATTAAAAGAAAACACAAAAGAAGGCCGGTAATACTTATTAGCCAAGCGTGAGGCTACGATACCTAATACCCCGGGATGCCAATCGTCTCCAGAAACAATAATTGCCTGTTCATCACTTTGATTATCTTTAATCCTCTGCTCAGCTTCTTTTAAAATCTGGGCTTCTATAGCCCTTCTTAACTTATTGTATTCGCTCAACTTCGAAGCTAACTCGTAAGCTCTATCTTCATCCCCGGTTAAGAATAACTCCAAAGACTCCCGGGCATGAGCTACTCTTCCTGCAGCATTAATTCTTGGACCAAGTATATAGCCGATATGAAAAGTATTTATATTCTCCTGTTTTATACTCCCGGATTGACAAAGTGCTTTTATGGCTAGTCGCGGACTTCTTCTAATCATTGTCAAACCTTCTATAAGTAAGGCTCTGTTCTCACCCCGCAGGGGAACAACATCACAGATTAAAGACAGGGCAACCAAATCCAAAACCTTTTTGGGTAAGAATCCGAATAATGCCTGCAGTAGCTTAAAAGAAAGAGCGGCAGCACTTAAATCTAGAAAAGGATATTTTGAGTCTTTTCTCCTAGGATTGATAAAAGCTAAAGGTTTAACTATTCTTTCTCCGATCTGATGATGGTCAACTACAATAACATCTATCTTGAATGACTTTGCCAATTCAATTTCTTCAAATGCTGCCGTACCGCAATCAAAAGCGATGATTAAACTTACCTTCTCCTCTTTAGCTCTTAATATAGCTTCCTGATTTAGGCCATAACCCTCTTTGATCCGGTGGGGAATATAAAACGAAAAGACTTTGGGAAACTCTTTTGCAAACTCATGAAAAATCGCCAAAGAAGTAATACCGTCAACATCGTAATCTCCAAATACAAGTACCTTCTGATTACGCTTAACTGCCTGCTTGATTCTTGCTACTCCTTTTTTAATATCAGGAAGCAAAAATGGAGAGTGAAAATTAGCTAATTTAGGGTCGAGAAAAACCTTAAACTCTTTTGCGCTTATGCCCCGGTTGAGAAAAACTTGAATCAGGTAGGCAGATAAACCAGA
Source organism: uncultured Planctomycetia bacterium (assembly GCA_964455085.1). Lineage (GTDB taxonomy): Bacteria > Omnitrophota > Gorgyraeia > Duberdicusellales > 4484-171 > Susulua. The sequence continues at coordinate 4,550 of CAYVYJ010000014.1, forward strand.
GGTCTTGGCTAAACCTTTAGCTTTCGGGCTTAATTCTTTTATTTTCCACAGACGTCTATTCATTTTTGTTAGGGGATGAGTTTCACATTCTCACAGCAGGTTTAATCCCTAAAAGAGAAAGACCGCAATGAAAGACTATCCTAACTGCACTAACCAGGTTAAGTCTTGCCTGAGCTATTCGTTTATCCTCTACCAATACTCTCTTGTTCTCGTAAAACTTATGAAAGCTAGAAGCTAAATCTTTTAAGAACTCAACGATAAAAACCGGCTCTAGAGAATAATAGGCCTTCTCCAGGCAATAGGAGAAGCGTAATAGAGCCCGTAATAACCCTAGCTCCTCGGGATCAGCCAAAAGTTTACTTAAGTTGTTCCTGGAAGAAACTTTCTTAGCTTTCTTAAAGATACTCTCGATACGGGCACAGACATACTGGATGTAATACAAAGGATTATTAAAGGAGGCTTCCTTAGCGAGGTCAATATCAAACTCAAGGTGCGAGGAGTTCCGGCGGGTAAGATAATAGAACCTTGCTGCATCCGGACCAACATCTTTGATTAAATCTGAGAGCAAAACCATTGTCCCGGCCCGTTTTGACATCCGCTGCTTAGTTTTTAAAGTCACCAATTGGATTATAATTATCTTTAAAATGTCCTGATTATGTTTTAAGGCCTCCAGTGTCGATTTTATTCTCTTGATGTAACCATGATGATCCGGACCCCAAAGATTTATCAACTTATTGAACTTGCGTTCAATCTTATCCTTATGGTAAGCAATATCGGATGCAAAATAAGTAAGCTCTCCGTCAGCCTTCTGTATAACTCTATCTTTATCATCACCAAATTTAGTCGAAGAAAACCACAGGGCGTTATCCTTCTCATAAATTAAGTCCTTTTTAGTTAAAACCTCAATTACCTCTTTAACCTTATTAGCTTTAATCAACTTCTTCTGGCTAAACCAATTATCAAAACTTATCCCTAAAGCTTTTAAATCCCTCTTAATTAAATCTATCATGCTTTTGATGGTAAAACGCTTTAGCCGATCATAACTATATTTATGCTTAGCTTTAAAATTATCGGCAATTTGCTTCACATAATGTCCCTTATAACCGCCCTGGGGTATCTCTACTTGCTTGCTTTTCATTGGCAGCAACCAGGCCTTTACCGAAGAAACTAAAAGCTCAACTTGCCGGCCAGCATCATTTAAGTAGTATTCCCTCTGAACATTATTGCCAAAAAAAGCTAAAACCTTAGCAATAACATCTCCGATTACTGCCTGGCGTCCATGAGCTACCGAAAGTGGACCAGTAGGGTTTGCACTTAAGAATTCAACCAGCACTCTCCGTTTAATCTGACTACGGAAAAACTTATCCTTACTTTTAAGAATTTTATTTAAAGAAGCAATAAGGACTTCTCGAGAAATAAAGATATTTATAAAACCTGGTCTTACAATCTCTATTCGGTCAACATCTTTAGCTAGTGCTTTCTCCAAAAAAATCTTTATCTGGGCGGCAATCTCTAAGGGGTCTTTCTTAAATTGCGAGGCTAACTTCAAAGATACCATTGAAGATAAATCCCCGAACTCCTGTCTCTGGGGTAGCTCCCACAAAGGAGGTTCCAGGCTAACACCGTACCCCTTCTTTACTGCTTTCTCTAGGATATGCGAAACTTTTTCCTGGAAACTGCGCATACTACTAAATTCCTGCTAGTTTTAAAACTGCCTTCAAATCAGGCTTGATGATCGGAGGGGGCTTTATGCTTTTTATAGCAATATTAGGATCTTTAAGGCCGTGTCCGGTAAGAGTACAGGCAATGATTACCTTTTTGTTCTTAAACTTTTTGAAGAATCCTTTTTTGTTTAACATAAGTAATCCGGCTACTGAAGCCGCTGAGGCCGGTTCAATGAAAACACCCTCTTCTTTTGCTAAAAACTTGTATGCTGAAATTATCTGACTATCACTTACAGCATTAATTAAACCCGTTGATTCATCCCTGGCTTCAAGAGCTTTTTGCCAACTTGCCGGATTCCCGATCCTAATTGCGGTAGCAATTGTTTTCGGTTTCTTTACTGGGGCGCCCTTTACAATCGGTGCAGCCCCTTTGGCTTGAAAGCCACACATCCTTGGTAAGTAGGGTATTTTTTGGTAAGAATAATACTCCTTGTAACCTTTCCAATAGGCAGTAATGTTACCGGCATTGCCCACAGGCAGGAAATGAAAATCTGGTACAGCCCCTAAGAAATCGCAGACTTCAAAAGCAGCAGTCTTCTGGCCCTCGATACGATAAGGATTTATGGAGTTGACTAACTTTATCGGATAGTTTACTGATATTTCTTTTACAATCCTTAAGGCTTGATCAAAATTTCCTTTAATGGCAATTACTTTAGCGTTATGGATTAAAGCTTGAGCCAGTTTCCCTAAAGCTATCTTACCCTGAGGTATAACAACTATACACTTAAGGTTTGTCCGAGCTGAATAAGCTGCGGCTGAAGCTGAAGTATTGCCGGTTGAGGCGCAAATTACTGCTTTTGCGCCTTCTTCTTTAGCTTTGGATATAGCCAGCGTCATCCCCCGGTCTTTAAAAGAACCCGTGGGGTTAAAGCCTTCGCATTTAAGATAAACTTTAAATTTTGCCCCTAAAATGGCTGAAATCTTAGGGGCATATATCAAAGGAGTATTCCCCTCCTGTAAGCTGACAAAAGGAGTTTTCTTAGTTACTGGTAAATATTTCTTATAGCGGGCAATAACTCCCTGATAGGGCTTAACCCCCTTGAGAATATTACCTTGACTATCTGTTAAACCAAATTTTCTAACCGGGCTCATAGATCCTCAATTCTTATTATCTGAGAAGGTCCCTTAATTACACTTAATTTGTCAATCGTAGCAAGAGCCTTCTTCACGTTGTCTTCCTTTGCTCGATGGGTAATCATAATGACTGGAACAACTTTGCCTTCTTTTCGTTCTTTCTGATTCACTGAAGCTATGCTGATCTTAAAAGAGGCTAAAATTTTTGATACCTTGGCTAATACTCCCGGGTTATCCTGAGCCATCATTCTCATATAGTAACGGGCTTTTATATCCTTTATATTTTTTATGGCAATATTACTTTCTCTTCCTACAAGTCCCTGATAACCACAAGCAATATTTACTATATCCGATATCACCGAAGAAGAAGTCGGAGCTCCTCCAGCACCCTCGCCATAAAAAAGAAGTTTACCGGCAGGCTGGGTATCGAGAAATACTGCGTTATAGGCTAAAGAAACACCGGATAAGGGGTGCCTAGAAGATACTAAAGCCGGGTGCACCCTTAAATCAAGATAGTTTTTCTCTTTGTTGGCTATAGCTAATAGCTTAATTTTATAATTTAGCTCATTAGCATAATGAACATCCAATAAAGATATCTTTGATATACCTTCAGCATAAACTTTATCTGGTGAAGGCCAAACTCCATAGCAAAGATAAGCCAAAATACATAGCTTATGAAGCGCATCAACCCCTTCTATATCCAAATCTGGCTTTCTTTCTGCCAAACCTCTATCTTGAGCCTTCCCCAAAGCTTGTGTAAAATCAATATTATCCTTATCCATCTTATGAAGAATATAGTTAGTTGTTCCGTTAAGGATACCGCTAATTCTTTTCACTTCACAGCCAGCCAAGCCTGCCGAAATACTTCTTATAATCGGTATTGCCCCACAAACAGAAGCTTCAAACCCAACGCAAACCTTCTTTCGCTTAGCCAGAGAAAAAATTTGCTTGCCTTTCTCTGCTAAAAGAGCTTTATTGGCAGTCACAACGCTCTTGCCCGCCCCTAGAGACTTCTCGATTAAAGCATAGGCGGATTTTACTCCGCCGATTAGTTCAACAATAATGTCGATCTGAGAATCATTAACCAATTCCCGAGGATTCACAGTAAAGGAGAGTCCCAACTCCTTAGCTATTTTACTCTTGGCCTGGTCGATATCAGATACTTTCTTTACTTCTATCTTTAAAGAAAAGCGCCGATTGATTATAGCCGAGCACTTCTTCAAAGACCTTACAACGGCTTCGCCAACATTTCCCAGGCCAATGATTCCTATTCTTTTAATCTTCATTTCAAATTTTCCTTGATAAACTCACCTAACTTTTTAAAAAAATCTTCACTTAAACCTAAAAACTCAACTTGAGTTTCATAGATTAAATCCCGAACTATTTCCCGAGAATTAATAACTTTTCCCTTAAGCTCTATTTTTCCAGGGACAAAAGGAATTCTTAAATTCATCGCCAAACAAGTACCGGCTTCAAATGGCTTACTAGTAGTAATACGTACTCCACCCTGACTAACATCCTTAGTTTGGGAAAGATCATAACCGTAGGGTAGTTGCTGAATCCGATAGTTAATCATAAAACTACCACTCATTCTGGGATATTTTCTTCTTTCTTTATCCTTATACTTTGCCATTCTGCCCCCTTTATATAATCTGGTCGGGAGAGCGGGATTTGTATGCACTCTCCGCCACAGGCGGAGCCGGTTGAGGCTTAGCCTCAACCGCACATTGCATCCAAATAATCCTCTGCAATACTTCTACCCCTCTCCGGATAATCAAACCCTTCAAATAACCACTATGTCGGGAGAGCGGGATTTGAACCCGCGACCCCTTGAACCCCATTCAAGTGCGCTAATCCGAGCTGCGCCACCTCCCGAAAAAAATGCCATTATTTAGGGTTATTTGATGAAAACATATTTATTCAGGGTTATTCCTTGTTTTCATCAACATCGAGGATACACATCCGAGATGTCTCCTTAATTTTTTTCGGCATTGAGGATAGATATCCGGGATGCCTTCAAAAACATCTTGAATCCTAAATCTAAACCCAATTATACTCGCTTTTTTTAGGGCTGTAAAGTAAGGTTTTTTAAGGTTTAAAATAAGTCTTTGATTTGAAATCTGACTCTTAATATGCTACATTTAATTAGGGGTGTTTTGTGAGCTGGAATAGTAAAGAAAGAAGAAAATTCGTAAGGATAAAATGTCCTTGTGAGATAGTTATCCAGAGGCCTAAGAAACACATACTACCTACCCATGCCGAAAATATTAGCGCCGGAGGCATAAGGTTTATAATCGAGGAAAAGATAAAACTCTCCTCAACAGTCGAACTTAACCTCTATGGAATAGACCAAAAACCGATAGTTTGTAAGGGCCGGGTAAAATGGGTATTTACTAGAAAGGATCCCTGTATCCAAAACCACCTTCTTTATGATACCGGTATAGAATTCTCTCAGATACAAAAAAAAGATCTGGATGCAATTAAAAATCTGGTAGTATCAATTAGTTCTAACCAGTCTAAGGCTAGTGAAAAATGAGTTGATTCAAGTTCTTGTTTAATCTCGTTCCCAGAGACGGGGATTTTTTTGGAGCAAATCTAAAAATACGCTTACCACTGAAGAATCGAGCTGATCTCCAGAGGCTTTCTTAAGTTCCGATAAAATAGCCGCTTGAGACAGAGGGTTTCGATAAGATCGTGCTGAATTCATAGCATCGAAAGCATCGGCAACTGCCATAATTCGTGCTCCTATATGTATCTGCTCTCCCTTGATTCCATCAGGGTACCCCCCTCCGGCATATCTTTCATGGTGATGAAGAATTATTTCTTTCTCAATAGGTAAAAATTTTAGAGGCTCTAGTATATCGAGTGCTCTTTGGGGGTGTCCCTTCATGACCTGCCACTCTTCGTCGTTAAGTTTACCGGGTTTATTTAAAATGCTATCAACTATACCTATCTTCCCTAAATCGTGTAACATACCAGCCCGTTCGATAATCCCTTGTTGCTCCCGGGGAAGATTCATCGCCACAGCCAAGGCTAAAGAATATTGAGCTACCCTTCGGGAATGGCCGCGCACATAAGGGTCTTTTGCTTCCTCAGTTAAAATCAAAACAGCTATAGTATCAACCTCAGCCTGCTGCAATTGCTTCTGGGCAACAATAAGAGCTTTATTTAATGCTTGTAGTCTATAGCGGTCTCTAAGTTCTTGGGACCAGAGGTAAGCAATAAGAGCTAATACTACACTCAGGATAATTTCACTAGATACTATAGTGGTGTTAGGATATGCGGTTATAGCGTAGAGGTGTAAAACAATAATAAAAAAAATAATTCCCACAATCCATAGCTTAAAGGTATTACTTAAAAAAGGCTGATTTTTTTTATTTTGTTTAGCCATCAGTTTATTAAATTTTATCACGATTTAAAGGCACCATCAAGATAAAATGCTGCAAGTTGCAACAGTTGAAAACGCTTTTATAAATTTTCAAATCCTGGCTTGTAATAGCCAATTAAACTATGGTATATTTGACTTACAAGAGGGTTTGAAGGTTCAACCAAACCAAGGGGGCGAGGAGCCCCCTACTTTATTTTCTGGCCCTTTTCCTCTAACTAATTCCTTATCTACTTAATCTTTGTCAGCTTATTTTCTCGGCTTTTAAAGGCCGCTGCATCAAATCGGCCACTGCCCTCTTAGGTGATTTGCCGCGGTAAAGAACTAAATAAACTTCCCGAGTTATCGGCATATCAATATTTAATTTTTTGCTTAAACTGAAAACAGACTTTACTGTCTCAACACCTTCGGCAACCATCTTCATCTTCAGGGTAATATCCTTTATTTTCTGCCCCCTTCCTATTGCCTCTCCTACTGCCCGGTTACGAGAGTAAGGGGAAAAACAAGTAGTTACTAAATCCCCCAATCCGCTTATGCCCCAAAAAGTTGAAGTCTTTGCTCCTATTTTTTCTCCTAAGCGGGTAATTTCCGCCAACCCCCTAGTGACTAAAGCAGCTTTGGTATTAGTCCCAAACTTAAGTCCGTCGGAGATTCCGCAAGCAAGAGCAATTATATTCTTCAAAGCACCTCCTAACTCTACCCCCACGACATCTTGGTGTAGATAAACTCGAAAATTCGGCGCATTAAATAATGTTTGTAACATTCTACCCACACTTTTACTCTTACAAGCAAGAATAGAAGTAGAAGGAACTTTTTTCAATACTTCCCAGGCAATATTGGGACCAGAAAGAACCGCAATTCTTGAAACTCCCAACTCCTCCTCAAGCAACTGGGATACCCGCTTTAAGGATTTTGCTTCTATGCCCTTGCCTACGCTAACAAAAATCTTATTTTTAAACAAAACCTTTTGTCGTTTGATTTTCTTTAACACCCTTGAGATAAACTTAACTGGAATTGCGATTATTATTACTTTATTATCAAGAGTTTCTTTGAGGGAAGGGTTTACTTGCAGATAGGGAGGGAATTTTACGCCTTTGAGAAACAGTTTATTTTCTCTTAAACGTTGCATCTGGAAATTATGTTCTCTAAACACACTATGTAACTCTACAGTCACACCTTTTTTAGAGAGAATGACTCCCAAAGTCGTCCCCCAATTTCCAGCACCGATTATCGAAACCTTTTCTTTCATGGTTTAACTGCAGTAGGATCTCTCACTTTGTTCGAGATTGTTTTTTTAAAACAAGCGGGCGATCGGGATCGAACCGACATAACAGGCTTGGAAGGCCTGTGTTCTACCATTGAACTACACCCGCGAAAAAAGAAAATTATTTAGGGTTATTCCCTATTTTTTCGCGGCATCGAGGGTATACATCCGAGATGCCTTAACAAGACCTCTCACCCATCTTCGATGGGTTCGAGGTGTTTTCATTTTGCTATAGCAAAATGAAAACATGGGCAGGGGAGGATTTGTATGCAATCTCCGCCGAAGGTGGAGCCGGTTGAGGCTAAGCCTCAACCGCACATTGCATCCAAATGAATGTTACCTTGCCGAACCAATCACCCTGCTTTTACCAAATAACCCTAAACCTCAAAAAAAACCATGGGCAGGGGAGGATTTGAACCTCCGAAGTGCAAGCACAACAGATTTACAGTCTGTCCCCTTTGGCCACTAGGGTACCTGCCCGTTTATAATTGGAGCCGGCGAGAGGAATCGAACCCCCAACATCCTCATTACAAGTGAGGCGCTCTACCGGGTTGAGCTACGCCGGCATCACCATTTATATATTTAATCTTTTTGCAATAAACCCTTAATTGCCCGCGGCAAATACTCAATGATATCCGAAGCAATTAAACAGTTTTCAGTCTTATCTTCTGCCGCATAATCTCCTGCCAGACCGTGTAAATAGACAGCGAATTTTGCTGCCTTAAATTGGTCTATTCCCTGGGCGACTAATCCGGCTATTATTCCCGAAAGAACATCTCCGCTACCGGCAGTTGCCATGCCGGGATTTCCGGTTTTATTTTCATAGGTTTCTTTACCGTTACTCACTAAAGTATAGTGACTTTTGAGAACAAGGGTTAAATTATATCTAAGTGCAAAATCTTTGACAAGTTCTTTTCTATTCTTCTTGATTTTACCTATATCTAACCTTAATAAGCGAGAAAATTCACCCAAATGTGGGGTTAAAATTAGTGTCTTTGTCTTTCTCCTAGATAAAATTTCTAAGTTGGTTGCTAAAGCAGTTAAAGCATCAGCATCTACTATTATCGGTCTATCTATCTCCTTAATAACCCTAATAATTAATTTTTTGGTTGAAACTCTAAGACCTGCCCCGGGACCAACCACAATAAGATCGATTCTTTTTAGAGATTTCTTTATCTCCTCAAAGGCTCCCTGACTAAGAGCGCCTCCTCTATCAGCTAAAGGTAAACTCATTACCTCAGTAAGCTTAAGTTCGAAGATATTATTTAAGCTCCTGGGAACCCCTACGGTTACTAACCCTGCGCCGACTTTTAAGGCTGCCCGGGCAGCCAGACAAACTGCCCCGCTAAGACCCCGGGAACCTCCTAAAACTAAGAGGTGTCCATAGTCTCCCTTATGGGTATCAGATTTTCTTTTGAGCAACTGCACAGGCAACTGCATAATCTTCGATATGGGTTATTGAAAGAAATATATCAATATCAATATCTTTTTTGAATTTACAGTAAGGAGCTCCATTTTCCCGGTTAAGGATCAGAATATCGATTAAAGCTAGAGGATATTCCTTAGAAATTGACTTTATTACCGCTTCTTTGGCTGCAAAACGGGCAGCCAAACGCTGGTAATACATTTTGCCTCTAGTAATATTGGTTAACTCTTCGGCATTAAATACCCGATCTAAAAAACTACTCTTCCACTTCTCGATTGAGTCTTTAATCTTGGCTATTTTTATTATGTCTATACCTACGCCCACAACCATCTTTTAGTTCTTACCCTTAAGCAGCGAAAGCATCTCCTTTACCGCTGAAACAACTCCCAGAAAAACAGAGCGGCAAATTATCGAATGACCGATATTAAGCTCTTTTATCTCCTTTATCCTTATTATTTCCTTTAAATTTTCATAGTCAAGACCATGACCAGCAGCAACAAAAAAACCTTGTTCTTCTCCAAACTTTGCTGCCTCTTTTATTTTTTTAATCTCACGATCTAATGCTACTTTGGTCTTTGCTTCCGAAAAAGCGCCGGTATTAATCTCGATGGTGTCAGCACCCAAACCTTTCGCCACTTTAACCTGCTGCTTAAAGGGGTCGATGAACAAACTTACTCTTATCCCGGCTTTTTTTAGTCTTTTTATAGTTGTATCCACTTTCCTATGGTTTTTTATAAGATTAAGTCCTCCTTCAGTAGTCAACTCCTGCCTCTTTTCAGGAACCAAAGTTGCCTGATCGGGAATTACTTTGCAAGCAAAACTAACAATATCTTTATAGGTAGACATCTCTAAATTCAAAGGTACCTTTGCAGCCTCCTTAATAAAAATTACATCCCGTTCCTTTATATGCCGCCTATCCTCCCTTAAGTGGACAACTATTGAATTACATCCGGCATGCTCAGCCAGTAAAGCTGCTACTACTGGATCCGGGTAAAGCGTACCGCGGGCCTCTCTTAAAGTTGCTACGTGGTCAACATTGACCCCTAGCTTCATATACTCCTGCCACCACCAGTAATTACACCACTCACATAAAGCCAGACAAAAATAGCAATAATCAAAGCAATGAATTTAAGCCAGAAATTATAAGTAATCGCTCTCTTAATACTTATTTTCTTTAAAAATTCCATATCTATATCCTCCCTGATTATAATTACAAATAAAATTCTAAACCCGAATATCGAAATCCGAAACAAATCCTAATTTTCAAAATTCAAAACAGAATAGAATGTTTTGAGCATTAGAATTTGGAATTTGTTTCGTGTTTCGGATTTATGATTTCGGATTTTCATTATTTAGGTTTATTTTAGTGGGATTTTGTTAATTGTCCTTTAAGGATAGTTAGTAAATCATTAGGTGTTAAATTCCGGGTTAGCTGTCCATTTATAGCTAAGGATATTGCCCCATCCTCTTCCGAGACTACGATCACCAATGCATCTGAATTCTCAGAAAGACCTACTGCTGCCCGATGGCGCATCCCTACAGCTCTCTCTAAACTAGGGTTGTCGCTAAGTGGGAAGAGGCAAGAAGTAGCCAATATTGTTGTCTCGTCAACTATTACCCCTCCATCATGCAGGGGGGCTGAAGGATAAAAAACATTCTGCAATAACTCTGAGGTAATTTCTGCATTCAAAACTACTCCGCTCTCAATATACCGTTTAAGCCCTATTTCTCGCTTTACGGCAATAAGAGCACCAGTCTTTCTCCGTGAGAGAGCTCCTACGGCAGAAACAATTTCCCTTAGAGTTTTCTCAATTTCTTCTCGCTTCGGTTCAATAGAAAAAATATGCCGTTTACCTAAATGTATAAGTCCATCCCTTAACTCCGGCTGGAAAATTATAACCACAAAAATTAAAAAGAAAGCAAAAAGGTAAGTAAGCAGCCGAGTCAAAATAGGTAAACCTAACATTTGAAAAGCAAATAGGGAAATTACCAGAATAATTATTCCTTTTAATAGATAAACTGCTTTTGTGCCCTTCAAGAAAAGAAATATCCTATAGACAACAAACCAAAGAATTAATATCTCAATGATAGCTTTCCACATTATAAACCTCATGAATTCCATCAATTATTAGTAATTTTTGAGACTACCTTTATAGCCTGAGCGGTCTCTTTTACGTCATGTACTCTTAAAATGTTAGCGCCATTAACTAAAGATACTGTACTAGCAGCAATTGTCCCGATTAGGCGCTCACCAACTTCTGCCTTAAGTATCTTACCAATAAAAGATTTACGAGACAACCCTAAAAAAATCGGCTGGCCTAAAACCTTGAATTTATAGAGCTCTTTGATAATCTTATTATTGTCTTCTGGACGCTTGCCAAAACCAATCCCGGGATCAATCAGGATCTGTGCTTTCTCTATGCCTTTTGAACTGCAAAATTCCAGCCTTTCTTTAAAAAAATCCATTATCTCAACGGTCACATCCTTATAACCGGGTTTTATCTGCATAGTCTGAGGCCGACCTTTCATATGCATTAATATACAGCCTAATTTATATTTTTTAATTAGGGTTGCTATCTGAGGACTACTCCTCAAAGCTGTAATGTCATTAAGTATATCGGCTCCCTCAGCTACTGCTGCTTTTGCTACTCGGTACTTATAGGTATCGACAGAAAGAGGAGTTTTTTTAAACTCCTTTCGCAGAGCTCTTAAGATGGGCATAACTCTTCGTATCTCAACTTGGGGCTTAAGCGGCTTTGCGAAAGGCCTGGTTGACTCTCCGCCGATATCAATTATTTTTGCACCGGCTTTTATCATCGCTTCGGCCTTTTCCAAAGCTAAACTTTTAACTTTTGACTTTGAATTTTGCCTGTCCGCCGAAGCCTTGGCGTAGGTGGAAACTTTCCTCAGTAGTCCGTCTCCGGAAAAAGAATCAGCAGTTATATTTATTATCCCGCAGATGATGGGTTTACTTATCTTCAATACTTTGCTGCGCGCTAAAAAAGTAAACCTCTCTTCATTCAAATTATCTAAGAAAGCTGTAATATTCTCGGATACTTCTCTTAAACTAAAAGGCTGGGTTTTTAATTTTTCCGAGAGCTTTCTTAGCTGGCTTAAGTTGCCAAAAATTAGAATCGAAGTCTTGATATCCTTGACCAAAGCTCTTCGCTCTATTGCTGCATCGCTTCCTAAAGAAAGAAGGTGCTGTTTTATTATATTTGCTTCCCAAGATTTGATTCCTTCAATTTTAAAAGCTGCCTGTATGGTTTTGGGAGATAAAATTCTTACACCTTCGGGGCTTACCCCTAAAGAAGATATTAACTTTCGAGCCTCGGTTTCATTTTTTATTCTTAGGGGGGATATTCTCATCTCTAAAGGTGACTATGCGTTTGACCTCTTCAACATCTAAAACTTCCTTCTCAAGCAAAGTATTAGCTAATAATTTTAATTTCTTCTTATTATCCTCAATCAACTTCTTAGCCCGCGCATAACACTCAGTAACAATACGTTTTACTTCCTGATCGATAATCTTAGCAGTTTCTTCACTGTAATCTTTCTCCTGAACTAAATCCCGACCCAAAAATATCGGACCGTGGCTGCGGCCTAAAGCATAGTTACCTAAACGATCGCTCATCCCGTAATCACAAACCATTTTTCTAGCTATGCGGGTAACCTCGATTAAATCGTTCATGGCTCCGGTAGTAATATCCGCTAAATTAATTTCCTCAGATGCTCTACCTCCCAGGGCAACGGTTATTAAACCCAATAGCTCTTTTTTAGACTTATACCAACGATCCTCCTTAGGAGGGGTAAAGGTATACCCACCGGCCATTCCTCGGGGTATAATTGAAACCTTAGCCAGAGAATCAACCTCAGGAATTAATAAAGACAATAAGGCATGGCCAGCCTCGTGAAATGCGGTCAGCTCTTTCTCGTGTTTAGAAATTATCCGACTTTTTTTCTCCGGTCCCATCATGACCCTTTCTACGGACTCTTCCAGCTCTGACTGTTCTACGGCTACCTTATCATGTCGAGCCGCTAGAAGAGCAGCTTCATTACAAAGATTCTCTAAATCGGCTCCCGAGAAACCGGGAGTTTTTTTAGCCACTGCGCCCAAATCCACATCTTTAGCTAACTTTATCTTCTTGGTATGGACTTTTAAAATCTCTTCCCTTCCTTTAATGTCAGGAGAGTAGATTACGATATGGCGATCGAATCTACCTGGCCTAAGCAGCGCCGGATCTAAAACATCGGGTCGGTTGGTTGCAGCCATAACAATTATCCCCACTTCGGTCTGAAAACCATCCATCTCAGTAAGAAGTTGATTCAAAGTCTGCTCTCGCTCATCGTGACCCCCACCTAATCCGGCAAAACGTTGCCGGCCTACAGCATCTATCTCGTCGATAAAAATAATACATCCTTTATTCTCTATCCGCGCCGCCTTTTTTGCCTGGCCAAAGAGGTCTCGTACCCGGGAAGCCCCTACTCCCACAAACATCTCCACAAAATCAGAGCCACTAATACTAAAGAAAGGAACTCGGGCTTCACCAGCAACTGCTTTGGCTAGAAGAGTTTTGCCACAACCCGGAGGACCTACCAATAAAACTCCTTTGGGAAACCTTCCTCCTAATCGCTGAAATTTCTTAGGATCTCTTAAAAACTCGATTACCTCCTGTAACTCCTCTTTAGATTCGTCTATGCCGGCCACATCCTTAAAGGTAACCCGGGGCGCATTTTCTTTATCTAAAGATGCTGCCCTTGCCTTCCCAAAAGACCAGACTCTTGAACCCATCTGGTTGCCCTTGCGGGAAAAATACCAGAGAAAGAGAACAAATAGAAGCATCGGCCCAAAGAAATAAAAAAGGTTAGACCAGACATTCCTAGAAGACGCTACTTCGAATTTACTAACATTCTTCCTCAGGAGTTGAATAATTTCTTTATCTTCGGAAGGGATATAAAGATAAAAACGGCCTCCCCCTTTGCTGGCAGTAAAACCACCTTGGATAAAATCCTCACTTAGCTTAACCCACTCAATAGCAGGCTCTTCCAAATTATGCTCCAGAAAATAGTAAAACTCATTATAGGTTAATTTCTTTACCAGCCCGCCCATTTCACCACTAAAAAGACTCATAAACCAAATTAGACCTAGAAAAATAAGCACCAGGAAGAAGGCTTTCCTCAAAAGATTGGGATTGGGGGGAGTTTTTTTCTTAGCCATCGGTAGATATTATACTGTATCGGATTATAAAATCAAGGATTGAATAAAAAGCGTTTTTTCTTCCTTTTTTACTAGAAGATTGGGTAAATCCACAATGCTTCCGCTGGGACGATTAAAGATTAAGTCTTGTAATTCATTTAAGTGTCTGGACTCTAATCTCCGGGTATTCCCCTTTAGCTCTTCAATGGCGATACGAATTACATTATTGAATATCGCCGGAGCTAACTCCTTTAAGCCTCCTAAGTCTAAATAAAGACTATTTCTGGCTTCTTTCTTCTTCAGGGCGAGAAACTTACTATAGGAGAAAGAGTGAATAAAATCATAATCCAAGGAAATATTAACAGCCAGGTTATATATATTGTCTACTATATTCGGGTTTAGTCCAGACAATATTGGTAGTAATTTTGATCTTAGGCGATTGCGAAAGAACTTATCATCAAGATTACTCTTATCTATACAGTAAGGGATCTTCTTATCATCTAACCACTTAATAATTTCTTTCTTCCTAACCTCTATCAGCGGTCTAATAATAGTCAGACTCTTAAACTTGGACTTAGGCAAAAAACCCCTTAAACCCTTTAAGCCTGAACCACGTATCAGACGCATCAAGACTGTTTCAATGAGATCGTCTTTATGGTGAGCTAGGGCGATTTTCTTAATTTTACTCTCACGCGATACTTTTAAGAAAAAATCCAAACGCAAATTCCTGGCAGTCTGCTCCAAGGAATCACCATTAAAAAAACTCTGTACATCTTTCTTTTCACTTATAAACTTTATTCCTAATTTTGCGCAAATTCCCCGAAGGAACTCCTCTTCTCTGTCTGCTTCAGCCCTTAAGCCATGGTTAAAATGGGCACATACTAATTTCAGCTTATAGTCCTTATAAATCTTCCAGAATTGATAAAGCATACCCATTGAGTCCGGACCACCCGAGACCCCGAGAATTAGCTTGTCTTTCTTCTTCAATAAGCTATGCTTCTTCAAAGACTCTTTAAAGGTTTCCTCTAACATTATTAAGCTTTAGATACAAAAGGATTATCTTTAATGTAAAATCGCAGGGGCAAATCCTTACAATTTACAGCATAATCAACACCTATTCTCTTAGTTTTAACTATTTTAGACTTCTTAGTGGTGCTGCGGGATACAAAAATCTCATTACTCAATAGGCTCTCACCGGAAAGATTTTTGTTGATAGAAAAGCTCATGGTCCAGCGGCAGGGACCGCTGGTTAATCGTTTTAAATCAGATATGCCGCGTGTCTTCTTCATAACTTCAATGCCAGCAACTGGTTCAAGCGCTCTTATCAGTACTGCCTGGGGATCATTTTCTCTGGAAACTACGATATTAAAACACCAAAATTTTCCGTAAATAAAATAAGTGTAGATTAGACCTCCGGCTTTATACATAACCGCATTACGCGAGGTAATTTTTCCGCCAAAGCTGTGAGAAGCGTCGTCATCAGCGCCACAATAAGCTTCAGTTTCAACTATCTTTCCGATTAAAGTATGTTTTTTATTTTTAAAGACTAAATAGTCACCGAGAATATTTTTTGCTACGTATCCGGCCTGGTGGTGAAAAAAATTTTTAGTTCTCTTACTTGTCCCTACCCTCTTCATATCGTGAAAAGCTCCACTTCTTAAGACGTCCGTCCCTAAGAAACAGCTCTATTTTTTTTTCCGTCGTATAGCCAGCATTCATCACCGTCTAAACCCGCCTCAATCATAGTGGGAAGGCCGATTTTAAAAATAACTTCCCTTTTGGTATCACCAATGATTATAGCCGTATCCTCGCCGACTAAGTAGTAATCTTTGTCCCTAGCCCCGGTATCGAAACCGCTCTTTACATCCAGCCCAAAAGAGCCATCTTTTATGCCGGTGTAATCTCGCATCTGCACGCAGCTAACCATAAAAATTACCAAAAAGATAACTAGGTACTTGGAATAAATAAGGTTGGTTATCATTCTTTACCCCCCACAAATAAAAGTGGAAATATAATATCACTTACACAACAAGGAACCCATACTGCCAAAAATAAAAATATAAATACAGTAAGACCAGAGAACCAATTCCAAACTAATGCTCCAGCCATAATGATATGAAAAAGTGATGCCCAGGTGCTCAATAAAACGTGGCCATAATGCGAAAATTTAGTTGAAGGCCTAAAATATGCTATAACGATTCCAACTATTGCTAAAGGACTTATAAGCCACCACTTCTCAATAAATCCGATATGTACACCCCGCTCTGGCATATCAAGTAAAGTTTCGCCAATATAAGGAATTACTGAATCACTCAAGGTAGCTATACCGATTGAACCTAAGCAACCGATTACCAGCAAGAGGAAAAGATTACACTTCTTTCTATTAGACGGACATTTATGTAATTCATACATCGAAGCTGTGGCTAAGGCGCTTAATAAAACATGAAAGGGGTGAAAAACGTAAAAAGTATTATAGGCGACCTTGGCTGAAATATTACGAAAAATTATCATAATAACAATTCCGGTAATTGCCCCGAAAGCTGTAAAAGGGGCATGATGTCTTAATTCTTCATAAATTTTCCTGAACATTCTTTACTCCTTGCAGTAATACTTTACCCGAGATAAAGGTTATAATTCAATCTCTTTACCAACCTTTATGTCCCAAAAATTATTAGAATAAGCTTCTCTGAAGATATTTATGGCTTCAAACCCGGTACAGTGCGAGGGACCAACATTCTCGATAGCGTACTTTTTTAACTCCTCCACAAAATACCTTATTGTTCGATTGTCTTTATCAATAAGATGAAATCCGCCTAGGACCGCGTATAGTTTATCTTCAGGAAAAGCCTTCTTTGCCTGATCAATAAATCTAAGGATTCCTGGATGAGAACAACCACAGATAATAGAAATGCCCTTATTGGTCTTCAGCAATAAAGCTTGTTCGTTTATTTCTTTATCCTTATGACGAATCTTAAAAGGGCCAGTAGTATAAATATTGTCGCATATTCGAGAAAAACTATCCACTAATTTAAAACTATAAGGAGTAAGTCTATCCTTAAACTCAGTCGCGAAATCTGAACAAGCAAAAATTTCCAGATTATTATTAATTTTCAATAAATCCCAAAGTCCCCCTAAATGGTTCCAATGGTTATGGGAAATAACTACTCTTTCGATTTCCTGGATGTCTACGCTTAAGGCTTTTAAATTATTGAGGGTATATTCTGACTTCTCTCCGGTATCAAATAAAGTCTTTTTGCCGATTATATAAGCCAGTCCCCAACCGATAGAATATTTATCATCAGAGGTCTCTTTATCGAAGATAACTTTAAGCTTCACCTTTTCTAAAATTACTGCTTAATATTCTCTGGGACCAAAAATTACCGTGCCCAGCCTTACCAAATTAGCTCCTTCTTCTATGGCTACTTGGTATGATATGCTCATCCCCATAGAAAGGTAAATCCACTCTAATTCTTCTCGATAATTATCTTTAATCTTAATGAATAAATCTTTTGTCTTCCTGAAAAAAGGACGTATCTCTTCAGCCTGATCAAGCCAAGGCCCCATAGTCATAAGCCCCATAGGCTTTAAATTGGTAAATTGTAAAATATCCTCTAAGAAGGGTTCAACATTCTCAACTAACAGACCTTGTTTCTGAGACTCTCCTGCAGAATTAACTTCAATCAGAACCGGCATAACCTTATTTATCTTTTTACACTCCTTATCAATGATTGCCGCTAAAGGTAAGGAGTCGAGAGTCTCAATCATATCAAACATTTTTACTGCCTTAACAACTTTATTCCTCTGGAGATGACCAATAAGATGCCATTTAATACTACTTCCCAGAATAGCAAATTTTTCTTGAGCTTCTTTTATGTAATTCTCGCCAACTATTCTTACCCCGGCTGCTACAGCTTCCTTAATCTGCGCAACACTTCTCTCTTTGGTGGCTGCAACTAGCTCAACTCCCGGAGGTAAGCTTCTTAAAATACTTTGAGTATTCTCTTTAATCATTTATGATAAAATACCTCATCTTGCCAAACCTATACTCACTTATTAATTGTTGCTTAAGAAGCAAAGAGAGTTGCTTGGATATCTGCTTAGGGCTTATACCTTGGGATATTGCTAAATCTTTTAGGCTTCCCGGCCTTACCCTTAAAAAATTTAAGATATTTAAGCCTAGATCACTGCAAATCTTACCTTCGCGTTTCTTATAGGGAAAATTTACCACAACTTCCCACTTACCAACAAAATTTTTTCCTATCTTAGCCACTTTTTTTTGACTCGGCGATGATACTTTTATCCTCCCCGGTCTTACCGGAAGATTGAGCTGAACCTTATCGGGATTAATCTTATCGATTATACTTTTAAATTTCTTTATTTCTCTAGTGCAATCATTTACCCCGGCTATAAGCATAATCTCCAACCAAATTCTACCCTTAAACTCCCTTCTTAATTGAATCAGACCCGCCACTATTCTTTTAAATGATACTCCCCTGCAGGGGTAGTTAATCTTAGTGAAAGTCTTGGCTGTAGCAGCATCTAAAGAAGGGATGATTAAATCCGCCTTGGCTAACTCTTGTCTTACCCTCCTTCTATAGAGAAGAGATGAGTTGGTGATTACTGCGATTGGATACTTATGTTTAGTAACTCCTCTTATAGTAGCGATTATCTTATCTAAATCTTTATGTAAGGTCGGCTCTCCTGAACCAGAAATAGTTATATAATCAATTTTAGGTTTTTTTTTGATAATTTCGTTTAATTCCCTTCTAAACTTATCCCTATTTATGAAAGAAGACCTTCTGGTAGTCTTCTTACTGCTTGTGCCTAACTGACAATATAGACAATTAAAGGAGCAGGTCTTTCGGAGAAATAAATCTACACCCAGAGAAAAACCTAACCTTCTTGAGGGAACCGGACCGTAAAAATAGTTCCTTATCGGCATCGTTTAAATCTTCCTAAGGCCTGCTTAAGATTGTCGAGATGGGTACGAGTAGTAAGAAGGGTAAAATTTTCTGTATCGATGAAGAATATATTTTTTAGACCTAAAACTAAAGCTTTTTTCTTTGAGTTCCCTAAAAAGATTAGATTATTCTTGCCCTGATGGATAAAAGAACTGCCTTTGACTACATTACCTTTTTTATCTTTAGCTAAAATTTCATAAATAGCCTGCCAAGAACCAAAATCAGTCCAGAAAAAACTTCCTTTAACTAACTTCGTCTTCTTGGTCTTCTCCATTATAACTTTATCAAAAGGGAAATTAGGTATCTTCCTATAGAGTGAGGATATCTTCTTTCTAGAGAAGTTTCTGGCAAAATAGGTATAGTCGGGATAATACCGCTTATACTGATCAATAAGCGTAGAAACCGAAGCTACAAACATCCCGCTATTATAAAAACAATTTCCTGAAGAGATAAGCTTCTTAGCATAAGCTACCCCTGGTTTCTCGATAAAACGTTTAACCGAAAAAATACCTCCTTTAGCCGGCTTCTTGACCTGAATATATCCCAGATTTGGTGTCGGTGAGCAAGGCTTTATGCCTAAGGTACAGATAAAACCATCATCAGCCACTGCTAAGGATTTATTTAATGTCCGATAAAACTCTGCATTTCTCTTTATCAGAGTATCTACCGGTGAAATAATCAAGTTTCTCTTCGAATATTTATTAAGGTTTAAGAGAGATAAAAGGATTGCTGCTGCGGTATTTCTGCTGGCCGGCTCAAAGAGAATATTCTTCTTAGGTATAGATTTAAGCTTGGATAGGGCTGTTTTCTCTTTCCGATTGGCAACTAAAAATATATTGTTAGCGGTTGTAACCTTTAAAAATCTTTTTATAGTCAACTCTAAGGGAGAAAATCCAAAAATATCCAAGAAGTTTTTACTTATCTTCTCTGATAATGGCCAAAGACGCAGGGATTCCCCGCCACAAAGGATTAAAACTAAAGGTTTATCTCGCTTCATTCTGCTCCCTCGTCTGTTGGGAAAAATATCCACCGGTATAACCATCAATAATCGCTGTTAACTCTGTCAACCTTAGCTTCTTCTTGAACAGGTCATCCGCAGATAAGTTACTGGAGTTGATCTCTCTTTTTAAACGCAGTCTTTCGAAATAGACCCGGTTTATTTCATCAAGGATATCTAGCCGCAGTTGGGTATTAAGACGGGCTCTAGTGTCGACATCATCTTGGTAAGAGTTCCAAAGCAGATCACCGACATCCCACTTAAGATTAACTCCCCAATCTTGAGGGCCAATCTGCACTCGATTATAAGTAGCCCCTAAAGCTGTAGTAACTGTCTTATCGAAATCTAAACTTACTTCAGGAAATAATGCCCGATACTTTAAACCTTGCCTCCACCTCCTTATCTTGTCCGGATGAACTTCATTATAGTATAAAGCTGCCTCTTGAATTTCTCCGGCGGTTGGTTCTCCTTCTAAAACTATTTCCAGATTACCCGGAAAATGGTTAGAGGTAAAATACTTGTTTTCGAATAACCCTCTAGAAGTTGCCAAGTAAATTTTGCCTTGGGGAGTAAACTCAGCCCAATAAATGTAAGAAGAATATAGCCCTTCGAAGAGCTGTTTTGAGGTATTTCTCTTCAAATCAACCGCAAAGAATCCTTTAGGTGTACTTAAATAAATCGTCTTAGCCTGTAACTTAGTCTGAGTAATGCAGTTTATAGAAAGATTATCTATGCCCGTTATATAAAGCTTGCGCCAGTTAATACCCTTATCTTCAGAAACAAACAAGCCTTGATTGGTCCCTAACCAAAGGTGATCTGTATTGAAAATATTAACCTTGATAATCTGTGCCACTAAACCCTCTTCACCACTTTCCTCCTCTTTTCGCATCACAAACAACCTCTCAATGCTTCTGTCACCTTTAAGAAGGTATGCGCCGCTTTCGGTGGCAAGATAAAGATTCTCCTCAGATATATCCAGGAAATAAATCGAAATATCATCTAAAGCTTTTACTCTTCGCCAAATAAAACTACCCTCATCAGCGGACTTAAGCCCCTTACTGGTTCCAAGATAAAGCAAGCCCTTATGTTTTATAGCAGTAAAGACTGTCTGATCATCGGAAGAAGAGTATAACTCTTTTAGCCTATCCTTGAATCGGTAAAGATGCCGGCTGGTAACAATATAGAGAGCATCAGCTACTACTGAATCGAAGAAAATATGCTGGATTTCCTCATCCTTAAATACGGCTATTTTTTTAAAAATCCTAACCCCATCTTGACTCTTATATAAGGAATTCTTGGAAGCAACACAAATAACCTCGGAATTAAAAGGCGACACCGCTACTCTTTTGATATAGCCACTTTCCAATCCTGGGATTTGCTGAAAAAGAGGAAAGCTACTATAAAAAGGGATGAGCAGGAAAAAGGCAAGAAGTATAATTACTTTTTTCACTTATCGAACTCACAAATTATCAATTAATAAAAGCGCCGAGGAAGGGAGTTGTATCCAATCTCCGCCGAAGGTGGAGCCGGTTGAGGCTAAGCCTCAACCGATATATTGGATCCAACGTTTCTTTACACATTGAGAAGAACCTCGGCTCACAAAATAAACTTTTGTCACAAAGACAATGGTGCCGAGGAAGGGAGTTGAACCCCTGACGCAGGGATTTTCAGTCCCTCGCTCTACCACCTGAGCTACCTCGGCAACAATTATAAGCTCTTTATTTTCAATGAGTTTTCAAGGCCACTATTTAGCTCTTCTTCGTCTTTAAGCCTCTTGTGACCATCTAGTGACCATTTTTGCCCTAAAACGTCTACTGCACGCTGTTTATGGGCAGGTGAAAGGTGACTATAGCGTAAGGTCATTCTTATGCTTTTATGGCCTAATAACTCCCTTACTGTATTCAAATCAACACCGCTCATTACAAGCTGTGAGGCAAACGAATGCCGAATATCATGGAATCGAAAGTTAATTATACCAGATTTCTTTAGCCCCGCAATAAAAGATTTTCTTATATCTCTAAAGGGCTTTCCGTCCCTATTACAGAAGATATAAGGGCTGTCTTTATACTTGCGTTGATTTACAAATGCCCTCTTCACCATATCATTCATAGGGACTTCTCTTCTTTCTCCATTCTTAGTATCTAAAAGGTATACGATACCCCTTCTAAAATCAATATCAGACCATTTAAGGCCTAATATCTCGCCTTTTCTCATCCCTGTATTTAGAGCAATGATTACTATTCGCTTGGCATAACCCTTGCAGTTACGGACTAATCTCTCGGCCTCTTCCTTCTCTAAATACCTTAAACGCTGATTATTTTCCCTAAATAGCTTAACCTTCTTAACTGGATTATTGTCTGCCTTACCCCAATGTATAGCCATTGTAAACATATGCTTAATGCAAGCAAGTTCCCTATTTACTGTAGCAGAAGAAACTTCCTTAACCCTTTTTGATTTATATTCCTCAACTTGAAGAGGGGTTATCATATATAGATACTTCCCGCCAAAAAATGCTGTAAGGGATTTTAGGCGAGTAATATCTTTTTTCCAGTCTTTCTTATTATGCTTTGAATAAAGCTCTATGTAATCATTAGCAAAATCTTCAAACTTTATATTAAGCCTGCTCTTCTTATCAAGAAACTTGCCTTCGGCAATCTCAACTAACCGCTTATGCAAAACCTCTTGAGCTAGTTTCTTATTCGTACCTATACACTCCCTATACCGCTTGCCGTAGGCCCGATAATCAATATACCAATTCTTTCCTCTTTGATACTCCTTTCCCATATTATTTAAATCCTTTATTGCTTCTTTTATTCATTAAACTTTTTTTAGTTTGAGTATCACCTATAAAACCTACAAGAATTAGAATAAACCCTATAGGAGAGATTAAAAAGAAGTATTTATGAGTTATATAAGTTCCCCAGATTGATTCTGTCAATGTCCATCCTTCTTTAAAATGAAAACTAAAAGACATCCAAAATAATGATGACACTCCTAAAACAAGCGCTACAGACTGACCTTCCCCATTTCAGTGGACAGTGTTAATAAATAATCTGAAGCGTTTTT
>CAYVYJ010000015.1:0-26344 GCA_964455085.1 uncultured Planctomycetia bacterium
GCGAGGCGTTTTTGTTCGGGTAGAGGTGGGAGTTTGAATTTCAATTTGGCTAAATCCTTAAATTTTGTCCTTGGCGATAATGAACCTGCTGATGTTTTGATCGCATAATCAAAAAGCTTGTCGCTCTGAACAATAAAAGGTAACAGTGCCGGAATCACATTATCCTCGTTTGCCTCAAAAACCAGAATGTCCCCTGAACAAATACCATCAAACTCCGCTAAAGCGGCCTTTCGTTGATAGGCGCGTCTTTTACCGAATAGAACCTGTCCCTTTTTAAATACTCGGGTAAATGTTGTTCCGTCTGCTACATGACCCCATGATTTAATATGCATATTGCCCGGCTCAATATGCTCGAGGCCGACATACCGTTCATATCCTTCTAATAAAGGGTCTTTAACAGCGATAGTCAAGTTGTGTGCTAAATCCCCAAATTCATATGTCTGCCAATTATCCGTCTTAATGGTCATTTAATCTCCACCGATAAATCATCAATCATCTTTGATAAATCTTTCCTTAATAAATCAGATTGTTTCTGCCAATCGTTCAACACGTCTGATAAACTCACATCTTCAATCTTTGAGTTTCCATTCTTCTGATCATGAGCATATAAAGAGATTGCCATATTACCGTTATTGGATAAAACATCCTCTATCGGCATAACCTTGGCAAATCCTTCAATATCTTTATATCCGACAAACGACTTATAGATCTTGGCGATATGTTCATCCGTCAAATAACTAAACGCGCTTTCACGCTTAACATCATTCACCGCGTTGATGAATAAAATTGTGCCTTGCCTGTCTTTTTTCTTCCCCTTGTTACAAACCAAAATACACGCTTCCATGGGTGAGTTATAAAAAAGATTAGGCCCCAGCCCGATGACCGCCTCCACAACATCTGATTCGATCATTTTCTTACGCATATCTGCTTCCGCGTCACGGAACAATATCCCGTGCGGCCAGAGAATCGCGCATCGTCCGTTTTTATCATCTAAACTCTTTAAAATATGCTGTTGGAACGCATAATCGGCACATCCTTGCGGGGGTGTGCCGTAGATATTTCTCCCGTAAGGGTCTTTTTCAAACTCGGCTCTGTTCCAGCGCTTAATCGAATACGGTGGATTAGCGAGGATAATGTTAAATTTTTTGAGTCTGTCCTTTTCCAAAAACGCCGGATGTTTAAGTGTGTCCCCTCGTATGATCTTGAAATCTTCTATGCCATGTAAGAACATATTCATTCGAGCAATAGCGGATGTCATCAGATTAAGCTCTTGGCCGTACAGCTTTAATGAGCGATACTCTTTCTTATCTGTCTTAAGTTTATTCACGCACGATAAAAGCATACCGCCTGACCCGCATGTGGGGTCATATATGGATTCGCCCGGTTTCGGGTCCATCAATAGCGTCATGAGTTCGACAACGGTTCTGTTTGTATAAAACTCAGCCGCGGTATGGCCTGAATCATCAGCAAACTTTTTTATTAAAAATTCATATCCATTGCCCAACTGATCATTAGGCACGTTTTTAATCGATAAAACGCGAGAGGAAAAATGCTCTAACAAGTTGATCAAGGTCTCATCACTTAATCGGTCTTTATTTGTCCACTGAGCATCACCAAATATGCCAAAAAGCGTATCAGGGTTTGCCTTCTCAATCTGACGCATGGATTTCTGAATGACTGTGCCGACATTCTTTGTGTTTTCCCGCACATGTTTCCAATGCGCTCCTTTTGGAATCTGAAACCTGTGGTTTTCTGCAAATGAGGCATACTCCAAATCACCATCGGATTCCTTAAGCGCGCTTTCATATTCCTCATCATAGACATCGCAAATGCGCTTATAAAATAGTAGCGGGAATATATACTGCTTATAATCCCCAGCGTCTATTAAGCCTCTTAAAAGTGTGGCCGCACCCCATAAATATTTTTCCAGTTCCGCTTGAGTCATCATTTTAGTAATCCAAACTCCTTGAGCTTTTCTTTCATCTTATCTTCAGCTTTAACCGCATCATTAAACGCATTTTTAAGACTCTTTAATGCCTCCTTCACGGAAGGCAAATTGTCCTCAATCTTTTTTTCCACATATAGAGGAATATTCAGATTAAAATCGTTTGTTTCAATCTGATCCAAGTTAACAACCTTGGCATGATCCTGCACGTCTTTATAACCACGGTACCATTTATAGATTCGTTCGATATGTCCTGTTTCCAGATAGTTTTGAGCCCTCCCAACGCGCACCTGATCTGAAGCATCGATAAAAAGCACTTTGTCTTTTTTATCTTTCTTTTTAAGCGCGCGAAATACTAAGACACAAGCGGCCAATTGTGTTCCGTAAAAGATGTTCGGCCCTAATCCGATAACAGCCTCAACTATATCCAACTTAAGCAATTGTTCACGGATCTTGCCTTCCTTGCCTTTACGGAATAACGCCCCATGAGGTAAAACAACAGCAACGCGGCCATTTGGATATTCCATAGATTTAACCATATGTTGAACCCACGCAAGATCACCATTGCTGTCTGGGGGGACACCGGCGATATTGCGGCCATAAGGGTCTTTCTCCCAGAGAGAAGCGCCCCACTTTTTAAGTGAAAATGGCGGATTGGCTATTACACAGTCAAATGTGGCAAGATTGTCTCCGCTAAAAAAAGCCGGATTCCTCAAGGTATCATCACGCACAACAGTAAAATCCTCAACGCCATGCAAAAACATATTCATCCGTGCGATTGTTGAGGTTGTCAGGTTCTTTTCCTGCCCGAATATTTTAAGGGTTCTATAGTCCTGATTATTTTCTTTAAGATGATTGATACATTCAAGAAGCATACCTCCGGTACCGCACGCCGGATCATAAATAGATTCTCCCGGCTTAGCGTCAATAATCCGTCCCATCAGATTAACAACTGAGCGCGGCGTATAAAACTCCCCAGCTTTTTTATTCGTCAGGTCCGCGAAGTGTTTGATCAAATATTCATAAGCCTGCCCCAAAATATCCGGCTCAACGTTTGCGTTAGATAAATTATGCTGAGAGAAATGCTCAATAAGATTTATAAGAAGCTCATCGGAAAGACGCTCTTTATTCGTCCATTGCGCATCACCAAATATGCCATAAAGAAATTTCTGATTAGCCTTTTCAATCTCACGAAAGGCAAATTGAAGTGCTTGCCCAACATTGGTTGTCACTTCACGCACATCGTTCCAGTGGCAGTTCTCCGGCACAATAAAACGGTGAAATTCGGGAAGGCTTGCGTATTCAACATCACCACCGGATTCTTCTAAAGCCTGCCTGTATTCCTCATCATAAACATCGGATATACGTTTAAAGAATAATAACGGAAAGATGTAGACCTTAAAATCAGCTGCGTCTACCGGCCCTTTTAATATCCATGCGGCTTTGGATAAATATTGCTCAAGCTGTGAGAGTGTTATCTTGCCGTTCTTCATAATTCCCCTTTGTCCGCAAAGCTATAATAATCCCCATCACCGATAATTATGTGGTCAACTACCTTTATCTCCATCAGCTTCCCAGCGTCGCTTAGTTCTTTGGTGAATTTTTTATCCTGGGTGCTTGGTGTAATATTGGCGCTGGGGTGATTATGCACACAGGCAATCGACACTGCGAATTTCTGTAATGCGCTATGGATAATCTCACGCACAATCGGCATAGCGTGATTTACTGTGCCGGTGGCGGCATCAGCGATGTCGATAATCCGGTTATTGCTGTCTAAATACACGACCTTAAATACTTCTGTCTTTAAATCCCTGAGCTGAGGCTTAAGGATATCTACAATATCCTTAGCTGACGATACCTTTTGTTTTCCGGTACTTGCCTCATCTTCACGAAACCGCCTGCCAATTTCAAGCGCGGCCTGGATATGAGCCGTCTTAGCACTACCCAAGCCTTTAAATTCCTTCCAGTCCCGGGTATCCGTATGAACCATATTCCTGAATGTGCCGAATTTCTTCATAACCTTACGGGCAATATCAATGGCACTTGAGCCATTGGTGCCGGTGCGCAAGAGAATCGCCAAAAGCTCGGAATTACTCAAAGCCCCTGCGCCCTTTTTGAGGAGTTTCTCTCTCGGCCTGTCATCTACTGGCCAGCTCTTGATTCCTGTTATTTTCTTCTCTTTTACCATTATCTTTTCCAACCTGTCCTTTATACTTAATCCTTTACGATAATCGTTTGATAGCTGACTATCGTAAATTTTTACTCTTGTTACTGACTAGTACCGCACTAGTACTGGACTCGAGCTGTGACTCCGGCTGTCCACTTAGTCCCTACTTGCTCCCGACTTAGTCCCTTCTTTGGCTAATGACGTCCCGTTAGCCTCATCTAACTCGGTTTTCTTCTCTTCCTTCTTAAACGCTGAAACAACGGAACTAATCTCATTAAACGAAACCGGATAATAGTTCCATGCTTCGACTGATAGATTCACGATCAAAGATTTATCATTTAGACGCTTAACTTTGTAATGCTGATGTACATGCCCGCAGAAATTAAGCGGCACGTCAGGATCGGCGTTCTCCGGCCGGTGCGTCATACAGATATCCTTTGCTCCATAGTGAATATACATCTTCGTAATGATCGTCTTAAGGCTATTGTTCCGGTCGTGATTCCCTTTGATAAAAATAAACTTACCATTGAGTTTCCTCTCAAACTCACGATACCTCTCTTCTCCGCCTTCTTTCCCGCCTTTAAAGATGAAGTCTCCCAGAAAGAATACTGTATCTTCGGGTTTCACCCTCTCGTTATGTTTACGTATTATCACTTTATTCATTTCCTCAGCCGTTTTAAAAGGCCTCTCGCAATATCGTATGATATTGAAATGCGAAAAGTGATAGTCTGCCGTCCACCAGTAGTTCATCGTTGTATCCTGTTAATTTCTTCTTCTGCCGTCTTTAATTTTCCCAAAATACTTTCAAATGACGGTGGGTCTTCAAAAAACATTTGTTGCATTTGCCGGTAATCAGTTTTCAACTGACTTACCTGCTCATTGCGCGGCACCAGCCGCAAACTGCCCGGCTTAGCCTCGTCATAATGCGCCCAGTTAGCCTTAAAAAATAAAGACTTATGGTCAGACACATGTTTTAACAGCGATATTTTTTCTAAAGATTTCTTGTATACAGGAGAATCCGACATAGCGAACAAATCATAATAGTGCCGCGACATCCGCGGAGGCACATTCTTGCCTTCATGATAATGATATATCATATGAAGTATGGTTGCTTTCTCCCAAAAGGTCCGCTCCGCGGCCAAAACACGCACCAATGTACCCTCAATAGTCACATCTCCTGAAACATTAGCAACATATGGCGTAACAGTCATATTTTCAACCGGCCAATGGTCGGCTCTGGAGCCAAACTCAATCTTAACAGCGGCCTTTACGTAGCTTTCCATACTATTTGTTAAAGCATGCGGGAAGGTAAACAAAACTGTTTGCTTTAATGCGTCATTAGGATCAAGCTCGACTTTCCATTCTTTTTTATCAGGAAGAACGGATCCTATTTCTTCTTTCAGCTCAGGGATAATGGTTTCGCTGATCTTTGCTTGGCAGGCTAATTGTAACCTTTCAAGTCTTCGCTGGTTTTCTTTGTTACTCTCTTGTTTTTTAGGTTCAATGGCCTGCTCGCTTGATAAAAAAGACCTTTCTATCGAAACATCGACATCTTCTGAAAAACGTCTGATAACGTCATAGCATTTCGAAAGTGATGTACCGCCCTTAAATGTCAAGTGACCGCCTGATTCCGGTAACGAAAAAAGGATTTTAAGTATCCAGCAAACCCAGAAATCCTTTTCAATAAGCTGGGGCATTACATTCAAGTCAGCCGCGGCTACTTCGAAATAAGCACGTTTGTCTTTATCGCTCAATAATACGAATTTGTCCATAGGCTCCTCATCCTTGTAATTGTCGAAATATATTTCCTATCCATACCGGAGCATAGCGAAGGTCGTTTATAAGCTGCCGCTTGTCATCGCGGGATAATCTTTTCTTAAGCATCCCGATTATTTTATCATCCACATGGTCTTGGCCTAAATGACGCAGGGCCTGGATAACCAGACCGCTCACCCGTCCGGCAGTCGCCATATTCTTAGGAGTCGTTCTTTTTAACACGACCTGTTGTTTATTGATTTGAACCGTGCGGTTAGGCCCATCTGTAAGAAAAACAATCTTTGCTGGAACCTGCTCGGTTAAACCTAACAGATTTGCGGCATACGCCCCCGAAGGCTGAATTTTTAAACTGTCCCTTCCAGCCAGAGCCTGCGCTATACGCTCATAATTAGGTGGAAGATCGCCCAGCCTAGGATGTTTCACTGGATAATCATAGAGACCTCGAGCTAAACGACGTATAGCTCCAGATCGAACCAATCGACCTAATCCTTGATCTATGGCGTCCCGATTTCCGATATCAAGAAAATAACTTGGGGTAAATACCCACCCTCTTTTTTTATCTTTTATCCGATTAAATATTCTACTCTCAATGCTTTGTGCCATTAATACCACCTCTTTCTTGTCAGAAAAACTATATACTTTTTCTGACAAAATGTCAAGCTATTTCTTCGAGTTATTTAATTTTATCTAATGTTCACTAATTAGTGAAATTAGCAAAAAGTGAACATTAAATGTCTGGTAGGCTTAAATGTCCACTAAACAGTGGACATTTCGGGGGAGTGGACATTTATTTGTCGCAAAAAGTATGCAAGTTTTACAACAGGTGTTCTATGATATCGAACAATTGTTCGGTGTTATAGAGCAGTCCTGGTACACGCTGGAGGCTATCTTGTCGCCCCAATCACAAAAACAATATCTACTTCAATCCGGATTTTATCCTCATTTAATATTTCCGGAAAAGGTGCAAACGGGCTTACTCTTCTAACCGTTTCCAGTGCTTCTTCGTCTAATTCCTTAAAACCGGATGATTGCACAAGACTTAAACCATTAACTATTCCTGAAGGCAAGACATTAAACGCGATCCTGGCAATCCCTTGGTGTTTAGACCTAAGTGCCCAGAGGGGATACTTTTTGCTTTCCTGTATTTTCTGTTTTATGCTATCCTGATAACGCAGGAGAGATTTTTTAAGTTCTTCGTTTTCTTTAGGAGGCTCGGGTTCTTCAGTTATCGATTCATCCGGAACAGGTTCAATAACTTCTTCCTGTTCGATTATCGGCGGCTCTATCTTCTTTTCTTCTTTGACTTCATAAAGTTCGGGCAATATCTCTTCTTCGATTTCAAAAGTAACTTCAAAAAGCTTCACTTGCGGATCCGGATTTAATTGGAACACACCGGAAGCAATAATCCCCGTATGTGCGATAATCGAAATGAGCAGGCACGCGTGCAGGTCATTTATTTTTTTCATTGTTTGGAGTCTTAGTTGATATCACAAGACCGTCCGCGTTCGCTTCCTTGGCAACATCCATCACCTTGACGGCTAATCCAAGTGGCACATCTTCGTCAGCCTTGATCACCACAGTTTTTGAGCTTGTCTTATTCAATTCCGAGCGGATCAGACTGTTTAGTTGGTCAATCTTAATCTCTAAGTCATTAAAGTAAATACTGCCCTCTTTATCGATAAAGATAGCTACCTGTTCATTCTTTTGCGTTTGGGCGCTAACCGCTTTGGGCAGCTTGACCTTAAACCCTTTATGCGATATAAAGTGTGAAGACAACACAAAAAATATTAAAAGCAGGAAAACAATATCGATTAAAGGGGCGATATTTAGACTGGTATCCGCTTTTCTTCTTCTTTCCAGTTCAAATGTGCTCAAATCAACCTCCGCTTATTAATGCAAATTAAAAATATCAGCGGCCATGTTTTTATACTGAATGGCCCGGTTATCAACTATTCCTTCAAAATAATGATACATAACCAAAGTAGGAATCGCCACGCTTAAGCCCGCTGCTGTGGTCAAGAGAGCCTCCCATATTCCGCCTGCCAGCAAAGCTACCTCCGCTGTACCTCCGGACGCTTCAATATTGATAAATGTTTGAATCATACCGGTAACCGTACCAAGAAGTCCCAATAAAGTCGAGATATTACCGATAACTGAAAGTATACGTAGATGCTTTTCACCCTCTTCAAGCTCCCGGGAACCGGTGCGTCGCAATATCTTACCTTTTTCCTCATCGGGTCGGTTAAGGACTTTGAATCCGACAGCGAGAAAACGTCCGATAAAACTATTATCTTTTTCACAAAGAGCCTGAGCTTCATCGATTTTTTTTGAGATGATCAACGCCTGAGTCCGCTCCAGTAGATTTTTATTTTTTGGACGTGTCCGGTAAAAATATCGAAGGCGCTCCAAGACAACAGCGAATGACACAACCGAACATAAAAGAATCGGCCAGATAAAGAAACCACCTTTTACAATAAAATTTGTCATTATCTCCCTCTCTTAAAATCTGTATGTTAAGCTACCGTAAATAAATCTTCCCGGTTCATTTACGATCTTAACATTAGATCCGCCCGGATCAGTAGGATCGTACTCATACGAATTGGCTACCGTGTATTTTTTATCAAAAATATTGTTAATGCCAAAATTCAAACTGAGGCCATTCAATATAGCTATTTTACCTTCTTGCTCAGCAAATTGATATCCGGCACGGAAATTAAATACATCCCATCCTTTAAGTTCTGTTTCCCCGCCATCCGTATCTATGTCATCATGGTCTTCAGAATGCACCCACTCAAAAACAGCAGAGAGTCCTTTGTTGTCGTAATTAAGAGCCAATTTTGTTTTAAGCGGCGCTATCTCTGCTAAATCCTTATCGTTATTTCCAGCGGGCTGGTCTAACTTGCGGCCGCGTTGATAGGCTAACCCGCCGTCGATTGAAACCCCGGACCCTATATCAAACGATGCGGTCATATCGCCTCCGATCATATACGCATCGATATTCGTCCAAGTCTTGGCAGGAACATCGGTCTGGTAGATATAATCATCGATATAACTATAAAATCCTTTTATCCTGAATGCCAGCCGTTTAAAAATCTTTGTTTCAAAACCGAGATCAGTTTCAAAATTGTGCGCAGGCTCAAGATCAGGATTTCCGTAAAAGGCAGCTCCCTGCTGGGTATAACGCTCAACGGCAGTTGGCGTACGTGTTGTGAGTCCTGTACCTCCAAAGATATTAGTATCATCACTCAAGAAATATTTACCGAAAATAAACGCGCTCGGGTAAACATCAGTTTGAGAGTTATCGTCTGTCAAAGCTATACTGTTTTTGAGTGTTTCCTGCGCTTCGGTATGGAACACATCCGTTCGTAATCCGGCAGTAAGAGACAATTTGTCAAAATCTCTCTCAGCTTTAAGGTAGATACCAAAATCTAATTCATCAACATCGGGAAAAAGTTCATCATTTAACATTGCGCCGGTATTCCTGTTAATTACATCACCGTACCAATTGCGGTAATAAAAATCCGTTCCGTAGGTAAAAAGAGCAAGATCGGTAAGCGCCTGGTTTTCAACCTGGGCTCCAGCAATATAGGAAATTGCTTCAATCCTTCGCTGATTTACAGCACCTGTGCGATATCTACCGTAAGGATAATGCTCAATGCGGTTATAATACGCAGTCAATTTCAATTGCTCTGAAATCGAACTAAGGTCGTCAATGATATACTCGATCTTATTAAGATAAGTTTTTTCCTTTTCAGTGTCCATAGCCACACGAGGTGTCATGATATCGTTAGCCTGACCGAACGATGATGAAAATAATAGTTCCTGATTATCAGCGGGTTTTAATAACACCTTACCCCAAAAATCATGCTTTTCAAAAGCATCCATATCCTTGCCATCATCATTATAGGCCGAATTGAAACTGCTCAATTTATTACCGTCTCCGTCTTCATACTGATCGGATTTTGAATAGTTGTAGCCAAACAAACCCTGTACCGTTTTATTTCCCCCGGTAACATATCCACCTTGACTCAAAAACCCGTATGAGCCAAACTTTGAAAACAGCTCACCATGAAAACCTTCCTGCGGATCTTTTGTAATAACATTAATATTTCCCCCTAATGCCCCGGGGACACTGACATCATAGGGACCTTCTTTAACTTCCAAACTTTTCACTGTCAACATATTGATATGTGAAAGCGGCGGATCTTTACGGCTGCCGCATGAACCTTCGATAAGAGTGTCATCCTGTGTAAAGCGCAAATTACTTTTTGTGAATCCTCGTAAGCCTACCTCGTTACCGTATCCGCTTTTACGTATCATCGAAGCCTCGATAAGCTCATCAGCAAGCACTTCTGAAACTTCAACGATCTTATGCACCTTTAGGGATTTCTGGCTGATAACCGACTTTTCTTCAATGGTTAGATTTTCCTGAGCCTCCTCATCTTCCGATACAACCACCTAGCCAAGATCAAATACGGTTGTTTGGGCTAAAACAATCCCTGTTTGATTGAACAACAAAAACAGGCTTATAAATACAGCTAAACACTTTCTGCTCATTTTATTTCTCCTCCTTTTTTTGCATACAGGTTAAGCATAGTTCTGATTTATTTTTTACAAATAACATCGGAAACACGATATCGCTGAAACAACAGGGAAGCCATACAGCCAAAAACAGAAATATAAAAATTCCGAAATAGGGGACTGCATGATCGTGATCCGAAGCCATTAACATATGGAAAAGCGACGCCCACGTACTGATTAAAACATGCCCGGCATGGGGAAATTTTGTAATAGGTCTAAAATAGGCAAAAACTATAGCTCCTATCACAAGTGGATTGATGAGCCACCATTTCTCAATAAAACCAATATGTTCATGACGGTGTGGCATATTAAGCACTGTTTCGCCCCAGAAGGGAATTAACGAATCGCTTAATGTTCCGATAATTACCGAGCCGATATACCCTACTGCCAAAACTTTCAAAAAAACACTTAGCCCCTGCTTTTCCGTAGCGATATACCTTTTATATAGAGCTGCGGTTACAACAGCACTTAAACAGATATGCAAGGGATGAAAAACATAAAACAGGTTATGAGCTGTTTCGTGTGGCATGTCACGGAACGCAAACATTAAAACAATACCTGTCAAAGCCCCGAATAAAGTAAACGGAGCATGTGCTTTCAGTTCATGGGTTAATTTTGACATCATATTCAATTCTTCCTTTTAAATATCCCGGATAATTCGCAAATATCAAATAGAATTTATTTCTATTTAAATTGCAAAAAAATTTTATTTAACACATTTCTTGCATATACCATTAACTTGCATAAAGTGACTGACTACTTTATATCCTTTCATAGTGCCTTTACTTTTAATGGCGCAATTATCTATTTCTTCAACTTTTCCACAACTGACACAGGTAATGTGATGGTGATGACAATCTCCCTGGGCTGTACATAATCCATAATGTTTTTTCCGATCGAATTGCTGAATACGAACAAGTATACCGCACCCGACAAGGCTCTCGAGATTACGATACACACCGGGAAGGCCACAATGATCGAATTTTTTCTTAAGCTTGCCCCACACCTCTTCAGGTGTCAGATGGCTATTGCCGTCAATGAAAAGCTTAATGATCGCCTGCCTGCGCGGCGTGAGTTTTAACCCGCCCTCTTTTAGCTTATTCAGATAATGCTGCACTTGATCACCTCAAATAGAAATTGTTTCTGTTTATCATAGCAATAACAATTATGTTTGTCAACGTAAAAAAATCTATATAACTTTCTCGTATAAAAAAAGGGGGGCAAGCGAAGTAATAAATCATTACTCTTACCAGTTGTGCGTTTGGTTAAAATGAAATCGATATGCCAGTTATTATGCCATATTCTGTTTTTTGGTGGTAACGGATAGCTGTTCTAAAAGCAGTGTCAAGGGTTACGTTATCCGTCAATTGGTAGGTTAATCCGATAAGCGGATTTACAGTGTGTGATTCTTGTTTGAAATCTGTGTCGCTTTCCACATAAACTTCGCCAGCAAATGCTAATGCTTGCGTTATAGAATATTCTAACGCAATGCCATAAAGGAGGTAATCATTTAGTGTGTCGTCATACTCAGTGCCTACAAATGTGTAACCTATGTTTCCGTGAATTGTAATTGAATCTATAGATTTTGTTGCTGCTAAAATCAGCCCCACATCCTCATCGCCGCTTCCAAGACCATCATCTTCATCGCCTGTTTCTAATTTTACTACTGTCTTCAATAGAAGTGAGGGGGTTGCTTCTTTTTCCGGAAAAAAAAGGGTCTTTACAACAAGGTTTATATCACCCAGGCCTTCTTCGTCATTGCCTTCTTTGGGTCTTAGCATATCAAATGGCAATTCGCAGGAGACCTCAATATTTTCATTTAAACCATATACCGGTACAAACAAGATGTTATAGCTATTATCTCTATTATTCTGCCTCACATATTCAAAACCAATTTCCGCTTCTACCGCACCTTTACTGGCAACGGTAGCATCTTCAGTTGAAAAAGGCCTGCCGCAATAAGCGGGTCCGCTATCGAAAACTAGCAAAAAAGTGGCTATACTAAGTATGCACGGTATGCACGAATGAATACTTTTCATTTGTTACCCTGTTTTGATCGGCTTTTTAATCTTTATATTTAATATGAAGCCGTCTTTACATTTGCATAATCAGCTAATGTCGGATTTGTCTTGCTAAGAATAACGGTTATTCCCCATGCAACAAAAATAAACGCTGTAATAACCACTCCTAACAATAAATCGCTGACTATGTTTTCGGAAATAAGAAACAGCTCACCGTTCCACCAGTGATCTATCACTCCGAATAAGGCGCCTCCATAAAACATTAGCATCAACCACCAGACTTTTACTCCTTTGGTCTTATTCCATGCCACAGTTGTAACTACGGCTCCTACTAATGGTGCGGTATAACACATCTTAATACCTCCTTTCTTGCTACTTTTTTTACAATCGTGCTACTTATAGACAAAAAAATAATACCGGCTAATCGATTGCCTTGCCGGTGCTTGACATGCTTAAGGTTCCGTGTTTTACGCCTCTTACTGATTTTAAAGTATCGGCTAGTTTCTGGGCTTCTTTAGGAGCCCCTTTTACAGCGATTATTTCCAAACAATTACTATGGTCTAAATGGATATGCTGGGTAGAAATGATTAATTTCTGATAATTGTGCTGGATATCCATCAATTTGTTTACCAGCTCTCTTTTGTGGTGATTATAGATAAGGTTAATCGCCCCTGCAATCTCTTTACCCTGCTGCCATTCTTTTCTTACCAACTCTTGACGAATCAGATCACGGAAGGCCTCAGAGCGATTAGCGTAATTCCTCTCCCTGATGAGCTGGTCAAACTTATCTAACAGCGCTTTATCTAATGAAATCCCAAATCTGAACACTCTTGTCATATCTACTCTCGGTATTACGTTTTTTAAAATAGTAGCACACTTTATTTTTCCTGTCAAGCCAATTTAAGCATTGAACCGGAACAAACGACCATGCAGGGAATAAAAAGTGTTTATCTTCTTTCTTTATGTCCCGAATGCTACATCAAGCGCCATCATCAATACGAAACCTATCATCGCAGAGATTGTGGCGAGCCTTCCGTTGTCTCCGTTTTGAGACGCCGGTATTAACTCTTCAATAACAACGAAAATCATAGCGCCCGCGGCGAACCCAAGGGCGTATGGTAATATAGGCTTTGCCACTATAACAGCCCATGCTCCAATAAGACTTGCGATTGGTTCCACTATAGCTGATAACTGCCCGTAATGAAAGCTTCTTGCACGAGACATTCCAGTCCCTCTCAATGGCATAGAGATTGCAAGTCCTTCGGGAAAGTTCTGAATACCTATCCCTATGGCTAAAGCAATAGCTGCCGGTAAAGTTGCGGAGGGAATTCCCGCGGCAACAGCCCCGAACGCCACCCCGATCGCCAGACCTTCCGGAATGTTATGCAAAGTCACAGCTAAAACAAGCAAAGTTATACGCCGCTCAGGAGTCTTTAGGTACTTATCTTTCTTTATTGCCGAACCAATGCGAAAATGGGGTATTATCCTATCAATATAACCTAAAAATAAGCCTCCTAAGAAGAAACCAACTGCAGCAGGTAGCCATGAAGGTAAGCTTTTTGCCTGTGACATCTCAATAGAAGGTGCCAATAACGACCAGAAGCTTGCGGCAATCATAACTCCGCCTGCAAAACCAAGCATACTCTCAAGCAGCTTTTTATTGACCTTCTTGGTTACAAATACAAACGATGCCCCAAGAGCGGTAATGCCCCACGTAAAAAGCCCGGCAATAAAAGCCTGCATCACTGGTGAATAATTCTGTATATAATTTATCATACTAAATACCTCTCCACCGCCAAATAAGGAATGGGAGGGCTGTCCATATTATCCAAGGGCAGCCCCCCCCTTAATATTCCTTTACTTTAAGAACTTGGAAACAAACGGAGATGTATCCCCACGGCGTAAAAAGTGCCCTGAAGGGCCTTCACCGAGAAATTCAGAGAACCATGATTCATGCTCAATTTCTTCATTGAGAATAGCGAGAGCCAAATCATAGGTTCTATGGTCTTTACCTGCGGTCATATTGCATATCTCTGTGTATCCCTTTACAGCACAACGCTCCGCTCCTACAAGCACCTTAAGAATCTTTTTCGCATCTTTAGGATCTTTCGGCAGATTCGCCGGTGGACATGCGGACATATCATGGAACTCTTTCATGCAATTCGGAAGCTTCCCGCCAAGCTCGTATATCCGGGGCATTAAAGCTTCGAAGTGGTTGCGGTCTTCAATCCGCGCTGTTTCGGCAATCTCCTTGATTCCCTCGCCTTCCAACCCTATTAGATTCGCCCGCAGAATCGTGTAATAGTAGTAAGTTGTAAGCTCTGCGGAAGCATTCTTGACTAATAGCTTCAACAGCTTATCCAGATCAACTCCTGAGTTCTTTACCATATCAATCGCTACTTTTGCCATTTTAAATTCCTCCTTTTTTTGTCTTAACTACTTTAAATACAACCCAAATATTAATTGGTTTGTGGTTCTTTTTCTCACCTCCTCTCTAATTGCGTATCCTTACTAATTCGTAATCATTACTACTCAATGGGCAAAAAAATATCTACTTGCCCTTACACTTAGAACAAACCCCCTCCAATACTACCCTTTTACTAAAAACTGTCCCATGTTTTTTAACTTCCGCTGGCACTGAGATATCATCGTATGAATCATTTTCAAAATCAAAGATCGTATGACATTTAATGCACCGGAAATGATGGTGTTGGTGCAGATTGGGCTCAAAACGCTTTTGTTCCCCGTAACCTTCCACGAGATTAACTATGCCTATTTCTGTAAACGAGATTAATGTGCGGTAAACAGTATCAAACGAAAGATTGGAGAGACTTTTCCTAGCCCGTTTATATAACGCGTCTGCGGTAGGATGGTCTTTGGCTTTCATAAGCTCCTCATATATAACCTTACGCTGAGGAGTTATTTTTAAACCATGCTCCGAGCATTTTCCATAAAACAAATCGGTTAATTGTTTTTGTTCTTCTGAATTCATGCTATTACTATATCGTAATCATTCCTATCTGTCAAGCTTTTTATTTATTTTTCCACTTTTAAGGTTTAATGTTAATTTGTCCTCTTTAAGAATTCGAAATTACATAATCTTATTTCCGGCGAACCCCCTGTATCAGCAATAAGATTTCCTTTGCTATCATATGAAATTAATATATGATTACCCCTGAGATTGAGGTCTTCGATGCCTACCTTACGTAGTTTTTCCCTTGTCAATTTTAATAAGTCGATATAAAGGTTTTCGTCAATTCTTTTTTGTTTATAAGCACGTATGGCGTCTATACCCTCATAATAGTCGCTATCTTTCGCAGCCAGCTTTTCATCAGGGCCATTCCAATACCCCCAGATAATGATATAATCACGATTTTTCTTCAATATCGGCAT
Organism: uncultured Planctomycetia bacterium; assembly: GCA_964455085.1. Classification (GTDB taxonomy): domain Bacteria; phylum Omnitrophota; class Gorgyraeia; order Duberdicusellales; family 4484-171; genus Susulua. The sequence goes on from CAYVYJ010000015.1 coordinate 15,884, forward strand.
TCCATCCGGAGTTTTGCATTCCTTATGATCTTCATATCTGGAATTGTCAAAAAGATTCTTTGAGATATCTGTTTTGTATTCAGACATATAAATGGCCCTGGGATAAATAGTAGCTATTCCCTTTTGGCTAAGCTCAACTGCCATTGCAACCTCTTCAAAAGGACTGTTGCATCCATGCTCAAGTTGCTTTTTTTCGTCTTCCTTAAAAGGATCTGCATCTGGTTGTAACCCTACTTTCGATACTTTCCAAACAAGATGAATATTGTCTTTAGTCACGGCGTGATACATGTCGCTATATACAGAAATTTTAGTTCTTGGAATCTGCCTCCACCGCTCAGGGAGAAAGTAATCGAATAAATAAGGATCTTTCCCGACCACCCATAGTCTACCTTTAGTGCTCTCGACATGGCCATAAACATACTCTACGCCAAAAATGTTTATATGATGTAAATGAGGATGGAACTTATTGGGAATTTCGATGGAAAATCTATCTCTCTGCCTCTTCAAATACTCTGCACGCTTATCCTTCTTTATGGCCTTTTCCTGGACCGGAGTCCTTTCAAGCAATTCAAAATCAACCAGACCATATAAAATTCCTCCTTTTTTATCCTTTGCTAATCTTTCTTTTTTCTGCGGCCTGACAATAATATGGTGCGGTTTGTTATCTCTCACCATAAAGCCCTTTTTCTTCATTCTTTTTGCGGCATTCAGGGTGAGTGCTTCCATGTATTTCTCTGATAATATCTTTTTACTAAAGGCTTCTGTGGCATCTATGCCTATAATCCATTCATAGATAACTGCATACAAACGGGTAATGTCCAATACCACTTCTTTATGCGACTTGATTTTATACTGCATTTTATATTCTTTTCTGCCAGTCTGCCATAACTCCGACCTCTCCGTAGGGACGTATATTGCTAATGGATTGTGTATAATTGTCTTGGGAGAAAAGCTTCTCATAGCGCTTCTTAATTCCATAACCAAGGAAACTTCTTCGAAAGGGCTATTGAATTCAGCATTCATTAATTCTTCACATTCCTCTGCGCCCGGGATATCCTGTCCCATGCGGTTCCATTTCATAACAATATCTTTGTGTCTGCCATTAACCTTTTTTGTTTTGATCTTATAAACACAGCCCGTCCCTGATAATCTCTTGGAATTTTTATCCAGCCAGCGCTTATCTGTCCAGAAATTTTCAGGCTTTAGATTTTCGATAAATGGCAACCCATTGCTTGTAAAATAGAGATCGCTATTATCTTTCAGTTTTAAGTGGGCATATTCTACGCCTAATATTTTTGCTATTCCATTTTTCTTATGATCTTTATGTCTTTTGTACCAGTCTCTAATTTTTTTATCCTTAATCATAAATGCCTCTAAGCAAATTCTCTCTTCAATTTTTGCTTTACCTGAACAGCGAGATAGCTATGCGGAGAAATAAGTCTTAATAATTTTTCCGCCCAATACTTCACAGCTTGCTTTCTATCATCTATTTTTGAATATGCTAATCCTGTCTCATAGAGTAAAATAACAGATTCTGGATTAATCCTCAATCCTTCATTATATGACTTAATAGCCTTAAGATAATCTTTCTCCAGCGCATATGATCTGCCCATGTAATACATGACATCTGCTTCATCGGTAATCGGATCCATGTCTCTTGTACCCAAATCCTGTCTTTTCTCCTGAAACTACCACAAAGCCACCTTGGCCAAAACCCTTTCGTGGCTTCTGCACTGATTTCATCTCTGCCGGAAGTTTATATAAGGTCTGATAATAAGAAAGCTTGGAGAAACTCGCACCTTCTAGCAAATCTGTCAGCTCTTTAATGCTAAAAAAGTTGGCTTTTCTGTAAAACGCGCTTTTCTTTTTCTGATAAAATTTACCAAGAAAGCTATCTTTATCAACAATACCTACGACAACTTTACCTTTTTTCCTTAGAACCCTATACGCTTCTTTTAAAACCTTCTCTGGGTTCTTGGTAAAACATATAGTAATAATTATTGCGGCATAATTAAAGGCGGCATCCTTAAATGGAAGACGTTCGCCATACCCTAATCTAACATTTACGCCTCTTTTTCTGGCAATTTCAAGCATGTTTTTTGAGGGGTCTATGCCCGCCGCAATACCTAAAGCATGGGCAAATCTTCCAGTGCCTACACCGATTTCTAAGCCGCTTCCTCTTCGAGGCAAGACTTTCTTAATTGCTTCTAATTCAGAAAGGTAAGCGAATTTATTTCTGTCGTACCAGGCATCATATTTCTTGTAATATCTGTCAAATATATTATTCATCCTTCGATTCCCTTCAGCAATCCATATCGAACCACCAGCCATCGTAAAATCTTTTCAGATGCTTATAAAATTCCCTGTCCATCGTATTTCTCTTTACGTCCTTTTCTTTAAAGGAATATCGATAACCCGCGCAATAGCTCATTAATAGTTCGTTGGCATGATTTATTTTTTTGAACATCTCCTCGCATTCCTTTTTCTTTTTACCCCTGCAACGGTCAGGATGGTATTTAAGGCTAAGGTTGCGATAGGTCTTTTTAATCTCTCCCAGGGTCGCGTCTTCTTCTAATCCCAAGATCTGCCTTGCTTCATTAATCTGTTCAAAATTTGCCATTTTAAATATACGGCTTAATCATTTTTTCTAGTTCTGGCTTAGGAAGGGCGCCTACTGTTTTCTTTGCTACTTTCCCGCTCTTAAAAACTGCTAAAGTGGGGATACTCATCACGCCATATTGCGAAGCAGTATCAGGAGCTTCGTCCACATTTATTTTGCATACCTTTAATTTGTCTTGATACTCTTTAGCGATTTCTTCAACAATCGGACCAACCATCTGACAGGGCCCACACCACTCCGCCCAAAAGTCCACCAAGACAGGGCTACTTGATTCTAATACCTCTTGTTTAAAATTTTTATCATTTACATCAATTCCCATTTTCCCTCCTATTTTTACTCAGAATATTACAGTATACAAAAAACTGTTGTCTCATTTACTTTTTCCTCTGATTTTTATACCCTTACGTCTCAATTCATCTGTTCTCTTCTTGGAGCATTCCATACAGAAATACTTAGGGTCAGAATCCCTCCTATCATAACCCGGGGCCAATGCTAATCTCCAAAGGCTTGCTTCTTTACCACAGCTGTCGCAAATACCCTTTTCCTTAAAATGCCACATCTCCACAGCCTTAGAGGTAAATATAAATCTGTCTACCCAGAAGAAAATCGATCCTCCTATCAAATTGGCTATAATTGTAGACCATACGCCTACCCCTAAATTCCTGACTACCAGCCAAAGTATAGGAGTACTTAATTGCCATCTGAATAAATATAACGCGAATCTTTTCATGTTAATCATGACGATTAGCCCCTTTCGCCTCTGCCTTTTCCAAATCCAAATGGCATATTACTTCTCCCTCATATATTTAGAATTTGCCCTACCTTTACTTCAACAAGATTATCTCGGTATCTTTTTTTAAATAAATCACACGCGCCTTTACCTGTGCAATGTGTGGGCGCAACTTTTTTTATGTTTAACCGTTTAAATTTATCAATAATAGGCTTGATTGTTTTTTTATGTCTACCCATTAAGTGAAAACCGCCTAACACAAGATAGATGTTGCCTGAAATATTCTGCTTTACATTTTCAATAATCTTTATTATCCCAGGATGGGCACAGCCTGTAAGTATAGTCATGCCTTTACGTGTCTTTATGGCTACGGCTTGTTCCGGCATATATCTACCTGCATAGGTCCCCACTATTTCTCCAGTCGTATAAACATTTCTAGTTATTGAGGTAAATTTGCCTGCTTCAATTAGCTGGCCTCCGCAGGACTTAACTTTATTCTTAAATCGTCTACTAAAATTAGGGCAAGCATAAACTTTTAATTTGGGATTTCCTTTCAAAACTCCCCACAACCCACCTCTATGATCCCAGTGGTCATGAGAGATAACCACTGTTTTCAAATTGGAAATATCTACATCTAGATTCTTCATATTTCTAAACAACGAGCTTGATTTATCACTTGTATCAAATAGAATTCTTCCATCAATTAAATATGAAACGCCCCAACCGGTCAAAAACCTTCTATTTGAACCGTCACTGTCAAAAAGTATTTTGATCTCCATCATTTACCTCTTGCAAACCCCGCCGTCTGAACAAGGGGGAGTATCGCAACGCTCTGTCCTCCCGCAACAAGTCTGGCCACCTTGTGAACCGATTAAATGCCCACCTGTTGAAATGAAGCTTTTGGAAAATATCTTGTTTAGTTCTCTGCTTCCGCAGTGCTTACATTTAATCTCTATCTTCCCTTGTGTTACTCCAACAAGAAATTCACTGATCTTGTTACAATTTTTGCATTGGTACTCATAAATCGGCATTATTTATCACCTCTCTTAAACTGAAAATTCACTTTTAAGCAAATAATCCGCGATGGCTCTATAAAGACTACTGACAGCCAAAATAGAACAGTGACAGTGATCCTTTGGTAAACCATTTAAAGCCTCTATGACCTTTTTGGGAGAAATCCCCAATGCTTCATCAATAGATTTTCCTAATGCCATCTGCGCCGTCATAGAACCACACACTATGGTAGCGATACATCCTTTTGTATAAAATTTTACATCGTCAACGATTTTATTCTTAATAATAAGATATAACTCCATCTCATCTCCGCAGGGCCCTTTTATAGAAGCTGCGCATGTAGGGTCATTCATCCTACCAAAATGTTTGGGATTTTTGGCAAGAGTTATGATATCTTTCGAATACATAAATTCATTACCGATATGCGACTCTTCTTTATTCATGTTCACGCCCTCTGGTTACCGAATATGCGCACCAATTTATTATTTAATACTGTCCCAAATATCACCTATTGAATCCTTTATTTTGCTGTGTGCATATTCTATTATAGTTTTACCTTCGACCATTGCGGATACAACACTCTTATCGAATTTCAATCTACCTATAAGCTGAATTGTGTTATCGCGGCAATACTGTTCTATTTTTTCAGTCATCTCTTCATTAAGATCATATTTATTGATTACCAGTTTGACAGGGGTCTTAAAATGGCTAGCGACTTTTATAACCCTATCAGCGTCATGAAGGCCCGAGAGCGTCGGCTCGGTAACAACCACTGCGCAGTCTATGCCTGAAAGAGACGCTATAACAGGGCATCCTATACCGGGTGCGCCGTCAACAATAACCCAATCGCAATTTTCCTTCTCCGCCAGTTCTTTCGCCTGTTTTCTTACCAAAGAAACCAGCTTCCCTGAATTTTCTTCAGCTATTCCAAGCTTTGCATGAACCATAGGACCAAAGCGAGTATCAGAAATATACCACTCCCCAGAGATATTTTCCTCCATCCTTATAACGCCTTCGGGACAAATAAAACTGCAAAAGGCACACCCCTCGCAGGAGATAGGATCTACTGTAAAGCTTTCACTTATGGCGTCAAAACGACAAACACTAATACACTTACCGCACTCCTTGCAGAGTTTTTTATCAATTTTTGCTGTTTTACCGCTTCGGAACTCACGCCTCTCTTTAATCACTGGTTGCAATAAAAGATGCAAGTCCGCGGCATCCACATCACAATCAGCCATAACTTTATTCTTCGCCAACGCCGCGAACGCTCCCGTAATCACAGTCTTACCTGTTCCGCCTTTTCCACTTATAATAACAATCTGTTTCATATTGCCTCTATCATCACACACAGATTATAAATAACTCTGATTTTGTTCTGTCTGCAAAATTCTATAGCCTCTTCACTTTCCGCACCCGGCTGAAGCCATACACGACATACTCCTTTATCTTTACATTCCCTAACAATTCTCTCTGTTACCTTCGGGGGCGTAACCACGCTAACAACATCAACATTAAAAGGAATATCGCTTATCCTTTTATAGCACTTTACCCCTTCGACATCACTGACGCGCGGGTTAACCGGATATACCTCATAGCTTTTCTTCATCAAAGTTTTCAGGATTTTATAGGCATACTTAGATTCGTCTCTAAATGAACCCGCGACCGCGAACCTCTTCTGTTTTAAAAAATCTTTAACTAAGTTTTCCATTTTTGACTTTGTTAAAAAGCTCTTTGAAATCTTTTGTGTATTCAGGAAGCTCCTTTACTATAAGCTCGCCTTTTGAATAGGCAACCGCTATCTCTTTCTTAAAAGGTATCCGCATGAGAATAGGGATATCCTGTTTCTTGCAGTATTGGTCGGTTTCTTTATTACCTAAATCAGAACGGTTAATCACGACTCCGAAAGGAACCTTGAGTTTCCTTAAAACTTCCACCGCGAGCATTAAATCGTTTAACCCAAACGGCGTCGGCTCGGTAACAAGTAGGCAAAAATCACTCCTTTTTATAGTCTCTACTACAGGGCATGACGTACCGGGAGGGGCGTCAATAATAACAGTGCGCGTTGGGTTGATATGCCTCTTGATTTGCTTTATAACCGGCGGAGCCATTGCCTCTCCTATATTTAAACGCCCGTGTATAAATTGCATAGATCCCGCATTGCCTATTTCAATCTCACCGATTTCTTTATTCACTTCCATTATAGCGCCTTCGGGGCAAAAATAAGAACAGCTTCCACAGCCATGGCAAAGGTTTGAGAAAACTAAAATACTCCCTTTCTTGCCTTCAGTTCCTTTTATTACCGCTATGGCATTATAGGCGCAAACCTCACGGCATTTCCCGCAATAAGTGCATTTTTTCTCATCGATTTCCGGAACAGGGATAACGACTTTTTCGGTTCTTTTTATCTCTGGTTTTAAAAAAATATGCGCGTTTGGCTCCTCCGCATCACAGTCTAAAACTTGCACTCCTCCATTTATGGAGAGCGCCAGATTAACCGCTATCGTGGTTTTGCCTGTCCCGCCTTTTCCGCTTGCGACTGAAATAATCATAGTTTTATATAACCGGTTTATACACTGTTAACATTTCCTGGAATCTACTTTCGTGTCGATCTATCTTAAATCCTTTATGTCCAAGGTATTCTTCAACATCATATAAGCCGAATTTTGCTTTTTCGTGAATCCTGTCCTCGGCTGCATGAATCTTATCAAGTATCTCAAAGCCATGCTTAGTAAAATCGCTTAAAACAATCTTGCCTTCAAAAGATACAATCCTTGCGAACTCATCCATTACCTTAAAAGGGTCCTCAAGATGATGAACCGTATTTATCGAGAAGATAACATCGAAGCTCTTGTTCTCAAAGCTCAAATGTTCGGCATTTTCAACCTTAAAATCAACGACGTCCTCAAGCCCAAAATACCGCAGGTTTAATCTTGCCATTTCCTGTTCCTCTTTGGAGATATCAACGCTTGTAAATTTATATCCTTCCCCAGCCAGAATAAGGGTAAAATAGCCTTTACCTGTTCCAACTTCCAAGATATCGCCAAATAATGGCTCAGCCTTATCAAGAATGAATTGCCGTTCCTTGTCTATGTCGAACCCGTGACTTTGGTACAGTTTCTTGCGTTCTAAATACCGTTTGTGGTTTTCTAAAACTTCTCTTTCCAAAATTGACTTTTTACCCCTTTGCCATCTTTGTCCCGCATTTCGGGCAACTTACTGAATAACAAGGCACTCCTCGCTGATGCTGTAGTCTCTGGCCGCAATCCGGGCAAACACACTCTCCGCCGGGTCCTGACCCCGGACGGTTTCCTCTCATACGGCCCCTGCCGCCGCCTCTTCCAAAGCCTCCGCCTGTTCCCGGACCTTGTCCGAACGGTCCTGTTCCATCTCCGCCTGGCATATAACTCACCCCCTATTTTGGAAGCGATATCGCTTCGTTTGGACATTCATTTACGCACGCGCCGCATTCTACGCATTCATCACTGATAACAGCCTTTTTTTGTTCTATTTTTACAGCGTTCGCAGGACAAACGTCAGCACATGCTCCGCAACCGTTGCATTTTACCTTATTCACGATAACTGCCATTTTTTGCTCTCCCTATTTGCCCGGCGGCATGCCAAATTTTGAATCTACGCTTGGGCCCTGCGTAGGTTTTAAGCCACCTTTTTTATATTTTTCTATTGCTTCTTTAACAGTACCTGCTATCCCGGTAACCACATCTATGCCAGCTGCCTGTAACGTCTGAAAAGCATTAGGCCCGACATTACCCGTAAGCACTGTTTTTGCTTTTTTCTCCGCAACAAACTGGCCGGATTGAATTCCCGCACCGCCCATCGATTCGATATTTGGATTCTGTATCGCTTCGAAGGCAAGAGTGTCCGCATCTGCAAATATAAAATACTGACACCTGCCAAACCGGGGATCGACCTTAGAATCCAGATTATTTCCTTCGGAAGTAACGCAAACCTTTCCGCCAGAGGCGGGTTTCGCTTCGCTGCACATGGTCTCCTCCTCTTAAATTAATGTTCGCAATTCTCCTCATTGGGATGGTCGCATTCGGTCTTCTCTATCCCATACCCCTTCCCTGCTCCTGGCTTACATAAACTTTCGCCGCCTTCTAATGTTCCTTTCAGAAGCTTTTCTATTACCTCGCTGATTTTTCCGCTTATACCTACGATTGTCTGTATGCCAAATTCATTGAAAAACCCTGTTGCCCTCATACCCATGCCACCGGCAACAATACAGTTAACGCCTTTTTTATGCAGAAATTGAGGTACAAACCCAGGTTGATGGCCAGGATTACCTACAACATCTTTCTTCGAAATTTTGCCATCTTCAATGTCAATGATCGTAAAAGATGGACACCTGCCAAAATGAGCAGATACAAAGTCTCCGTCTGTGGATATAGCTACCCTCATAAATAATCTCCTTTTCTAATTGTGCACTCAAGGAGTAAGTAAGCGAGCTCTTTCTTACTTACTCTAAGTTCATCTTGAGTGCTTTTCATTCGGTCTTTTTGGCCGCAGATTCCAATTCGCCTATACGCTGGTTTATGGAGTCAATCTCATCCTGCATGGCCTTGGCTTCTTTTTTAAGCATCTCCGCTTCCTGTTGTGGCGTAAACTCTGAAACACTAGGGTCTCCATAATAAGGCGTTACCCCATACGGATATCCCCAGGCAGGTCCATAACCAGACCAACCATGTCTCCAACCAAGTCCTCGGCCAAAGCCGCCTCCTCGGCCCCAGCCTCGACCTCTGCCTCTACCAAAGAATCTACGACCAAAGGGTCCATTCCAATCTCTCATTGGTACGGCACAAAAACCTCTGCCTCCACCTGTCATAGGTCCCATTCCCATAGGACCGGTTCCATCTCCACCTGGCATCTTAATCACCTCCTTTTGTTAATGACAATCATTTTCATTTATATCGAAAAAAAATATAACCCTATTTTTTGCTCCGGCAGCTATCGCATAACCCATAAAACTGGATAAGATGGTTTGTAATATCAAAATTGTACTTTTTTGAGAGTCCTTTCTCGGTCTGATTGAGCAGTTCCACTTCTTCATCTATAAAATCTGTATAATCAACAACCCTGCAACAATCTGTACAGACTAAATGGTGGTGATGCCTTGCCCCTTTTGGGCCTTCTGACAGCTCATAGCGAGCTCTCCTGTCACCGAAATCGAACTTAAAAACAAGGCCCATCTGGACTAAAAGCTCTAAAGTGCGATAGACTGTCGTAAGGCCAACATTGGGGTAGATCTTATGAACAGCCATATATACGTCTTCGGCACTCAAATGTTTAGATGTCTTGCTTAAGACATCTAATATCGACTGCCTTGGCGCAGTCATCCTATAACCGCATCCCCTAAATCTTCCGTGCCACCATGGCGGACCGCATCCATTTCCTCTTGGCATAGACATTCTCCTTATTGAAAATGATTACCAATACCAGTATATACAATAAACTCTATCATGTCAATCTTTTTTTTGAAAGTTTTTCGAAGAAATGAATCAACTTTTCCGGAAGGCTAAAACTCTAACCAACAGTTACGCTATTAGTTTTCCCTTCTCTTTTCTATCTCTTCTTCTACTTCTTCAGCACCTTTATCATAAAATTTCTGCTCATCGGGAGCTAACTCTTTCAGTAATCGCAAAAACTCTCCCGCATGTACCCTTTCTTCATCCGCAATATCCTTTAATACTTCCTGCGCCAGCTTATGGTCAGTCGATTCGGCAAGCTGCATATAAAGCTGTATCGCCTCATACTCCGCGGCAACCATAAAACGAATCGCACGAATAAGCTCCTCATTGGTTACTTTCCTATCTTTTGCTACTCCTGAAAATGGATTTCCAAATTCCGGCATAAATTGCCTCCTTTCCTATTTCAATTTTGTTCGTTTTGGTACCTTGCCATTTTTGAAATGTTTATCAAGCCACCCGTTTTTCACTCTGCCACGGTTATCGAAATACTTAACGTATGGTTTTATATCTAGTAGCGGTGTACCATCTAAAATGTCGACTTCCGAAAAAGTGATAGTATTCCCTTTAACGCTTTTTAATTTCACAATCGAAAATCCGATATGGTTCGG
>CAYVYJ010000016.1:0-25504 GCA_964455085.1 uncultured Planctomycetia bacterium
CTGAATCCTTTGTAGGAATATTTTAATTTTTCTCTAAAACTAAATCTGCCATCATCTTTACCGGATTGCGCGCCTAATCGATCAGCGAAAGAAAAAACAGCTGAATTAAGGCCTTTTTCTTTAAGCTTATCTGAAAACCCCCAGCAACGTATCCTGGCTCCTGGATCCCTGCAACTTTCCCGGGTTATAAATACAAATTTCATTTCAATATTCTCTTATAAGCGCGGATCAAAGAATCGGCGCTATAACTCCAGTTATATTTTCCCTCAACCCTGGCTCTTGCAGCTTTTGACAGCCTTTCCCTTAAGCTTTTATCCTTAAGCAACTTCAAAATCCCTTCGGCCAAAGAATGATAATCTCCTTCCTTAGCCAGGACTGCGCAGCCTCCGGCCATACTCCTCATTTCTCCAACAAGACTTGCCACTACTGGTTTACCGCTTGCTAAATATTCCACAATTTTCAAAGGACTCTTGCAACAACTAACTTTAGTCTCTTTAAACGGTGCGACACAAATATCAGCAGCAGCAACATAATCGGGTATATCCCTATGATTGACTGATCCGGTAAAAATAACCTTTCGACTTAAACCTAAGCTAAGAACTAACTTCCTTAGCTTGTCTTCCAAGAACCCTTCTCCGACAACCATAAACGAGACATCTTGATATTTATGCAAAACTACATTAGCAGCCCTAATGAACAGATCAGTATATTGAGCACCGTGAAGCTGACCTACATATAAAACTAAATCTCCAGCTATGTTATATTTTCTCTTAATCTTACTTCCGTCCAGGCCAGGCTTAAATTGCTCCAAATCCGCGCCTACAGGGGTATCAAAAATAAACTCTTTTTTTACTCCGAATTTATAGGCTAATTTTGCTAAATAACTGCTGGCGCAGGATACCGAGTCAGCTAAAACCGGCAGCAGCCTCTCTAAGACCTTAAAAGATACTCCGATAAACCGTGAATGCAAGCCTCTGCCGCAAGATTCATACCATATTTTTTCCTCCCAATCATCCCAATCATAATGAAGCGGTTTCTTAGAAACATAAGCCGCAGCTACTGCCGGAATTGCCGCATAATGATGGCACTTCTGAAAATGTACTAGATCTGCCCAGCCGGATAATTCTATGAGTCTCTTTGTATTACTAATAAAAACACCCGGTGACGGAGTTCTGTCTAAAGGGATTAACTCTATAGAATTTATATTTTTCGGTAAATGTTTCTCATCCAAAGTCAAAGGAAAATAGCAAAGCTTTACCCGATGGCCTTTTCTTATAAGCTGATTAGCAATGTTTGTAACCCTTATAGTCCAGGGCTCAGATTTATCAAACAAGTCATGAGGATGAATCATTAATATATTCATTCTGCCATAATATCTTTCTTCTTAGCTAGGTTTAATTATCCGCTTCCATAAATAAAGAGTCGATTACCTAGCTTTAATTCTCTTTTTGTAAGAAAAGAATGAAATTTGACACCTACGGCAAGACAAACCTACTGTCAATTAAAGCAACTGTGTTATCGATATTCTTTATACCTTCCTCACTGAAAGAATGTCTACTGATCTACTCACCTAATAACCCTTTTACTTCGTTGTTAATCTTTTCTTGCTCAGGCAATAATATATTCTCAACATTGGGAGGAAGAACAGCAAGTATATCAGTAACTCCTATATCAATTCCGTTTTTCTTATAGATACACACAATGGTATCCTTAAAAACCCTTGAAGCAATAGGCACCAAGAGTTCCTGAATTTCAGCGTCGTTTAAATCAGATAAACTTCTTTCGTTAGAATTTAATGCGGCATTGAGTCCAGCTTGAAAACACTCCATAATTACTCCCTCATCCACGTTCTGACTGTAAGCCTGCGGTTCCCAAGCAGAAAACGAAAACATCACTACTAACACCAAGATTCCTAATGCTAGCTTAAACATCACGCCACCTCCTTCTGTTTTTATAAACCTAACTACTCCTTTTTCCTCCCTCCTAATAATATTTTATTACACAAAAACATATAAATCCAGAAATATACTATATACCCTAGAGTATAAAAACAGACAAATATTAAACCTATCCATTGTAAAAAGTTTCTTTTTCTCCTCCTGCGAGAAGCATTCATAGCAGTAAAACATTGCAGGTTATTTATTTCCTTCTTCAGCATTTCAATAGCTTCTCCTTCAAAGTTGAAAACTCTCTGAGGCAACTTACACTCTTTGCCTTCTATAATATTAGCTTCCATAACCTTAATTCCATATTTACCGGATAAATCGAGAAGCTTTTGTGCCCTTTCTTTCCTTATATTATAGTTATTACCATCATAAGTCTCCCACAGATAATGCCAATTCTCTTTAGGCAAAGGTTTCATGTTAAATCTATCGACACCTCTTTCGTAGACATCGGTACCAGCTATTAAATGAAGTGTATTTATCGATTTGATCTTATTAATATACTTCCTGTTCCGCTTAATAAAGTTGTGGGTTTGCTTAAAAGCCTTAGCATCTTCGCCAGGAAAACCTACTATTATAAATATTTCGGTTTCTATGCCTGCTCGTTTTGCATGCCGTACTGCTGATTCTGCTACTTTTACATTATAGGTTTTTCCCATGCTCTTTAAAACTTTATCCGAACCGCTTTCAACACCTATCTGCAGTTTACAGCATCCTGCTTTGTGCATATACTTAAAAAATCCATAATCCATATCTTTCCGTGGTGCAATTTGCCCAGACCATTTTATCCCTAACTTTTTCTTAATAATTAATGAACAAATTCCCTGTAATTTTTTGATATCTCCATTTAAAATAGAATCAACAACTGTAAATTCATCTATCCCATATGTCCGCTTGTGATATTCCAATTCAGCTAAAACCCATTCCGGATCCTTAGCTCGGTAATAGGGAAAAATGCACCAATTTTTACAGAAAGTACACCGACTATAGCAACCCCGCGACCATTCAACAAGTAATGATTTTCCGTATAAATCCATATTGAACTCTTCATAGGTCGGAAAAGGTATTTTTTCTAACGGATTCGTGGGGCAAGGAGAGTTCTGAGTCCATTTTCCGTCACTTAACAGGACCGTGCCGGGAATATTGGACAACTTCCCTCCTTCACCTATTCTCTGCAACAACTCAAGACTTGCTTCTTCGCCTTCCCCCACTACAAAAGCATCGATATGTTCTCTGGTGGTATCTAGGAATATTTGCCGCTGCTCGGGTGTTGATGTGGCTGGTCCACCCAAAATGATTTTTGTCTTGGGCAACACTTTTTTAATTCTTTTTATAAATTCGATGGTCAACCGCTCTTTAGGATCAACTACTGAAAACCCAATTGTTATTGGATTTTTGCTAACAACGGTTTGAACAGCTTTCTCTATATTTTTCGCAAATATCTTCAATAAAAGCGGAAAGGTGTTTATGTTTGACCAAAAATTCTTATTCTCAACATGCCAAAGCATCCTATATTCTGGATGACTGATAAAGAAATCTTTATTCAAATCTAAAACATTTATTTTCTTACCCTCATTGCGTAAATAAGAACTAATGTATCCTATGCCAATGTGGGGATCCTCTTGAGCCCAGGGAGGAAGATTGAGTAACATAATATCAGGGCGCTGCACACTTTGATTTGAAATAGCTTCCTCACATTTTCTACACAAAAAGTCATTCCCCATTTCGCAACGTCCATAGATACTTTCCCAGATTTGTTTTCTCCTGCCATTCCAAACCTTATAGGCGGTTTCGTTATTTAAATCACCTAGAATAATCTCTCTTCGCCAGTCCATACAGCACAATATAACTTTTCCATCCTCAACTATATGGATCATTTTTTCTGCCCATATCGACCTGCAACCGATAATATCACCCGCATTATGCACTTTCTCAATATCTTTTAGGTTGCCAGCGCGTGAGACTGGGCCATCAAAATAACTTATTCTCTCTATTCCTTTGCTTCGCCAGAACTGAACAGTTTTCTCTTTTTCATCTTCACTTAAATACCTATGTTTTAAAAAAGTTAACATAAGGTACTCTTTTATGTTTTTCTTTCTCTTAACTTTATCGATAAAACGGATTATTCTCTCAAGAGTAGGCTCATAAGGTATTCCCATAGCCTTCTCTATAGTGTCTTTATTAATTCCGTGAAAACTTATGCCTAACCAATCCAGATGAGATTCTAAAATTCTATCTGCCATCTCTTCGCTCAACAATACCCCATTAGTTAAAAGATGGACGCTCACCCAAGGTAACCTCTCTTTAGCATAATTAATTCGTTCAATAAGGTGTTGATCGGTTAGCGGTTCGTTATTCATATAGAGTATAATCCGTTCTACATTAGTAAACTTATTACACTCATCGATTATTCTCTTATATAGCCCCATATCCATAACTCTTTGGGGAAACATATCCTTGGTGTCAGGATAAGGACAGAAAATACAAGAGGCATTACATAGTGAAGTTGTTTGTATAGAAAAATGCGCAGGAAAGTCTAAGGAGGGTTTCATGATATATTAACGTTCCATAAATTCATCTAGTTTATATTTTTTACCAATTTGCCACGTGAGCAAAAGGAAATCTAAGGTTATCGTTCACCGGCACCTCCACTTGTGATTATTCTATGAGTCGTTTGATTATGCATTAAATTATCACACTCTTTTGCGCAGTCTATGTCTTTAAAATATATGTTGTTCTTTGGTAAGTACTTTGCTTTCGACCGAAATTCATTATATTGATCCGAAAACCATATCTCTTCAAACGGCCTCTCATTTATATTGCCGATTATCTTTTTTACGCCTCGGCAACAAGGAGCAATATTTCCATCTGCTAATACCCTTGCAAAAGTCCAACCTGCATAGCAAGGAATCTCATCAATAGTAAATCTATCGTATTCGCCTTTTTTAAAACCTGCACCGGATTTAACCAGTCTTCTTAAAAATCCATCAAAGAATTCTAAATGAATGTTATCTTTTTTACTTCTTTCTTTAATCTCTAGGGAATTATTTAATAGATTTCTTCTTTCTTCATCATTCATAGCCAGTTTATCGGTTTGACCAGTAAAAACATCGGCAATAGTAAAATAAACAGCATCAGCACCGTATTGCAGGCCAAATTCATACATCCCTTTAAAATCATGATGATTAGAGCTCATCATCACATTGGCAAAGGTGATTCGCGGTTTATCCCTCCGCATTTCTTTTAAATAAATCAAATTTTCTTTTAGCTTCTCAAAATGGACAACTGAAGCGCCCGGATGAACCTGACTATAAATCTTAGGGTTAGAGGCCCAAATACTTACGCACAATTCTTCTAAGTTTAAATCTATAAGCTTTTTTATCTGTTTTTTAGAAACTAATCCAAAATTGGTAGTTATAGCTACCTGCAACTGCTTTCCTCGGGCAAATTCTATAATTTCCATCAAATCTTCATACATAAAAGGCTCTCCGCCACCGGTAAACCGGATCTTCTTTGTGCCTAAAAAAGCTAATTGCTCTACCAGCTTAAGAAGAGTATCTTTTGGCAATTCTTTTTTTAACCAATCACAGGATGGCTTATCTTTATCGAGCAGTGGCGAATAAAGCCAGCAAGATATACATTTTAAGTTACACCTATTGGTAGGGTCAATTACTACTTGCTCCGGACCAGCAAAGGCTTTTCTTCCGTGGACAATTCCTGCAATCATAGGAACCTTATGGTATTTAAGATAGCTTTTCTTCCTATGGGATATAATCTTAGCTGCGATCTTTAAGGTATTAGCCATACTCTTAAGCAGTACCCTCTCCGGGAAACTGAGAATTTGAAGTCTTCCGTGCATCCAGGTATTTCTACCGATATCATCACAGCTTTTATAACAGCCAGATTCTTTTATATTACAATCATTCCCGATAAGTTTAAAAAACGGATCATCTTTTTTGTAAGTTAATGTTTTAGTTCTAAAATATTCTTGGTTCTCTGAATTCCATATTTCAAAGAATCTATTTACATATAAAGAACCTGTGGGAATCCGATGAGCTTTGAGACAAGAGTGTACTTGACCATTAGGGATTACCCTTGCAAAAAGCCAGCCGATATAGCAGGGCATGCTATCAATAATATTTCGGTCATACTTTGCCTCTTTAGCATCATCGGATACAGAAATTCTTCTCAAAAACTGCTCGAACTGAAAAATCAAAACATCATCACCTTTTACTTTGTTATGCTTATCCAACTTAAATCTAATATCCTCACATGACCGCCTTAACTCTTGAAGTTGCTGCTCATTTAACGACAAGACATCGGTAACAGCAGGAATGGTATCAACTAGAGTGAATTCCAAAGATTCTGATTTGGTTTCCTTGGCAAATTCGATCATCTTTTCAATCTCGAAATAATTCATATTAAAAATAACGTTGTAGAGTTTAATTTGAGGCTTATCTTTCTTATATGTATTAATATAAATAAGATTCTCTTTGACTTTATAAAAATCATCTTTTGTGCGGTTAGAATGTGTTTTAACATAAGTATCAGCTGTTGCCGCCCAAATGCTTACGGTAAGAAAATCTACCCCTATATTGATAAGACGGTCCAACCTTTCTTTATTAAATAGAGTAAAATTGGTATTAACATGACAGATTAAGTTCTTCCTTTTAGTATATTCTAAAACTTCCATGATTTGAGGATGCATGAATGGTTCACCGCTTCCGGAAAAATATACTTCTGTTGCACCCATAGATGATACCTCATCTAAAAGCTCCTTAACCATCTCTAAGGGTAGGTATTGTTTCTTTTCTTCTTCAGATAATCGCGGGGTTTTAAAAAGAGAAGAATTACACCAGCAGGCAATACAAGCATTATTGCAACTATTAGTTAAATCTATCTGAACATGAAACGGGCCCTTATAGCCGTGTCTCCCATCAAATATGCCCAAAATTTCCAAGTATCTATCTTTTAGGTTGCTAGGAATCATATTATATATGACTCGTTTAATAGTTTTTTTAAATCCTTCACTTAAAGCATAACGCCTAAGTACTCTGGGATAAGAAATACTTCTAATCTTCGATAATATTGATATGTTTGCATCTTCCTTGTCCCTACAAATACCTTTTTTGGCAAATTCTTTTACCTTTTTTTCAATTTCTAAATTCATACCCCAATTATCACAGCTCTTAATACAACCCAATTCAGAGAAGTAACTATTAGTCTTTGGTAATTTCTTAGCTTTAAATCTGAAATCCTCATACAGAGACGAATTCCATATTTTGGGAAAATTAGCCTTGTAAAGATTGCCTAAAGGGAATTTTGCTGCTTTGCAGCAAGGGACAACACTCCCGTCAGTTAAAATACGTGCATAATACCACCCCATATAACAAGGAATAGTGTTAATTTGTTTCTCATATATACCTTTCTCTAAATCAGAATAAAGTAATCTCCTCAAGAAAGAACCTACTCCTAACATATTTAGTAATTTTATGTCGATTTTCATCTTCTTGTCTAAGCAGGTATTCCTCACTCCACAATCTTTACAAACTTCACTCTTAAATTGATACCAAAAAACAGCAGGGTGAGTATCTGTAGTGGAAGTAGATTCAGATACGATAATTCTCTTATCTGCTATATTGTGGCCTTCTTTGCATACCAACGAATTACTATATTGGGAAACAGAAAAACCATTCTTATAGTTTTTCCAAATTTTCCCAAAATCAAGAAACTCCTCCTTTGTGAATTTATCTAAAACAGCCTGACGCGGTGCATTGAAAGGTACTAAATCTTTGTTTTTTCTTACCTTTTCCAATTGCTCGACTATTTTTTCTCTATCCCTATCAGTAAGGGATAAAGAATCGGTCTTGCCTGGAATAACATCTATAATTTGAAACTCTATTGAATCAGCATCTATCCGCCTGGCTAATTCAATCATCTTTTCAATATCGTTACAATTCCTACTACAAATTACATTATATAGTTTCAAGTGTGGTTTTAACGAATTGTACTTTTTCTTGTAAAAAGCAAGCCTTGTTAAATTATTCACGATATTTTCAAAATCTAGCTCTGTTTTTCCGGGATGAATCAAACTGTATGTTTCAGAATCTCCTGCCCATATGCTTGCTGTAATTAAGTCAACCTTATATTTAACCAGCATTTTAGCTACTTCTTGGTTAATAACTGTAGCATTGGTGATTATGTTTAAATACATATTCCTTAATTTGATTATCTTTACCACTTCCTTTATCTCCGGATATAAAAATGGTTCTCCTGAACCGGATAAAATTATTTCCTTCGTTCCTAAACCGTATAAATCTTTTATTAATCTTTTAACACCCCCAAGCGGTAGTTGCTTCTTGCCTCTAGCGAAAATTTCCCTTTTGTCAATTAAAGGAGAGTGGACCCAGCATCCAATGCAGGTATTATTACACTCATCGGTTAAATCAACCTGCACAGTATGAGGGCCATGGAATGAGCGTCTTTCATCTTTAATGCCATCAGACATCCTTCTCCAAGTATCTAAATCCGCTCTCATAATTTCCCTATAAACTTTCGCCGATCAAATGAAAAATAATTTAAATAATTCCTTGTTTTCTTAAAAGCCTCTCTTAAGCTATAATTTTGCCAATAATTAAAGAATTTTTTTATATCACCTACAAGACCTCTTTTCCTTCTTTGATGGTCTGCCCATAGCCTATAAGCATATTGTTTAGCTTCTTCTAAATCAGTGGAGGAAAGATTATCTGGTTGAAAAACACAACTGCTGTGGCCGTCATACATAGAGAAATCTTTAGTTAGAATTCTGCCGCTTTTATCTAATGTCTCAAAGAGTGCTGTCCCTGGAAAAGGCGTGACTATTGAAAACTGTACAGAGTGAGGGTCTAATTTTAAAGCGTAATTTATGGTATTTTTGATTGTGGCTTTTGTTTCTCCAAGAAGACCAAATGAAAAAGTCAAATGGACATTTATCCCTAATGATTTAGTATATTTAATTATTCTTTCTGTCTTTCTTAAGTCCAGCCCTTTCCCGCATCTATCTACTAACTCCTGCGAAGTACTCTCTACCCCATATTTCACTGCATACAAACCAGCCTCTTTCATTTTATCCAGAATTTCCTCGTCCATTAAATCTGGTTTTGCCATAATGGCCCAAGGAACTCTATGTAAATCTCTCCTGATAATTTCATCACATAATCTTATCATCCTGTCTTCACCTATATTAAAGGTATCATCATCAAAATATACAGATTTAAATCCTTGCGCGAATATCAAGTGCTCCATCTCATCCACCACGTCGTTTACATCTCTTGTGCGATAAACCTTATCCCCAAAAAAGACCTGGGGCCATAAACAAAAGTTACAACTAAAGGGACATCCCCGGGAAGCAATCATTTGAGCCGAAGGATAAGGAATGCCACCCGGCAAATCCCAGTACTTCTCCATCGGAATATCTCCTCCACGATAAGGCCAAGGCAAAGAATCTAACTCTGTTGGTTCCCGGGAGCAGTTTTTAATTACGTCCTTTTTTTGATCTCGCCAAATAAGGCCTTTTATAAAAGAAAAATCTTTTTTCCCCTGAGAAATAGCTTTAACTAATTCAAGGAGAGTGAACTCATACTCACCGAATAAAACAAAATCAATGAATTCGTTCTCTGCCAAAAACTCTGGTTTGTAAATTTCCGGATGTGGCCCGCATAAAATTACTGGAATGTTTAAGAAAGATATTCTTTTTAATATCTCCATATCATAATAAAAAGATGGGACGGAAGTTTCTGTGGCTAAAATATCGAACTTCTTACGAAATAAATCATCAATGAACTCATCTTCAGTAATTGCTTCAGCAATAGCATCTATTAACTTAACTTCAATCTTATTTTTCTTAAGAAGAGCGGTGGCGTAAGCTAAGAAAAATGGAAAAGGTAAGTAGTTATTTTCGCTTTTATCTTTGATATGCGGCCAGCGAGAACCGGCTCGCACGCCCCACTCTCCCTGCTTTTGCCAGGGGAAATTAGCTAATAGCACTTTTGGCTTATTTTTTAAGCTCCTGTTTCCTGTCCTTTTCCTTACTGTCGCCCTGAAATGATTTCGTCGTAAACCTTCTATTTTTTGGTCTAGCAAATTATCGTTTTCAAATAAATTTATCATCCCAGAAAAAAGATGATAATGTCCCGGACCATATCTTTTCTTATCATTAAAGTTCATGTATTTAAAACCAACAAAACAGGCATCAATATTTGAAGGCGGCCGTTGGATAAGAGCAAAAACTCGCTCTTTGCCATTTTGACACTTTAACGCCAATGAAGGCAAGGACTTATCATCTAGAGGAAATCTTACCCCTGTTAACGCAGCAGAAAGGTTTTCTAGGCAGATATCTTGCCAATCTTTATTTTGACGCGGAAAATCTTCTTGTCGAAAATCATGGAACCAAGTCTTATAACCGGAATTGATTGAGCAAGCTACGCGAAACTCATCAACCGATAGCCACTCTTCCATCTCAATATCTATATTTAAATAAAGACAGTCGTCCATTACTTTTATCAACCAAGCTTGACTTAAAGGTAACTCTCTAAAGGTTACTTTGACTTTAAAACTATCACTACCTCTATCCAAAATTTGCCAATCTGCTTTTATTGAATCTGTCCATAACCCTAAGGTATTAATGCTCACATTCAGACCCGGTCCAGTGGTAACTTCAAGCTCATTCCAATAAATATTTATCCCGGAATCAGAGCAAGCTACTTTAAGACTTCCTTTGGTGATACTATATTTGACCATTTGTTTAAGTTCAACCTTTTGCCTTTTTGCCAAAGGTTTTCTGGCTAAGAAGATAAAATATTTAACCCCCTTTTTAAAAGCATAAAATAGGCCGCCAGCCTTAATATGCTGTCGGAATTTTCGATAATTAATTTTAAGGTTCAATTTTGATTATTCCTTTGAAATATGAGTATTTTCCCGGCAGTATCTTGTGGACATTTTCTTTCTGATATTGGAGTAGTCTTGCCTGATATAAATTATCAGTATTTTCTACAATCGTCCGCAGCTTCGCCTTCTTCGTGTCGTTTTTAAAACTAATTCTAGGTAAGGTCTCAGTATCTGCTTTAGCTATAATCTCCTCTCCCTTGCCATACCAGAATCTAAATGGCAAAATATCATATTTTTGGGTATACTCATCCAGAAACTTTCCATAACCACAATTAGAAACTATCCAATTTTTATATTGGGGACAAAGCATGATATTCGTCTGACATATTTCCAAATCAAGTCGCTCTGAAACGCCCATATCTACCTGCCAGAAAATTAAATTATCGCCAGTAATTTTAATCTGCCAAACCTGAAAGACAGCAATCTGTGGCCAATATCCTGTCACTTTTAACTGATCATTTTTCTTCTTATTGACCCGCCAAAAAGCCTGATAAGAATCATACCAGACTCCTGAGGAACGTATTGAAGTATATGCCCCTAATCCTGAAGTCAGCTCCTTGCCGCCCAAAGACACCCCTCCTTTACCCTGATTAAAAACAAATTCTAAATTATTATCAACCAGTTGGACAGAACTAATCTTCCTGGTATTTTTCTTTATATCTGCTTTCTCGCCTAAAACTATCTTCCCTTCAAAACAGGTAGTGCTATCAAGCTCTGTCGATTTTTTCTTATCATAAACTATTAACGAAGAATTGACGCAGAGCATCTTTTCATTCGCCTGCTTATACCTGTGAATATTCATAGTTCGTCTCTCAGGCTGGGAAAAAACACAAAACACTAACTTCGGCACATCATCTTTATTTCCTGGCTTGAATAATATTTCGGTTATCTTATTATCTTTTAATCTTACCGGAGCAATATCCCCGATATACTGCTCATTTAAAAAATTTCCCTGTTCATAAGCACTTTCCCATTTTTCATATCTGCTACACAGATGCAAAAACATAAGCTGATTAGATATCGATGTAGGCTTGTTAAATTTAGTCCTAATCTTAATCGTTAAGGCATCTTTGTGACAAACCAGGGTCCAAACTTGTGATATAGATAAACTTTCGAAATTCACGCTCAAAATAAACTTCTCACCGGAAATCTTTTTCAATCGCCACTGCCCGAAAGATAGATCATACCAATCGGTTTTAATCAGGAAAGAGCTATTTAAGCCCCCTCCTCTGGTAATCTCCTTATCTTTATAGTAAAGTCTTAAGACTTTACTGTCTACGTCGCCATAGAGGCGGAGGTCCCCGTAAGAAATAGTACGCTGGGTGCGAAGGCGGATTTGTTCTTTCTGTTGGGCAAGAAGAAGTTTCTGTTTTTCTTTTTGCTGGTCAAGAAGAAGTTTTTGCTTTTCTTCCTCTTGTTTTTGAAGGAATAGTTGTTGAACATTGTTAACATAGTCGGTAAATTTATCTTTTTCGGAAAAAATCTTAATCGAAATAGAATTTTTATTACTCACTCCTAGGTCCCACTGAACAACACGGCTCTTTTGTTCATAACCGGTGTTGAAAAGTTTAAATAGAACATTCTTATTTTTCTGTTCTAAAATGAGTCCGGGACAGCTTTGAGTTTGCCAATCTCCCGATAAGCCCAATATTGCATCAGGGCAGCTATTTAACCCTAAATCTTGCCAGTTGGATTTAGACACAAAAAGCGGAAAATCACTACTTTTATCTAAAGTTTGCCATCTCTTATATTGGGGAATAAGATTCAAATCTATATGTGGTTGTTGCCTGGCTGCATCTTTTGCTTCTACCTCCCATTTCAGACGATCCTTTTCTATCTGAAGCGTCCAGATTTGCAAAAGGATACCTTCAGGCGATTTTCCTTCAACGATAATTTTATCGGTCCCAAGCCTCCTAACCTGCCAAGATAGATCGAAAGAAGGAAACCAACTATTAAGTGGAGAAACAAAAAAGGACACGTATCCACCCATTGTTTTGGTAAGAGAAAACCCATTATAATTAACGGTTACTTTTCCATTATTAAATACTATCCTTAACCCTTCTTTCTCTAAAACTGCAATGCCCCTTTTATCGCCAACGGTTTCTAAATAATAGGGTATAATCTTGGTAGCCAAACCTTCCTGGATAATCTTACCTTTTCTCAGAAGAATTAGTCGATTACATAATTTGCTTACCATATTAATATCATGGCTGACTAAAATAATAGTCTTACCCATTTGTTTCAGCTCAAATATCTTCTTAATGCACTTCCGCTTGGTTCCTTCATCACCTACAGCCAGAATATCATCGATTAAAAGTATATCCGGTTCAACATATATCGCTAAAGCAAAAGCCAGTCGCATATACATGCCTTGAGAATAATATTTAATCGGTGCATCGATGAATTTCCCCAAATCTACGAATTCCACAATATCTTCCAACCGGTTTTTTAAATCAGCTTCGCTTAAACCATAAATAGTAGCATTCAGAATTAAGTTCTCCCTTCCGGTAAACTCCGGATTAAACCCAGCTCCCAATTCCATCAAAACCGACACTTTACCCACTACATTAATTTCACCTCTATCAGGAACAAGCATTCCGGCTATCAGCTTTAATAAAGTCGTCTTACCAGCTCCATTTCTTCCGACAATGCCAACGACCTCGCCTTTTTCCACCTGGAAATTAATGTCTTCCAACACCCATATCTCTTCCCAACAAACATTTTTCTGTTTGATAAACTTTATTCTGTACTTTTCCCAAACACCGTTAAAGTTTATTACTTTCATAATTTCTTAAATAATGCTGGCTCTCTCTTTATAAAAAATCCGTAACCTCCAATAAAAAAGAGTGTTGAGACTAAGGAAGCTATAAATATGAGCTGTAAAGAAGGGATGTTCCCCTCATATAAAACTTGACGGTATAACATAACATAGTAGGTTAAAGGATTAAGTAAACAAAACCAACGGTAAGGAAACTTTAGCATCTGGGGAGAATAGAATATCGGAGTAACCCAAAACCACAACATTAAGCCGAAAGATAAAAAATGCATCAGATCATCAGAGAAGGCGTTGAGGGTTGAAAAAATCATCCCTAAACCTAAGAGAAAAAGTAAATGCAATAAAAAGACCAATGTCAAGAATGGTAGGGCTTTAATCATTTGGGGGTTGGCAATAAAGAAAAAAGGTAAAAGAAGAATCACCCCTATTATGAAACTCAAAGAATTTACAAAAATACAAGACGCTGGAATAAATTCGCGCGGAAATATACTTTGTCTTAAAATTGCAGAATCCGCAGTAAAAGAGGTGGTCACTTCATTTATGGTATTGGAAAAGAATAGCCAGGGGATAATTCCCGAAAGTACAAACAAAGTAAAATTAGGAATTTTAACTTCGAAAACATGGGTAAAAATAATATTTATGCTAAAAGCTAAAATCAAAGGTGTAGCAACCGCCCACCAGATGCCAAATATTGCTCTAGAATACTTAGCTCTAAACTTCTTAACCACCATTTTTTTAAGAACAGCTTTCATCTGCAATGCTTTTATTATCCGGTCTTTAATAATCATAATATACTCCTTACGGTATTCTCTATTTTAAGAATAATATCTTCCACAGATGAATACCATATGATGTAGTGACGGTAGTAACATATCGTATTGTTTTTGAATAAAGAGTCGATGATGGTTCTACGAACTGACTTATAGTTCTTATCATAAACCAGATAGCAACCAGATGTGAACTTATAAAAACAGTATTTACGTAAAATAGAGACCTTTTCTTTTTAAAGGTTCGCTATTTTACTTATAACCTTTTGGGTGATATTTGAGTAACTATCAGCCTTCTCTATGTTATCTACCTTAGCAAAGATAACCCTTACTTTACTTTTATGAAAAAGTCTTACCCCTTTAGAAAATATTCTATCGGCTCCGTAAATTCTGGCTGCAATTATTGGGACTCCGGATTTTTTACAAAGAAAACCCACACCACTACTTATTACCTCAAAACTCTCTCCCCGTGTGCCTTGAGGAAAAACAATCAATGGCTTGACTTTAAGTGTTTTTAAAGCTAAACGCATAGCCTTAATATCACTCTTTCCTCTCTTTAAAGGTATTGCACCTACATCCTTAAAATATAAAATAGCGATTTTATTTTTAAATAGTTCCTCTTTAGCCAGAAAACCTACTTTTCGAGGCGAAGCAATAACTAAAAAAATCGGGTCTAAATTACTTAAGTGATTTGAGGCTAAGATAAAAGACCCGGACTTCGGGATAACTTCTCCCCCTTCTATTTTTAACTCACAGAACAGCTTTGAAAGACAGTATACTAAAAAATTTGAGAATCTATAAAGCATAGACCTTATTTTTCCCTAAGCCAACCAGACTCTTGGCTCTTTTTCGGCTTTTGCTCTCCGCATAAACTCTTACAATAGGCTCGGTTCCTGACTTTCTAAACATCAACCAGCTATCTTTAGCTATCAGCTTTATCCCATCAAGAGTATTTATCCGCTCAACTTTTTGACCACAAAGATAGGTGGGTAATTTTATATCCGACAACCCCCGCTTGACACTTTTTACCGGAATAGCTGTACGGCTATAGTAATAACGGCCGTATTGTTTATAAAACTTAGCTAACAAGGTACTGAATTTTTTACCTTCAAAGGCAACCATCTCTAAGAGAAGAAGGAAAGCTGCTGATCCATCTCTTTCGGGAATATAGCCTTTAAAACCAATCCCTCCGGCTTCTTCTCCGCCAATACAAATAAGTTTATCTTTGAATAGGCTGGATATGTATTTAAATCCTACCGGAGTTTCATAGCAAGCTACCCCTAAAGAAAGAGCAACCTTATCAATCACATTGCTACCAACAACAGTCTTAGCAATTCCTCCTTTAATCTTTCTATTTTTAACCATATGTATAGCTAAAAGGGGTAAAATAACCTGAGCGTTAATGTAATTGCCTCGCCCATCAATCATAGCAATTCTATCAGCATCACCATCTAAGACTATCCCCATATCATATTTCCCCGTCTTCATCTTAGATATAAGCTCTCCTAAATTACTGGCTATCGGCTCAGGGTGAATCCCGCCAAAAGAAGGATTAAACTGATTATGAAGATAATCTATCTTCAGATTACTGGGACCCAAGATTCTTTCGACAAAATTATCTCCAGAACCATACATTACATCGACTAAAACTTTTAACTTTAGTCTCTTTATTCGCTTTATATTTATAAATTTTCTTAAGAATCCGATATAATCCTTAGTTAAGTCTCTTGCTCGTATTAAATTTTTCTTCTTAGCCAAAGTTATATCCATATACTTAGGTTTACGTCTGCCTAAAAGGTGTTCTACTTTATCGGTCAGTGATCTATCAGCTGAACCGCCTTCAGAAGTTTTAATCTTTAAACCATTAAATTTAGCCGGATTATGAGATGCCGTAATCATAATACCCAAATCATAACTCTTATTGTAACAGTGGTAACTCACTGCCGGGGTAGGAACATCCTGGTCAGATAAGCTAACCTTTATTTTATTTGCAGCCAGTACGCAACCTACGGTCTCAGCAAATTCCCGGGATAAGAATCGGCGATCATAACCAATGACAACTTTTTTTCTTTTAGCGGTTTTACTGCCCCTGTCCCTAAGGGGATGACTTTGCCTAAGATAATCAGCAATTGCCTGAGAAACTATTTTTAGGTTCTCGAAGGTAAAATCCTCAGCTATAACTGCTCGCCATCCATCTGTGCCGAACTTAATCATTGTCCCTCCTTACATTTTATAAAGATTATGTTGTTGGATATACTTAGCTACATTTTCAGTAACCAAATGCCTTATAGAACAGCCGTTTTTTATTAATTCCCGTATTTGAGATGAAGATGTTTCTACTTGCCGAATATTTACCGTATGGTAAAACTCATTACCATCCAGGGGGTATTCCCTGCGTTTGGCAACTATTATTTTGACTTCTTTTTTTAAATCTTGATAATTCTTCCAAGTAGAAAATGTTTTTGCTAAATCTGAACCGATAATGAGATAAAAATCATCTTTGGGAAATCTTTTTTTTAGTTCTCGGATAGTATCAATAGTAAAAGAGACGCCTCCTCTTTTTGTCTCCAAATCCAAAACTTCAAATTTCTTATTGCCAGAAGTCGCTAATTTTGCCATTTCAAGCCGCAGTTTCACATCAACTTCTAAAGCTTCCTTGTGCGGAGAGATATTGGTAGGAATAAAGAAAACCTTATCCAAGCTCAATATCTCTAAAATATCTTGAGCTAAAGTTAAATGTCCGATATGAGGAGGATTAAATGCTCCTCCCAATACGCCTATCTTCATTCTTTATGTTCTTATTTGCCCGTTTCCTTTGGCTATATACTTGTATGTAGTTAGTTCTTCTAAACCCATAGGCCCCCGGGCATGCAGCTTGTCAGTAGAAATACCTATCTCTGCTCCTAATCCAAATTGGTAACCGTCACTGAAACGAGTAGAGATATTTATGAAGCAGCAAGCAGAGTCTACTTCCTTTACGAATTTACGCGCATTATTAAGATTCTTAGTAAGAATGCTCTCAGTGTGCCTTGAGCCGTAAGTATTAATATGTTTGATTGCCTCATCAACATTCTTGACTATCTTAATCGAAACAATCAAATCTAAATACTCTTTAAACCAATCATTATCGCCTGCTTTAGTTACTCCCGATAGTATTTTCATACTTTCCTTATCGGCCCTTATCGTAACTCCTAAAGAATCAAATTTCTTCTTCAAAACAGGCAAGAAACTCCCAGCAATCCCCTTATGGACAAGGATTGTCTCTACAGCATTACAGACCGAAGGCCTTTGAACTTTAGCATTAACACATATTGTTAAAGCTTTTTTAAAATCAACTTGGTCATCAACAAATATATGGCAGACTCCTTTATAGTGCTTTATCACCGGAATCTGCGAGATCTTAACAACTTTTCGTATCAAAGCCTCTCCGCCTCGGGGAATAACTAAATCAATATAATTGTCCTGTATCAAGAGCTCATCTACTGTTTTGCGATCGACTTTATCAACTATAAAAAATACCGGAAAGTTAATACCTCCCCTTCGGCAAGCTGTCGTTAATACCTCAGCGATAGCTTTATTAGAATTTATAGCAGCACCCCCGCCTCTTAGTATCCCTATATTCGAAGTTTTAAATAATAAACCCACACAGTCGCTGGTAACATTCGGCCTGGCTTCATAAACAATCAATACCACCCCTATCGGGACCCTGACTCTCTGGACTGTTATCCCATTAGGCCTTTTGTTAGTTGATATAATTTTTCCGACCGGATCAGTTAAATTCGCTACTGCCATCAAAGAGGTGCTCATCTCTTTAAGACGCTTATCGTTTAGAGTTAATCTGTCGATAAAGTTAGAATTTAGGTTTTTACTTCTAGCCAAAGCAATATCTTTTTTATTGGCCTGGATGATAACTCCTTTATTTTTTATCAAGGCCCGAGCCATATTTTTAAGAACTTTGTTTTTCTGAGCAGTAGTCAGATTAACTAACTTATAGCTAGAGTCCTTGGCGTCTTTTACTAATTTTTTGACGTAGTTACTCATGTTAATCTCTTTTTTATTTCTTATGATAAGACCAGCCTTGGGCTACCTTAACAAAATTATCTCGATGAATCACTTCTTTCTCAAAACGTTTGGATTGAGACTTTCTTAAATCATCAGAGCTGTAATTAACTAAGCCACAGCCTAAAGCTGTACTCTCTTTATCCACTACTACAACTGCATCACCTTTATTAAACTTAGACCTAACTTCTGTAATTCCAACACCTAATAAACTCCTACCTTTATTTAACAAAGCATCTTTTGCTCCATCATCTATAATAACCACACCCTTTATTTGTTTACTATCAATCCAACGTTTACGCGATCTTTCAATTTTTTGACAAGGCAGAAATAAAGTGCCTATACCCTCACCTTTTACTATGCGTGAGACAACATCTTTTTTTCTGCCATTGGCAATTACTGTTCTTATCCCGGAAAGATTAGCTTTCGTTGCTGCCTCAAGTTTTGTATCCATGCCGCCTTTGGTATAAGCCTTATCCTGCTTTTTAACCAAAGCTTTTATCTTGTCATTTATCTGGTCAACCTCTTTAACTAATCCTTTCTCATCAAGCAAACCTTCGACATCAGAAAGAATTATTAGCTGTTCAGCCCCGATTAAATCTGCTACAAATCCGGAAAGGCGGTCGTTGTCGCCAATACCAATTTCTTCATGTGATACAACATCATTCTCGTTGATTATTGGTATCGCTCCGATTGCCAGAAGTTTTTCTATGGTTTTACGAATATTCATAAAGCGCTGGCGAATATCAAAGTCATCCCAGGTAAGAAGGACCTGAGCACACATTCGTCGATGCTTTTTAAACTTCGCGCTAAAAACATCCATTAATATAATCTGCCCTAATGAAGATATGGCCATAAGCCTATGTATATCAGTAGGTCTCTTTCTTAATTTGAGCTGGTTTAAGCCACAAGCAATTGCTCCTGAACTTACTAAGATAACCCGATAGCCTTTTTTTTCAACTAAAAGAATATCCTTTACAATCTGCGCAACCAACTTTGAATCCAGCTTGCCGTAAGGAGCAATAACGCTACTGCCAATTTTTACCACAATTTTTTTTGCCGCTTCTCTCATGGTACTCACCTTAAATTATAATTCTTCCAGACTCTTAGATATCTTAAGCTTAAGAGTCTCAATAGTCTCCGGTTTATTGACGGATATTGCCCTATATTCTTTCCTTGTAGCCTTTTTATCTATTGTATCAATTTTAGTCAACAAGTAAAAAATTTTTTTTGCTCCTAATAAACGACTATCATAAAGGGAAATTTCCTTCTTCAAATCCCTAAAATCTTCCTCAAATAACCTTTTATCGCTTAATAATAACAATATTTTACTACGAAAAGTATGTCTTAGGAATGTATTTTCTGTTAAATTTGAAGGATCCTTGCTCTTTTTAAAAGGGGGTGTGTCTAAAACCCTGAATCGCTGGAATTCGTACTCGCCATTTGCCCAAAAACAAGAAGTAGTAGTAAAAGGATATGCGGCAACCTTACGATGCTGATTAGTCAATGCATTAAAGAGGCTGGTCTTGCCACTATTAGCAAATCCTAAAATCGCTATATCATTAGGAATGCGGTAATCTAAGGTTACTTCTCTCTCTTGAGATATTTGAGCCGATATAGTATAACCGCGTTTATGGTTTCCTTTACCACCCCGACCCCCCTGGCATATTAAGAATTCCTCTCCTTGGCCGACTAAATCGCTGACCAACTGATCATGATCTAAGACCCGGGTTCCTGAAGGAAGATTAACAATTAAATCTTGAGCGTCTTTACCTTTCTTATTTCTGGCTTTACCCTTTTCTCCGTCGGAAGCAATGAATTTTTTGCTACCCCTAAATTTACTTAAATCATAGAGATGGGGGCTTACTCTTAAGATAACATTGCCGCCCCGGCCCCCGTCTCCACCAGAAGCAACTACTTTACGGGAAGAAAGCTTGGTGATAGCCGAACTCCCTTCTCCACCTTTGCCTGAACGAAGATAGATTGTTGCTTTATCAATTATCACTTTGTCGGACTTTGAGAAGATGAACTAACAATGCGGGTAATTTTAATAGCGGTATAAATTTGACGATGCCCTTGTTTTCTTCGGTATTTCTTTCTCCGGTTAAACTTATAGACTATGACTTTTTTACTCTTCTTCTCTCCGATTAGCTGGGCTTCTACCTTTACCCTTTCAAGATAAGGATTGCCTATCTTTACTTTTTTGCCGTCGGATGAGAGAAGAACCTTATTAAAGACAATTTTATCTTTCGGGTTCTTTATTCGCTGAACCTCCAAAATAGAGCCTTTTTCTACCAAATATTGTTTTTTATTAATCTCTACTACTGCTAACATAGGCTAAAATATTAACATATTGGTCAAAGTGCGTCAAGCAATAAAAAAGGGGGGAATACCCCCCTTTTTCTTATTTTCTCTGTAAATTTAAAAAGTATCTCTATTTAAGCTAGCCTTAGAATCTCGGACGGCCTCCGCCCTGGTTAAACCCTTGTTGTCTTGGCGGTCTAGCTTTATTGGCTTTAAGAGCTCTGCCATTCAGTTCCTGGCCATCTAGGGCCTCAATTGCTTTCTGAAGTACTTCTGCAGATTCTACTTCTACAAATCCGAACCCCTTAGATCTTCCTGTATATTTATCCATTATCACTTTTACATCAGTTGCTTTTATGTCCTTGCTTTCCAGGAAGCTCCTCAGTGTAGCTTCGTCTACGCCATACTCTAGATTACCTACGTAAATTTTGTTCTCGTCACTCATTCTTACACTCACCTTTTTAGTTTGAAATCACATTTCCTAAATAAACTCACAAACCCTGGTTTCCCTATTCTATTCCTCTTTTCATCCCTCCTCTTTTAGAATAGGTTGTTAATTTGAAGAATATAAGCTAAGCACCAAGCTCACTTAGCTTCTTCAGTCGTCGTATTTATTATATTTGATTTTAAAAAATCTGCAATTTAAATTTTCGCCGCTTGATAACTATCCGACCTGCTCAACCGTCTTTATCTCTGGTATTGCTTCTTTTAATTTCTGTTCTATCCCCATCTTAAGGGTATAGGTACTCATCGGACAATGACCGCAAGCCCCAGTCAAACGCACCTTAACTACTCCCTCTTCGGTAACATCAACCAGCTCGACATTTCCACCATCTGCCTGGAGAGCCGGCCTTATCTGGTCTAATGCTTTTTCCACTTTCTCGCGCATATTTACCCCCATTTAACTTATTTTCTTAGCTACTCGAACAGCCTCTACGCTATCGCCAGCATATTTAGCGCCTAAGGAACGGGCGTAAGCTCGAGTTACTACTGCTCCGCCGACGATGAACCTACAATTTAACCTTTGTTTTTTGATCTTGTCAACAACTTCTTTCATATTAATCATTGTGGTAGTCATCAAAGAAGAAAGCCCCACTATCGGTGATTTATGACACTTAATCGCCTTGGTAATTCTCTCCGTAGAGACATCTTTTCCTAAATCAACGACCTCAAAACCATGGTTTTTCAACATCAAGGCTACAATATTCTTACCAATATCATGAATATCCCCTTTTACTGTAGCTAAAATAATCACGGTTCTCCTGCCTTTCTGCGGCTCCTTTCCTTTTAGATAAGGTTTAAGCTGCCCAAAGGCTATCCGCATAGTTTCAGCACTGGCGATAAGCTGAGGTAGAAAATATTCCTTCTTGTCAAATAAATCTCCAACTTTATTAATCGCTGGTATCATTAGTTGAGAAATAAGTTTTTCGGCAACTAGACCTGAAGCAATAACCTCTTTAATAAACCCCTTAATGTCTTCTCGATTGCCTTCGATGACGGCTTGAGAAATTTTTTGTTCTGGTGAGAGTAAGGTTGAGGTCTTTGGCTTTTGAGTAGAAGTCTTGCTAAAATGTGCTAAAAAAGCCTGGGCATCTTTATCTTTGTTCATCAAAAGATTCTCGGCATGTTTAGAGAATCTAAGCTTAAGTTGCGAAGGATTAGCGATGGCAATGTTTAAACCTTTATCTTTAGCCATAGCAAGAAAAGTAGCGTTAATCAGTGGACGTTGCGGCATACCAAAAGAAACATTAGAAAGACCGACAAGGCTATTAGATTTAAAACTACCTGAAGACCAGGATATTGTCTTTAAAGTCTCCAGCGCTGCGAAGGGTTTTGATGAGACAGCCAAAGCCATTGCATCTATGATAATATCCTGCTTAGAAAAACCAAAGGCTTCTGCCTGCTTAAAGATATATCTAATAATCTCCCTTCGTTTGAGAAAGGTCTCCGGTATATTCTTCCCCTTAAGGGGAAGAATGATAAACATAGCTCCATATTTAGCAGCCAGAGATAGTAATTTTTTTAACTTATTCTTTTCGCCGGTTATCGAATTAATTAAAGCCCGGCCGGGATAAATCCGTAAAGCCGCTTCTATTGCTTCAACTTTTGAGGAATCAATAACTAAAGGAAGTTTAGAACTAATTGCCAGCATATTGATGACCTTCTTAAGTATTTTTACTTCATCAATACCGCCTACCCCCACGTTAACATCCAAAAGAGAAGCTCCTGAAGCTTCCTGCTCTTTTGCCAGGTGGCGAATCAATGAAGTCTTTCCTTGGCTTAACTCTTTCTGGAGGATCTTCTTGCCAGTAGGATTAATTCCTTCTCCGATAACAATAAAAGATTTAGCCCTCTTGAAAATAACACTTCCTCTGAGCGAACTTACCGCGCTAAGGGATTTATTTAAAGGGAGACGCGGTTTTAAACCAACAACTTTCTTGTTTAAACTCTCGATATGCTCTGGTCTAGTACCGCAGCATCCACCAAGCATACTTGCTCCGGCTAAAACTAACCTTTTAGCAAAAGAAGCAAATTCTTCCGGACCCATATCAAAAGAGGTCTTACCCTTTACCAACCTAGGCATGCCAGCGTTAGGTTTTGCGATAAGCGGGACTCTTGCGTATGGTTTAATTGTTTTAATAAACTTCAAGATATGTTGAGGCCCAACAGAGCAGTTGCAACCGAAAGCATCAGCACCGAGACTTTGTAAGGTGATTAAGGCAGTCAAGGGGTCAGTTCCATTGAGTGTCCGGCCATCTAACTCATAGGTCATAGTCACCATGGTAAATTTATTAGTGATCTCTTTTACGGCTATAAGTGCTGCCCGAGCCTCCTGAATATCCATCATAGTTTCAATAACAAAAAGATCTACCCCACCGGAGAGTAAACCCTTTACTTGTTCTTTAAAAATTTTAATTGCTTCTTCAAACTTAAGTGGTCCAAAGGGTTCGACAAACTCACCAGTAGGACCGATATCACCGGCTACTAGAGTCTTACCCTTAGCAGCTTTTTTAGCTATGAGAGCAAGCTCTTTATTTACTCTACCAACATTATAATTACCGTAAGGCTTGAGTTTGAAGCGGTTAGCGCCAAAAGTAGAAGTATAAATTATATCGGCTCCGGCCTTACAATAAGCAGCATGAACTGCTGAAAGAATCTGAGGGTTCTTAAGGCAGAAGACCTCCGGACAAGCGCCTCCGGGCATACCTTGTTTCTGCAGCTCGGTTCCAGTAGCGCCGTCAAGAATTAAAACTTTATTTTTTAAGAGGTTACTTATCTTTTTCACTTCTGCCCCCGCCTGGTTCCTTTAATCTAATTCCAGCAACTGCCGTAACTGTTTTCTCGGGAATAAGTAGGTAATTATCGCTTAAGCTAACTCCCAGCTGCTTTAAATCTAAAAAGTCATAGATAATTTTCTGATTCTCCAATAAAAAATCACCATATCCGGCAGAAAAACGCCGGGAAGTAAATTGCTTGTTCTGGCGAGTAAGCTGATGATTAAAATAATTCATAATCCAACTAAGAGCGCCATCGGTCATTTCACTAGCCACAGCATCAAAGACTACTGCTCTAGTCACATCTTTACCACTGGAGTCTTGAGAAATACTATCGACTATTTTGTTACCGGCGGTAGCTGCCATAAGCATGACCTCCTGACAATTGATTAAAAATTCTGATAAAGACTTACTTTCAAAAGATAAATCTTTCTTTGGTATAATCGCCCCCACACCCTTTAGTTCAATAAGAGTTAAAGCTTCCTCGATATAATGCTCAAGCTCCTGCCTCTGCTTGTCGCTAAGCTTAGTAACTCCCTTGGCATAACCGAGACGGCTATATATCCGATCCCTGGGAAGTACAAGGCTTATGGGGTCAAAGAATTTTTTTTGCATACTTTTAAAACGAAAAGTTAAGCTTTGTACCTAATATATTATAATCAAACCACTTATTGCTGTTATTCTCGGTTCGCTCCAAAACGTAAAAAATATCTCCTTTCAAATTGTCCCAAAGCTTAAACTCAAGCCCGGCATAAAACCTGTTTCGATTAAGAGTTTCCTGATCAAAATCATAAAATATCTCATCGGCGGCATAAGGCTGAATTTGGAATTTAGTAAGTTGAAACGGTAACTTAACCGTAAACCTATTTCTATAGCGCCAAAAATCTTCAGCTTTTTCTCTATTTCTATATTCCAGACGTCCCCGGTTGCTAAGGGGGAGATTAAATAATTTCCACTTAAAAGCAGCGTTTAAATGCGGGCGGTTTTCCTCGCGCCACTTGCTATTTTTCTCTTCAAATACATGACGGTAATTTAGGCCCAGGCTCAACCACTCAGCTAACCCGGAGTAAGTTATTCCTAGATCAGTATGCTGATAGTAGAAATTACTGGCGTTATCTCCAAAACGAAACTCCTCTTCCAGTTTTGCTTTCCATTCTTTACCTAATTTCCAAGATATACTTTCAGTATTCCAATACTGATAATCACCATCATCAAAAGCAAAGGCACTGCCGGTGAGAATTAAGAATGCTGTAACTAAAGATAAAAAGCGCTTGAAATTCACTGTTTCCTCTTCCTTAAGTTTTATTACAATTCAATTGCCCCGTCTGGACTCGTATACACTCTCGCCGCAGGCGAGTTAGTCTGAAAGACTATTAGTGTATCCGAGATACTTTATCAGGCTAAAAATCACTTATCTAACCAAGATCAAACTTAAGCACTACATATAAGTTGCCC
>CAYVYJ010000017.1:0-23947 GCA_964455085.1 uncultured Planctomycetia bacterium
AGTAGGCCTCTACTGTCTTTTTGCCGGTTGGGAGGACTTTGAGGGGGGAAGAGGATACTTTCAATTTCTGCTCAAACCAATTGATATTCCCCCTTGCCATCTTTGCCGCTAGAGAAACGCCGTAAGTAAGATTAGCACATGGTGCTATACCCTTTTCGGCTAATCCTACACCAAGCTCTATCGCCATCAAGGATGCTTTCTTTTTATCTTTGAATAACCTGGAAGATCTATTGACTGTAGGCATAGACTCAGAAATTGCTACCTTAGTTGGCATATTGTTATTCTTTAAAGCTTTTATTAACAATCTTGCCTTGGGAATAGCCATTAGCAGATATTGATTTCTCACAAATGAAAGTAATGATGAAGACGACTTCGTTAAAATATTGCCTGATAAAGGTTTTGTTTTATTCATAGAAACAGAACTAGACGCTGACTTATGTAAATCCTTTTTAGCATGCGAGATAAATTGTACAAATTTATATATAGAATAAAATTTGTCTGTATCTTCTCGAATATTCGGATTTTTTGCTTTCTTTAATTGTAAATAACTATTTCCTTCATGTAAGGCATCTTTAATCTTATTGAGGTTTTCCTTGACCTTACCCAATCCAATATCATTCAATCCTCTGAATCGATACTTAGCGTAAACACTTAAACCAAAACCAATCAATACCCTAAGTAACTTGTTTATAGGAATGAAATCTAGCAATATAAAATTAAAAACTGCTGACAAACCATGCAAAATACCTTTGGTATATTTCTCTCCTGTTAAACCAGCTATAAGCCCAATTAAACCAAAAGCCATTGCTATTACTCCTAAATGTGGGATTGAATAGAAAAACGCATTCATTATAAATACTGCCAATGCTCCTCCAAAGATTGGTATAGACAACCATAACCTAGAGTGGCCATTCTTCATAAACGGTCCAAATATAAAAGCAAAAGGAAACACAAAAAAGAATATTTGTCCAGCAACACCATAAGGATGTAACGGTGATATTAAAAGAATACCTAGTAATATGACACCCCATTTAATTGATTCACGAAACTTATCATATAAAGACACGAATGACTCAGAAGCATATTTTACATCCTTTGCTCCTCCCACGAATACACCGCTTTCACCACACAAAGCCCTTACCGTCTTATAGGCATCATTAGGAATTAATGACAAAAAGGTAAATATAAGACTCCAGAATCTACTAATATAAAGAGCGTACCCCTTTAGAAGACCATATTGTTCCGTATATTCTCTTATGCCGCCAGTAGTGATAGCCTGTGAGAAGATGTACTGAGAAACAATAAACATACCCGGTAAGGCAAGATAGGCAAAAGGTGTAAGAGATACAAAGAACGAAAACAAAAATATTGCTAGATTATAACGGGGAATAAATACTTGGTTTATATAATGGTCATCATTAAATAAAAGGGTCAATTTTTCTGTCCAGTGAATTCTAGGGCTTGCAAGCATCTGCTGAAAATGGACTGTTAAGCTATTGTCAATAACTAAGCCACCGAATCTATTTACAAAAGATGGCATACCTCCTTGAGTCTTCTCACGACCACGCCCCATAGTAATTCCCGGAGCATAGTCAGTCTTATATCCACGCTTTAATATCTCATGGGCAGTAGCAGAATCTTCTATTTTACTTGCATTAGCGCCAAAATACCTCATAGCCGGAAGACGTACGATACACGGACCATACATAGCGGTTGCTCCAATTCTGCTCTCTGCAGGAAGTATCCTCGTATTCCATACATTTTCAGCAATAGTCTGATCTTTAGCGGTAGGTGTCATCCCCTCGTCAGCATCACGTAAATTAGTAAGAACTATACCTAAGTCTTTTCTCTGGGTATATTCATAAGCTACAAAGGGAAGTAAAAATACATCAACAGGAAATATAGTATGTTCCCAGTCAGTGTTAAATATCACACCGTCATCCTCATCAAGATCTCCTCCCTGAGCAACGGTTAAAGCGTAAGTCCAGTTATCAACTTTAAAACCCCACCCTGAAACTGGCTTTGGCGCATCAGCATTTATAGAATTATCTACAATAGTCAACAGCTTATCTTGAGGTATTCCATCCTGCCATTCTGCAAATTCCCAGCCCGCATCTTCCAGTGTGGCCATCAACGCACTCCAGTGATTTTTACCAGCCTTAGGATTCTTTATATTGTAGTTAAGTATGCCTGCCCAAAAATCAATCATTTCTTCTTGGGTAGGTAACTGCTCAAGCCCAAACACGTGCTTTAAAAATACCTGGTAGCCAATCCTAGAAGATTCCACAGAAGTTACGACTGTCTTAACAACATTATCAACCCTGAACATAATCCATTGATTGATTATTTGTCTTACAAGAATTATTTCTTTTAACTCCATTCTTAATTCATCATTACTTATATTCGTTTCATCTAATAGATATTCTTTCAATCTATTTTTTAGTTTGTTTTCTAGAGCCCAATATTTCTCATTTTCAAAATCTCTAAAACTCTTGATTTCTTTCTTTTCGCCAGTTACATCTAATCTTAGGCTTTCAGCGATAAAAATAATATCAACAATCGGTAGATATTTTAATTCATATTCAAAGCGCGTAATCATAGATAACCTTGTGCTAAATTGAGCATTAAAATCTTTTTCTCTCATTAAATTACGTGTACCATCTAC
Source organism: uncultured Planctomycetia bacterium (assembly GCA_964455085.1). Lineage (GTDB taxonomy): Bacteria > Omnitrophota > Gorgyraeia > Duberdicusellales > 4484-171 > Susulua. The sequence goes on from CAYVYJ010000017.1 coordinate 2,666, forward strand.
ATCCACTAATACGCCGTCTTTCAAAAATCCTTCAATAGTTTTTTCAAAGCTTAACTTAGGATTCTTATATTTATTGACAAACGCCGCTCTCTGGGCTTCAGGTAAACCACGAGCAAGATACAATAAATATACAAGCCAATCTCCAGAAAATGCCTCCTTAATCAATCTAAATGGGCTCTTAATATCACCTCCCTTGTCAAGATTTGTTCTAGGAAAAAGACCTAATTGGTTATTCGCAGTTATTTTTGTATATAATTTAAGAAAAGCACGGCGAGGATTAGTCCTTATAAATTCCCTAATCTCTTCTAATTCAACTGAGCTATAGAGATTTGATTTATTAAAAAATTCAACAACTTTTCTTTCGGCACCCTTATTCGTAAGCACAGGTAATTTACCTGTTAAGAGCGCACCCCTTAGGGCTTCTGCTTCATCCTCAGTAACAAGAAAATATTTTATTAATGTTTCCTCTATAAGGACTATTTCGTAAACATCTTTAAGGTATGGGTCATTCCCTACTGATAAAACTACCTCTTTAGAAATATCGCTATATTTTGAATACCTTTTCCATGCGCCCTGGTTTTCTAAAGATATAAATACAGATTCTAATAATAGATTCCACCAGCTACGAGTTGAAATCATAAAATTAAATAAAAGTATGCCTCCGCCGACAACAAAGCCCCAACCCGGCATAATGCCATAAGCATAAAATACACCTAGAGGGGGCAATATCAATACACCTACTATAATCCAATACTTAATTAATGTTTTCCAAAAATGAACCTGTCGCTTAATCTTTTCTTTATTAATTCCTTCATACTTTCCAAGGTTTTTGTTAAATACTTTATAATCCTTTCTTGTCTTCCAAATGGTCCACATACCAGAAATTCTATAGCGGAAAAGATATGCTATCATAGGTAATAATTCAACCGACTGCCAACTAAGTAAAGCATAAAAACCAACCATAGCCCAAGCATAAACTGGAAGTATTATTGTTCCAGTGACCTTTACCAATAAGGCATATAAAGATAACCCACCGATCACTAACGAAATAGTAAGCAATTTTCTTGATAATGTACCCTGAGCAAATGGCTGCGGAAATGTATAAGGTTTAAAATCATCTTGCCTATATTTTCTTTCTAAGTACTCCCGGATAAAATCCATGGCTTGGTCTCTATTGCCTTCTTTACTCACTGGTGAACTTCCGGTTTCAACTATATCTCTGCGCACATTTGGCAAGAATTCATTAAGCTTAAAGTCAATAACTGGATCTAACCCATCTTCTGCACAATATTCAAGGAAACGCCTAAAATCCCTATCGGATACTAGAAGTATCTTGGAATAATTTTTAAATTCCTTAAACGGATTTTTTCCTTTCCACCCTTTAGTCCAGCTATCTACTCTATTAGAATCCTGGCCAATCAACGCCAAGAAAAGATAAGCTACAGGTTCAATTATTAATTCTTCTATTTTTGTTAATTCAATACCAAACTTTTCTCTATATCCGGGCCATACAGGATCTGTTCTTGTTTTATTATAAACCCCAAATGTTCTAAGTAATGCTTCTTCTTTATTCAAATCATTATCAATAAACCCTCCTCTTTCATACAAACTAGCCAAATACTCTACAAATGGGCCAATTGAATTAAGAGGAGGTATTATGGCTGCTATTCTGCGTCTGATTCTTACATCTATTTCCTTTAAGGGTAAAAATGTTGCATCAGGATCGCCTCTTTTAGCTGAACCGGCAACGACCCTAGAAGCCCCTTCTCTCGGTTTCCCCGTCTTTCTAAAATGCATACAAGATAATATTTTAGTAAAGAATAATAACATAATAGGCAAAAACAATGTTATGGCTATTAATGCCCCCCCTACCACTACCACCAACGGAGTAATTGTTCCTCTTTCTTGAGCCTTAAGACATAAATTGTGTATCCAACTACCACTTATGTGTTTCTCGAACTGAACCTTAAAATACTCTAATATTCCATTATTATGGTCAAGCCATACAATCGGAGTGAACCTATTCCTTCTTTCATACTTAAGTTTTCCTAAGTAGAATAAAAATCCGCCTTTATCGGCAAATTCTTCAGCTGTTTCGCTTGGCAAAAACTGTAGATATTTAACCCCTGATGCCTCGGGTCCATTTACAAAATTGTTATCAACCGCTCTATCTATCTTATCTGTTAAATCTTTGCCTACATTCATTCTCCAAACCCAGTAATATCCCGGTCTTTGAGTATCAAAAATAACAACATGTTTATATATCGGAATTCCATGGTGAACTCTTGATGTATGAACTGCAAACTGATATTCAGGATCGTAATATACATATTTTATTGGGTCTTTTCCGTATCTTAAGATTTCAAAAACAGTTTCGTCTCTGTGCAATTCCCAAACTAGTATTCCTAACGGATTATATGCTCTCTGTTTTAAACTTTTTCTGTTTATCCTGCTATCGGAAACATCATAAACAAACAATATATTATCTGTTCCTTCCTCTTTAACTATTTTTAATCTATAGCTTCTACTCAAAGATGGCGTATTCTCATAGCTCGTTTTTATTATGTTTTCATTAAACTGATAGGTTAATCCTTCACGACCATAACCTAACTGCAAAGGACCGACGTCATAGGCAGATTCTATATCTTCGTTTTCTTCAATAAATGTTATTTCGTTAAATATTCTCTTTTTAAGAGTATCCGCTAAACTCATACTAGCAATATTATCAACAAACGTTTTGGTAACCTGAGAAGGCTTTACCATTTTATCAAACCTAGGAGACATTTTTTCTCTAAGGTGCGACAACTGGACATTAAGTTTACCTTCGCCTAACTTACCTGCTAAGACTACGCTTCTTACTGCTTTAGGCATAACGCTCGCGTCTCTCAGAAAGTTATAATTTGTAAACATATTTTGATCATCATTAACAGCTACAATATTTTCAACTTCAGGATATATTCCCTGAAATACTAAGTAAAAGAATAATCCATCCTTCTTACCTTTATAGCGAGCATCAGATACTACTTTACCGTTGATAAGTGTATAGGAATACCTTCCTATCCCGTATTCATCATGGCCATAAACATAAGTCTGTAGGTTAACACTCTTTTTGTTTATAACCCCATTCCATGATTCAATCCTTACATTTCCTTTGAAATCACGGAAAGCCTCATAACTAAATCGCCCTAATATATGTTTATTTGGAGATTCTCCGCCGTTTTTATTATAGATAAATACTACATTGCTTGACTTAATCAAGGCTTTATCCCAATAGATATCTTCAAGTACACCGGCACCTATAGTTATTAACTTAGTCTTCCCGTTATAAAGATAATAAGAAGTGAGTGAGCCGAAAGGAACATCAAGGGCTTTAAGCAATGACGTATGGAACTTAGCAGATAACTCGTTCTTGAATGTGTATGTGTTGTTTATTTTATAGCTGAATGTATTATATTTAAACTCTTCTAACCTTTCGGGCCTATACTCGCTATTTACTTTTTTGTAATCGGCAACTATACCAATCTCTCTCTTAATGATCTCCTCCCAACCATGTTTAAATAATCCGTTCTTTCTTAGATGTATTTTTTTCTCAAGATAACCTTGAACAGGATTTCTTACTTCAACAAACAACAATCGTTTAGATAAATCAACAACTAACTTCTCTTGAGGATTAATAGTATGGGATAAAACAATCGGAGTAAATGACTTATCACTAACTTGAATTTCATTAGGATTAAAACGTAAACCGAACTCTCTACCATTATATGTAAAAGTTATATCAATAATCCCGTGGCGAACCTCTCCTTCCGCAATCTCAATAGGTTCTGCAATCTTTACAACTGACTGGCTGCTTCCGGCAAAAAGCTGATATTCATATCCGCGAAGATCGCCATTAGGCTTAAAATACTCTATCTTAACCCACTTTAGCTCTGTTCTATCCGAATAGGGTAATTTATATCCTTTACTTATAAAATGTTTTCTAATTGCCTTAATTAAATCATATTGCGGTAGTGCTGAAATATCAGTAACATCAACCGATTGAGATATTTTATGAATTACGTTATCCTTTAATAATCTTTCTACTTCTGCTCTAGTATCATGCCTACCTTCTCTTACCCCAGCCAGCACTTCAGCTAAGGGTTTCTGGGAGAAATAAGTAACAGCTGTCGCGCAACCTTGAACGTCATATTCAAAAATGGTAATAATCCCCGGGATGGTCTCTCTTGCTAGTATCTTGGGCTGATACTCTACCCCCACTTTAACCGCTGTCATTGCTTCAATAACTATACGTTTTTCCTTTACCTCTTGATATTTTGCAAGCCACACTGCATCTCTACCTTTTGAGGTAAGTTCTATCAAACTTCCTGTTGCTAAATCAAACATAGCTCCCTGCTCGGTATTCGGTTTCCTAAATTTTTTCTTAAATTCATCGACACTTATACCCCATTTTGTGGCAAGTTCTGCTATACTCACATCATAGTTTTCTGTATAATCTGGCTTTCCTAAAATCAACGTTCCCACCCTATTTGGATACCAAGCTGTAGGAACGTCTATTTTCTTAAATATATACGTTGATTTAGCTAAGCCTTGGGGATTAGGAGGAGTTATTGCTTTAGCATAGGCGGCATTATCTAATTTCTTTAAAAAATCGAATAATTTATCATCTTTAGCTTCTGCTTTAATCTGATATATTGAACCATTATAATCTATATAAAATACTTTCTTTTTATCTTGGTTCTCTTTAGAATATATGCCTTCCGTTTCAATTATTTTTATAACTGTAGCTTCATCAATAAAAAGAATCTTTGTAAGATCTTCAACATCGGGACTAGATATCAACTGGACACCCCCTAAATCCTTAAGTACTGGCCAGCCTCTTGCATCGTCTGCCCAGGTAATCTGTGACATATTCCCCTGATAACGGGTATAGAATACTTTCTTTTTATCTTCGTTCTCTTTGCTGTAAAGGCCATGACTAAGAATGATTTCTTTTAATTCCCGCGATGAACGTATGATTTTTGCTCCCACATCTCTTACAGCTAAATATCCATAATTTTTCTGAGCCCAACCTAAAGCTGCCTGAATAGTAGGAGAAAAAGAAACAATATGCTCTACTTCGCCAGCATTATTTTTCATGACCAAAGTATCCCCAGTCAATCTGACAACTACCTTTTCGCCTAAAAGAGAGCTATGTTTTTTTATCTCTACCACTCTGCCTCTATCATTAGGATTCAATAACTGAATCTTGTAAAAATCTTTGAAAGTGATAACTCCATCTTTTAAGGCGCTTTCGTTCACGTATATCCTGGTAAATTTGGAGCGCATATCAATTGCCGGTTTTACAGTTAGCTTGTAAGAATTGTACTCTACTAAGAACTTCTTGCCTGATACAGTAACAACAGCATCAACCTCAACACTTTCGCTGTTTACTTTCTTAGTGGTTAAGATAAACCCTGCGGGATTCTTTGTGCTAGGGGTAATGTGCATTTTAACAATATAAGGCATGTCGGACATTGTTTTGACAAATATGATCTTCCCACTGGGAGAAATTAATTTTGCAAAACTATTTCTCTCTAAAGAATGAAGATATTTTAATCCGTTTACGTTTAAATCTAATACCCCTTCATTTATTCCTTTATACCCCTTAACCATAAGAATTACTCTACCCTGCAAGTCCTTAACCCCAAAGAGCTTTCTCTGTATGATTATTTGCTTCAAATCTTCTTCTCCCAAGGCAATCTGGGCTTTACCTTCTACATAAACAAACCCTACCTTACTTATTCCAGCCTCATAAGATGACTCAAGAGTATTAATTCCTAATTCCACAAAATAAATTTTGTCTCCTTTTATTAGAACAAGGCTATCTTCAAAATCACTATTCCCGGATTTATTCAGTACAACATCCTGCCCTCTTATTACCATCTTGTAAACGCCACCTACTCTAGTTATGCCAATATTGCTTAGCTGTTCATCACTCAAATACTTTATTACTTTAAACTGAAGGACATCGTCTTCCTTCAAAACTATCATCTCACCGCCTACGGTATAGCCCATTCCATATCCAAATAATCCCCTTATTCTCCTCTGATGAAATTCTATATCCGGAGACCATCTTAATATCTTCATCCATCCTTTACCGGGAAAGTAACCTTCCTCTAATACGCCTATATTTTCAGGCTTTGGGCTTTTTATACCTTCGGGATTCAATCTGGCTATTCTAGTAGCTTTCTCTTCTATACAATCTTCGTTTTTGATCATAAAATCACCAGGGCTTGAAAGCGGCAGAAGCCTGCCTTCTGAATCAAGCTTAGTGCTGACTGTACGGTACTGGATGCTGAACATTTTACTTAAATCTAATCTAAATGTCTTCTGCCAGATATCCTGGTTTTCCTTTGATAAATCAGCCGGCCAGACAACCGAGAAGGCAAATTCGGGCCCTCCTAAAGAAACAGGATTAGTAAAAGGTTTCCTTTGAATCTTTACCTTAGGAAGTACTGGTTTTTTAAACCCAGAAAGAGAAACTTTATCCCCTACGCTATAGTTGTCCATCCAGGCCTGCCATAATCCTATGTTTTTATCCAAAGCGTCTTCTATGGAGATTATTTCTCTCCTGGAAAGTAACGGCTTTTCACCCAAATATCTGACATCACCTTTTGCATCTTTTACAATAACCCGATACTTATCTGCATGGGGGGAATATTCAACAATAGCCGGCACAATTTTGCCTCCAACCTCACTAGCAAATGGCCTCTGATATGTGACTTGGGCTCCTTTAGATATAACAATCTCTCTGATCTTTATTCCGGCAGTATCAACATAAGGTATCCGTATATCATCATTCAGGGTAACAACATAAAGCTCAGGCAATGATTTTAGGTCTTTTTCGTACAAATAATATATCCCTCCTTGTTTATCCTCAGAAGCATTAGGCAATATTGTACCTCTTCCCGGTGTCATTATTTTTACCTCCGGGGCTTCAACTTTTTTACCCCCAGGTAAAGAAAGATCTTTGCCCTGACGAAACGCAGCATCTATTAACATAAGGGTAAGGCTAGGTTCGACTACGTCGCCGGTCTCAGGACGCACTAACCTTCCTGAAGTATGGTACATCATAAACCCGGCATCCTTAAAAGAAATCGGCTCTAGCGTTTGCGTATAACGGTTCATAGCAATTAGAGCAACGTTGGGATCAAAGAAGTATTTTATATAGTTACCTACCGCATCTATCTGCCTTATTCCTATTATCCTCTGTGGCTCATCACCTTGCTGAAGCCTGATTTTTAATTTTTCAACCAAGAACTTCTCAGTTTGAGGCAAAAAGATATTGCCTTGCTTAGCTATATCTTCACGCAAAATACCATTAGTCCTAAAAATAACCAGAGCCTTTTTTTGCCTTTCGGCAAAATAGGACCAGCCTTCTTTAGGCTTAAATACTGCTTCGGTATAAGCAAACCGCATACGCTCTGATAATATAACCACTGCCTCATGATCAATAAATATTTGTCCAACCAATTTAAACAAATTGCTAATTAGCCCTCCGAATTTAGAAAAGGTTTCTCTGTCACCGTTAGAAAACAATATATCCATTTGTTTTCCAATTAATATTGATCTATTACCTAAAATTACCGCACCGCGTCTTTGCATCTCGCGGTATTTCTGCGCTCCTATTATTTCGCTGACTCCAGCAGCAGTAGCATCAACAATTAATACATAAGTAAGAAATCCGCTGGCAACTTCTCCGGCAATAGCAGCTTTACTGGCTAAAGCTAAATTTGCTATTGTTCCAAATATACCGTCAACTTCTGCCCCACCGACAAAACCGCTGCCAAGATCCCAATTAAGGCCAAGCCAACTTCCGGCCATATGATAAAGAGAAAGAGTAAGATTAAATACCTCCAAGGAAGTACGCGGATCAATGCTCTGGTCTTTTTCAAGCTTTTTAAGAAGTACGGTTATATCTTTACCAATAATCTGTAATTTTTCTTCAAGCTGCCTAGATAATTGGCTATTATCAATCTTGATTTTAAATTTTTCAAGATCAACTCTTATATGCTCTGTTTCTCTTGCTAAAGTAAAAGGATTATCCAAATTAAACGCACGCCAGAGAGTCGATGTCAAATCAGGTGATTTCGTATCGGGTATATCCCATCCATGGCCAACACTAATCTTCATCTTATATACATGTTCTTCTTTTACAGCATAAGGAAGATATCCTAAGGTTTCTCTGACTTTTATTAAGGCAGTGCTTATGTCGGAAACAATATCTGTTATGTCACTATCTTTAAACTTCCACATACTCTGAACATGCAGGGCAAATAACGACCACTCAATACTTCCTAAAAGTATCGATTTATCATCAAGCTGTTCTCTTAAAACTATTCTTCCCCGTTTATCAGTGTAATCAAGCAATGTCCCGTAAGGTGATATCTCTACTTTTGCCCTCTCCAGAGTATCAAGAAATAGCTTTTCAGGGTTTATCTTATGCCGCGCAAAGAAATCTTTATCTGCTACAAGGAGCAACCACAAAGGAACATCTGTCGCAAAATTCATACTTGTGGCAATCTTTCCTTCTCGTATATCCCAGCCACGCCAGAAGTTATAGATGTCATTTCCATGAGGATCTTTACCTCTCGCAAAGCTTCTAGCAACTAATTCTAATAATCCTTCTATATATTCAGAATACTGACTACCGTTTTCTGTATCTACCCGGGATAACATTTTTAAAGCAGCTGCTACTGATACGACATTTTCTAAAGATATATATCCTTCGCCACATTTTGTAGCATTTATAATAACACCATACCCTAAAGCAGCGGGGTACCCCATCTGTGCCGGTAAATTAATCGGTTGTAAAACACCTCCTTCTTCCTTCTTATTTGTAAGATACTCAGCAATCTCATGGGCAAAAGAAAGATAGCTAGTATCACCGGTGGTTTTTGTATATTGCAATATACCCATTAAAAACCAAGAATTGGGACCGGCATCAGCTTCTTCAAAAAACTGCCCCCGGTTTGTCGCTGCCATCATATTGGGAATACCGGCTATATCAAGTTTCTTAACTTCTTTGTAATCCTGATACCTCATGTAATAGAACTTAATTATCGCCTCTGCTCTTTGGGGATCACGCGCAGAAAGATGCATTAAGGCTAATCCCATAACATAAGTCGAGATCTTATTGCGCTGTTCTCTATCTTCAGGCAATGTGTCATAAAGATTCTTTATTCCCTGCTGAATCTGCAATAGCTTTATAAATGACTTTGTCTCTTCCATTAGCTGTTTTGCCCTTTTCACCTCTGCTGCTAAGGTATCTCTTTTTATCTGCTTAGCTTTAATGGCAAGCTGTTGCTGTAGGTCAAGGCTCTCTCTTAAAATTGCTATTTTTAACTTATGGAAAAGATTAACCTTCTCAATCCATCTCGGCAGAGAATCTCTTGATATGGGAAGATCAACAGCTTCAACAAATACTTTTAATCCGGCAATCTCATCACTTATTTCTTCAACATCCCTACTGCTACAATCCAAAGATAAAGCAACAATTTTACTTCTTAATTCTGCTAAAGTTGCTTTTGCCTTATTAAGTTCAGCGATAAAATCAACAGCTATAGCTGCTTCTTGTGGAGATACTGCTTCCTTGTTCGACAATGGCCTATTCTGATCTATGGGTAGTTCGCGCTCAGATCTTTCACGCTGCTCTGTTTTTCCCTGGGGGATAACTTTAACAGTCTCTATACTGTCGACTTCTTTAATCTTTAACCTCTGGCCTTTCTTTAAAAAGACAAATTCATACTTGCTTCCGTCTGTTCTTGTTTTTATTTTTATTTCAAGGCCATTTGCTTTTGCGATATCCAAATAAGAAACTTTATACTTTGCGGCAATTCCACAAAGAGTCTCATTAGCCTTAACGATATGAATTCCGGCCTCAGCGCGACGGATTTTAGGCGCTCGCCTATGATCTTCCGCGGGAATCGTTAGATTGTTATCCGCAGTAGGAATTGTTAAATGATCGTCCTTACCAGAGATAAATATTCTCTGCCCCGGATTGATGGTTTGCTCAATATCTTTGATAAGTTTATTGTTATCAAGGATAACCTGTTTGAATGCAGTCCAGGTATAAAAAACTTTCCCCTTCTGCCTGTATTGATGTCTGTAGCCTTTCCAAATTTTAAATAAAGATTCTCCTCTTTTGACTATGTGCTGCAAAGACGTGTACTCCGGCTTGCCTCTTTCCTTCTCCCTAGCGATAACCGGATACTTTAACTGTTCGGGTATGCCACGGGCTCTTATTGTCACACCTTCTCTAACATGCACCGCAGCCGCTTCACTACCCTCTGCTGCTGCTTGATTTGTATTGTCAAGTTGCGATACTGTCCTTATCCTTTTCTCAGGCACCTCTGGAATCTTTTTAATTAAGGTTTCTTCTTTGTCGGTGATTAATTGTCTGAGTTCGCTTTTTTGTTCTTTGGATAACACGCCTTCTATGATAATAGCCCTGAGCTCATCAAGGGTAGTCGCCTGTTCGATTGCGTGTCGTACAAAGTTATACTGCTCCTCTTGGGTTGCCTGCTGTTTGGCATCTCTTGCAGCCGGAATATTGGCATCTGAAGCCACAGGCTCTATCTTTTGTGCTGACATCCCTGCCTGCATTGTGGAAGTTTCTGACAATATTTGTCTGTCAGCCATAACATTTGGTGCGGCAAGCTGAGCATACACATAAACGCTTTTGTTTCTGAAACGAACCGAGTAATTAATGTTTAATTGGGATATACCCTTGTCGGTAGTCGTCAATACCTTACGCAAAACATTGGTAAAAATGGTCTTTAATCCTTCTTTCGCCCGGCTATCTTGGCTAGCTTGAATGTGTTTAACTAAGGCATTCAAATGAGGAAGGTCAAGTTTGGTTAAAAATATAGCCTTGCTTTTGGCTGCAGAAGGCCCAAAGAGCTCTTGAGCTTTCTTGTCGCCTGCATAGCGAATACTACCTTGGACTACCCGAAGAAGCATTGTCTCTAGCTTGCCTTTTTCTTTTTCTAATAAGGTTGGATCATTACGAATCCGTTTAATTAGTTTCTGTAAACGGATGATATCCACAGGATTGACATTGGATAAACCGTACCGATCCTGCACGAACTCAATTAGTCCTCCAGACAGATAGGTTGCGCTATCCATCCTGGGCAGAGATTGCCAAGCAGACGGCTTTTCGTCAGCAAGGATTTCTGCTTCTGTTACAGCTACATTCGTTAAATTCTTCTTAGACTGCCATAGTTTGAATTTATTTTCTTCACTTGTAGACTGGGAGTGTGTCTTTCCATTTAAGGCAAAAAGTTCATGGCATAAGCTTGCGGCAGGATTATTTTGGTTGGAATCAATAAGGACAATATCACCATTATTGGCGCCATAGAAAACTCCCTTTTCGTCAGGTCCTGCTCTTAATTTACCGGATTTAATTAATGACTTTAATAACTCAGCTAACTGCGGATTATACATCTCCAAATACTTATATACTTCTGTTACCCAAACTTCTGTTCCTTTAACAGCCGTAAAACCTTTAAACCCTTCTCTCTTTAATTCTGCCAATCTTGTCTTTACGTTATCAGATGTCTTCCCTTCTCTAGGTTTAGCCGGATCACGGATAGGCATTGCCCCTGAAGGAAGAGGCATTTCTTCTGCTGAGAAGGGAATACTCTTTTGAGAAATTATCATATAATAAAGCTGAGCTATTCTATAATACATATCAAACTTATCTTTTCCTTGCGCCTTCATGATCTCAGGAGTAATTCCCGATAAGAAAGTTTTCTCCATATCCCCACTTGATATCATTTTCTCCATAATCTGTATTATGTTCAAATCTCCTTTTCCCCCCAAGAAGCTATAAATGCTCTGAGGAATATTTACTTTAACATCTTTACCGACGATGCTGCCTACACCCCACTCAATAGAACTCTGTCCTACGCCTACTATATCGCTGCCTATTCCGATGATTCCGTTAGGCCCTTCCCAAGCTTTAGCAATCGTAGCAATCGGCCCACCAATATAATCAGCAGTGCCAATAACCATCTGGATTTCTGCACCTATTACAGATAATGTAAGGTATCCCGACCAGAAACTAACCTTTAACGCGCCCAAACCATCAAAGAAAGCTTTGACTCTTCTATTTTCTTCTGAAATAGATAACTTCGCAAAAATGGCAATCGGCAATATGGTATTAACTAAATAAATTACTGTGGCTAAAGGTATCCTCCATGAATAATTTACCAATAACCTGAGCTTGTTTCTCTTTCCGAATCTTACTCTAAATAATTCTAATAATTCAGGGTTCCTGGCAGAATATATAAGGCCTGATTTGTAAAATCTTGCTAATTCAGAGTCATCTTTTACTTGATCAAGATTAAAATTAGAAAGAATAGCTTCTGCCTCACCTTTTCTCAATGAATTGAATATTAGCTTGACGGAAGAAAAAGCTGATAGCCCTAAATTCAATAGGTAAAGACGTAATAAATTTGACCAAGTAGGCTTAATATGTTCGATTAAAAAGTCTTCAACCCCTGAAGGAAATATACTGAATAATCCGGTTAATAATGAACAATTATTAGCTAATTCGGGATAGCTGCTTAAAGCAACTGCTGCCAGAGGACCGCTAAAATACCAAGTAATCAATGCCAATCCAGCCCTTGCTATAGCAAATTCTGCGATACCGGCTGTTATCGGTGCATATAATCCCGAGATAAACCAAACATCTTTAATCCTGTCTATGGGACCTATTCCTCTATTGATATGTAATATTGCCGCTGCCTGATGTAAGGTTGCATTTTCTATTGATAACTCCCCTGACAGCAGTGCACGGTTAAATTCAACGTTCTTATTGGCACGGCTGGCAAAGAAGTTATAAGTAACCATAACTAGAAAGTAAGGAACAGCCAGGATGACGGCAGGCAAAAACATAACTACTCTTACCACAAAAGACTGGCGCTTTATGAATTTCTTGGCAAAAGAATCGGTAGTATATACTGCCTCTGCTAATTCTATTGCCAAGCTGATTTTTGTTTTTTTAGCTAAATTAACTAATTTACCAGACCATGTATCACTATTAATGTTATGATTCTTGCCATAACTGAACTCTTTTTTTATCACTCTGAGCTGCTGGATTATAAAACGCCTGATTTCTCTTGCTGTTCTATATTCGCTATTGAGCCATTCTTTTATCGATTCTTCGCTCACATTAAGATATTTGACGGCAAATTCTCTTAACTGCTTTAGGTCTCTCTTCCAAAGGCCAATATGGCTGTAAGTTCCTTTTACGCTGTTTTGATAAAGATTAATCACAAAACCCAAGGTTAGAAGACCAGTTAGAATGGTTACCATTCTTACACTTAAAACGCCTAATCCTGCAAAATAAGGATACGCTAAGGCTACGCTAATGAGAGCTGTAAGGCTTATAATAATAGATATCATCCGCTTATGTTTCGCAAAGATTGAATCTATGGCACTGGAAGATGTTGAATATAATGGGCCAAACTCCCTTACCCATTCTTTCGCGATACCATCTGCTGTATTAAGCAATATATCTTTACCCCTTATAGCATCGCCCAATTTTTCTGCTTTTTTTGCCATTTGCTTTGCTTCAGAGCTAATGGTGACTTTATCCGGTTTAAGGGAAATACCCTCTTGAACATCTCCATTCTTATCATTACTATGCTTATCTGACTGAGGATCTCTTTGCCTTTTCAGCGGCCAAACTGTCCTGTATATCGCTGCTATTTTAGAAACCAGATGCGCGGAGCCTATTTTGATTGATGAACTGGAAACAACCTTTATCTTCTCCCTAGAAGTAAGTGATAACTTTGCCATCTTTGCTATATTATATGCTTTCCTCTCTGCATGTGGCTCAGTAAAATATATCCTGGCCTTTTTCCTCCCTATATCTATTACATAAAACGGGTTTTGACCGGGAATTATTTCGATCTTTCCTTCATCCAGGTAGCGGTTAAACTCTTCGGCTTCTCTCTTGTCTAAAGGCTTGGGCTCGACTGGGGCTTTTCTCTTTTCTGGAGTCCTCTTTGCTGCATTGTAGGCTTTTCTTATCTCACTTACAGGATAAAATACTACTTCTCTCTTCCCTTTTATAGTTGTCCAAACTGCGAATTCTATTCCCTCTATCAGGACAACTCTTGTATCTGCTATATATCCTTGGAATTCATATCTCTCTCTTTGACTAAGAATGTAGGGAAATGCGATTTCTCTTGCTACATTAAGTGCTTCTTTTTCTTCGCCTATAGAAAAACGTATTAACGTTTCCCCTCCTTTGTCGTTTCTATGCCTATCAAAATCAGGATGATTATAAGGAACCCATCTCTTATCTACTTCAATATACCCTGGGGCTATAGCAATGATTCCTTTTTGCTCGTATAGCTTGAATTCCTCTTTTTTAGGATTGCGTTTTTCTCTGATATACTCAATGCTCAGACCATTTGTAGACCCCATATCTTCGACCACAAACAGATCTTGGCCTAATTCATCCTTGGTTATTTTTAAGGAAAGATGCTTGCCTGAAAGATAGTGGTCCTTATCATCTCTTATTATAAAAGGTGTATAGTTAGCCCATTTTCGGTTATTTCCTATTCTAAGCGTATCTTCTATAGCACAATAACCGGATAACGGAGCAAATGTTATATCTGGCGACCCTTTGCCAACTGCCTTTTCTAAAGCTTTAATCTCTACCCAGCCTTTCTCCCAGTCAACCTCTATCTGGTATTTAATAGAGCCTGCTTCAATAAAGAATCTACGGCCGAAAAATGTATCAGTCCTCTTATCGTTGGGGTCTAAAGATACTTTTAATAACATCTCTTCCACAGGCGAAGAAACAGCTTTGCTATCTAACGCATCAGAAATTAATCCCTGATGCGTTAGCTGTGAATTTATCTGTATCGAACTGGAAGTAATATCCTTGGCTGAACTCTTAAAATACTGGGGGGTATTGGGCAAAAGCTTTGGATCTAAGATGTTCCATCCTTCGATATACCCTAATCTCTCTCTTGGACTAATCCCCATATACAATGCTTTGTAACGCAGGCTGAAGTCATCTCCATGCTGCTCTACAAAGCTATCGGCAAGGATATTTAAAGCCATTTCGGTCCTTAGAAGGACAATGCCGTTAATCTTTATCCCCTTTAATAAATGAAACACTCCTTTACTGCTGAGTTCTCTTTCGATTCCGTCTTTTAAAAAGCTAATCATGGATTGAATAAATCCTTTCTTAAATCTCTCCTTTATAGAGTTAGCTACAGAAATATCTTCAAAACCTTTTTCGTTTAAGAGGTGAACGATCATAGCATCAATCGTTTCTAAGGCCCCTCCTCCTGGATTTGGCGGCACGATTCGCTCCCCTGCTTTATTATAAACTCCAATCACCATTTTGCGGTTCTTTTCGAGAGTTACTTTCGTGGGAATGGTAAATTTCATAATAGCACCCAAATCTACCTCAAAATTTAACCCTTCAACCTGTTTTGACTTTTTCCCTGAATATTCGGAAAGGGCCCGGCCCAACGGTGAATATTTACTTTGGCCGCTGCTGCTAGGGATCTTCTTTATTCGCCGAACCTCTTGAGAAAGCAATTGCTGCAACAATGCCTCTTTAGCCTGCAAATATCCTTCAGCTCTTAGTTTAACCGGGCTACCTTTGCGTTGCGCCGGGCTGGAGCCGTTATTTTTCACTCTGGCTTTACCTTTTTCAAAAACTTCTCTTTTATAAATTATAGGATTAATATTTTCCGGAACTGAAGTTATTGACGAACTGGAGGAATCTCTGCTGTCTTTTATCCTACGAGAAGGAAGAGCATCCATAATGCTTGTAAAGACTGCTTTTCCTCTGCTTCCACCAATAACATAATTGGTGTCAAATTCTTTTTCCGGATCACTTGGTGCGTATCCGTATTGCTCAATTACATGTTTTACTGCCGGTTTTGTTACATTAAACACAGCCGGTATTACGCCGGAGAGGCCGAACATTTCCTTTCCATGCACATTTCTTAACAGATAATAAAGTTTATTGCCTCTTAATTCTTCATCTATTAACGGCCTATCGACCCAATGGCTATTGCCTTGCATATGGTACTCAATAGTGGCAATTGGTTTTTCTACGTCTTTGCTGAGGAAGTTAAACTTTACAATAGTCGAATGATCAGACCAGGAAACATTTTCGGTAACAATTGTTAACCTAAGGCCGAATAATTTACCATTAACAATCCTTATAGAACCAAGTTCAGCAACGTAGCCCTGGGTATATATTACTTCGTCTATGCTGACTACATTATTGCTAACCCAGATATATGCAGGCCCAGGGTAGCTATTATTTACTGCAACAGAGCCCACTAAAACCGAGCTTGAGCTCTTCTTTAGCGCTGCCAGCACCTCATAAGCTATATCTTCAATGACCTTGAAATCCTCATCTTTGGGCTTGCCTCGCCTGTTTACTGTTGTATCTATACTCAATTGTTTGGCTATAAATTCAATAACAGCATAAAGGGCCAGGCCTGATATATGACCTTTTTCTTTCCTAAGCTTTAATAGCCAGAACTCAATAGCCTTATATACTTTGTTACGGTCTATTTTTTCTAGCGGTGAACTGCTGACAGTATAAACGCCTTGGTTTTTCTCCTTCGCCGGGCTAGAAGATACACGCCTATTGCCATGATAATGCCTTATTATTCTGCTATCACCTTTACTGCAATAAATATCAGAAACCGAAAATAATAATCCTCCGCCGTAATAGGCGACTGCGTCCCAAACATCGGGAGTAGAAGTAATGCCGAGTAATTCACAGACTATCGAAAGCGCAGTTGCCCAGAAAAGTGTAAACACTAGCGGTTTATCGAATACTCCCAAAGCAACATCATCAAAGCTCTTCTCCCTGTGTCCAATGGCCATTCTGATGCCGTAAATAATTACAGGTGTAAACATAACAAATAAAGGAACAGCGAGAAAATCGTTGAGATAATTAGCCGGATATGCTAAATAAGGATAAGCCTGTTGAATTTCCGGATATTTTGTTATGCTGGTATTAAAATAAACTATTAGTGAAAGTATTGTGCTGATTGCTGCCGCACGGCTAAAGAAATTTCCAATATGGCCTTTTCTGTCGCTTATTAACCTTCCGATGTAGTATGCCGATAACGGAAAGATTACCGTAAATTCAGTAATCAAAGATGATTCTAAAAATGCGGTTAGAAAGTAAGTAAACATTGCCAGGCTGGTAGCGATAGGCATACGATGGGCCTCTTTATCAAGTCTAGGGATAAGCGAACTCACGAGATAGCTTCCCGTAGCAGCAACCCCGCCAATAAACCCTACTATGATCAACGCCTCAAAAGCATATGTAGTGATTGTTGATGAACTTACTGGCCGGTTTGATTTCCTAAATATACGCGGGCGGGTTCCGTAACCAAAGGGAGCTATATCTTTCTCCCTGAAAAGGCTTACCTCCTCAAACCAATCTTTTAATCCTTCAGACACTTTTCCTATAAAAGCCTCTTCGGTTACTATGAATCCGCCTGGTTTTAAGTTTTTCGCTGCGAAATCAGCTATGCTTTTATCCTTCAATAATGACAATGTTGCTTTAAAGAAATATGCATCGGCCTTAACGACTTTCTTATCTAAAAATGCTCTAACCCAGGTATCTTGAATTTCACCCTGTAAATATACGATTTTGCGTTGACGTTTATTGTGGGGGGTAGCCGGATGGGCCCATTCAAATGGTATTTCATATATATTTTTGAATATCTTCTTAGGTCTTACTCTCTTAACACCCATTAACTCAAGTTCAATCCTGATTAATTCCAATACATCCAAAACATCCACACAACTATCATCCATCTGGGTATAGCCTCTACGACGCGTAACCGTCTTATATTGCTCTATCGCAGCCTCCCTCTGATCAGCGTAGACTACTTTCTTGCAATCGTAGAAAGCTCTAGAGTCGATAAATATCACTGTCCCAGCATCGGTAGATTTGAAAGGATACCTGACATCTGACCCGGATGCCGGATAAACCACAATCTTATCTCGTCCTTGAGGATTAACAACCGGAGCAATCCTAAGCGGAGTCTCTGCCCGTGTAACAAAGACTCTATTCAGGAATTTTTGTAAAGCACTTGATGAAGCTCTTGCCACGAGCCCTCGGTTATAAACACGGTAACCTTTCGATTCTTCTCTAAGCAAACTTGATGCTTCTGGTCTTATAAACTGGGATGACTGAGTAGTAAGATTGTGCTCTTTGCCTGATTCTTTGGGCAGTTTCTCCGTTAACCGGTTGAAAACTACTTCTAACCTGCTCTTTAACATCTCCGTAGCGGGTGATAAGGAAATTATAAACTCGGTTGTCTTTGTCACGAGCTGAGGCAAAAATTGTTCCATCGGTTGTAGCCACAACAAAGTGGTTGAATACAAGTCCTTTGATTGTTTGTAACATCTTACACCTCCTAAATGATCCGCCTTAGGCGGAGAATTTATCCCGTCGAGGACGCATCCGAGGCGGGATACTCTTTTGTTAATATTATTAATTAAAGTTGCAGAGGAGGCCCCTGTAGGGGTTAGGGAGGCGTCGGAGCCTCCTGCAACTTTGGTTAAAACACTAATTTTCCTGAATAATACGGATGGGAGATAAGGTTTGATTGAAGAGATAGCAGAAACCGTAAGCCGTAAAGCAATATGATTTATGCCCACCGGAGGCGAAGCATTGCTAACGCCATAACGCGCGGCCGAATTTATCGGCCTCCTTGGTTGAGGCTTAGCCTCAACCGCTACTGGGCCATTCCGGGTTCTTGCTGTAACAGTTGGGCTTGCTCCATCTGTTGATAAAATCTCTGCTTCATTCGTGCCAGTTCCATTATAATAAACTGAGTCTCTAGACTTTTTATTTTCTCTCGGAATTCTTGTTTCTCTTTTAATATCATCATTTTTTGCCTCCCTAATAACTTTTTTAATAAAGTTAATTCCCCTGCGAATGTAAAAAGTTAAAGGAGGTGCGAGTGAACGAAATGCACTTATAATTCCTACTATTTTCACAGCTGGCAGCAGAACTTCTTCTGCTGTTTCTTTAGTTATATCGGTCTTTGTAGCTTCCTCAGAATCTGGTCGAATCTCTGGTTCTTTTCGGGTCTGCGAATCACTTCTTAAAACTCTCTGAGAAGCTGATTCTACTTTTTGCGGAATTTCAGTATCGGGTGCTTTCGGCAGAACCGGCGCTTTTGGTTGAGGACTGTCCTCAACCGCCTCTGGTTTGCTGGCTGTGGTTTTAATTATGGTTCTATTTTTCTCTACTGCCGGGCTGGGGCTGGAGGCGAACGAAGTGGACCAACGTCTTGAGCCTGCCGAAGAGCTGGAGGTGGAGTCGTTTTTAGAGGACTTATTCTTAAGTTTAAGAAGGCGCGTTCTAAATTTCTGCCAGTCTTTAATGCCATCTTTTAAGGCTAATCGTTTACTTGTGCGCCACCTGAAAATACGCCACCAAATAAAGGCACCTTCACGTATAATTTCACGGACTATGCGCTGAGTGATATCCTTAATCTTTTTAAGACTAATCGGGCTGGAGGTGGCCGGGCTGGAAGAAATTTTGAGCGCTACTCGCTTTGCGCTAACCGCTGAACTTGCAGTTTCTGCTTGGGCGTGTACCTGGATTTCTTTTAACTGGCCTAAGGTTTCATCTGTGTAGTGAACAATCTCAAATCTAACATCACTGTATCCGGCCTTCTCCATAACACGGATCATTGGAGAGCCCCTTACCTCTTGTAAACTATTTACATCGACATCATTCTCTTCTAAAATCTCAAGCGCCGAGGCTAAATCTGATAAGAAAAGCTTTCGCTCCTCCTCCTCAGTATCGTCTCGAAGTATTACTGCAAAACCAAGTAACTTGAGTATCTCTTGGACATTTATGCTATCTTTTCTTTCATCATACAAATTAGAATATTTCTTAAGATAGTCCAAAATGCCCTTACCTTTGATATCCTTAGTGGCAGTAAAACGGACCACTATGCTATGCAGCATTGCAATGGTCGGTCTATTAACAATATTTAGCACGCGTACCCGGCCTCCAGTGTAAACAGCCGCGATATCTCTTAGTTTACTCATGACAAAGGTATCTAAAGTATGGTCATGTTCCGTGGCTTCGGGAGTAAATATAATTACTTTTTCAAAAACTTTAGGTTCGCCCCTACTGTAAGCCTCCCTACTTCTCAAAAGATCATCGTCTCCGACTTTGGTTAAGTAGCCTGCTATTTTTACCACAAGAATCTGGTCATTCTCTACAGGCTGTGGGTAAACTTTAAATTTTATTTGTGTCGGATTTATTTCGCTGCCAAATTCATATACCACTTCATGTAATTGTTTTCCTAAGGCCTCCTTTAACTCTTCTACGTGCAACTTCTTGCTACTTTCTGTCAGGCTAGAGCCCGCTGGGCTGGAGGAACTTTTTGAAATCTCTATTCCTGTTAAATCCCCTTCTCTTAACTCTCTGGATGCCCATAACCTTGCGTATTTAGTTGAGACAATTGGCGAAGAAGAGGTGTGAGGTCTGCGGACTCTGCGATTCTTCCTTACTTTTCTCTGACCTAAATAATATCTTTTGCGTGTATCTTTTGTTATAAACTTATTGATAAAGACTAAAAACGCAATCGCTCCCAAAGCATAAGCAAAGTAGTCGCCGGTGTCATACGTTAGTTTGCGCCAGTAGACAATTCGTTCGATGAGGCTACGAGTAGTGTCGTATTGACTTAATTTTTCCTGTAAAGATAATCCTAAAAATACCCCTAACGTAGTCCTGTTGGCTGTCTTATAATATACTGGCATTATGGGTGAGGTTTCTGTGTCGTGATGCCATTCAAATGTTAGAATCTCTTCGTTTGCCTTGTAAAACATTATTGACTCACAAATACCTAAAATAGCGCTAGTATAGAAGGCTACATCCAAAAAGTTGTAGAACCAATTATGGAAAACATCCCCTAATTGAGCAAAATTTAAAGGTAGATTTACAAGGTACAATGTCAAGGCAGTAGCAAAGAATCTCATCTTCTTCTTAACTAAAAGATAATCACTGATAACAGTTATACCTAGTATTGTGCTAGCCAATAAAATACTTTTTGCGCTAAGACCCCATGCAAAGATATCCGCAATACTGCTGGAAGACCTGTTTTTATTATTAACATTGAAAAGGGTGCTTTTAGAACGATTAATTGCAGTCGGGCTGGAGGAAGATTTTCCTAAGGCCTTTTCTAATGCCTCGATAAAGCCTTC
>CAYVYJ010000018.1:0-20399 GCA_964455085.1 uncultured Planctomycetia bacterium
AGTATTTGTTATTGATGTCTCAAAATAGGTTCGCACTGCGTTTAATAACTGCGACGTATTTTAAAGTCTTTTAAGGTTATCTGTCAATATGCGCCTGTAGCTCAATTGGATAGAGCACCTGCCTTCTAAGCAGGATGTTGCAGGTTCAATTCCTGCCGGGCGCGCATAATATTTTGGTAGTATTATTAAGTCAGTTGTAATATTTTATTTATATAAAAATCAGGAAAAGAATGCAGGGAACGACTACGGATACGGTTGTTTGGCAACAGTCGTTACCTGCCGGGCGCGCATATTAAGATTTCGTTGAGTTGAACAGCACTAAAAATAATAAGGAGATGATACGATAACAGTTAAATAATGTTGGTGAAAGCTTCAGGTTATCAATAAAATGTAAATAAATGATAGTCTGAAGTAGATAGGTTATAGGTTGAATCATTTCGCTGGGGCTTAATTGACCCCGTTAAGGAGATTAATCAAGCCTGTAACCGAATAGTCACCATAGGCCAAGAATGAGCCTGAATAGGAGGATGGTGTTTACCGACAATAAATCTACTTCGAAGACTACAACCATAAGGGGGTGTAGGAATGAGCAGATTCATTGGGGTAGATTTACACAAAAACAGCTTTACAGTTTGCTATTTGAGTAAAAAAGGGAGCTACAATCTTAATAATTTCAGTGTAAGTAAGAGCGGAATAGAGGCATTTAAGAAAACACTTACAAAAAAGGATCAAATAGCAGTAGAGTCTACAGGCAATACAGGGTATTTTGTCAGAGAAATTAAAGAAGCGGCAAAAACAACCAAAATAATAAACCCGACACAGTTTAAAGTTATCTCTCAGTCGGTAAAAAAGACAGACGAACACGATTCAATAATAATAGCCAAATATTTAAGTAAAGGATTAATCCCGGAAGTGAGAATGCGTAGTAAAGAAGAAGCACAATTAGCCAGCTTAATCAATACAAGGGACAAATTCATCAAATTAAGGACATCCTTAAAAAATAAGATGCACAATATATTTAACGCTAACGGGATAGTAACCAAGAAAGAGCTTTTTAGCTCAGAAAAGGAGTTGGATAGAGCCCTGATGCAAGATATCAATAATGCCTCTCTATTTGAATTAAAAATCGTAGTGGACGAAATTAAACATCTTAATAAGGCTATCGACCAAATCAATAAAGAGCTTTCAGACCGGGGCAGTAAACTAAAAGGCTACAAGAATTTAACTTCCATTAAAGGTATTGGCAATACAACAGCCACCATTCTATTAAACACCATAGGAAACATTAAGGATTTTAGCGATGCTAAGAAATTAGCAGCTTATATTGGAATAGTGCCAAGAGTGCAGGTTTCCAATGAAACAAGCCATTATGGACGAATAACAAAAATGGGCAATAAGTTAGCCAGAACAGCCTTAGTTCAATCAACCCTTATTGCCATAAGATATAGCCCTTATTTAAAAGCTTTTTATTCGAAACTTAAAATAAGAAAAGGAAGCGGCAAGGCTATTATTGCCACTTCCCGAAAGCTATTAACCATAGTTTACAGAACATTAAAAAACGATTGGATATTCGAAGACTTTAGCAATTTTAAATTAGCAACCACATAAGTCTTCGAAGGTAGATTAATATTTGACTGTTAACATAGGAGAAATAAATGAAGCCAATAGTAAAAAGAATTTCGATCGTAACCGGAATAATATTAGTCGCTGTAATTATAATCCATTTTGCGCTTTTTGTCTTTATCAATACTAAAGGGAAAGATCTTATCATTGGAGGGTTAAAAGGCAATCTTGGTATGGAGGCGGCTATAGAATCGCTCTCGCTTAAATTTCCTTTTAATCTCGAGATTAAGGATTTCAAATCTGAAGATTTATCATTTAAGCGGGCAAATATCTCTTTCGGATTTTATAATCCTTTCGCCAGCCGTTTAAGTCTAAATAAAGTTTATTTAGACGGACTTAAGCTGAAAATAACTAAAGATAAGAGCCGAATCCAGTTAGGTTCTTCTTCATCTAAAAATAAACCTAAGGTTTATCAAGGAGAAGGTCTGGCTCCAAATAATTCCGGTGTAGGCATTTCCCAACCAGGTTCTGATTCGGATCAGGCACAAGGATATAACAGTAAAGAGGCCGAGCCCAAACTCAAAGAGAAGAAGTTTTCTTTGGCAGTGGGAAATTTTTATCTTAAAAATTCTAGCCTGGACCTAACTTACCTTAGCAATAGGCGCCCTGTAAATGTTATTCTTGATAATATTGATTTAAGGTTAAGAGGTTTTACCTATCCAGAAGCAAGTAAGTTTTTTCTAAAACTAAATACTACCTTAGGTTTACCCTTGATGAGGAGTAAGGGGGATAATGGTTTAGTGGTTGAGGGCTGGGTAGATTACGACAATAAGAACATGGATCTTAGGGTAAATATAGACAATCTGGATTATCTTACCTTTGGTAAATACTGCCCTTCTTCTTGGCAGCCAGATAACTTAAAATTAAAAGAGGCAATTCTCTCTTTCGAGTCAAAGCTTAACTCTCAGGATAATAATTTGACCATTGATAATCTTCTGACAATAGAGGAGGTGGAGTTTCTTGAGAGAGAAGAAGGCCAAGAAGAATCTTTTCAAGCCAAGACTCTAAAGACAGTGATTTCTTATCTTAAGGGTAATAAAGAAAAACCGACCTTTCATTTTAAATTGATAACCAAGATGGATTCACCGAAGCTAGATTTTTCGGTACTGGGAAAAAGCCTTCTTAAAACAGCTCAAATCGGTCCGTTAACTATAGTAGGAGAAATTATCGGTGAAGCGAAAGAGAGAATTGAGGGAGCTGGGGGTGCTACTATTGGCAATGTTATTGAGACCTTCAAGGGGGCAGTGGATGCTATCGAAGCGGGCTTAAAGACCGAGAAGGGAGGAGAGGTACAAGAGGAGGCCGAAGAGAGTAACTAATTATTTAAAAGGTAAAACCTATTTATTTTTAGAGCACTAAATATTAAAATAGATTTTGCGGTGGCTATGGTGTAATGGCAGCACGAAAGATTGTGGTTCTTTTAGTACGGGTTCAAATCCCGTTAGCCACCCCACTCTTTTTTATCTCAAATAGAAAAGAGCCGTGTGATTGTAACTAAACCCCCTTTTATTAATAGCGGTAGGAAGTGTAGATAATGAGAAAAAACTTAGTTGTCGGTATATTAAGAGAAAACAAGCCTTGGGAACATCGGGCGCCGCTGGTTCCAACTGATGTAAAGTGGCTGGTCAAACGCGGAATTTCGGTAGAAGTAGAAGACAGCCCTCAACGAGTTTTTAGGAATCAAGAATACGCAAAGAGCGGAGCTAAAATTGTGGGCAAGATTAAGAATGCTTCGTTTCTAGTAGGAATTAAAGAACCGCAGCTGGCTGATTTACAGAGGAGCAAAATATACTCAGTATTTTCACATACAAGTAAGGGGCAGCCTGAAAATAAATCACTGCTTAAGGCCGGGCTTAAGAAGCGAATTACTTTGCTTGATTATGAGAAGATAATTAATTCTTCTGGCCGGCGGCTAGTTTACTTTGGGCGGTTTGCCGGGATCTGCGGTATGATTGACAGCTTACATTATCTCGGTAAAAAATTAGAGCATAAGGGAATTAGAAGTCCTCTTTTATTAATTCAGCCGGCACACCAATATAGTTCTCTAAAAGTCGCCAAAAGGGTGATTGCTGAAGTTGGCCGAAAAATACAAAGCCAGGGTCTAGCCAAGGAATTATCCCCGTTTATTATCGGTATTACTGGTCACGGAAATGTTTCACAAGGAGCCCAGGAGATATTAGAACTCTTAAATCCGGTAGAGATTCATCCTAAAGATATGTTATCGTTTATCCGGAACCGGAAAAAAAGGTCTCGTCGTCTTTATAAAGTAGTCTTCTTACGCGAGGAGAAATTACGTTCTAAATACGGCAAGGGATTTTACTATGAAGAATATTTTAAAAAGCCTGATAATTTTGAATCTAATCTTGATCAATACTTACCTTATCTTAGTTTGCTTATACATGCCAGTTACTGGGACAGTAGATTCCCGCGAATGGTAACTAAGAAAATGATTCATAAACTGGCTAAAAAGAAGATTTTTCGATTAGAGTTTATTGGCGATTTATCCTGCGATGTCAACGGGTCGATTGAATTAAATTACCGGACAACAATTCCTGACCAGCCCACCTATACCTATCGACCTCAAAAGAAGACATTTGTTGATGGGTATAAATGCAGCGGGATTACAGTTTTGGCTGTGGATAATCTTCCTACGGAATTGCCAAAAGATTCTTCAATTGAATTCAGCCGTTTAATTCGCGAGTATGTATATCAGATTGCCGTCCACGGCGTAAAAGATATTACTAATCACGTGGCAATTCCTTCAGAAATTCACCGGGCGGTTATTGTTGAGAAAGGTAGGTTAACTAAGAATTTTAGTTACTTAAGAGATAAATTTGACATTTGATGAAGAAACTAAAGGGAAATACTTCAGTTTTGGTTATTGGCGATAAGGTTGATTACGATTCCTACCAGAAGTTTAATCGCGAAAAGAGGTCGTTTAGGAGGTACGGATTTGAATATTTTGCTGTTGACTATAAAAGATTCCTGCAAGGGAAGCTACCGGCGATAAACACAGAAAAAATAATAATCTTTCTATTTTTTCCGTTTTCTTATTGGAACAGGAGTATTGAACATAAAAATTATAAAGGGGTATACGGTAACAGCACTTTTTACGGGAAATTTATTCGGTTCTGGAAGAGGGTTGAAAAATTAGCTAAAAAACATTTTGCTGGTAAGAAAATAATTTTCATCAACGATCTGGATTTATGCGGAGCCTGCCGGGACAAACTAACAGTGGTGAGGAAACTTAACCAATTTAATATATCTCAGCCCAAGAGCTATAAGATATCTGATGCCGAGAAGATTTTAAGAAGGCTGGATAAGGGTGAGAAGTTTTTTCTTAAACCGCGATACGGTTCTATGGGTAAAGGGATTACTTTTTTATGCCGGTCTCGCTGGCAGACAAATTTTAACTTTAAAAACAACAAAATCATAAGTCGTAGGTCTGATCATGGGTGGAAGACCAGGGAGATCACCGGCAACGGTAAGTTTTTAACTCAACTCCTTAAGAAAGATATCTTAATCCAGGAGGCCATAGATCCGCCAATCTTCAATAAAAAAAAGATCGATTTAAGAATATACACTTTTTTAGGCAAAGCTATCTATGTCTACCCCAGAAAAAATTCTCGGGATAAAGTTACTACCAATATTTCTCAAGGCGGCCGAGGCGACCCCGGCCTATTAAAACTCCTGCCGAAGTCATTAATTACCAAAGCCAAGAAGGAAGCAGCAAAGGTATCAAAGGCTTTAAACATCAATCTTGGAGGTATTGATGTAATTCCCGACCAAAACCTAAAAGATGTTTACATTATCGACGTTAATGTTTTTTCAGGTTTCCCCAAAAGAAGGGCCTTTAACCTGGCTAAGTACGTAGCCAAAGAATTAAGGCAGATAAAGTACTCATAGTTGAGGCTATGATGTTTTTGTATGGCAAGAATTCCCTCCTTGAACGCCTAAAGGCCAACCCCGGAAGTATTAAAAAGATATTTCTTGAAGAAAACTTCTCTGCTCCTCATATTGAGGAGATGATTAAGTCTACCAAGACTCCAGCTAAACGGGTCACCAGAAAAGAGCTGAGGAGAATAAAACCCTCAGACTCATTGCAGGGAATAGTGGCTGAGGTTGAAAACTATAAATATGCTGATTTTGATGACTTACTAAATCAGCCGAAACAACTGTCTTTTGTCTTTCTGGATAGAGTCTTCGACCCTCAAAATTTAGGGGCAATAATCCGCACCACTGCCTGTTTTGGTGATTTGGCAGTAGTTATCCCTAAACATAAGGCTTGTGCAGTAACCGAAGCAGTGCTGCATGTTGCCGCAGGAGGAGAAAATTTCACTCCTGTGGCTATGGTCTCTAATCTCACCAAGGCAATTCTGACCGCAAAGAAATGCGGCTTTTGGGTTGTGGGAGCAATGGTTAAAGCTGGTGAAGATATTAATAATTTTGGCTTACCCTTTCCTTTATGTTTTGTCTTGGGTTCTGAAGCCAGCGGAATACGTTATGGTATCCGTAAACATCTGGACAAGGAAGTTTATATTCCGATGAAAGGAGCACCGCTCTCATTTAATGTGGCTACGACCTGTGCGATTCTTTGTCATCAGATAAG
Organism: uncultured Planctomycetia bacterium; assembly: GCA_964455085.1. Lineage (GTDB taxonomy): Bacteria > Omnitrophota > Gorgyraeia > Duberdicusellales > 4484-171 > Susulua. The sequence continues at coordinate 6,233 of CAYVYJ010000018.1, forward strand.
CCGACAGCGGGAAAGTCAAGGAAAATAAACTCTTGTTTAGGGATTAGAAGCTAATTTTTACAAAACTCCCAAGCATTTAATCTAAACATAGCCAGGATATGATAAAAATGTCTTGTCGCCTATCAAAACCTATATTATAATTGAGTAGCAAGTAAATCTATGAAGGAGTAAATGAATGGACTATTTCCTGAAACTTGTGTATCCATTCAATCCGTATCTTTATTAGCCTATATCCCAGTTTATTAATTAACCCTTTAATTGATCATAAGGAGGATGAACAATGTTTGATGATCGGAGTAGAAAGTACAAAAACCAATATGTTCCTTTAGAACCTATCAATGTTGATTTGTATGAACCTTTTATCGGTAAGGAAGAGTTAGAAGATATTAAATACTTGGCCCATCCCCTAAAAAATAAAGTCTGGGCTAATGTTAATTCTACTTTTGTCGGCGGGGGCGTAGCTGAGATGCTCCAGAGCGTTCTTCCCTTTGCTCGGGGTTTAGGCATTGATGCCCGTTGGTTTGTTATTGAAGGCAGCGATGAATTCTTTACCGTAACCAAAAAATTTCATAATCTCCTTCAGGGCATTGACCAGCAGATTACTCTTGAGGAGATCTTCCACGCCTACCTAGACACTATTGATGAGAATACCCGCAATGTTAGAGTGGTCGGGCATATGGTTACTGTCCATGATCCTCAGCCGGCAGCCATGATTATGAATGGTAATGTCTACGGCCACATACTTTGGCGTTGCCATATTGATACTTCTAATGCCAGCCGTCGGATCTGGCGTTTTCTCCTTCCTTACATTAATCAGTTTGCCGGAGCCGTATTTACGGCCAAAGAGTTTGCCAAAGGCAATCTTCAGATTCCTACTTACGAAATTTGTCCCTCCATTGACCCTCTGCGCAGCAAAAATAAGCAGCGTAACCGTAAAGAAGCTTTAGCGGTCCTGGAGGATCTATTTAACCAGCATAATATTGATCCCCAGCGGCCGATTATTGCTGCTGTCTCGCGTTATGATATTCATAAAAACCAGAAGGGAATAATCGAATCTTTTAAACTTATGAAGAAAAATAGCTCCAAGGGAACCAACCCGATTTTAATTATCGTGGGTAATAGCGCTACTGACGACCCAGAGGGTAACAGGGTCTATGAGGAGATTAAGCAGTTGGTCGGAGATGATAAAGATATTTACCTTCTATTGAATGTAGAGAATAATGATGAAGTAGTTGGTTCATTGATGGCCATTGCCGATTGTTTTGTTCATATCGCAACCCGGGAAGGGTTTGGTTTGGTAGTAACTGAGGCAATGTGGCAGGGCGTTCCGGTAATTGGAAGTAACGTCGGAGGTATTGCCAAACAGGTAAAAAATGGAGTCAATGGTTTTTTAATCCGGCCCTATGAATACAAAGATATCGCCAGGGCCATGAACAGTTTCATCGAGGATAAAAAACTAAGGGCAGAATTTGGCAAAAATGCCCAGGCACATGTACGTAAAAATTTTCTCCTTCCGCAAATGGTTCGCAAAGAACTTACCCTTATGCGTTATTATCTGGAGATAGATAATAAAATTCCCGATTTCCGGATGAACAAACTGACTTATAAGGAAATTAGCCAGGCTCTTTACGGCAGAACAGTCTGGCCTTTTTCAACCAATGATTTGAAGAAACGAATTGAGGCGATTTGGGAAGGTTTAGAGACCCAGGGTGAGACTTAAATTTCTGATAATAAGTTGTTTAGTTATATTCTGCTTGGCCGGATGTTTATTCCTGCCTCAGAGTATAAAGACTCTAAAACAGGTTGGTGAAAGCCAAGAAGAGATTGAAACTTACCTGAGGCGTCAGGCTAAGCTGTTTGACAAATTGCTGGTTGATTTAAAGCGAGAAGCCTTAAAGCCGGGTATACCTAAAAATACAATCATTGCTATCTATGGTGAGCCGATATTAACTAAAGAGGTAACCGAGCCTCTCTTTAGCCAAACACTGCTTTACCGTCACCCTACCGAGTATTTCCAATCCGATCGAATATATCTCTACTTTAATCAAAAGGGTAAGCTAATTCGCTGGGAGTATAAGCCCCGCTAGGAATATAGCCAGAAACTCTTAAACAGAGAGCGATAACAATGCTAAAGAAAGTTCTAATAATTCTCCTTTTATTTATCCTCTTATTTTTTATTTTTAAGGATTATCTTCTTAAGAGCGGCATCAACTATCTTTTAAATAAAAAGTTTTCTCAAGAAGCGGGAATCGCTAAAGCTAATCTTTTTTTAAATGGTATTGCTTTGGAGGGTTTTCATTTATCCCGAGATAATTTAAAAATAAAGCTAGGGAAAGTGAGGATAACTTTTAACTTTTTTAAACCAGCTATTGATGATTTGAGTATTTCCGATTGTTATCTTCAATTTAAAGATAAGACTATTGATTTTGCTATTGAGAAGTCTCAAGATTTTTATATTATCGATACTGATTTCTTAGGTGCATCTGCACAGATTAGAGGAGTGCTAAATTATCAAGATTACAATCACGTCTGTTTAGAAATCAATTTCCAGGATAGCTCTTTTGAACAATTAATCAAGCTTCTTGATAAAGAGGATAATCTTCTTTTTGAGGGTTCCTTTAGCGGAAATCTCAAGCTTTGTTTAGATCAGGGTAAGATTTCAAGTTTAGGAGGAGATTTCAGAAATAGCAGCGGAGGAACTATCAGTATTAAAAAAGAGACTTCTTCTGAAGTTTTACAACCCTACTTAAATAAAGCTTCTTATGATGCTTTGATTGACAATTTTAAGCATTATGTCTACAATAAGGGTAAGATTAGGATATCCAAAAAGGGGGAGGCGATAGCCCTTAATCTTGATTTTAGCTCTCAGGAACTGGGACGGCGGAATATCTTGGTTAATTTACATAACCTTTTAGGAGGTGAACAGTGAGGCCAATAAGTATTATTATTTTAGTTTTATTTATTATTAGTTGTGCCAAGGTGAGCGTTGAGACTTCTAAGCCGATTAAGGTTGATATAAATATGCGGGTAGACATATACCAGCATGTAGTAAAAGATGTTGAGGATATTAATGATCAGATTTACGGTACTGAGGATAAAGATTTTAATGCTCTGTTTGGTTTTAACCAAGCTTATGCTGAGGATTCATCTGATTTGATGGCTTCGGCAATATCCCGTAGAAAGGCAAGGCTAAGCATTATAGAAGGATATTTTGCTCAAGGCTATATCGGAGAAAACAAGGATGCTCTTCTGGAACTTAGGAGTGCCCCCCAGGACGGGAGAGAGCAAATCGAGAGTTTTATTTCCCAGGAGAATAGCGATAGAAATATAATCTATCAAGCTGTAGCCGAGAAGAACCAAACTGATATTTCTACAGTTCGCAAGGCATCTTTAGAGAGTGATTATAAGCGGGCTGCTTTCGGCTACTGGTTTCAAGTCCCTGATTCGGAAGGATATACTTGGAAGAGAAAGTAATTTCATTTAAGGGGTAAGATACTTCGTCCCGCCTGAGGCGGGACGAAGTATCAATTCGACTAATCCCGACTAATGTCGGGAACGTCTCATTGAGGAGGTGTAAGAATGGCAGAACAAGACAGTAAAAAAAAGACCTGTCTATTTCCAAAATCAGGCCTGAAAGTGATTATCGGAATCGTGCTGGTTATCGTCGGATTGGCAGCATTAATTAAATGGTGGGCATTTTTGACAATTTTATTCAAAGGCTGTATCGGTTTGCTCCTGATTATGGCCGGAGCCATTGCCATTGCTATTGCTAAAGAATAGATTTTAAACAGGGTTATTTAAAGGGCAGGCTTACTTTAGTCTGCCCTTTTAGTTTGTTTTAATCAGAAAATTGTCTCTAACTGGTTTTATTCCTCTTTATTTTTAGTAATTTTCGTGATAAAATTAGGCCTCATTAAAAAGATATGTTTTTTTAGCATAAAGGAATGAGTCGAATGTTAAAGAGAATATTTATTACCGGTTTAACGGCAACTATTCCCTTAGTAATTACCGTTTATGTTATAACCGGCCTTTTTCATTTTGCCGACGGTATTCTCGGTAAATATATAAATAATCTTTTCTACGAGTACATCGGCTATGAAATTCCCGGCCTGGGCATTCTCATTGCCATCTTACTTATATTTATCTTAGGAGTAGTTATCCGTCTTTCCCGGATGAGGATTTTTAGGTGGACTGAGAGAGTATTCTTTAAGATCCCTTTGGTAAATAAAATTTACTTTCCGGTTAAACGGATAGTTGATTTTCTCTTCTTCCCGCCTCAAAAGAATTTCCGCAGCGCAGTTTTGGTAGAGTATCCGCGCCGGGGAATTTATACTTTAGGTTTTGTTACCAATGAGAACACAATCAACCATAAGGCTAAGAGAGGCAAAAAATTCTTTAATGTTTATATCCCTTCATCGCCTTCTCCGATAACCGGTTTTGTGATTATTGTTGAAGAGAAGGATTTAACTTTTTTAGATATCGGGGTGCAAGAAGCAATAAGGCTGATTATCTCAGGAGGTTTGATTAATCCTTAAGAAATAGCCAGATATTATTATGAGTAAGCAATATTCACTTAAGAGCGACGGTAGTTTCGTGGTTAAAAATTATAACCAGGCCCAACCTTTCTCTAATTTTCTCCCGGGAATTGCCGGTGCCTGGGGTGTGCCTCTTTGGGTCTTTTATGTAAATCGAGGCCAAGGAGTAGTAAGTTTTGGGCTCAAGGATAAAGACCACGCAATTTCCGAGTTCTTCCCGGCCAATAAAGCTTATTCTTTTGTTCCCTACTTAGGTTTTCGCACCTTCTTAAAAATTAATCCTGCCGGCAGGAGCAGTAAAAAAACATTTTATGAGCCATTTAAACTCAACCTTTCTACTAGGGGTGAGCAATCAATGGTAATAAAGAGCGCAACTTTGGAGATAGAGGAGATAATTTCTAATTTAGGTCTAAATATCAGAGTTAAGTATTTTACCCTGCCCAATACTGCTGTAGCCGGCCTAGTGCGGAAGGTAACTATTGAAAATACTACTAAGTCACCGAAAGAGTTAGAAGCCTTAGACGGGCTTAGCCGGATTATTCCTTTTGGTGCTGCAAATTATTTCTTAAAAGACATGTCGCGTACCCTGGAAGCTTGGATGCAGGCAGAAGTCTCAGCTAGCTTAGCTGTCTTTCGCTTAAGGGTTGACCCCCGGGATGTAAGCCAGACAAAATATATCGAGGGTGCCAATTTTAATTATTCATTCTATTCAGAGAGAGGCAGAAAGAAACCAGTTTGCATGATTGTTGACCCTCGGGCAATCTTCTCCCAAGATACTTCTTTTCAGCAGCCCTTGAACTTCTTAAAAAAGGGTTTTAAAGCTCCTTTAGCTCAGGTAACTTGTGGCCAAACTCCCTGCGCTTTTAGTCTCTTTAAAATGGGTCTTGATCCCGGTCAAAGCCGCAGTTTTTATAATGTTTTTGGTTCAGCCTTTAAACCCCAGTTGATTAAAGGCTTTGTTAAAGGATTAAGCGCTGATTTCCTTAATCAGAAGGAAGATGAGAATAAGCGAATTATTGAAGCGGTAAAGAATAATTGTTTTTCTGTCTCCGGCCTAAAACATTTTAGTCAGTACGTAAAGAGTACTTATCTTGATAATGTCTTAAGAGGCGGTTATCCTTACCGGGTGAACTCTCAGGCTTCAACCCGGGTAGATGAGAACGGTAAGAGCATTTACTATATCTATTCCCGAAAGCACGGAGACCTAGAGCGGGATTATAATCAGTTTCAACTCCTGCCGTCTTACTTCTCGGAAGGCCAAGCTAATTATCGCGACATAAATCAGAACCGGCGTATGGATTTATTCTTTGAGCCGGCCTTGGGTACCAAGAATGTCGCTTACTTCCTCAATTTTCTTAAAATCGACGGCTACAATCCCTTGGTGATAAAGGGAGAAAAATTACATTTTAATAAAACCAAGACCATTAATATTTTAAAAGAGTTTAAGATTAAGAACCAAAAGTTACGTCAGCTTATGATCCGGGGTTTTTACCTCGGGGGGTTCTTCAAACTGCTCGATGAAGAAGGAATAAAAACAAACCGTAGGGATGAGTTAGCTTTAGTGTTGTTGAAGAAGGGTAAACGGGAACCTCAGGCTATTCATAGTGAAGGTTACTGGATTGATCACTGGTATTATAATCTGGACTTAATTGAAAGCTTCCTTTATTTTTATCCCGATAAGTGGGAGGAGCTATTCTTAAAGGAGAAATTTTTCTTCTGGGATGATGAATATTACCTAAAGCCCCGAAGTTCCCGCTATATTTTAAAGGGAGAAATAGTTTATCAGGCTGAAAGCTTAGGGTTAGATAAAGAAAAAAGAGTTTTGCTTAAGAAGCGGGATAAGCCTAAAAACTTCTTGCGGACCAGAAAAGGCAAGGTTTATGAGACTAACCTTGTCTGTAAACTCCTAACTTTAATTTTAAATAAAGCTGCGACCTTGGATCCGGAAGGAATTGGTATTGAGATGGAGGCTGATAAACCTGGTTGGTGTGATTCCTTAAACGGCTTACCAGCCCTTTTTGGCTCATCGCTTTCTGAGACTTTGGAGTTAAAAAGAGCCGCAGTTATTTTACTTCAAGCCCTGAAGCAACTTGGCAACAAGAGCCGGAGCATATTGGTTCCGGTTGAGGCGGGATTTTTCTTTGAAGGGTTAAGTAATCTTTTAGACAGCACCAGTGTCAGAAAACTTAAAAATCATGGTTATTTATGGTGGGATAAGTCTAACCTTTTGAAGGAGGAGTTTCGTAAGAGTTGTTATTCTTCTCTTAAGGGAGAGGAGAGAAGAGTTTCCCGGCAGAGAATCGAGAAGTTTTTAAAGAGTTTAATTACCAAGCTCAATCAGGGAATAGCTAAAGCCAAAGATAAGAAGAGTGGTCTCCCTCTTACTTACTTTACTTATCGGGTTAAGAAATATGATACTCGCAATAAACATATTATACCGCGGCAGTTCGTAAAGCGATCTTTGCCTCTATATTTAGAAGGAATTGTCCATACCTTAAAGGTTGAAGGTAAGAGAAGTCTTCATCGTAATTTAAGCAAGTCGGTTCTCTTTGATAAAAAGTTAAAGATGTACCGGCTTAATGCTCCGCTTACCAGTGAACCTTTAGAGATTGGGAGAAGCCGGATTTTTACTCCCGGCTGGCTTGAGAATGAATCAATATGGCTGCATATGGAGTATAAGTATCTTCTGGAGTTATTAAAGCAGGGATTTTACCAGGAGTTCTTCAAGGCCTTTTATAACTGCGGAGTCTGTTTTTTCAACCCTCGAGATTACGGAAGAAGCCCTTTAGAAAACTCTTCTTTTATTGTCAGCAGCGTTTATCCCGATCAAAATCTTTGGGGTAAAGGATTTGTTGCCCGCCTAAGCGGAGCCACTGCTGAGTTGCTTAATATCTGGATTCTGCTTTGTTTAGGAAAGGAACCTTTTTCGGTTGATAAGCGTAAACGTCTTTGTTTGCGTTTTGCTCCGATTCTTAAGGGAGAATTTTTTACTACTAAGCCTGAGACTATTGATTTTGAAGGCAAGAAAATTACTCTTCCGGCCAATATTTTTGCTTTTAAGCTGTTTTCCAAAACCCTGGTTTGTTATCATAATCCTAAGCGAAAAAACACCTTTGCTAAAAACTGCCGGGTCGAGAAAATCGTAGTTACTGGTAAAGGAGGAAAAATCGCTTATTTTTCAAGCTTTATTAAGGCTGCAGTTAATTTTGATCTTCGGAATCAAAGAATAGCACGAATAGATGTTTATTGGCGATGATTGGTTTATAACTCCTTAAAATTCAATTGATTAGCTTCAAAATAATTATTGATAAAACCCTTGACAATTCAGCTATTTTTTGTTAAAAAGGTATAGGTTCTTTGTAAACGCTTTCAGCTGAAGTTATACATTCAAGGATAGTCTTAGACTGGGCACAAAAGGAGGTGATGCTTAAGATAAAGGCCGGAGATTATCAAAATGTTGAATGCTGTAACTGATAGATGCAAATAAACAAGGGATGAGAACCTTGCGGTATAGATCCTTAAAATTATTAATCGAAAGGAGGATTTAAAAATGAGAAAGCTAATTGTAGCATTAGCAGTATTATCCTTCGCTTTTCTCGGCACTACTTTTGCTGCCGTAGAAAATATAAAAGTTAGCGGAGATATAGCTGCCACTGGTCTGATAAGAGACATAGCTTTGGGAAACGGTACCTCTATCAGTCCTGAGGACCACGAAGCTTTTGTTTCCCAGATACGCTTGAGATTTGATGCTGATTTAACTGAAGGCGTAAGCGCAACCTTACGTCTTATCTCTCAGGAGACTTGGGGTGAAGATAACGCCGACGATATTGAACTAGATTTAGGGTATGTAGAGTTAAAAGAATTCCTCTATGATCCTTTAACTCTGGTCGTTGGTAAACAAAATTTAAGATACGGCAGCGGGTTAATCGTTGGTGATCCTGATACTAACCAGGGTGCTGCTAATGATACTGCTGTTGGCCTTCCAGGAATTGCTACTGATTTATCTTTAAGAAAGTCCTTTGATGCGGTTAAGGCAATTCTTGATTTTGCCCCTTGGACCATTGATCTTGTTTATGCTCAGTTAGATGAGACTGATACCGGCGGCGGAACAAATAACCAGCTTGACGATGAAAGACTTTTTGGTCTTAATGCAGCTTATGATTGGAGTTCCTACAATGGTGTAACTGAAATTTATTTCTTCAGCGGAGATCAGACTCCTCGAACTTCCCTTCTTAATGTGAAAGAAAATAACATAAATGTTGTTGGTCTTAGGACTCAATTTGATCCTACCGATAAGATAACCTTATCTGCTGAAGGAGCTTATCAGTATGGTGAGCAAGTCGCTACCAACAGAGATGATGGTATTAGGGCCGCTGCTGCTCAGGTAGCTGGTGAGTACAAGTTCTTAAATAGTTATAATGCTAAGGTTGGCCTTGGCTATACTTATTTAAGCGGTGACAAGGAAAATGAAGAAGATTATGATCAGGCCTGGCACCCAATGTGGGAAGATCAAACCCCGGCTGAGTTGATCAACATCTTAATGGATAACAGCAATGCTCACTATTTTACAGTTTCCGGTTCAATGATGCCCAGAGAAGACCTTACCATAGGTTTACTTTACACTCTGGCCCATCAGGCTGTGAAGGTAACTGGTACAACTGAGGCTAATACTACCACAGCTTATAACCCTACCACTGGTCCGGCATCAAATGCTACTTTAGGCGCTGCCTATCAGACAGTAGCTGGAAACACTCACTTTGGTGATGAGTGGGATATCTACGCACTCTATGATTATACCGAAGATGTCCAGCTAAAACTTACCGGTGCCTGGTTTATGCCTGGTTCGGTATTTGCTGAAGACAATGACGGCGTAGCTTATTCTCTGAAAGCTGGCGTAACTGTTGGCTTCTAAGGGTAAGTAAAACAAGAAAATTAACCCCGTACCTTAACTGGTACGGGGTTTTTTCATTGCCTTTACTCCAAATTTAAGTATAATGATTACAACGTTGGTTGAGGCTTAGCCTCAACCGGAGAGAAAGGAGGATAAATGGGGAAAAGAGTTACACAAAGGGGAAGTCATCTAAGAGTTGGTAAACTTACGACCACCTTTAAAGATGATTTTTTTCGCAGCCCTAAGGCCAAGGCTGCACCTACTGATACCTGGCGTATTTTTCGAATCATGAGTGAATTCGTGGAGGGTTTTGAAGGACTATCCCGGATCAAGCGGGGGGTGACTTTTTTTGGTTCAAAATCTACTCCTAAGACCCATCCTTACTATAAGTTAGCCTATAAAACCGCTTATACTCTGACTAAGAAGGGTTATACGGTTATTACCGGCGCCGGAGGCGGGATAATGGAGGCAGCTAATAAGGGTGCTAAGTGCGCCGGCGGAGCCTCAATAGGTTTAAACATCCTGATTCCCCAGAAACAAATTCCCAACCCCTATATAAATTATTTAATGGAATTTCGTTACTTTTTTGTCAGAAAAGTAATGTTCACCAAGCACTCATATGCGGTTGCGGTCTTCCCCGGTGGGTTTGGTACGCTTGATGAGTTGTTTGAGACCCTCTCTTTAATCCAGACCCAGCGGATTGAGCCGGTTCCGGTGGTTTTGGTTAATAAAGCCTACTGGGTTGAGCTATTGAGCTGGTTTAAGACTCGTTTGATTAAGGAGAAGGCAGTAAAAAGAAGTGACTTGAATTTATTTAGTATTGCTGAAGACCCTCAGGAAGTGCATCTGGCGATTAAGAGTTTCTATGACCACAAAAGAGGAGCCAAGCGGTGAGAGGCTTCTTAAGGATTTGGCAGGAATTAGATTTAGCTGATGTTGAAAAGCACCTGATTGTAGCCGGTGACTTATCAGCTGAGTGTTTTTGCTGCCATAAGTTAGGTTTAGAGCTAAAAGCCCGGGCCTGTCCGGAGTGTGCGGCCATCTTTAAATATATGGGTTTTCGCCGCAAGGTTCGGCTTAATTATCTACGTAAGGTAAAGGGGGAGCGACCCCGGATTATTTTTATTGATTTTGAGGATTTTAAACACTCTTTGGGCCAACGAGACGCCAGGAAGTTATTGGATCTTTAATGAGACTGTAATTTTCTAAGCCGAAGGCGAAGAAAAATTACTTAGTGGAATTAATTTCGAACGAAGTGAGAAATCTAAAGACTTCTCACCCCGCAACGCGAGGTTCGAAGTCCTCGAAATTTACCTTGTAAATTTCTCGGAGAGGTCGCATAGTCCGGTTGAGTGCGCGCGCTTGGAGAGCGTGTGACCCGAAAGGGTCCGGGAGTTCGAATCTCCCCCTCTCCGCCAGTTTTAGGGCCATTTTGCTTGTCAAATAATTCAAGACGTGTTAGAATTTAGTGCTTATGAAACAAGTCCTTTATTGTTTAGATAAACCCTCAAGGAATAAAATCTCCCTGCCGTTTGCTTTTGAGAAGATATTAAGAGTGAAAGATATCGCAGACAGCAACCAGTCTTTGGTTGTATTAGCCGAAGGGTTCTTAAAAAAACACAAGAAAATAAAACCAGTCGATTTCCGGGGCAAAACCTGCCTTATCCACTTCGCCAAGGAGGATAAAGAGAACTTAAAAACAGTTAAACAGTTTGGTTTTTTTGATTATTTTACCGACCAAGACAGCAAGGCTGATATTATCTTTAAACTGGAGCGAGCAAGCTCTTTGCTTGAACTTAAAGGTCAGATCGTTAATCTCGAACACCACCTTGTAACTAAAGACAAGAAGATCGAGAAGATAACCTTAGTTGACCCCTTAACTGGTTGTTATAACTGGCGGTATATCCTGCACCGTATCCGTCAGGAATTAAACCTTTCCCGGCATTACTCCCACGCTGTATCTTTCATCGGTTGTGATATTGATCACTTCCGGCAGATAAATGAACTTTACGGAGTTAAAGTTGCTGATACGGTAATTAAAGAAATTGTAGCTATTTTAAAGCGGAATTTAAGGAAGGAAGATATCCTGGCCCGCTGGCGGGATGATGAATTTTTTATTATTCTTCCTCACTCCCAGAGCATTGAGGCTTATGAAGAGGCTAAGCGAATCAGAGAGCAAATAGAGTTTCATAAGTTTCGTTATCGAGACTTAACAGTTGGTATAAAGGTTAGCCTGGGAGTTGTGGCTTCTCCGGAAAACAATGTTTTTAATACCCGCGATGTGGTCAGCGCCTTGGATTTTTGTCTTACCCGGGCTAAGCGCAAAGGCGGCAATCTGGTCATGTCTTATTCGCCTCCAGAGAGAAGGCAACCTTCCATTCCCAAGAAGAAAGGAAATGTTCGTGAGTTGAGCAGGAAAATAGAGAAGATGAACATTCTTCTAACCCGGGATCTTTTGGAGATGATTTACGGATTTGCCCGGGCCATTGAAGCTAAAGATTCCTATACCGGCAAACACGTTGAGCATACTGCTGATATTGCTGAGAAAATAGCTAGAAGTCTGAATCTATCTATAGTTGAGGTAGAAAATATTAAGAACGCGGCTATTTTGCATGATTTAGGCAAGGTAGGAGTGGAGGAAAAAATCCTCTCTAAGAAAGGCGGATTAAATGCCCGGGAGCGGGGATTAATCAGGCGGCATCCCTCGATTGCTGCTGAGATCTTAAGAGAAATACATTCTTTAAGAGGAGCAATTTCGGCGATTCTTTATCACCATGAGCGTTATGACGGCAAAGGCTACCCCCTGGGTTTAAAGGGTGAAGAAATCCCTTTAAGTGCCCAGATAATAGCCATTGCTGATGTTTACCAGGCCCTGATCTCGGAACGTCCTTATCGCAAAGCTTATCCTTATAAAAAAGCTTTGGAAATTATCAAAAAAGAGTCAGGTAAACACTTTGACCCTAGAATAGTAAAGATCTTTTTGAAGGTCATTGACACCATAAATGGCAAAGGATGAAGTTTATATGCAACGGGCCCTGGCACTGGCAAAGAGGGCTAAGGATAGTGATGAGGTCCCTGTAGGTGCGATCATTGTTTACAAGGGTAAAATTATTGCCCAGGCTCATAACCAGATCGAGTGTCTAAAAGATCCCACAGCCCACGCTGAGATGATCGCCATAACTCAGGCAGCCAGCTTTTTGAGGTCAAAATGGCTTAAGGGTTGCCGGCTTTATGTTACTGTTGAGCCGTGTCTTATGTGTGCCGGAGCCTTGGTCCTTAGTCGTATTGATAAAGTTATTTTTGGAACAGCTGATTCTAAGACCGGAGCTTTTGGTTCCAAGATAGATATTAATCGCTTAAGATTGAATCATAAATTAAAGGTTAAACCGGGTATTTTAGCTAAAGAGAGTGTTAAGCTTTTGCAAGAGTTCTTTAAAGGAAAGAGGAAGAAGGGTTAGATTTTGTTTTATAGATAACAAATAAAGACTTCTCACCCCCTAGGGCGGGGTTCGAAGTCCTCGAAATTTACCTTGTAAATTTCTCGGAGAGGTCGCATAGCCCGGTTTAGTGCGGCGGTTTGCTAAACCGCTGTACGGGTGAAAGCCCGTACCCAGGGTTCAAATCCCTGCCTCTCCGCCAGTCTTTTTATTAAGCAGTTCTTCCTTGAAACTTTTTGAATGAAGCGCCTTGCTCATTTAGCAACAAATCCCCACAAGAATAAGCAATAATCCTTGCCGATCCCACTGATATATACTAAAATGTAAACAGGTAAAGATGATGGAAAACTGCCTTTAGACAATATCCGAGGTTGTCTCGAGTGAGTTTCTAGAAAACCAAGTTCCTAGCCTTTAAATGACGATTTAATTATTTTATAAGAATCAGTATCAATAGATAAAAAAGAAGGAGGTCCAAAAATGGATAAGAGGCGATTTTTATTCTTGATTCCGGCTATTTTATACCTAGTAATTGCAGCTACTTCTTTAGCTTTTGCTGATACTATCATTTTGAAATCCGGAAAAAGAGTAGAGGGAAGGATATACAAAAAGAGAGGCAGGTTGGTTGTACTCGAATTACCAAAAGGAGATTTTGTTGTTTATTCCACCGACGAAATAAAAGAAATAGAGCAAGAAGTATCGCTTCCAACTAAAGATATTAGTCCTGAACCTTCTCCGGTTTTAGCTGAAGACGTTGCTTCCGAATCTTCTGCAGTCCCGCTTGAGCAGTATATTGAAGAAACAAAAAAGTACTTATTAGCTGAAGAATATGAAGATGCCCTATTAATGTTAAAGAAAGCAAGGGAACTAGAGCCTAATAATCCTGAAATTTACTCGGGTTTAGGTATGCTCTATTATTACTTAGAGCAGTTCCAAGAAGCCATAGCAGCTTTTCAAAAATCGCTAAGTTTTCAACCCAATAATCCCGATGCTTATTTATTCTTAGGTATCATTTATGATTCTACAAAACAAAAAAAAGAGGCAAAAAACAATTTAGACAAAGCGCTTGAATTATATAGGAAAGAATTTAATATGCGAGATTTTTTTCTGACAAAAGTTTTTCTTAGAAAAGTAGGTAAAAATAACTATGGAAAAAAATAAAATAGATGTTGTTGTATTAGGAGCTGGGTTGACCGGATTAGCTACTGCTGATTTTCTTTTAAAGAGCGGTTTCAATGTTTTAGTTCTTGAAAAAGAAAAAGAAGTCGGCGGGTTAGCAAAAACTTTTACATTTGATGGATTTAAGT
>CAYVYJ010000018.1:20499-22859 GCA_964455085.1 uncultured Planctomycetia bacterium
AAAGAAAAAGAAGTCGGCGGGTTAGCAAAAACTTTTACATTTGATGGATTTAAGTTTGACTTAGGCGGACACAGATTATACTTTAATAACAAAAAATTAATAAACTATGTCCGTTCGGTTGCTAAAAGCGAGCTTATATTCAAGAAAAGGAGAAGCAGCATCTTCTTAAAAGGTCAATATTTGAATTATCCGCCAAGATTTTTTGACTGCTTCCGACACAGTTCTAGTAATATTTTTAAAATTATTTATGATCATTTTAGATTATTTGGAAAGAACAAAAAGGGCAGTAGCACTTTCAAAGAGTGGGTTATTTCCCGATTTGGTGTTACAGTGCATGATATTTATTTTCATGCTTATTCCTATAAGACCTGGGGCCTACGAACAGATATGATTTCATCCTTGTTGGCTAAAAGAAGAATTGGTATGTTAAATAGTTCTTTGATAATAAAGGAAATGTTTACACAACATAGTAGAGTTAAGGAGAATGCACGATATTTTTATTATCCAACTGAGGGAATTGGGAGTTTATCAAGAGATTTAATGGAGTCTGTTTTAAAAAATAATGGCCAAGTAATTTTAGATGCCCAGATACAAAATATTTCCTATGATAATAACAAGCTAGAATCGTTATTTTATTCCAAAGAAGGTAAGCGAATTAAGGTCGAGTTTTCTAAGCTCATCTCTACTATCCCTTTGTTATCTCTTACCAAATTACTCTTTTCAGAACAACAAAATGAGATGCACGATTTGTTTCAACTAATACGTTATAGAGATTTAATCCTTATATTTTTATTAATCGATAAGAAAAAAGTGTTTGACAGCCAATGGATATATTTTCCAGATTCTGATATTCCCTTTGCTAGAATTACAGAACCAAAGAATTGGAGCACTACAATGAGCAGAAATAATATGACTTCACTTTGCGTCGAAATTTTCTGCCAAGCAGGAGATAAATATTGGAACATGCCTGATGACGATTTGGTGAAGATTACAATGGAAGCTTTGAGCAAGCTTAAAGCTGTTCTTGCATCTGAAGTAAAGGGTGCATTCCTGAAGCGAATCCCTTATGCTTATCCTTTGATGTATCTTGGTTACGAAAAGGATCTTAATATGGTACTGAGCCAAGTATTAAAATTTGATAACCTACAGTTATGCGGGAGAAACGGAACTCATACCTATCTAGATATGGAAGAATGTCTTAGCGATGCACAGCAGGTTGCAGCCAGCTTAGAGGAGAGATAAGATGATTTATGCTCTTCGTCAATTTAATTTTGGAATTAGAGTCTTTTTTAATCGGTTATCTATCAGAAATTATTTGAAGATAATAAAATTTTTGTGGAAACGATACATATTAGGAAAACCAATTCCGTTTTCGGTTGTTTTTGCTTTAACTTATAAATGCCAATGTAATTGCCGGCATTGCTTTGTAGATGATTATAAAAGAGAAAATGAGGATTTGTCAACAAAAGAGATAAAATCCGTAATTGATTCTATCAATTTATGGGGACCGGTTAAAATAACTTTTTTTGGTGGCGAGCCACTACTCAATAAAGATATAGCCCAGCTAGTAAATTATGCTTCGCGCAAAGGAATAAGAGCATCAATAGACACAAATGGTCTTTTATTAAATGAAGATATGGTTGTAGGGTTAAAAAATTCAGGAATAGCTAATATAAATGTAAGTATTGATAGTGGCAGCCAGCATACTCATAATTCATTAAGGCAAAAAGAAGGCTGTTTTCAGTCTGCAGTTGAGGGATTAAAGCTTTGTGTTAAACATAAAGTTCCTTGCCTTGTTTCAACTTATGCTTCAAAACGTGCTATTAAGGAGAAAGATTTAGAAGACATAATTAATCTATCAAAACGAATAGGCGCTAGCGGGGTAAAGATTTTATTTCCGATACTTTCAGGAAAGTGGCGAAGGAGTGAATCAGAAAAACTTAATTCAAAAGAAGAAGAATATTTAAAGAGCATATTAGATCCATCTTATGTATATATAGAAGATGCATTAGAGATGGTCAAGAAGAAGGGAAAAGGTTGTTCAGCTATAGATAGAAACCTGATTTATATTTCACCTTATGGGGATATACAGCCTTGTCCGGCAATTCCGATTACCTTTGGTAATCTGCGTCGCAGGAGTATAGATGAGATAATTGAAGCCATGTCCGGCCATATTTTCTATAAAAAATATAAATCATGTAAAATATGTTTAATGAATGAGCAAAGCTTTAGAGAAAAATATTTTTCCGCTAAAGATAATAAGGAACTACCATTACATGTTAACGAGTTTAAATTATAAATTTGGCCAACTTTGCTTAACATCCAAGATATTTATGGGCCTTGTCCCTTTTCATCTATAT
>CAYVYJ010000019.1:0-20510 GCA_964455085.1 uncultured Planctomycetia bacterium
CTTGTTGGGTTTGCTCCTCGGTTTCAAATTCTGCGAATCCAAAACCTTTGGATTTCCCAGAAAATTTGTCGGTAATTATTTTCACATCTTTAGCACTTAGACCTTTTTCTTCGATGAATTTCCTTAAATCATCATCAGTAGTACCAAACTCTAAGTTACCAATATAAACTTTTTTCTCTTCTTCCATTACATTTTCTCCTTAATTCGTACATGTTCACACAGACAAAATTACCCTTAATTCTTTTTTTTCTTGACCCTCCTTTTTTGAGACGGTTTCGTATAGTATTGCCGTTCCCGAAACCTTCTGATAATGCCTTCTTTTTTGCACTGGACCTTAAATCCTCTTAAAGCCCGTTCAAAATCTTCATTTGTATCAATTCTAACTTCTGCCATAAATCCTCCTATATTAGCTTTTCCACTATACCATATTTTCTCATTTTATCAAGGTTTTTTAACCATTATATTTAGTCCCTGAAGCTGGCCAGTTTTAGACCTCAGGCAGCTGATTTGCCCAATATCTAGGTAAATTGTCCTTTATTTAAGGCTTAAATTATGGTATGATTTTTAGGCATGGGATCAGCACAAAAACTCAATCTTTGGGACATTTTCTGCATTGCCACCGGGGCGATGATTTCTTCAGGTCTATTTATTCTTCCGGCCATTGCCTATAAATACAGCGGGCCCTCTATTGTTCTGGCTTATTTTATAGCCGGTTTTTTGATGGTTCCTTCTATTTTTAGCCAGTCAGAGCTCTTAAGCGCAATGCCCAAGGCTGGCGGAACCTACTTCTTCATTGAACGCAGCTTCGGCCCTTTTTTGGGTATTTTTGGAGGGTTGGCCAACTGGTTTTCACTTAGCTTAAAAAGCGCCTTTGCTTTAATCGGTATCGGGGTGTTTTTAGAGTATTTTTTTCCTTCAGCAAGCGATCCCCAGCTCTATTTTCTGATCAAACTTACTGCAGCTTCATTTTGCCTAGTTTTTGTATTAGTGAATATCTTTAGCGTTAAGCTTACTGCCCGTATTCAGAACATAATGGTTGCTTTTCTTCTTCTTTCCTGCTTTACCTATATTCTTTTGGGGATAAGCGGGATATCCTGGCAAAACTTCCAGCCTTTTTTCCCTCAAGGAGCCGTCTCCTTATTGCCGGTAATCGGAATGGTTTTTATCTCCTATGGCGGAATTACCAAGATTGCTTCTATTGCTGAAGACACTAAGAATCCTTTCCGGACTATTCCCTTAGGGATGTTTTTGTCCTTTTTTGTTGTTCAGATACTCTATTGCCTTTGCATAGCAGTTACTATTGGTATCTTGTCGCCTTCGGCAATAACTTCTACTTTTACCCCGTTGACCCAAGGGGCTTTGAAGCTAGGCGGTATAGGCTTTGGTGTAATTATTTCTTTAGCAGCTTTAACTGCTTTTGTTAGCACAGCTAATGCCGGGATACTGGCTTCTTCTCGTACGCCCCTGGCTATGGCCAAGGACGACTTGCTTCCTTCTCAGTTCTCGCTTGTATCTAAGAGATCCCAGACCCCTTACTTTTCGATAATTTTTACTGGTTTGTTTATGCTTATTTTAATACTCTTTTTAGACCTCGAGAATTTGGTAAAGACAGCTTCAACCCTGATGATTCTTCTTTTTGCCTTTGTCAATCTTTCAGTTATCATAATGAGAGAGAGTAAAGTTATAAATTATCGCCCAACTTTTAAATCTCCGCTCTATCCCTGGGTTCAACTTATCGGGATTATTATCTATGGTGTTTTAATCTTTGAGATGGGCAAGATACCCCTTCTTATAAGTGTTTCTTTTGTCGGAGTCAGCCTTATTTGGTTTGTGTTAAGCGTTAGCAAAATAAAGAGACACTCGGCACTTATGCACTTAGTGGAGAGAGTTACAGCGAAAGAGTTTGTTGATACTTCCCTAGAAGATGAGTTAAAAGAGATTTTGCATAAACGCGATAAGATCATAAAGGATAGATTCGACCATTTAGTAGAGGATTCGATTGTTTTGGATTTGGAAGAAGAGATGAATAGAGATGATTTCTTCCAGCTTATATCTGAAATGCTCTCCTCAAGCTTAGGTATCAGTCCTTCTCAGATAAAGAGTTTGCTGATAAAGAGAGAGGAGGAGTCACATACAGTAATTGAGAAAGGTTTGGCCATTCCTCACATTGTTGTTCCCGGTGAGAATAAATTTGAAATTGTGCTGGTGCGGGCCCGTAAGGGAATAATATTTTCAGCTCAGGAAATCCCGGTACAGATTATTTTTGTTCTTGCCGGATCCCTTGATGAACGAAATTTCCACTTGAGAGCTTTGATGGCAATTGCTCAAATCGTGCGGGAAGGTAATTTTTATAATAATTGGATGCGAATGAAGGACAAGAAAGCTTTAAAGATGCTGGTTTTGTCTTCGACCAGGAAAAGAGAACGAGGCCTTTAGGAGGCCAGCCGGTTGAGGCTAAGCCTCAACCGATACAAATAGGGGGTGAGGAACCGGCTGAGGCTTAGCCTCAACCGATGCAAGATGAAAGTATTGATTACTGCTGGTTCTACCTGGGCTAAAGTTGATGATGTTAGAATACTTACCAACCATTTTACCGGTAAGACCGGCCTCTATTTAGCCCAAGGATTTAAAAAAAAGGGCCACTCAGTTACTCTCTTGGTAAATCCTCATTGCTTGGGTAAGATAGCAGGTTTAAGATTTATTCCTTACCGATATTTCCCAGAGTTTAAAAGAGAAATTATTAAGGCAATAAAGAGGCAGTACTATGATGTAATTATCCATAGTGCCGCAGTCAGTGATTTCCAGCTAAAGTGTCCTCGAGCGGGAAAAATCCCTTCAGGAAAACTCCTGACCTTAAAATTAGTCCCGACCGACAAAATCATAAAACGCATCAGGACTTTAGCTCCCAATTCTTTGCTGATCCAATTTAAATTAGAGCCGAAGCAGAAGGGAATTATAAAAGAAGCTTATAAAAGCCTAAGGGAGAACCAAAGTGATTTTGTAGTTGCTAATGCCCTTGAGGATATGCGAGGTGGCTATAAAGCTTTTTTAATTAACCGGGATAAGAAGGTTATTTCTTTAGGGTCTAAGCGGGCACTACTGACTGCCTTAATTAGGGTTATTAATTCGGGACAGGTCCCCTTAAAAAATTCCCGAAAAAAATGTAGGTAGAGTAAGGTAAATTTGAATGGGACCTGTCCCGAATTAAAAGGTTTACAACAGGAACGTATCAGATTACAATAAGGCTTATCTATGAAAAAGGTTAAGAAAAGTAAGAATGTTCTGTTGGGTATAACCGGAGGGATTGCTTCTTACAAGAGCTGCGAGTTAGTCCGTCTGTTTATCAAAGGTGGATATACAGTTAAGGTAATGATGACTGAGGCGGCAACAAAGTTTGTCTCACCCCTAGTTTTTCAAGAGTTATCTGGCGGCCCGGTATATCTAGATATGTTTAGCTTAATAAAAGAGGAGAGGATTCAGCATATAAGCCTGGCTCAATGGGCAAGGATCTGCCTTATCGCTCCTCTCTCAGCTAACACTCTTTCTAAGATAGCTTCCGGTATTTGCGATAATCTTCTTACTACAGTAGTTTCTTCTTTAAGCAAAGATGTAAAGGTTTTGCTTGCGCCGGCCATGAATGAAAACATGTGGAAAAATCCCCTAATCACCGAGAATGTGAAGAAGTTAAAAAGAATTAAAAAATATCTGATTATGCCTCCTGCGATTGGTGAATTAGCCTGTGGTGATTACGGAGAAGGAAGAATGCCTGAGGCTAAAGATATTTATCATAAAGCGACCACTCTGTTTAAGTAATATTTTATCCGATGGCAATTTACCTCCTCTTTACGATACTGACCGTACTCTTAATTATTCTGGGCATCCTCATCTTTAAATTAGGAAGAGAGAGTAATCTCTTTAACTCTCAGAAAACAGTAGTTGAGGGACTTTCTAATATCTATGAGCGCATCGGAGGTTTAGACCGGGGCAGCCAGGAAATTTTGCAACTTACCAAGTCTTTCCAAGATATTTTAAAGCCTACCAAAGCCAGGGGTATTTTCGGCGAGAGCATCTTAGAAAACTTGCTTGTTGATATTTTACCCCAAGAGGTAATTATTCCTCAATACGGGTTTAAGGATGGTAAGCGAGTAGATTTTGTGATTAAACTTCCCACGGTAATTGTGCCGATTGATGCTAAGTTTTCAGTTGAGTCTTTTAAAAACTACCTGGATGCCGCAGAACCTGATAAAAAAACCCAATACCGGCTTTGTCTGGAGAGTATAAAAAAGAGAATTGCTGAGACCGCCACCTATATTTATCCTGACGAGGGAACAAGCGATTTTGTTTTGATGTATGTTCCTTCAGAGGCAGTCTACTACTTTATTATTACCGAGACCCGACTCTTAGAATTCGCCCATCAGAAAAAAGTCTTTATTGTTGGCCCTAATACCTTGTATGCTTATTTGAAAACTATTCTTATTGGTTTTCAGGCCATAAAGATTGAGAAGAAAGCCCGGCAAATCTACGATAACTTAAAGAGATTAGAAAAAGACTTAGTTAATTTTATGCGCGATTATGCGACTTTAGGCACACACATAAGAAGTGCCGGTTTACGCTATGATGATCTAGCCAAAAAGATTGAAAACATCTCCTCTAAGCTGCAGACTATTGAAACTAAAGATAATGACGATTAAGGTAAGGGTGATACCTCGGGCTAAGAAGAGGATGGTTAAGGTTTCTGCCCAGGGTTTAAAAATATATCTTAATTCACCGGCAATTGAAGGCCGGGCTAATCAGGAATTGATAGAGACCCTTTCCGATTATTATAATATTAAGAAATATAACATTACCATAGTTAAGGGCAAGCAACAAAAAAATAAGACAGTCCAAATAAGTGAAATTAGCTGAATACGAACATTGTGTTTTAATTGAGGATTTCTTCTCACCGGGCATAATTGCCGGATTTACCAAACCTAATCTTAAAGGCGTGCTTCCTGAGGATATCCTGAGAGCTTTTTCTTCCTTGAATCTAAGTCCGGCGGTAGCTGACATGTTCCAGCTACATTCTTCGCTAGTATATTTTACCAATAGTCCCGGTACCTATAATGCCGATGGCCTTTTTACCCAGGAAAATAATCAGGCGGTTTTAGTAAAGAGCGCTGATTGCCTGCCAATATATTTTTCTAGCTCCAGCTCAGAGACGATTGGTATTGTCCATATGGGCTGGCGAGGAGCTAAGCAGGGTATATTAGATAACTTAAACCATAAACTAAAGTCATTTAAGGTTGCCTTTGGCGTAGGATTACGTAGGTGCTGCTATAGAGTGGGTAATGAATTTTTAAGTTATCCTAGATTGTCGAAGTATGTTGAAAAATACCAAAGTGGTTTGCGTTTTAATCCGGTTAAGTTTGCCCGGGAAGAATTATCCAGACTAGGAGTCAGGGCTGATAATTTCTGGGATTTGGATATTTGTAGTTTTTGTTCTCAAGATAAGTTTTTCTCCTTTCGAAGGACAAAAGCTGAACAGAGAACACTTTCTTTTATTTTAAAGCATTGATTAGCGAAATTGATTTCTTTACAAAAAATATCCTTACATTTACAGGATTATATGATAAAATTAGAAATTGTGTTTTGTGTTTATCAACTAAGTTTAGGCGAGGATGGAGTTAAAGAAAACCCCTTTTTATCAAAAACATCTCCAAAATAGGGGCCGGATTGTTGATTTCTCAGGTTGGGCTCTCCCCTTAGAATATAAGAGTATGTTAGCTGAGGCCGAAACCGTAAGGAAGGCTTGCGGTATTTTTGATGCCTCCCATATGGGCCAGATAGCAATAAGGGGTAGAAGCGCTCTTTCTTTCCTGCAAAAGCTCACTTCCAATGATATTTTGACAATTAGTGCCGGCCAGATGCAGTATAATCTTTTTTTGAATCAGGACGGTGGCATTATCGATGACTCAATGGTTTATCATCAGGGGGAGAGTTTCTTATGTGTGGTCAATGCATCTAATAAGAATAAAGTGCTCAAGTGGCTTAAGGAGAACACTCAGCCTGAAGTAGAGATAATAGATAAAAGTTCCCAGTTAGCGCTTATCTCTGTTCAAGGGCCATATTCAGTTAAGGTAGTAGAGGTAGTTTTGGGTAAAGAGGCAGCCGGACTTGAGTACCTATCTTTTATAGAAAAAGAAGCCGACGGCCAAACTATTCTTATCTCTCGCAGCGGTTATACCGGTGAAGATGGATTTGAAATATATCTTTCTTGGGAGGAAGCCAGCCAATGGTGGGATAAGTTTATGGACAAGGGGCAGGCCTTTGGCCTGACTCCTTGCGGTTTAGGTTCTCGGGATATATTACGTATTGAAGCTGGTTATCCCTTGTATGGTCATGAGATAGATGAGATAATTAATCCTTATGCGGCCTCTTTAGGTTGGGCGGTTAAGCTAAATAAAGACTTTATCGCTAAAGAAAGGTTGCTTAAACTAAAAAATCAGGGCCTCAAGAGAAGAAGAATAGGATTTATTATGCAGGAGCGGGCTGTTCCCCGGCAAGGATATTCTCTTTATTCAAAGGGGAGAGTAATTGGTGTGGTATCCAGCGGAACCTACTCACCGAATATTAATAAATTTATTGGCATGGCTTATGTAGAGAACGCTTATGCTAAGGTTGGAGAAGAAGTCAACTTAGCAGTAAGAAACAAATTATATAAAGCAAAGATAGCTCAACTTCCCCTTGTAAAGACTAAAACAAGAGGGCGGGTAATAGCTAAGGAGGTTTAAATGCCAGAGTTAAGATTTACTAAATCTCATGAATGGGTGAGAGTCGAAGACGCTGTAGCTACAATAGGGATAACCGACTATGCTCAAGAGCAACTGGGCGATATAGTTTTTATAGAGCTGCCTAAGGTTGGTGATAAAATAAAGCAATCGTCTCAGCTGGGTATTATCGAGTCGACAAAAGCGGCCAGTGAGTTGTATACTCCTATCAGCGGCGAGGTAGTTGAAATAAATAGTGAGTTAGCTAATAACCCTCAATGGATAAATAAATCTCCTCTTGATAGCGGTTGGATAGCCAAGATTAAGCTGGAGAATTTAAGCGAGTTGGATAATCTCTTAGAGGAAGCTGCTTATAGAGAACTAGTTGGAGGAGAGGCTGATTAAACGACGATAATATGCCCTACGTACTTAACACAAAAACCGATATCAAAAAGATGCTTAAAGCTATAGGGGTTAGCTCTTTAGATGAGCTCTATTCGCTGATTCCCTCTGGGATAAGGTTAAATAATCCACTTAATATACCTAATGGCTATAGCGAGCAGGAGGTAAGGAGAAGAGTAAAAGAGCTTTCTGATAAGAATACTGCCTTGAATAAGTTTAATTCCTTCTTAGGTGCCGGATGCTATGACCACTATATCCCGGCAGCTCTCTCCTTTATCCTGGCAAGTTCCCAATTTCTCACTGCCTATACTCCTTATCAAGCCGAGTGTTCTCAGGGGATACTGCAGACTATATATGAGTATCAAAGCTTTCTCTGTCTTTTAACCGGCATGTATGTGTCTAATGCCTCACTTCTTGACGGCGCTTCGGCTCTTGCTGAAGCAGTGCTTATGAGCTTGCGAATAACCAGACGCAATAAAATTATTTTGGCCGGTGCTTTTCATCCCGAATATAAGGAAACCTTAGAGACTTATTTAAACGGGTTTGATGTTGTTATTGAAGAAGTGAGTTCCGGTGATGATGGGTTAGTGGATATTGAGATTTTAAAACGGACTCTGGATAAAGATACTGCCTCTTGTGTATTCTCAAGCCCTAACTTTTTTGGTCTTATTGAAGATGCCGAAGGCTTAAAAGCCATAGCTAATACTAAGGGTGCTCTAGCGGTTATGCTTACTAATCCCTTGTCTTTAGCAATTCTAAAAGAACCAGGTCTTTCGGGGATAGATATTGTTTGTGGTGATGGACAACCTTTAGGAGGGAGTCTCAACTTTGGCGGACCATCCTTTGGTTTTTTAACTGCTGCCCAGGATTATCTGCGGCAGATGCCGGGAAGAATCGTCGGCAAAACAAAAGATAGAGAGGGGAAGATGGCTTTCTGCCTTACTCTCCAGACTCGGGAACAACATATAAGAAGAGAAAAGGCTACCAGCAATATTTGCTCCAATCAATCTTTAAATGCAATAGCTGCAGCAATTTATCTTGCTTTGATCGGAAGAGAGGGGTTGAAAAATATTGCTTTGTACTCTTTAAGTAATACTCAATACCTTTACCAGCGTCTAAAAGAGGTCAGGGGAGTCAAGATTCCTTATTCTTCTAAGATTTTTAATGAGTTTATTTGGGAAGTCCAAGAGGCTGAAAAAATAAAGGATCAGCTTTATGAGAGGAACATTATTGTTGGTTACTGCTTAGGCGATAAGTTCCCTGAACATAAAAACGCTATTTTAAGTTGTTGTACTGAAACTAAGAGTAAGGAGGAGATTGATAATTTTGTTAATACTTTAGCTGAGGTTCTCCATGGATAGAGAGGTTATATTTAACAGGGATAAGGGCCTTGGGAAGACTACTTATGTCGCAGAGCCCCAGGTTCCCCTATCAAAATTAGAAGAGATTTTTCCTAAAAAAATACTTCGGAGTGACTTACCTTTACCCAATCTCGGAGAGCTGGAAGTCATTCGCCATTATTTGCAGTTAGCCGGCTTAAATTTTTGTGTAGATACTAATTTCTACCCCTTGGGTTCCTGTACCATGAAATATAATCCTAAGATCAACGAAAACCTGGCAGGGTTGGAAGGTTTTACTAATATTCATCCTTACCAAGAGTTGCAAGATTTGCAGGGGGCTTTAGAGTTAATCTATAGTTTGGAAGGTTTGCTTTGTGAGATTACCGGCATGAAACGGTTTACTTTTCAGCCTTCCAGCGGCGCCCATGGAGAGTTAACCGGAATGTTAATGATTCGTAAATTTCACCAGATTCAAGGTAATAAGAAAACCAAAGTGATTATCCCTGATTCAGCTCATGGAACAAATCCGGCCACTGCTTCAATGTGCGGATATCAGACTGAAACGGTAGAGAGCAATTCTTCGGGATTGATAGACATTAGTAAGTTGGAAAAAATAGTTGATGAGAAGGTAGCTGCTATTATGCTTACTAACCCTAATACTTTAGGGCTGTTTGAAGAGAACATTTTAGCGATAAGCGATATTATTCATGGGAAAGGAGGGCTTCTTTATTATGATGGCGCGAATTTCAATCCGCTTTTAGGCATAACCAAACCTTCGCTTATGGGCTTCGATATAATTCACCTTAATCTTCATAAGACATTTTCTACTCCTCATGGCTGTGGTGGGCCAGGTTCAGGAGCGGTAGGAGCTATTGAGGAGTTGTCTGATTTCCTCCCTGCACCTTTAGTGGATAAGCAGAATAATCAGTTTTGCTTTAATTATGATTTAAAACATTCTATTGGCCGATTAAGAAGTTTTTACGGTAATTTCGGAGTTTTAGTAAGAGCTTATGCCTATCTTCTGCGTTTAGGAAGAGACGGCCTCTTGCGGGTGGCTCAAAATTCTGTACTCAACGCTAATTACATAAAGGAGAAGCTAAAAGACTATTATCAGGTAGCTTTTTCTAAAAAATGTATGCATGAAGTGGTTTTTACCTGCCAACGACAGAAAGAGGCCGGGGTTTTAGCTTTAGATATTGCCAAGCGGCTGATTGATTTTGGTATTCATCCTCCGACAATGTATTTTCCTTTAATTGTCAAAGAGGCCTTGATGGTTGAACCAACCGAGTCTGAGAGTAAACAAAGTTTAGATTATTTTATTCAAACCATGATTGAAATCGATAGAGAAGTCAAATTCGATCAGGAAAAAGTTAAGACATCTCCTCACAAAGCGTCGGTAAAGAGAGTTGATGAGGTAGCGGCAGCAAGATTTCCGGATTTAAGATGGGAAAAGCCTGGCGTCTGATTTTAGATCAGAAAAATGATGGTTATTATAATATGGCAGCTGATGAGGCCATATTGATTCACTATGCCACCGCTAAAACTCCTACCTTGAGAGTCTACGGCTGGAAGGAACCGATTATTTCTTTAGGCTATAATCAGAAGGTTCAAGAAGTTTTGAACTCCCAAGGAGAAATCCCTTTTGTAAGAAGGATAACCGGTGGTTCAGCTATTCTTCATTATAAGGAGCTTACTTATAGTTTAATTTGTTCCCGGAAGGACTTAAAACTACCCCGGGGAGTTAAAAAATCCTATAAAATAATTTGTTCTTTTCTTAAATACTTCTATAGCCAATTAGGGCTGGAAGCAAATTTCGCTATTGATTTACTTTCACAAGAACAAGGGGCTTTAAATGATTTTGGGCAGTATAAAAATTCTTGCTTTTCGACTTGGCAACACTTTGACCTTTTAGTAGGAAGAAGAAAAATTGGTGGTAATGCCCAACGGCGTAAAAAAAACATTATTTTTCAACAAGGCAGTATACCGCAGGAGATTGACTTCTCTGGCTTAAGCCGGGCCATAAAGGGTTCAGGCAGCCAAAGCAGGCGGGCAACATCATTAATTGACGCTCTAGGCAAACCTTTAAATTTTAACTTCCTCTGTTGGCTCCTAGCGTCCAGTTTTAAGCGTACCTTTGGAGTAGAATTTAAGCAAGAAGGACTCCTGCCGCCTGAGGTGGCGAAAACCAATGATCTGTTGGAGAAAAAGTATAAGTTAGATAATTGGAATATTAACAAAAAGTTTGAGAATGTTAAAGATTCAACGTAAGCCTCCCTGGTTGAATAAAAAAATAAACCTCAGCGCTTGCCGCAAGTTAAAGAGTTTACTAAGAGATTTGCGTTTGCATAGCGTCTGTGAGGAATCTTCCTGCCCGAATATTTCAGAGTGTTTTTGTAATGGGGTTGCTACCTTTATGATTTTAGGCGATACCTGTACCAGAGCCTGTGCCTTTTGTGGGGTTAATAAAGGTAAACCTGCTCCTGTCGATTCTGATCAGCCTAGACGGATCAAAGAAGCAGTGAGGAGATTAGGTTTGAGGTATGTGGTAATTACCTCACCGACCCGAGACGACCTTAGCGATGCTGGGGCAGAGCTTTTTTACCGGACCGCAGAAGCGGTGAAGAGCATAGATTATCGAATAAGGGTAGAAATCTTAATACCTGACTTTAAAGGAAGAAGGGATTTAATTAAGCAGGTAGTCAATTCCCGAGCCGAAGTGATTGCTCATAATCTAGAGACCACATCTTCATTATATAGTAAGGTACGGAAGAATGCTGATTACAGCCGATCTTTGGAAGTTTTAAGGTTAATAAAAGAAATCAATAAAAACACTTTTACCAAATCTAGTCTTATTTTAGGTTTAGGTGAAAAAGAAGAAGAAATTATTCAGACTTTGGTAGATTTAAGACAAGCCGGTTGTGATTTCTTGACTCTTGGCCAATACCTGCCCCCTTCTTTAAACCACTATTCGCTAAAGGAGTATATTCATCCCGATAAATTTACCTTTTTAGAACAATATGCTGGGAAGTTGGGGTTTCAGGGAGTCAAAAGTACTCCCTATGCCCGGTCTTCTTATTTAGCCCACACCTTTTTCTAACTATTCTCGGCTTTTTCCCTGTTTGCTCTACAATATATGGTAGTAATACTAAATATGTACAAGATATAGCAATTTAGTATAAATTATAACAAATTATGCTTGACATTAATAGATAAATGTAATTTAATAATAATATAAGGTAATTATAAGAAATGATAAAAAAACGATTGCCGCGTTTAATGAGTGTTGATGATCTAGCCGATTATCTAGGTTTGCAGAAGCAGACTATCTATAATTGGTTACATAGTCGTAAAATATCAGGCATAAAAATTGGCAAAGTTTGGCGCTTTGACCGGAAATATATTGACGAGTGGTTAAGGAAGTGTAGCCGAGGGTAATTGGATATAATAATTTAAGTAAACCATGAAGCAAAAAAAAGTTGGTTTATATTTAGGGGTAAGTTCGGTAGGGGCGGTAATGGCCCAGGGAAAAGACCTGATTTCTTTAGCAAGGTTTGAGCTTTCTTCTTTGGAGGAATCAAAGGGTGAGGCTGCTAACGAGGAAATAAGATGGGAAGCTTTAATAAATAAGACTTTACGGGAATTAGGTAGTGAAGCCAAAGATATCTACACATCGGTAGCTGATAGGGATTTTATTTTCCGACCCTTGGAGATGCCGATAATGAAGAAGAAGGAGGTGGAATCTTCGTTAGCCTATGAAATAGAAAAATATATTCCTTTTAAGATAGAAGAGTTAGTATGGGATTACGACTGCATCACTTTCTCCAAAGAGCGAAAGATGGGTCTTTCTTTCGTGGGAATAAGAGAAGGTAACTTTCAAAGATTTGAGTCAATATTATCCCGCCTGGAACTTAAACCAATAGTCTTGGAACCTTGCTGTCTGTCTTTAGTTCGAATCATTAAATCATTAAAGAGATTCGCCCATCTCAAAGATTTTGCCCTCTTAGACTTTGCCCAGTCAGAAGCTTATCTTACTTTTTTTCAGGGAGACTTACCAGTCTTTAACCGTTATCTTATCGTTCCTAAGAAGGAGAATGTCCTTGATTTAGATGATTTTATTAATGCGGTAAATTTTTCTTTTCAATATTTTAAACGGGAATTCAGGAATTACCGCTTAGAAAAACTTATTGTGGTCGGAGACCTTGATGTAGAGCGCTTAACCTCTCCCTTAAGAGAGGGTCTAGGGGTCGAGATAGATACTGTTTCACCCTACGATTTAACTGCTCGCAATAACGCCCGGATAGAAAACGTCAAAGCTCTCGGTGTGTTGAGTACGATTCACTCCACTTATAAATTTAAACCTCAGCTTAAAAAGACCGTGGGAGCTCTTCCCACATCTCCTGAACGGCCAAAGGAAGTTGCCTTAAAGATAGGTTTACTAAGCTTATTAGCAGGGATAGGATTAATTGTGTTTATTGTTCTTTCTGTAATGTTAGCCAATAGTATATTCACTAAAGAAATTATTTTGAAGCGGAGAGAAAAAAACATGTTTGTGCCGGATACCTTAGCTGAACTTTCCTGGACGGAGAGAGAAGATAGAATAAGCTTAGAGGAGGACAATATTAATTCTTTGAGAGAACTTCGGACTTCCCTTACCCGGTTTTCTTCTTTTTTTGAGATGCTGGCTAGTACGGAGGTGCTCCCGTCCAGGTTATGGCTTGAGAACTTAGCTATCAATCCTCGAGACGAGGGTTATAGAGCTGTTTTGTCCGGCCGTATCTTTCGAAACGATAGCTATAACGACAGACAAGGCATAGATGAACTGGTTGCCAGTTTAAGAGAAGATAAAGCGGTGAGTTCAATTTTTAGCAAGATTGAGCTTGATTCTTTGAATAGAGACCAAGATGGCGGATTTGAGTTTACTGTTTTTTCGGTTAGTTTAGAGAAATAAATGAAGAATTTAGAGCTAAAAGATATCGTAGCCTACAAAAACCTAATTATTAGTTTAGCCATTGTGGTTATTTTTACTATAGCGGTTCGCAAAACTCTTTCTCGTTATTCTTTAGAGAAGAGCGAGGTAGAAGCAAAGATGCAAAAGTTAGAAGATGGTGAAAAAACACTACTCAGATGGAACAAACTAAAGGCTGAGGCTAAGAGTCTAGCTAAAGATTTTTTTGTTGAAGATACCTCGCTATTTGGGAAGTTTATAGAAAAAAAGGCTAGAGCTTCAAGGGTAAATATTGGGTCGTTGAGGACATCTAGCTCAGAGAGCGACCTTTATTGGCGGACTTTAATGCAGCTAGGTATCACTTGTAATTATAAAGATTTCGTAGCCTTTATAAAGGCGATCGAAGAAAAAAGTGTAGTTATCGAGAGGACTACGATATCCAGGAGTGACCAAAAGGGAAAGATGAAAGCAGATTTAGTCTTAAAGGGGTTGACCCTTAAAAAATGATAAAAAGAGTATTTATTCTTATTATGACTTTTTTTTTCTTAAAACTTACCTGTCCTCAGAGTAAGTATAAGGATCCCTTTGAGCCCCTGCTGCCTGAGAGGCAGAAAGTAGAGGAGGTAAAAACCGAAGAGATAGATGACGAGGTTGAAAAAACTCTTCCTCCGATAGTTTTGCAGGGGGTTCTCTGGGGTAGCGATACTCCCCAGGCGATAATTGATGGGGAAGTATACAAGATAGGCGATAAACTGCAAGATGTGGATGCTAAGCTTTTTAAAGTTGATAAAAATGTAGTATTTATTTCTTATGGGGAGAAAATATATGAGATAAAAACCAAGACAAAGGGGGAGAAATGAAAAAGATTTTTCTAATAGTTTCAGTGTTTCTGATATTTTCTTGGAGCGGAGCCCTCTCACAGGACAATATTTACGGCGACTATTTAATTGCCAGCCTTGATAAAGAGGTGTCTTTAGACTTCGAAAATGCCCAATTAAACGATGTTTTGAAGCTGCTTTCTCAGCAGATAGGCCTTAATTTTGTCTCTACTGAAGCAGTAGAAAAAAGGGCTCTAACTCTCTATCTTGAAAATGTGCCTTTTAAGGAAGCAATGGATGTGATATTTAAAGCTAACGGCCTGTCTTATGATTATCACCCCGATTCTAAAATATTTGTGGTTAAGGAATTGGGCAAGCCATCCATAGAACTAAAGACTAAAATTTACTACTTAAAATATGCCCGGTTAGCGACTTCCAAGATAGATAAGCATTCACTT
This sequence comes from uncultured Planctomycetia bacterium, assembly GCA_964455085.1. Taxonomy (GTDB): domain Bacteria; phylum Omnitrophota; class Gorgyraeia; order Duberdicusellales; family 4484-171; genus Susulua. Next base: position 14,710 of record CAYVYJ010000019.1, read on the forward strand.
GATATGCTGGAAGGCGAAAGCGAAGAAAGCGAAGAGGATGAGGCAATAGGGATTAGAGATACGGTAGCGGGACTATTGACTGAATTTGGAAGAGTGGCTGAAGACCCCTTGACTAACTCTTTGATTGTAACTGATGTTCCGCTTCAATTTCCCATAATTGATGAGGTAATCAGTAAATTAGATGTTCCGCCAGCTAAAGTGCTGATTGAAGTAGAGATGTTAGATGTTGCTACATCTCACCTCGATAACATCGGTTTTAACTTTGCCAATGGTCTGACTGGAAGTTTTACCCCTGGTTCAAGGCAGACCCGGTTTCCCTGGGATAATCGATTGTTTGGGCCGGGTACTGGCGGCGCTGATCCTACCCTTTCTACTTTGAGCTTAGCTAGTTTTACAGCAGTAATGAAATTCTTAACCTCAGACTCTTCCACCAAATTTATTGCCCGGCCAAAGATATTGACACTTAATAACGAGAAGTCAGAGGTTAATCTTACCCTGGATGAAGTAGTTGGTCTTACTACTACCACTAATGAAGATGGAAGCACTACTCAGGAGATAGAGCGGGAAGATACCGGAACCAGATTAACGGTTACTCCTCAGGTAAATCTTCTTACCAAAGAGATTACCCTGTCTGTTGAGATGTTTAATCGAGAATCCCAAGACAGCAATATTTCCGTATCCGGGATGACCAGCGGTTTTGTTAAGAATGTTGAAGAAAGGGGTACCCGGTCTATAGTCAGGCTTAAAAATGGAGAAACTCTCTTTATCGGAGGCTTGATTAAGAAGGAATCATCTGAAACTATTACCAAGATACCGCTTCTTGGCGATATTCCGCTCTTGGGGAGACTTTTCCGTTATAAAAATGTTCCCAGTACCGACAATACAAATCGGGAGTTGCTTGTTTTCCTGACTCCCCGGATTTTGGGAGAAGAAGGAAGCAGCGAGCTTAAGAGGGCAAAAGTACTTTTCCGGGAACAAGAAAATTCTTCCAAAATGAATTCCATAAGAATTGCTTTAGACCGTTACAACCGGTAAACTTATTTTTAACATTTAATTATACGATGGCCAGATATAAGAGACTAGGCGATATATTAATTTTCGAAGGCATTATTACTGATAAACAGCTCACGGAGGCTATTGCTTTACAGAATAAAGAAGGGGGTAAGTTAGGTGAGATTTTAATTAAATTAGGTTTTGTCAGTGATGAACAGATGGTTATCGCTTTAAGTAAACAGTTAGCTATTCCCTATATTTCTTCAGATTCCGGCAAACTTAACCCTACCGCGGATCAGAATTTAGAAACACTGGTTCCTCACGATTTTGCAGTAAGAAATATTGTTTTACCACTCTCCCGTAACCTTAATTCCCTGACTGTAGTAATGTCTGATCCCATGGATTTAATCCTTATTGATAATTTGAGAAAGATTACTGGATGTGAGATAAATCCTATTGTCTCTACAAAGTCTAATATTCTGAAAGCTATCCAGGCCTTTTATGGTAAGGATAGGATTTTTCGTGAAGCTATTCAAGCTGCTGGTACAGATAGCCAAGAAGGGATAAAAGAGTTATCTTCCCAGGAAACTGATTTAAGTTTAGATAAGTTAATCGCCCAGGCTGAAGAAGCCCCGGTAGTAAAACTAGTAGATCTTTTGATTAGACAGGCGATTGAGGAGAGCGCTTCTGATATACACCTTGAGCCCCATTATGACAAATTAAGCTTAAGGTATAGAATTGATGGTATCTTATATGATATGCCTTCTCCTTCCTCTGCGCTTTATCTGCCGATTGTTTCCCGGATAAAAATCCTTTCCAAGATGGATATTGCCGAGAAACGCCTTCCTCAAGACGGCGGATTTATGGTAAAGATGGGTAAACGCTTTATAGACTTAAGAGTTTCATCTATGCCAACAATTTACGGGGAAAAAATAGTTTTACGAATTTTAGATAAGAGCCGGGTTCCTCTAGATCTGGCAAAGCTAGGCTTTCTGCCTCAGGAGTTAGAGATGATTCGGCGGGGAATTGGATCCTCCTATGGCCTTATTCTTCTCACTGGACCCACAGGAAGTGGTAAATCTACCACTCTCTATGCTTCTTTGAACGAAGTAAAATCACCAGCAAAAAATATCCTTACTGCTGAAGATCCGGTAGAGTACAGGATAGAAGATATAAATCAAGTCCAGGTTAAGCCGGAGATCGGTTTAACCTTTGCTAATGCCTTGAGATGTTTCTTGAGGCAGGATCCGGATATAATTTTAATCGGCGAAATAAGAGATTTAGAAACTGCCGAGATGACCATAAGGGCAGCTCTCACCGGTCATTTAGTTTTTTCTACTCTTCATACCAATGATGCTATTTCCACAATTTCTAGATTGGTGGACATAGGTGTTCCCAACTATCTGGTGGTGACCTCGCTAAGGTTAATTATTGCTCAGCGGTTGATAAGAAAACTTTGCCCTGACTGCAAGGAGCCCTATGAGGTTAGGCCCGAAGACATTCCCCGGAACATTATTTTAGCCTCGCCGGTTATCTACAAAGCTAAGGGTTGCGAGAAGTGTAATTTTATCGGCTACAAAGGAAGGTCAGTAATTAACGAAATCATTCTAGTCGATGCTGAGATTAAAGCAGCAGTAAATAAAGGCTTAATTTCTTCTCAAATTATGGAGATAGCCAAGAAAAAAGGGACTCTTGCCCTTTTAGAGAGCGGTTTGAAACGAGTCGAAGAAGGTATTACTTCTTTAGAAGAAGTCCTCTCGGTGGCCGCGATATAATTATTTAAAATTTAGCTATGCCTAAGTTTAAATATACAGCAAAGACCAAAGATGGCAAGACCGTCAAGGAAGTATTAACCTTGGCTTCAAAAGACGATCTAATCGGTCGGCTCAAAGCCAAAGGTTTATTTATAACCTCTATAGAAGAGGTGAAAGAAAAAGTAGGCGGTTCTGGTTTTTTCTCTACTTCTAAAGAGAAACGCGCTTCGATAAAACCTCAAGACCTAGCATTCTTTGCCCGTAATCTTGCTACTACCCTCTCCAGCGGTGTTACTCTTCTTAGGAGTTTAGAGATTCTTTCCTTTCAGGCCGAGAGCGGCGGTTTTGCAAAAATATTGGAGGAGTGTGGTAAGCATATAAAGGGGGGGTTATCTTTAAGTGAGTCGATTGTTAAGTATCCTAAGGTTTTTTCGGCTCTTTGGAGGGGGCTCATAGAAGTGGGGGAGGCATCCGGTAATCTCCCCTTTGTTTTAGAGAAATTAGCTGATTATTTAGAGATAAGGATAAATTTTGAACGAAAAATAAAAAGTGCGCTTATTTATCCGGCTATCCTTCTCGTCGTAGCTATTATCGCTATTTTTGCATTTCTCAAATTCATTCTGCCCAAATTTACCGCTTTGTTTGAACAATTTGATATCGAACTTCCTTTGCTGACCAGGATTATTTTCGGTATAAGCAAGTTTTTTGAGGCTAATTTTCTTTTGATCATTGTCGGTATTGCCTTGTTAGTATCCGGGGTTTCACTTTTTATGAAGCAACCGGAAACTAAAAAAATCTGGGATAGACTCAAATTAAAGGTACCTGTTCTTGGACCTTTGGCTTTTCTGGCCGCCATGGAGCGGGCTACTTCTGCTATTTACATTCTGCTCGATAGCGGGCTACCGTTAGTATATACTTTAGAGGTTGTTGCCCGGAGCGCAAATAATTCGGTTTTAGAAAAAAGTCTTTTTCAAGTGACCGAAAGAGTAAGGGGCGGTAACGCTTTATCTGCGGAATTCAGCCGCTTAGATTTTTTTCCTCTTTTAATCTCGGAGATGGCCAAAATTGGTGAGGAAACCGGAACTATGCCCCAGGTTTTTCAGAAGATTTCTATTCTTTATCAAAAAGACCTTACTATCCGTATAGAACGTCTTATTACAGCTTTTGAGCCGATTATGATTATTTTTATCGGAATTGTGATTGGGGGGATTGTTATTTCTCTGTTTATGCCTTTATTCAGTCTTTCTACTTTAGGAAAATAGTTTTTGCAAAATTAGTTGCATAATAACCGGTAGTGTGATATAAAGGCTTAAGAAGTAAATTTAATAATTGGTAATAGTGGAGGTGTAAAATGAGAAAAGGATTTACTTTAATGGAGCTAATTATAGTGGTGATTATTATTGGAATCTTAGCCGCAATAGGTTTACCACAGTTTTTCAGGGTGGCGGAAAGAGGCAGGGCTGCTGAAGGCGTAGCCGCCTTGGGTGCTTTTAGGGGTGCGCAACTAAGGTATGCTGCTGAAGCCGGAACCACTACTGCTGATGAAGATGCACTTGACGTTGAAAGTTTGAGCCTGCAGTATTTTGGATCTCCAGCAGGCGTCGGTGCTGTTAATGTTCGAACCTCGCCTGATTCTACTATAGTTACAGTAACCAGAAATTCTACTGATAACCCTTCTTTTGGTTCTTATGTCTTGAGCATCCAGGCTGATGGAGATATTACCTGCAGTGGCGGAACCGGTGATGCCTGCACTTATATCGGCTATTAGATTTTAGGGCATTATTGACTCAACCCCTTTAAAAATAGATTTTTTAGGCAGTCCTATCTTGTGGGATGAGTTAGCTGGAATGAGGATATGAGAAAGGCTTTCACTCTTTTGGAGTTAATGATCATAGTGGTGATTGTAGGAATTATCATCGGCATTGGAATACCTTTTTATCAGAATGCCATGAATGGAGCTGAGGGCCGGGAAGCGGTTGCGCAACTTCGATTGATCCAGGCTGCAGAAAAAGTTGAGATGTTAGAGTCAGACAGTTACCAAGCTTGTTCGGGTTATGCTGCCTGTAACACTGCTTTGAATATTGACCTGCCGGATGATGGCTGGACTTACGTGGTTGATCAGGTTACAGCTTCTAATTTTCGAGGCCGGGCTTCGATGTCAATGGGCAGTGGCACCTGCACATACACCATTAACGCTACTCAAACCGATCCCAGCAGCAGTAGCGATTGCGTCTATCAACCTTAAAGCAAAGGCCAATCTTTTTAAATTAAACAAATGCGAAAAGCATTTACTTTAACAGAAGTAATGGTTGGAGCGGTACTTTTGTCGGGAGTGTTTGCGGCACTGCTTACTTCCTTTGTTAGCGTAAGGAGATATGTAAAACGGGCCAATCAGCGACTGATTGCTAGTGATTTAGCAACTAGGCAGTTAAATGATTTATATCGGGCAGTCAGGGAGGATACTTGGGATAGCGGATATTTGAGCACCGGTTCAATAAATTTAAACTCCTATACTATTGATAATCAAGTTTATCAAGACCCGGCCCAGCCTAATCGTTATACAGTGGTCGATGTAGGGGACTATCGTCGGGTAAGTGTGAGGATAAATTATCCTTAAGAAATATTTTTGATTTTATTATAAGATACTTCCCCTTAGCGTTGCTAAGGGGAAGTATCAATTCGACTAAACATTTTTTAGTAAAAAAATGCAGGTCTCATTGAAAAAGTCAGTTACTTTGGCCGAGTTGATTGTGGGAACAGTTTTATTTGGGATAATTGTTTTAGGTGCCGCTACCTTTCATGCTGTTAGCGATCAATTCCTGCGTTCCTCGGAGGAAAAGAGCCAGTTATTAAATGAGTTAAGCTTTGTTTTGCGGCATCTCCATAATAATATTTTATTAGCTGTCGGGGACAATGCCAACTCAGCTAATATTGGGATTAACATTCCTGTTGCCGATACTCTGACTATCCGTCAGGATATAGCTGCTGACGAAATTCCGCTCAATACCCCCAGTGATTACGCTGATGATAGAATAGTGACTTATGAATTTGGCG
>CAYVYJ010000020.1:0-18370 GCA_964455085.1 uncultured Planctomycetia bacterium
TTAAAGATGTAACTCGGGATTTAGAAGGCAACTTTCAATTTAACACAGCCATAAGTAGAATTATGGAGTTAGTAAACCAGACTTATAAAGGATTAGGCGAAGGGGCTTTAAAAAAAGGCATACTCAAAGAAGCAGTTGATACTGTTTTTCTGCTTCTAGCACCTTTTACTCCCCATATAAGTGAAGAAGTTAATCAGATTTTAGGCAATAAGCCTTCTGTTTTAGATAGAGACTGGCCAAAGGTAGAAGAGAAGTACTTGGAGGAAGAAGAAGTGGAGATTGCCATACTTGTTAATGGCAGAGTAAGAGATAAATTACGAATTAATGTTAACTGGTCAAAAGAAGAGGTAGAAGAAAAAGCTCTAGCCCAAGATAAAATCCAAAAACTGCTTTCTTCAAAACTACCAAAAAAGGTCATCTACGTCGAAAAAAAGATAGTTAATATTGTAACGTAGGGGTCAGGCTTGCCTGACCCGCTAATTCATAATTATTAATTTTCTATGTTTTCCCTTACCCTTCAAGAAAGAAAAGTTCTTGTTCTTATTGGTATTCTAATTTTATTAGGCAGCTTCTTAAGATTCCGAAATTTAAATCCCGCTTGCGAGACTGCAGTTTCTTCTTCAGAAAGAATTATTGTTGATCAGGATATTATCTCAAATGGGCTGGTTAATATTAATCAAGCATCAGTTGAATCCTTAAGGAGAATTCCCGGTATCGGGGAGGTAATCGCCGGCAGAATTATTGAATACCGTCTTCAATTCGGATCATTTATGAGTTTAGACGATTTGAAGAAGGTTAAAGGCATCGGTGATAAAAAGATCGAGATCATAAAACGCCATATCGCTTTTAATTAATCAATTACTGCCAGAGAAATAAACACCGTCAGAGATATCGAATTAGTTTAAAAATCACTGTTATAATATAACAAAATACAACCAAGCTATGGATAAAAATAACTTACCCCGGTCAGGAATACCTTTTCCAAAAAAAATAATTCTAACAATCTCTGGAATATTCTTTGCGGTAATTGTGTTTGAACTAGGTCTACGCTTAGGTGGGTTTATATTTTTATCTTTGCAGGAATATAGAAATAGAATCGCGATTAAACAAAAAGGCAGCTATCGTATTATGTGTTTGGGCGAGTCTACCACTGCCGGAGGCGACTTCTCTTATCCTTCTCAACTAGAAGAAACTTTAAACCAGCGTGATATAGGAATAGAGTTCACAGTGATAAATAAAGGAGTCCCCGGTGTTAATACATTGCACATATTAGCTTCTCTAGAAAATAACTTAAACCAATACCAACCGGATATGGTAATTACAATGATGGGGATAAATGATAGCTATGTGAAACATTATGAGGGCATACCGGACGCTGGCACAAGATTATTTCAAAAGTTTAAAATCTGCAAATTTTTTAGGATTGTCTGGAGGCATATTGCAAACAAAATAAGAGAGGCAAGAACCTATGAACAAGAGCAAAACAAAGAGGAAGCTAAATTACGATCTAGTCTTTCTGACGGCGAACTAAATGAGCAGTATCCTGAACAGATAAGTTCTGGCCAAGCTGAAGATTTTTTCAAATTAGGTAAATTTTATAGAAACCAGGGTAAACACGTTCATGCTGAGGAGTTATTCAAGAAAGCCTTAGAGCTTGATCCACAAAATGATTGGGCTTATGTTGAACTAGGATGGATTTATATAAATCAGTCGAAGTATTCCCAAGCTGAAGAGACGTTTAAGAAGGCCTTAGAGCTAAATCCCCAAAACGATGAAGCTTATTTTAAATTAGGGGATATTTATGGTTACCAGAGAAAACGCGCTCAAGCCGAAGCGATATTGAAGAAGGCCCTGGAATTAATTCCAGGCAATAAAAAAGTATATCGTAATTTGGGAAAGTTTTATCGAACTTTTAAGAAGCATTCCCAAGCCGAGGAATTCTTTAAAGAAACCCTTGAGCTAAATCCCCAAAACGATACGGCCTATATTGCATTAGGATGGGTTTATATAGATCAGGCCCAGTATTCGCAAGCCGAGGAGTCTTTTAAGAAAGCCTTAGAGTTAAATCCCCAAAATACTGAGGCCTATGTTGAACTGGGGTGGATCTATGCCGTTCAGGATAAGCATCTACAAGCTGCGGAGATGTTTAAAAAAGCCATAAAGGCCGGCCTGGAAAATGAAAATTTATATCGGGGATTGGTAGTATTCTCCGAGGAAATTGGTGAATATGATGTTGCCAAGGAATATTCGAAGATATTAACTGAAATGGGGCTGATAAGATATCGAACGGTAACTTTAGATAATTATCGAAAGCTCAAAGAGATTTTAGATAAAAGAATGATAAAGTTGGTATGCGCGCAGTATCCGATGCGGAGTATAGAACCATTAATGCGGGTATTTAGGAAACAAAAAGATGTTATATTTGTAGATAACGAGAGGATTTTTAAGGAAGCAGTAAAAAAGCCAGGATATAAAGAATATTTTAGAGATATGTTTGCTGGTGACTTTGGCCATTGTACTCCTAAAGGCAACAAGCTTTTAGCTGAGAACATTGCTAAGGTTATATTAGAGAAGTGCTTTGATACTATACCTTTAGATAGATAGAATGATAGTGGGATTTGAGCTTTTGGTGGTAATATTCGTTATTAAAATTAAAATCGTACAGCAAGATAGAATTAAGTCTTCGCTATTAATGGTTTAAAAAGAGTAGCTTAAGCCACAGATTTTGGATAAAATAGGGTAAAAAGGGAATATCGAAGATGAAGATTCTTAAAAGCAGAATAAAGAAATTCGTTATGATTGTACAGAAGGCACTAATCACAATATTCTTAATTTTAATTTATGTTGTTGGCTTTGGCGTTACTTTTATTTTTGCAATGCTTTTTAAACGTAGTCTGTTGAGAAATAAACCTGAAAGGTGTGATACCTTTTGGGTGGATGTGAAAGATTATGGGCTTGATATAGATGAGTGTATGAGGCAGTCTTAATACATGAAAAAATTTTTTTATATCCTCAAAGAGTTACTTTTTCTGGTAAAAAGACATAAGTTATTTTTTTTAGCCCCGATATTTATAGCACTGCTGTTTTTAGTTTTTTTGGTTTATTATCTTGGCCCTCCGGTTATAATATCCTTTATTTATGCCGGAATTTAGTGGAAAATCTAATCGAAATAGCTCAAAAAAGAGAGGTATTTTGTGACACAGATAAAGCCTGATGAAATATTGGATTTAGTAGGAGTAGCTTGTCCTCAAAACTCTGCCAGAGCATTGTTAAAACTTGAAGGGATGGAACCAGGCTTAATTCTTAAAATTATTGTTGATGATGGTGAACCGATGGAGAATATCCTTGAGGGAGTTAAAGATGAAGGGCATAAGATGATCGATATACGACGAATAGACGATGTATGGATATTATTAGTCAAGAAGGTGTAAACAAGTTTAATCCCGGCAATATGTGTAAAAAATGCGTATTGGTGGAAAGTAAGCCAGATATTTGGCTTAACCAGGAAGGAATTTGTAATATATGTGCCGAATATGAAAAAACCAGAAATTCTGCTGAAGATAATGTTGTTCTTGAGACTGATTTTATAAAAATTTTAAATCAACACAGAGGGAAAGGTAAATATGATTGTTTGGTTATGTGTAGTGGAGGAAAAGATAGCACCTCTTCATTATATTATATGAAAAGACGGTATAAGTTAAATCCCCTTGCTTTCACATTCGACCACGGTTTCGAGACTGAAGATGCAATGGAGAATGTTAGAAATGCGGTAGAGATATTGGGAGTTGATTTTTTATTTTTCAAAACGGATTTTATGAACGATATGTTTTCTGAAATTCTTAAAATTAAATCCAAAGCAGTTATATGCCATCCTTGCTCTCTTTGGTATATGGGCCTTACGTTTGAAATGGCAGCCAGATTTAATATTCCCATAATTATCGCAGGTTGGACCAAAGGGCAATCCACAAAACAACCAGTAATGTCAAAATGCGGGTGTAATGTGCATCAGCCTGAATTTATTTCTATGGCAGCGGCTACAAAGGAGTTTTTGGACAGTTATCTAAGAAATAACCCTAAATATAAAGATTTTCCAAAAAGCATGGAAGAAGTTTTAACCCGGGCTAAAAAAAGACATAAATGTATTGTGCTTTCGCCACATTGGTTTTTGCCATTTGATTCCGGAACCTATATTGAAACAATAACTAAAGAGCTGAAATGGAAATTTCCCAAACTCAGCTATCCGGCGAAATCAACCAATTGCTATTTAAACTTTATCTCTGTTTATAATTCAATGAAATATTATGGATATACGCATTATCATGTGGAAATGAGTAAACTTATCAGAGCCGGACTGTTAACTAGAGAACAAGCAATAAATGATTTGAAAATTAATTTTGATAAAGAGTTACTGAATTCAATTGCTGCGAAGCTAAATTATACTTTTGATGAATAAATGCCGTCTTTAGAATATGAATATATTGGGAATTTCTTGCTTTTATCATGATTCCGCAGCATGTCTCGTGCAAAACGGAAAAGTCGTCGCAGCAGCTCAAGAAGAGAGATTCAATAGGGAAAAATATTCATCTGTTTTTCCGATTAATGCAATAAATTTTTGCCTTCAGGCAAAAGATTTAACCAGCTATGACATTGATTATATTGGCTTTTATGAAAAACCTTACTTAAAATTCGCCCGGGTAATTTTAAGCCACTTACGAGCCTACCCCTTCTCGCTAAAGAATTTCTTAGATACAGTTCCCAGTTGGCTTGAAGACCGGTTGATAATGCCATTAGTATTAAAAAGAGAACTTGGTTTTGAGGGAAAAGTCTTATTTATCAAACACCATCTATCTCATGCGGCCAGCGCATTTTTAGTTTCTTCTTTTGATCAAGCCGCCATTTTAACTGCTGATGGTGTAGGTGAATGGGCAACTATGAGTTTGGGAATTGGCAAAGGGAGTGAGATTAAAGTTCTTAAAGAGTTGCACTATCCCGATTCATTAGGTCTGCTTTATACCGCAATTACCACACATCTTGGATTTAGGGCGCTTAGCGGGGAAGGCAAAGTAATAGGGTTGGCTAGTTATGGCAAACCGAGATATATTAATAGTTTTCGAAACATTGTTGCGGTTAAACCCGATGGTAGTTTCTGGTTGGACACAAAGTTTTTTGGGTTTAATCAAGGTTTTAGGATGTATAGCCAGAAGTTCATAAAAACTTTTGGGAGAGAGAGAAAGCCTGGAGATAAGATCCAAGAGCGACATTGCGATATAGCCGCCAGCTTACAGAAATTTCTTGAAGAAACTTTAATTACAATTGCCAGAAATCTTTACAACCAGACAAGAATGGATAAACTCTGCCTTGCGGGAGGAGTATTTTTAAATTGTGTTGCTAATAATCTCATACTTGCTGAGACCCCATTCAAAGAAATCTTTATTCAACCGGCTGCCGGAGATAGTGGAGGCGCTTTAGGGGCTGCTTGCTATATAAATTGCTCAATTTTGAAGGAACCTCGAAGTTACGTTATGACCGATGCTTATCTCGGCCCTTATTTTACTGAAGGCCAGATGAAGAGGGTTTTAGTAAATCACCATCTCGATTTCAAGGAATTAAACGACTCTGATTTGACTAAATTCGTGGCCAAAGAATTATCAGAGGATAAAATTGTAGGCTGGTTTCAGGGAAGGACAGAATTTGGTCCCAGAGCCTTGGGTAACCGGTCCATATTAGCCAATTCCTGTAATCCCGGTATAAAAGAAATCTTGAACTCAAAAGTAAAGAAACGGGAAGCATTCCGACCCTATGCCCCGGCTGTATTAGAAGAAAAGGCGGGAGAATTTTTCGAAATAAAGGGTCAATCCCCATTTATGTTATTTGCCCCTTTAGTAAAAGATAAAAAGAAAAGACTTATTCCCGGTGTAACACATGTCGACGGTACAGCCAGAGTGCAGACAGTAAATAAAAAAACAAATCCAAAGTTGTGGAGTTTGATACGGGAATTTGAAAATATTACCGGAATACCGGCAGTTGTTAACACCTCATTCAATCTAAGAGGCGAACCCATAGTTTGTTCACCTGCTGACGCCATAAGTTGTTTTCAAAGAAGTCAGATGGATTATTTAGTATTGGGGAATTATCTAGTTAAGAGATGACAGCAACTTTTAAAATATAAGAAGGCCATCGAGATAAGTCCTAGCGACGATGGAGCCAATGTTATATTTATAGGAGTGTTTTTTAAACCACGACTTTAAGTGCAATTTAAGAGTCACGGCCATTTGTTGCCGTTATCTATTTTTCTGGCCTTTTTAATAGGAATCATCATTGGTCATTATTTTCCTCTGTTTTGGATATTTCTGGCTGCTTGCATTCTTTGCCTTGCCCTGGTAATTTTCTTCTATAAAAGACGAAGGTTGTTTCTTTCTGATATTGTCATTATAACCTGCTTTATTTCGCTTGGCGCGCTATGGGTTATTCCCTCGGTAAAGCAAGACATAAATAGTTTCTTGTACAAGGAGGCAGAGTTTCAATTTAAGGTTGTTTCTCTACCCCAAGAAGGTGTTAGCCGCAATATTTTCTATGCCAGAATAAAAAAAGCTAATGATATTCCCTTTAACAAAAAAATCAAAATTATGGATTACACTCGGGACATGGAATATTTATTTTCTTATCAAGTACAGGGTAAAATCAGTAAACGGAACTACAGAGGTAAAGATTTTTATACTCTCTGGGTAAAAAAAGATACAGAAATTAAAAAGTTGCCAATACCTTTTTGGGATAGTTTTGCTCGCAGAACTACGGATTATCTTCTCGGTGTATTTCACAACAATCTTAGTGAGCAGGGATATAGATTTTTAGCCTCGGTATTTCTGGGGAGAAGGGAAGTATTGGGTGAGGAGAAACAAATATTCACCAATGCCGGAGCTGCGCACCTTTTAGCTTTAAGTGGACTCCATCTGGGGCTTATATCTTTGATAGTGTTTTTCATCCTTAGACTTTTTTATCTGCCGTTTAAGAAATGCTTGGTGGTTTCCGTTTTATTTCTTTTATTCTATACCTTTCTTACCGGAATGGCCTGGTCTACTTTGAGGGCAGCGTTGATGTACTCTTTTTTTGTGGTGGGTTTTTTTCTGAGGCGTAGAGTAAATCTTTTGAACTCCTGGGGATTAGCCGGATTATGCACGCTTATTATTAATCCGTTGGCATTATTTGAAGTAGGATTCCAGTTATCCTACTTGGCAGTATTTGCTATCATTATTTGGTTCAAAATGTTTCCGATTAAAGTTTTTGCGAACCAGTTTCTTAATTACGCTCAGGGTTTGTTTCTTTGTTCTTTCTGTGTTACCCTTTTTCTTACTCCCTTGATTTCATACTATTTCGGGCGGATATACCTTTTGAGCCTGTTTTATAATTTAGTTTTAATCCCGGTTTTTGCCCTTGTTCTAATCATCGGTTTCCTTCTGGTTATTTTTTCAACCTTAGGATTTGTTGCCCATTCTATAGGCAGTATTCTTTCTTTAGGGATAGCAGGATTCGTTTTCATTTCGCGTGTATTAAGTTCGTTTCGATTCTCTTATTTGGAATATCAGTTTTCTTCTTGTATGGTAGGGGCTTATTATCTTTTGCTTGCCGTTAGTCTTACTGCTATCTGGCAGCATTTGGAATCAAAACAGATGAAAAGATAAATGTGCCTATAAGCAGAACCTTGATTATTTTCACCACCAGAAAGTAAAGTGCTTAAATCTTAAGCAAAAAAGGGCTTATTTAATGGTTTGACAAGAAAGAGGGCTTCTGATATAGTTTTTTTCTATTATGTGTAAGTTGAGCGATAAAAAAGGAAGGCTGGAGTGAAGAAGTGCATAATCCTTTTGATTTTACTCCTTTTTTCCGCTAAGGTTTATCCTTTCTGGATCTGGTCGCCTAAGACTCAAGAGTGGAAAAATCCTAAATATTCAGCTCTGGCTACCCCTTATCTTCAGTATAAACAAGCTCTAAAATTATTTGAGGAAGAACAATTCACGGAAGCTTATCAGGAATTTAAAAAGCTTCTAGTCCATTATCCTGATGCCCGGGAAGCTGCTGAAGCTCAATATTATCTGGCCAGATGTTTGGTGAAGTTTGATAAACAATATGAGGCATTTTTAGAGTATCAAAAACTAATTGATTCTTACCCTAATAGCCAGCGCATAAATGAAGCAGTAGAGCGGGAATATAATATTGGAGAGTATTTTTTAAATCGGGAGCACAAAAAGTGGTTAGGATTATCGCTTTATGATTTTGTAGAGCACCCATCGATTGAAATATTTAGGAGTATTGTTAATAAGGTTCCCTACTCAGAATATGCTCCGCGGGCCCAATATAAATTGGGAATTATACTTACTCAATTGAGCCGTTATGAGGAAGCTCGAGAATCTTTCCAAAAAGTTATTGATAATTATTCAGATAGCGAGTGGGCTGCACCAGCAAAGTACCAGTTAGCTTTGGCCACATCGAAAGCATTCCCTGGCGCTGATTATGACTCATCTTACCTTTCGGAGGCAACAAGTAGGCTTGATGAATTTATAAAGGATCATCCTGAAGTTAAGATTTCTTCACAGGCCCAGGAGCAACTTGCGATATTAAGGAATAAAGAGGCAAAAAAATCATTTGATACAGGTCAATTTTATGAGAATCAGGATCAGTATAAGAGCAGTATAATTTATTATAAAAAGGTGGTCAATGATTACCCCGACAGTAGTTATTATGATCTTGCCGTAGAAAGGATTGAAGAACTTGAAGGGTTGATCAAGGATAATATTACTAAAAGTGATTTAAAAAGAAGAGGTAAAGAAGAGGCAGTTATTGCCAAACGGGTAGAGAAGGCAAGACTAAAGGAAGAAAAAGTAAGAAAAAAGCAAGCCCGAAGAGAGGAGAAGCTGGCGAGAAGGCAGCAGATCCGAGCTCAAAAGATAAAAAGAAAGGAAGAGAAGATCAAGGCCAAGCAAGAACGAGCAGAAAGGAAGCAAGAGCTTAAAAGACAAAGACGTCAAGAGAAGATAAATCGTAAGCGAGAGGCTAAAGCTGCAGCCAAGATCCGAAAAGAAGAGAAATTAAGAAGAAAAAGGGAACGTCGAGATGATAAGATAAAAGCAAAGCAAGAACGGATAAGGAAAAAGAAAGAGCTTAAAGAGCAGAGGCGGCAAAGTAAACTAAATCGGAGACAAGAAGCTAAGCTTAGAAAACAAACCCGAAGAGACGAGAAGCTGGCGAGAAGACAGGAGATTCGGAATAAAAAGATAAAAAGAAAGGAAGAGGAGATCAAGGCAAAGCAAGAACGAGTAAGAACAAAGAAAGAACTTAAAGAGCAGAGAAGGCAGGAGAAAATAAGACGAAGAGAGGAAAAACTTGCAAGAAGGCAGGAATTAAGAGAGAAGAGGAAAAAGAAATTTTGGTTTTGGTAATTAATTTAAGATAAGTTACGAATAACGGGGGGAGAGAATGAGGACTTTTTTAATTTTATTAGTTATTTTTGTAAGTAGTTGCGGATACACCACGCGAGGCTTTGTTTATACTGAGAGTAGTATAATAATTAAGCCGGTGGTTAATAAGATCGATATAACTGCTGAGAGCAGAAAGTACTCAGATTATGTGAGTTTCCCTATTCTAATCGAGAATAAATTAACCAATGAGTTGGTCAGTAAGTTTAATAGCGAAGGGAACCTTAAGGTAGTGAGTCAGGACCCCAAGGCTCTAAAGCTTACCTGTACGGTTGAAGGTTATGATCGTGAAACATTACGCTATACTGAAAGTGATGCAGTGAGTGAGCAACGACTACGCTTAAGTGTTCATATGAAGTTAACCTCTGGTGATGGAAAAGTATTACAGGACAAGATGGTTTTAGGGGAGACTACTTATCATCTTACCGGGGCCAATCAAAAGAGTGAGAGTGCAGCGCAGCTGGATTTAATAGATGATACAGCAAGAAGAATATGTGAGGCTGTTACAGAAGAATGGTAAACATCAGAGAAAGAGTTTTTTTAATCTCAGGGACTAATTTTTTGCAACGTCAGTATGCGATAAGGAATATAAAAAAAAGGATTCTAAAAGGAAAACATACCCCCCTTGATACTATTATCTTTTACGCGAAAGAGACAAAATTAGAAGATTTAGCCGAAAAACTTCTTACTGCATCTTTTGAAAAAATTAAAATAGCCGTTTTTAAAAACTCACAGGACTTATCTCCAGCAACAAGAACTTTCCTTTTTAAGAATCTCAATAAGATATCAGCAGCTAATTATCTCATTTTTGAAACTGATAAAGATTATTATCAATTCCAGAGGAATAAGAAGTTTTCCTCTGATAAGCTCTTTAGTTTTATTTTAAAAAAGGCAGCTGTATTCAGGATTTCATCAACCAGAGAAAAGAATACCATTGAAGATTTTATGTCTAGTGTAAGGAGAAATGATTTGACAACTTCGGTATATATTCTGGAAAAGCTATTTAAGGAGGGCTCTAAAAGTAAGATATTGGGTCCTCAGATTATCGGAATTCTAGTTAGAAAGTTATCTTACCTGAGGGGTTCTAGCGAGAAAGAGAGATGCTTTCAATGCCTCTGGGAAGCAGACCGGGCAATAAAAGAGAAAGGGTTGGATCCTCGCTTGGTTATCGAAACTCTTCTTACCAAAGTTCTTAAGCCGCACTGAATGGCATTTACCTCAAGAGTTGTAAAGAAACTCTGTTCATTGGTAATTTTAGATTGGGTTCGGATGAGACTTATGCAGATGATTTGGTAGTAGTTTTCTTTAACAGTTTAGCCAGGCGACTTTTTTTCCTAGCTGCTTTATTTCGATGAATTATATTTTTAGTTGCAGCTTTATCGAGAATCTTATATACATCGGTTAAAGCTTTTTGTCTGGCCGAGGTATCATTAGAGTCTAGAGCCTTTTTTAGTTTTTTTATTGCAGTTTTTATGTTCTGTTTTACCTGCAAATTTTTTTGCTGTCTTTTTTTATTTTGTCTTAAATCTTTTTTTGCGGTTCTTCTTTGAGGCATGTTTCCTCCTTGTTTTAGGGATGATTGTATAGAAATACTGTAATAATGTCAAGCCTTTTTTTTAATAAGATTAGTTTTAAGAAAGTTATAAAGAACACCTATATATTAGGGGCAGGTACACTTACTTCCCGGATATTGGGGTTTATTCGGGATATATTAGTGGCTAATTTCTTTGGCACTTCCGGAATATTCGAGGCATTTATCGTATCCTTTCGTTTACCCAATATATTCAGGAGCGTGTTCGCCGAGGGCTTTTCTGACTCTGTAGCCACTCCGGTACTCTCTGAACATCAGGCTGATAAAAATAAGATATTTGAAATCGGCAATTACCTGCTTTCTTTCTTCGTTATCGTTCTTTTTGTTTTCACCATCTTAGGTATTGTTTTCGCGAAATATTTAGTCGTTCTTATTGCCCCTGGCTTTATCACTGACAGTTTTAAATTTAGTTTAGCTGTATCTTTTACCAGAATAACCTTTATTTATCTTTTTCTGATTGGTCTCTCAGCCAATATTATTTCTATTCTCTACTCTTTAAAGAAGTTTTTTGTTCCCGCCATCAACCCAGTTTTTTTAAATATTTCTTTTATCATTGGGATAGCATTCTTTAGCCAACATTTCAAAGGTTATGTTCTGGTAGCCTGCGTTTTAATGGCTGGGATAGTCCAGTTAATCTTCCCTTTTATTTTCTTAAAGAGAGAAGGCTTTAACCTAAAGTTTAATTTCTTTAAGTCTTTAAGGGAAAAGGAAGTCATTAGGATGCTGAAGTTGTTCATCCCGCGCATTTGGTCTAGTATTATTTATCATTTAAGTGTTTTTGTCGATACTATATTTTCTTCTCTTGTTTCAATAGTCGGCCAGGGAGCTTTAGCCTCGGTCTATTATGCTAATCGATTGATTCAATTTCCCTTTGCCCTGATTGCTCTTTCTATATCCCGGGTTGCAATTGTAGATTTGTCCTCATACCATCGACAGGGTAATATGGATGATTTTAAAAAACTTTTTGTATTTTCCTTTCAGAATATTGTTTTCTTCATCATCCCCCTTGCCTGTATCTTTATTTTTAACTCCCAGGACATAATCGATGTTATCTTTACCCGGGGTAAGTTTGGCATCGATTCTTTAAAAATGACTGCTTCAGTTCTTTTTTTCTATTCTTTTGGTTTATTCTTTTTCTGCGGTATAAAACTATTAGTCAATTCTTTTTATGCCTTAAAAGATACAGCCCTTCCGGCAAAGACGGCAGCTATTTCTTTAGTTATCAATGTTATCTTAAGTGCTATTTTGATGTTTCCCTTGAAAATTGGCGGTGTAGCTTTAGGTAGTAGTTTGGCGGCAGCTTTTAATTTTTCATTTCTTTATTACTACTTTTTAAGGAGAGTGGGCAAGATAGACTGGCAGGATACTAGACTTCAATTCTTAAAAGTCCTCGCCTTAAGTATAGCAATGGGAATTATTGCCCGTTTACTCCTAGGTTCTCTTTCTTTTAATAAGTATCTTAACTCATCGATTACTTTGGTGTCTCTATTGTTGATATTTATTACCGGCGGGTACATTCTTGGTCTGAAGCAAATTAACTTTTTAAGAAGATGGGTATCAGAGAGAAAATAAAAAAGTTACCTCAAGGTTCTGGGGTTTATATTATGAAATCAAAAGCCGGAAAGGTTTTCTATGTGGGTAAGGCTTCTTCTTTGCGAAAGAGAGTTAGCACTTACTTCTCAAGCGCCCCCGATCCAAAAACCGATAGTCTTCTTAAGAATATAGTCGATATTGATTACATCGAGTGTGATACACCGGAACAAGCTTTAGTTTTAGAGGCTGCTTTAATCAAGGAGAAAAAACCAAAATACAATGTCGCTCTGCGGGACAATAAAAGCTATCCTTATGTTGTAGTAACTAAAGATGAGTTTCCCCGGATTTTCATCTCAAGGCCTAAAGGAAAGATTAAGGGGTTTGTTTTTGGCCCCTACACTCAGGCAAAAACCTTAAAGTCAGCCTTGGCTTTAATGCGGAAAATTTTTCCTTATCGTTCCTGTAGGAAGATGTCAAAGGATGCTTGTCTATTTTTTCATCTTAAGCTTTGTCCGGCTCCCTGTCTGGGAAAGATATCGCTAAGGGATTATACAACTGGCTTGAGGAGTATTTGCAAAATCCTAAACGGAGAAAGAAAAGGGTTAGTCAAGGAGCTAACCGTTAAGATGAGAAGATTAGCAGCGGGAAAAAGATTTGAAGAAGCTGCTTCCTTAAGAGATAAACTATTAGCTATTGATAATCTTTACAAAGGTAAACCTAGGACTCATGAGCTTATTGCTTTAAAAGAGGCGTTAGGTTTGGCGCATCTTCCTTTGTGCATAGAGGCTATAGATATTTCTTCTTTAGGAAAATCTGATTCTGTAGGTTCGGTGGTAGCTTTTAGGGATGGGGTTCCCGACAAGAACAATTACCGCCGTTTTCGGATAAAGACAGCAAAGAAAAGAGACGACTATGACATGATTACTGAAGTGGTAAGAAGAAGATATTCGCGGTTAATACGGGAGAAGCGAACTTTACCAGACTTAATAATCATTGATGGCGGGAAAGGGCACCTTCTGCGAACCTATAAGGAATTAGCAATCTTGGGAATATCTATCCCCCTTATTAGTATTGCCAAAAGGAATGAGGAGATTTGGATGCCCCCGGCTCAAGCCCCCTTACCGATCACTCGAGATAATCCCGGTCTCTATTTGATTCAAAGGGTAAGGGATGAGGCTCATAGATTTGCCCATACTTATGGACTCTTGCGTCGTAAGAAAAGAATATTACCAGAGGATAGAGAACAGAGGACAGAAGACAGATTTTTCTGACATCTGACTTCTGTTTTCCGACTTCTGATATCTGAAGTAGATGACTGATTTTGAGAAAAAAGTTTTAAAAACAGTTTCCAGGATTCCTTTCGGCCGGGTACGCAGCTATAAATGGGTGGCAAAAAAGGTTGGTCGGCCCCGTGCTTGGAGGGCAGTGGCGAATGCTTTGGCCAAGAATCCTTACCCGCTGTTTATTCCCTGCCATCGGGTAGTAAAAACCTCTAAACAATTAGGAGGTTATTCTTTAGGTCAAGAGATAAAGCAGGGATTAATAAATTTAGAGAAAAAAATAAGAGATATGATAAAATAAATGAGATCCATTAAGAAAATATGCAGGAACTAAAAAAACAAATAGATGAATTAGGGGAGGATGTTAGGAGTTTAAGAGAAATCCTTAAGATTGAGCTTAAACGGGTCCAGATTCAGGATTTGCAGACAAAAATGTCCGAGCCCCGTTTTTGGGAAGATTCAAAATCGGCTACTGAAGTAGTGGCTGCACTTAAAGATCTTAAAGGTGATGTTGACGATTGGGATGATTTATTTAGTAAGCTTAAGAATTTGGAAGAGTTACTCTCCATTTATGAACCTGGTCTTCAGAAAGATATTTTGAAAGAAGCAAAGAAACTAAGAAGCGATTGCCAACAGCTAAAACTACGAATTCTTTTTTCAGGTAAATTTGATGCTACTAATGCAATTATTGAAATAAACTCAGGGGCCGGAGGAACTGAAGCCTGTGATTGGGCTAATATGCTTTTTAGGATGTATTTCCGGTGGGCTGAAGATAAGAAGTTTAAGCTTAGAGTATTAAGTGAAGTCAGGGGAGAAGAGGCTGGACTGAAAAGTATTACTTTTTTCATTGAAGGCTGCAGGGCCTACGGATTATTAAAGTCCGAAATAGGAGTACATCGTCTGGTGAGGATTTCACCTTTTGATGCCAATAAACGGCGCCATACGTCTTTTGCTTCGGTGAATGTTCTTCCAGAGATAAAAGAAGATATTGAGATTGAGATAAAACCAGAGGATTTAAAGATTGATACCTTTCGTTCTTCAGGGGCCGGAGGACAGCATGTGAATGTTACTGATTCAGCAGTACGCATCACCCATTTGCCTTCGAAGATTATAGTTAGTTGTCAAAACGAACGCTCTCAATACCAAAATAAGCAAACAGCCTTGAAAATATTAAAAGCAAAACTATATGAGCGTGAAGAGGCTAAAAGCAAAAAAGAACTCGAGAGGGCTTCCGGGGAAAAGCAGAGGATTGAGTGGGGTTCCCAAATTCGCTCTTATGTTTTGCACCCCTATCTTTTGGTAAAAGACCATAGGACAAACTTAGAAATCCATAAAGCCAGGGAAGTTTTAGATGGAAAAATAGATGAGTTTATTTATAGCTATCTAAAATATAGCAGCTCTTCTTAGGAGACTAAATGATTAAGAGATTCATTCTTAAAAGTTGTCAAAAAAAGATCGATAGCTTAAAGCCTGTCGTGAATATTCAATTGAGCAGTGAAGTACCTACACCTTCTTTAAGAGAGATTGCTTCTTTAGCTTCTCTGGTC
The DNA here is from genome assembly GCA_964455085.1 of uncultured Planctomycetia bacterium. GTDB lineage: Bacteria > Omnitrophota > Gorgyraeia > Duberdicusellales > 4484-171 > Susulua. The sequence goes on from CAYVYJ010000020.1 coordinate 15,422, forward strand.
AGCGAGGTCAATGCTAAAGAAGAGGAGTTAGCTAAGAGGCCTGATGGGTTTTTTAAAGAAAAGACTCGCGAGTTTAAGAGATTAATAAAAGATAAGATTAAAAATGTCCCTCCGGATAGATACAAAGAGGCAGCTGGAAGTATCCTTGATCAAATTCTCCCCCTTTACTTTGCAATGGTCAGGGAGGCAGCAAGGAGAACCGTAAAAATGCGTCATTTTGATGTTCAGATTTTAGGAGGGATTATTTTGCACAAAAATAAAATTACCGAAATGGTTACCGGGGAAGGTAAAACTCTGGTAGCAACTCTTGCTGCTTCTTTGAACGCACTTACCGAAAGAGGCGTACATATAGTTACGGTTAATGATTATCTGGCCAAACGTGATCGCGAATGGATGGGGCCGATTTATCAGTTTTTAGGTTTATCTTGCGGAGTTATTCAACAAGACCTGCCGAAGCCTGAGAGGAAAGCCGCTTATCTTTGCGATATAACTTACGGAACTAACAATGAGTTCGGTTTTGATTATTTAAGGGATAATATGGTTACTAATCTGGATAGTATGGTTCAAAGAAGCCATTTTTACGCTATTGTTGATGAAGTAGACTCTATTCTCATAGATGAGGCAAGAACTCCGCTGATTATATCCGGGCCTGCTGAAAGTAATATAAAAAAATATTATGATGCTGACAAGGTTATCAGACAACTTAAGACCAAAGTTATTATTCAAAGTTTTTATAATAAAAATGATGGTACGATTACCTTGAAAAATACTGACGGAAGCGAGGTAAAATTATCTTCTGAGGAGCTCGAACAGAGTTTTGATGCAATTAGCGAAGAAAAAACCAACAACGTTGACTTTACTTCTCGGGGGGAGAAAAAAACTGAGAAGCTTTTGGGTGTGAGCAGCATTTCCGAAGAAGCTCCTGATAGGCTCTCTAATTCCTGGAAGCACTATCTTAGCCAGAGTCTAAAGGCCCATAATTTCTTCCGTCGAGACAAGGAGTATATTGTAAAGGATGGCAAAGTAGTTATCGTTGATGATTTCACTGGTCGGCTTATGCCAGGAAGGCGCTGGTCAGACGGTCTCCATCAAGCTGTAGAGGCAAAGGAAGGTTTGAAGATTCAGCAGGAGAGTCAGACCTTAGCTACGATAACTCTCCAGAATTACTTTCGCATGTATGATAAGTTAGCCGGTATGACTGGCACCGCTTACACTGAAGCCAGTGAATTCAATCATATATACAAGTTAGATGTATCAGTGGTTCCTACTAATTGCACTTTAATAAGAAACAATCATCCTGATCGGATCTATAAAAACAAGAAAGGTAAATTTAACGCTGTAATAAGCGAGATTGAAGAGCTACACAGAATAAAGCGCCCTGTCTTAGTGGGGACGACTTCAATCGAAGATTCAGAAGAGATCTCCTTTTTACTCCAGAAGAAAGGCGTTGTTCATAATATTTTAAACGCTAAATACCACGAAAAAGAAGCTTATATCATTGCTCAGGCCGGTCGTCTAGGACAGGTAACTATTGCTACTAATATGGCCGGTAGGGGTACCGATATAGTGCTAGGAGGAAACATTGACTACTTTATCAAAAATATTTTAGCTCGAAACAATATTCTTCCTGACGATGCTGCATATAACCAAGAATATCAGCAATTATATAGGGAACATAAAGGTAGATTCCAGGCTGAACACGATGCGGTTATTAAGTTAGAAGGTCTACATATTATTGGTACTCAACGTCATGAAGCAAGAAGAATTGATAATCAGCTCAGAGGTAGGTCGGGACGTCAAGGAGATCCCGGTTCTTCGCGTTTCTATATCTCACTGGAAGATGATTTAATGCGCCTTTTTGGTTCCGAGAGAATTTACGGCTTAATGGAGACCTTTGGTTTTCCCGAAGATCAACCCATAGAACACGGGATCATTAATCACTCTCTAGCAGTTGCTCAAAAGAAGGTAGAAGCTCATAATTTTGAGATTCGAAAACAACTCTTACAGTATGATAATATCATGAACAAACAGCGAGAGGTTATATATAGCCAAAGAAAGGAAATTTTAGAAGGTAAGGATATAAAGGAAGAAATCCTTTCTATGCTTGATGAAATAATAGAGAGAAATTTGCCGCTTTATTTTCAAGAGGAGAACGACCTCCTGGGACTCGTTCATTGGGTAAAATCTAAGTTTGACTTGGAGTTAACTATCGATCACTTGAGTAATTTAGATCCGGAAAGAGCAATAGATTTTGTGAAGGTGAAGTTGAGAGGAGTTTACCAGGAAAAGGAATCAAAATCTGGATCTGAGAATATGCGCCAGATGGAGAAAGCGGTTAGTCTCTGGATTGTGGATTCCCGCTGGAAGGAACATTTGTTAATAATCGATCATCTTAAAGAAGGTATACACCTGCGGGCCCATGCTCACGTTGATCCTTTGGTAGAGTATCAGCGAGAGTCTTACCTTGCTTTTCAAGATATGATTACTTCGATTAAAGAAGGTATTGTCGAGTTAGCCTTTAAAGCAAAATTAACAACTAAAGAAGATACCGGAGTCTTTACTGAAACAGCTAAGAATTTTATCCACACCCACTACACTCCTTTAGATAAAGGTAAAGAACAGCTAAAAGCTGCCCCGGAAGTTCCCCGGCCCCCAAAAACTAAAAAAGTAGGTAGAAATGAACCTTGTCCTTGCGGCAGCGGCAAGAAACACAAGAAGTGCTGTGGAAAGTGAAATAGACATCAGACTATAGACTTCAGACAACAGACTTTTAAAAAGATTGCTGTTTTTAACATTAAGTATATTATCCATACTCTGCAATTCTCTATCAGTCTATAGTCTATGGTCTATAGTCTACAGTCTAAATCATGGCCAGCTTAATATTCTCTCTCATTAGTGGTTTACTAGTCGGTTTAAGTTTTAATCTGCCTGAGTTTTCCTTTCTGGTCT
>CAYVYJ010000021.1:0-13209 GCA_964455085.1 uncultured Planctomycetia bacterium
CGCCAGATATGCTCCCAGAGGGTCAGTTTGCCTACCCGGCCCAAGGCATTGATACCGAGGATACCCAGATTATCCGGGACCCGGGGTTTAATCGGAGAGGCCGAGATGGAGTGCTTATCTATTGGGCTGGTGGAGGTGGATTGACTTTCACTAGTGGAAATGCCTCTAAATTTGCCTTGATTCTTACGGAATTGTATAGTATATTTAGGTGTTAGCAAGGAGGTAAAAATGCCCGAGAAAATCTTAGATAATGATTTATTTGTCCAGAAAAATTTTGAAAAGCTGGTAAAGAAATATCCCCACCGGAGAATAGTCATCTGCCAAGGAGAAATTTTTACTGGAGATGCTGCTGTAAAGAAAGCCCGCAAGAAATATCCCAAAGCTATACCTCTATGGTTCCATGTTCCAGGCCCTGAAAATTTTGTCCATGTGTTATGAAAGAAAAAAGAAAGATTATCCGGTTCCAGTATAAGATATATAAAGGAGAATATTACCCTATCGTAACCATTCAGATGAAAGGGTCTGCCGGCTTCTTGCAAACCGAAGCCTATATAGATAGTGGGGCAAGTGTATCCATTTTCCTGTCCGAATTTGCTTCTGCCTTGGGCATTGATATCCAAAAAGGCAAAATTACTTATGTTATGGTAGGCGATGGAAGCTATATCCCTGTATATCTGTACACCGTCCGCATTAAACTTAGAAATATTTCCTTCCCTGCCACTATTGGTTTCTCCTCTCACCTGGGCGCAGGATTCAACCTCATTGGGCAAAAGGATTTCTTTGACCGTTTTAAAATATGCTTCGATAGAGGTAAGAAAATAATTTCCTTTCAGCCTCATTAACCATTCTTCATTTAAGATTCCTTTCCTCTCTGCTGCCTTTTTCAGCCAACCATTGCATTTTATCTTTTCATCTTTATTTTTTAAGTTTTTGATCTCTCCTCCCGAGATACCTACAACATAATTCAAGAAAAATATCGGGCTGCTGGAAGCATCCACTGCATCTACACCAGGACTCTTGGTAACTTGAATTACACGATGTGTTTTACTGAAGCTGGGATCAATTATTAGCTCGGCTGCATAACCTCTAGCTTCCAATAACACTATTACACCTTTCTGCATTCCCTCCCAGACATAGCCATCTTCGTCAGAGAAATTCCCAACTACCCTAAGTGAAGTCTGACCGTCAACAGCGATTTCTATATCTACTATGAATTTATAACCATGACCGGCATCCACGGTTAAGTCCTTTAATTGGGCAGCAAAGGCCCTCATTGCAGCTTGTTTAGTGGGAAATTCGGCCTTTACTGATTGTTCTAATTGAACATTATCTGGCTGGGCTAAAAGTTCAAGCAAAGGCACAGTCTCTCTATCTTGGATCTGCAGTGAGTCTTCTCTTAAATCTGGTTTTTCATCTCTTAGATGGTAAAGAATAGCCAGCATGGCCCGGGTAAGCTTAATAAGTTTGCCTATTTGTTTAGCATGAACGCCAAAGGCATACTTTTCTGAAGTATTTGACCATCCCCAGTAGAAGATGCCTAAGGGTGTGATAAAGTAGTAAACGCCTTCTGTATCAACCATAGTAAATAACCTGGTTGCCCCGCTAAATTGACGCCAGCCAATATGTTCAACGTCTTGGCTATCCTTGAATGCGGCAAGGACAAAATCTCTCATCTCATTCATTAGGGCTTTCTTATATTGATCCTGCATCGGTGTACGCTGTTCCTCTAAAGAAACCCAGTCACCGATTGATCCGCTATCTCGCAGGTACTGGATATAGTCAGCTAGTTTCCAGTCGGGTTGGTTGTGTTTCTCTTTTACCTCTGAGAAGACTTCAATCCAGGCAAACATAAATCTAATCGCATCATCAATGCAGGCGCCATTCTCAAAGGTAATAAAAGGATGCAGTGAGTATTCCATCTGGAAGTTGCGGTAGCCTGTTGCGGTGACGAATTCAACCGCTGATTCATAGCCCAAAGACTGACTTAGCCTGCTCATAAACTCCTCAACTGTTGCCTTCACCTTTGAATGGCCTTTAGGGTGTATCTTGGCAATACCTTGGTGAGATTCAATTAAATCTTTTATGGCCGGGTTCATCCTGGCATCATAGTAAATTTCTTTATGGTTTTCTTTATGGGGTGAGAGAGTCAAGGCGTATTCTACTAAAGGATAGAATAGCAGGTCTCCTTTAAACAGCCGGCCAGCCTGGACTATACCAATTCTATCAGTATCCAGGTCAAAACTGAATATCACAACCTCAGGATTTTGCTCTGACCAGGCGATAACATTACTTTCGGGATGGGCAAGACAATCCTCATCAGCCCTGGATGGATCAGGAAGGCCTCTTCGGCAATAAGGATCAGACTCTATTCTGAATTCATGGACTAAGGAATCTCCTAACATTCTCTCGATAAACTGCCGATACTGGGCAGCTGAGCCGCCACCAAAATCCACAGCTATGTTCATGGGATAATCCTTTAAAATCCTAGCTAAATTGATAAATTCAAGCATTAAGTTCAGCTCATAGATTTGACGGGAGTACTTGCTTAGCCCAGAGATTAATGCAGCTTTGGTATCAGCTCTCCGGAATTCTTTGTTGTTTATCTGGGCACCTATGGCTTGAATCATCTCGCCAAATAGAGTGGTTTTGCCAACTAAGGGTTTGAAGCCGTTAGTGCCAACCTCTACGTGGGAACGGGTAACGTAGAGCCCGCCTTGGGCTTTGAGCCTGAATATGCTAGTGTAGAGTTCACCAGAGACACAGAGGCTTAAGTCTAGTACATTGATGCCGCTTAAGCGCAGACCTTCTGTCAGATACTTGATCATATAAGGAGTGGTCGGGCCATTATCTCCGGCTACTGCAAAGGTATCACCTTGTTCTAATCCTTCTATACCGTGGTGGGATTCATATTGGGCTGTGCCTAAAGCCATACCTAAGAGAATTAAAAGCTCCTTAGAGAATGATTCATCGCTTCCTCTAGCATCATACTCCTTTAATACCTTAGGCAGCACAGTCTCTAATTCCTCTATAGTCTCAGCAGTTATAGTTATCTCTTCGCCATCAAGAAGTTGGAGAACCAAAGGAGCCTCTTGGCTTACCTTTACTATAGATACATTTGGTGATAGCTTCTGAGATGAAATTAAGGCTTGAGCTTTATCGCTGAGGGAAGAGATCTGGGAGATAAGTGAAACTTTAAGGGCATCAATATCGTTCTTATCTACCGGGCTGCTGGAGCCAGAACCAGCCAACATATCTTTGTAAGCATGAATAAGGTCGGTGGTAGAATAATCATGCCCGGTTACTGTTATTTCTGGTTTAAGCTGAGAGAGAACTTTACCAGCTAGTTTCTTGCCCAGTTCAACACCCCATTGGTCAAAGCTGTAGATATTCCAGATTACACCCTGGGTAAAGATCTTATGTTCATACATGGCAATTAGCATGCCTAAGGTGCGGGGAGTAAGCTTTTTACCTAAGATAGAGGTAGTAGGCCGATTACCTTCAAAAACCTTATAAGGAACTATTTTTTCAATCTCCGCATCGGTTAACTCCGGTTTACCCGCTTTTCTCCGTTTACTGTTATCTTCTTTTAGGTCTCTTCTGACTTCCCCAATATCCTTACCTTGTATTAAGGCTTCGGTCTGAGCAAAGAAGTTAGAGAGTAATATCTGATGATGTTGGTCTAAACGTTTTTTAATCTCTGGATTATTGTCTAATTGCTGGCTGCTTCTTTGGGCAAAAGCAATGAAATCAGCCGGGATTAGTTTTGTGCCTTGATGGATTAACTGATAAAAAGCATGTTGGCCGTTGGTTCCGGCCTCTCCCCAAATAATCGGTCCAGTTTGATATCTGATTATTCTGCCGTTTCGGTCAACATATTTTCCGTTTGATTCCATATCACCTTGTTGAAAATAGGCGGGAAAACGGTGCAGGTGTTGATCATAAGGTAAAATGGCCTGGGTTTGGGCGCCTAAGAAGTTGTTATACCAGACACCTAAGAGGGCTAAGATAACCGGAATATTTTGGTCAAAGGGTGTGTTTCTAAAGTGCTTATCCATAAGATGGCCGCCGAGAAGGAATTCTTTAAAATTATCAAAGCCGATATAGCAGGCAATCGAGAGGCCAATTGCTGACCAGGAAGAGTAGCGTCCGCCAACCCAATCCCAGAATTCAAACATATTCCTGGTGTCGATGCCAAATGCCTTAACTCCTGCTTCATTGGTAGAGAGAGCCACAAAATGTTTCTTGATGTGTTCTTTATCTATTGCTTGCTGTAGGAACCATAGCTTGGCTGTATTAGCATTAGTCATAGTCTCCTGGGTGGTAAAAGTCTTAGAAGCAATAATAAATAGTGTGATCTCAGGATTAAGGTTTTCTAAGGTCTCAGCAATATGGGTTCCGTCTACATTGGATACAAAATGCACTCTTAAATCCTTGCGGGCAGCATAGGCTTTCAAAGCTTCAGTTATCATAACCGGACCTAAGTCTGAACCGCCAATACCGATATTTACGATATCAGTGATAACTTCTTTAGTATAACCACGCCATTGGCCAGAAATAACCTCATTTGAGAAGTCATCCATCTTAGCCAAAACCTGGTTTACCCCTGGCATTATATCCTTACCATCGAAATAAACCGGTTCATTTGATTGATTTCTAAGAGCAGTATGAAGAACCGCACGATTCTCGGTTTCATTAATCAGAGATCCTTTAAACATGGCTTCAATAGCCGGTTTCAGACCTACTTCTCTAGTTAAATTAAAAAGGTCATCCATTATGGTACGACTAACCAAGTTCTTGGAGAAATCAACCAGTATGTCTTCAAAACCGATTGAATGGCGATTAATCCGTTTTAGTTTTCTCCTAGTCCCAGCCAGTGCTTTCAATCTCTTCCAGGCCTTAGTTGTTGTGGGATCAATCTTAGGTAAGCTGATTTCGGTGTTGTCTGCCGGGCTGTTGGAAGTACTTTTTCCCACCGGCGAGGCGGAGGTGGTCGACTTATCTATAGGGCTGCTGGACTGTTTACTCTTTTTAAATTCTTGTATTGTTGATTTTAAAACTTCTTCCAATATGCTTTTTAGCTTGTTACTAGTTATGAATTCAACTGTTATAAAATCAGTATCTATAGTTATATCTGGATTTCTATCACTATAACCCCCCTCCCCTTCGGGAGCTACCCGCATCTGCGCATAGCTATAGTCACCGCTTCCCTTTGTAATTCTTTCCCTCCTTACGAACAGAGTACCCTCCAGCTTGATGAATAGATCTAAATCAGCAGGGGCCGATGGCAAACCAAAGCCTCTCCTGATATCCGCAGGAACTTTAGTCACCATTTCAGCTACTACAATATCCTTATCGCTATGTTTTTCATCAAAACTCTTGAATGTCAGCGCTTCCCAGGGCGCTACCCTGGATTCATCAACTATTCCTACTCTAAAGCCTAAGTTTTCTAAAATATCTTTTATAATAGCGATAATTGTTGATTTTAAAACTCCCGGGGGGCCAAGGAAAAGTATATTTACCGGCCTATCCAGATACTTTAGCCGTAAGACTGTCTCCACTATCCTTTTTCCTAAATTTTCTAAATCTGGATATATCACTTCTGGTCTCTGGCCATCCAGAGGAGATGAACTAACATCAAAACTCATCAAAAATAAATCATCCAGTATTCTGTTTTTAACGCTATCATTGTGGGGGCAGAATTCGCATCTTACTGGATCAATAGCAAATCTTCTGCTGGTTGATTCTCTCCAGGGATTGATAAAGCTGTTTTCATCAACTAAATTAGCTAAAGCAGCATTTTCCCTGGCTACTCCAGGATGAGCTAATGTACAACAAGGAAAAATATTACCAAAAGGATCAATTGTCGGTTTATAATTAGATACCCAACAAATATCTGCATTACACTTATAATCAGTTACTTTCTCCTGAATAAATCTTATTTTCTCGGTAGTATTGTAGACGGAACTAAAATAATGAAAGGTCCGCAGCATTCTCTGCGAATAGAATTCTTTTCCTGCGTATTCCAGTTTTACGTCTATTTCATCAACATCCATGGCTAATCCTCGTTTGATAAAATGTTCGATATTTTGCCAGTTTTCTTTTAACACCACCATAGAGATTCCTATTCTGAGATTGCTTTTCTCAATTAGACGCTGGCTTAATAATACTTTTAGATTATAAACTACTCTCCGGAATCTTTCCGGAGTTACACCTCTAATTGTGCAATACTCCCTTTCGATAAAAGAATCTATGCTGAACCTTACATAATCTACATATTTTATTATTAAACTTACACCCTCTGCCGTTATCGCTTCTCCGTTAGTTAGCAAGACTGTGTGCATGCCTAATTTTTTTGCGTATTGTAAATATTCCAGTGCGTACTTACAACAAAGTGCTTCTTTACCTCCAGACATAAGCAACACTTTAGTGCCATTATCAGCTACTTCTTTAAGCATCGACCTCATTTTAATCTTATCTATTGACTGTTGACTGCTATAATTGACATTGTGGCTATAACAATATCTGCAGTCCTGGTTACATATAAAAGAAGGGTGAAATTCAATCACATAAGGATAAACCGAAACTCCATCAAATATCTTTAGCCAGAAATCCAAATCTTTTCTTATGTCTGCGATTAACTTTTTATTGTAATCAACCGATAATAAGTCCAGACAGAATCCAGAAGATATTTTTATAAAATCGTTATTTTTCAGAAATGAAAAAATCACGTTCTTGTATTGGAAATCCCTGTCTAAAAACTCAACTCCGGACTTCTCAACTTGCGTTCTATCCATCTCCTTATATACTGACAAAACTACCAAATAATAAATCATAAAATGAACATATTCTAATGGTATTACTTCGGCGAGAAATAATGGCTGGTTATATAGTGTATTGTTTGTGCTATCATAACAAAGCGACGGTCTATTGACCTGGGACTGGATAAGCGTAATATTGATTATAAGAGGCGGGCCGTTTATATGGTGTGAAATAAACCCAATTATTTGCTTTAACCTATCTTGATAATAACCTTTTAATAAACCTAACCTTCTTTCATTCTGAAAACTATATCTACCCTGGCCATTAACGATTAATCTCCCTATCTTTACTTGAGGAAAATCAACAAACTTCTCAACTATATAACCGACATTGTCCGGAGTCGATAGCGTACTTGATGAATTTCTGCTGTCGCCTAGCATTTCAGCCAAGTAACCTCCGAAAAGACTTTGCATGGTATCTATAGTAACGACATCCAAAGATTCTACTCTTTCTGAAATCTCAGCCACCCTTTCATAAATCGGTTCCATTCTGTATTCGGATAATTGTAATATCACCAGCTTGAAAGTATCAAGCACAATCTTAGATTCCTTTGCTGTTTTAAACTTTGGTAAAATTACTTGGATATCGCCTCCCATATCTAACCCCATAGCAAGTACCGACTTCCCTTTCATAAGGTTAACGTAATCATCAGCCAAATCTTTTCCACTTAAACTAATATCTGTTATAGCAATATCAAACTCCCATACATCTCTTACCTGTTCTAATATATCTGCTTCTTTTATGGGATAAGGAATCACATTGTGATTGAATTTAGCATAAACAAATGTGCTCGGGTTATCTAGTTTATAAAAATATTTACTACTTTTCATTCTTTGTATAGGTGCCTTGATGCCTGAACTAACAAATATGTTTATGGCCTTCATAGAATTAAGGCCACCCTTAGGATTCTCTTCCCCACTTTTTAGGTTTGTAGTAAAAACAATAAACTTAACGCCGTTTTCCCCTATATCATTAAGAATTTTTTCCAACTCAACAGCCAAAAATATTCCGCCTAAAATATCCCCTCCGCCACCAGCGGTTATTATGTGGACCTCACTTCCTTTACGTAGGTTATAAATCATGTAAAAAAGTTTATTCTTGGCTGATAAACCGTCTACAATATTTACAATGTCACCTTCTACAGAATTAGAGTTCATCGGCGATGAACCTACTAATTGTCTTCTTTTGGTAATAGCTGCTTTATAGAAAACTGAGTATTCCTTTGCCGGCTCCTTCCAACTTCTGTCTTCTGACTGGGCATTACTAATGACATTCTTCCATAATGCTTGGTTACGATAAATATTTAAAGCTCTAAGAACCGCATAATGAAATTTATCCAGGTCATCACTATTAAAAACAAATCCATTGCCTTGTTTAGTATAAGGGTCGAATTCATAGACTGTATCGGCTAAACCACCAGTCTTTCTAGCCACAACTATGCAGCCAAATGACATGGCGGCCTGCTGGGCCAAACCACAAGGCTCAAATCGAGAAGGCATTAAAAATATATCAGCTCCTTTGAATATCATTTTTGATGTATTAAAATCGTTAATAAAACGAGCCGAAAATAGTCCTCGCCAACGTGAATCAGCCATTAATATTTTAGCGTAAGACTGCCCCTCATAGAAATATCCGTCATTAGCGTGCCCTTCCCCAGTAAAAACAAATTGAATTTTACCGTTAGTCTCAACCAATAATCGCTCAATCACCTGCAAAGACATTATATTGTTTTTCTGGGAAGTAATTCTTGAAGTTGACATAGCTAACAGCGGAATTCTATCGCTTATTTTTAAACCAAATTCACTCTGTAGCTTTCTTTTGTTATCAAGTCTTGCCTCAACACCCTCTATATCCGATATACTTATGTCAATTCCATTAAGGATTCCTATTAAATCCTTGCCCTTATTTTTTAAGTCAACCTCCAATCCTTCTCCGTACTGGGAAGTCTGAATTTCCTGGGAGTAGGTCTTTGAAACTGTATTCACTTTGTCAGAATGTAGGATAGCTCCCCTCATTAAGTTAAAATCATCGGCATTCCGCGGAGAAACCAAACCAAACCAGTGATCACCCGATATACCCAGCTCATCGAATCTACTGTCATGCATAATACCCTGATAAAATAAGTTGTGGATGGTAAATACTGAAGCAACATTTTTAAATAACGGATGATCCTGATATTTAGTTCTTAAATAGATCGGGATTAACGCTGCTGACCAATCGTTAGCATGAAAAATATCCGGCTTATTCAAGGTTCCTTCGTTAACTAATACTTCTATTAAGCTTATTGCACCCTGGCACAAAATTATTGATTGCCTAAGGTCATTTCCTTGATATAATTTGTGGGTATATTTTCTGTTATCTTCTAATAGATAAACCCGAACTCCCCCTACAGTTGTTTGCCATACCTTAATATCAATATTTTCACCAAACATATCTATTGTCGGCATAGTCCTAACTAACGATAAATTATCAGTAGGTATTTCATCATACCGCAAAGTAATGATGGTCATACCGACTCCTAATTTGATAAGTGCTGATGGCAAATATAAACTAACGTCACCTAAGCCACCAGCCCTATATAAGGTAGTTACTTCAGGCGTTACAAATACTGCGTTAATATTATCTGCCCTTAGAGAACTGCTTCCCTGTTTAAATTTATGGCTGGTTAACTGCTCCATGCTCTCCCCTAATGAATCGCGAACATGAGCAATAATAACTCCATCTACATCTAACCAACCAAAAGATTCTTCTCTGTAGTTTTCATCTATTAAGGTTACCAACACCTCAAATTCGTTTTGGGTTAATTTCGCTAAAATTGTAGCGAATGAAATATGATAAGTGGACCGCTTCATCTCATAGCTAATTAGCCAATCTTGAGGATAGCCCTGCACGTATATACCGCCCCGCGGACTCATCCCTACTCCTTCAAAATATATCTTAAATTGGACCTGCCCCATTGTTGTTGCTTTACTAACAAAATCGTCTACCATAGAAGTAATTTCTTCCCGATTAAATGGATAATCTCTTAATTCAGACAATACAAATATTGTGGTATGCAGCCTATGATAAGGATTCAATGTGACTTTGTTTCCTAATAAATCTTTTATTTTTCCTTGCAAAATACTAATTTTATGCTTGATTTTATCTCCTTGGGTAATTAATTTCATAGCTGAAACAGCATAAACCGGAATGAGTTTTCCTGCCTGGTCTAATTTGATTTTTGGTTCAATGAAAAACTCTAAACCTTTTTCTTTACATCCCCTCCAAAAACTATCGTGCAGAAAAACTCTTGTGTCAGTTTTTACCTTAAGGATATCGAAATAATTCTCTATTGGACTGGAACCAATTAACCTAACAATATCTTTGTCTTTTGTTTCAAGATAAGGCCCTTGTTCAACTGCTAAAATAACCGAATTCTCTAAGAAAATCATCCGATGGCCTTCGGTAAACAAAACTGAATTACCTCTTGATAAAACTTCGTTACCCTTTCTATAAAGTTTATTTACTTCAGCTAAGTAGGCCTCTACTGTCTTTTTGCCGGTTGGGAGGACTTTGAGGGGGGAAGAGGACCTTTCTGTCACAGTAAGCCTTCTTTTATGTTTAGAATAGGTTACTTTACATTCAGGAAAATATTTTTTAATTATCCTTATTATTTTTACCTTCAACCTCTCTGGAGCAGTTAACCGAGTAATTTTTAGAATACCGGTTGGCTCCCCTGCAATAAACCATTCCTTAAGATCCGTCGTACCGCCAAGCTTTTCTTGTAATTCTTCTTTAAAACCATAAGGTAAAGGTTGAGTGAATGATATGCCCCCTGATTCTTCAGAAGTTTCTTCAACGATACGGTTAGGAAGATATATTTCAATTTTTCTTATTTTTGTTATAGAAGATGAGCTTGTCGATTCCTCATGGCAAGCCACCATGCCTTTGATTACTTTCTGATAAATCATATCTTCGGCAATATCTGTTTCGCCTTGATTCTCGCCGATAAGATAATTCATTTCTTCATAAGCCAGACGTATTGAAGCTGGATCAGCAAAAGTTTTCTGTATCCAGGTAGTATTGGCTGCTCGTATATTGATATCAGAATCAGTAAAAGGAGAGATAAAGGCAACGATTATATCGGGATTTTCCTTAGTCAAAGATATAAACCAACCATAACCGCCTTCTAAAACCACAGGTGTCTTGCCATCAAATACTTCTTTTAATCCGCTAATTTTGCGGCTTACTATCTTTTGTTTTACACCATCATCAATTATGTCATCATCTTCAAGAATTATACCTTTCTTATCTTCTGCTAAATCTCCGGCAGGAATTGTGACTGTCTCAATAAATGCTTTCTTTGCTAACCCTTGGAGCTGTTTATTGACCCAGGCAAGATAAATCTGGCCGGTTCCTTTAGGTTCAGAGCCTAAAGCTATCAACCCTGCTTCATCACGGAAGTGATAAGCTACGCCGTCTTTTTCTGATTTTCCTTCCTTGATTCTGGGAGATCTGGTGTGATAAAGGAGAAGTTTTTTAATTAATTCACCGTAACTTTCGGTAAATTCCTCCCAAACCTTACCTTTGCCTGTGCCGGGGCCGGCTGAGAAGAGGAAAAGTTTTTGTTGTAATCCAGAGAATATGCTAAACCCTTGCTCTGTGTCGACCAAAGGCCCTATGAACTCATCTGATAAATTTCTTGCTGATCTTATTTCTATTTCGTTATCTGTGATTAAACTTAGTTTCTTTAGTATTTTCTTTACTTCTGGCGGGGCTTTAATTGAATGGCCGGTTAAAGCAATGGTTCTTTTTATTCCTTTTACTATTTCAGAAAAGAATATTTTAGCAAATTGTTCACTAACTCTAGCCAATATCCTCTCCTCCTGTTCCCTTGTATAGCCCCATTGGTTGATAATGATATTCTCACCGTAATCTTTCCTGTTTAATATTTGGACCACACCTTCTAGTACGCGGTTATAACGGTCATTTTCCGGATCAGATATGCCTTCTGGGAAATGGGCTCTTTTTTCTCTTCTAAATCTTATTACACCGTCTCTTTTAGATAATCTCCTGTTTATCTCATAGGCAAGCGCGCGGGCAATATCATATTCTTCGCTTTTAAGAATAGGTTTACCAAAAATATCAAGGAATCCGTTTAAATCAAAAATAAACTGCTGTGATTGAATCACTGCTGCATTGTAATTTTGTATTTCGATATCCCTTTCTAGCTTAGCTGCTTTTTTATGCCAGATTTCATATAATTTATTAGCGACTTGTTTGGGTATATTTCTATCAAAATTGTCCTCTCTAGTCTCTGCCTTTATTCTATCCATAGCTGCATACACTAAATCTAAGGCTCTCTGGTAGATTCCTGCTTCAATTAGCTTATCAATGGTTTCTTTTTCTTCTATCTCTAAATCATATAAAAATAATAAGGTTCCATTGTTCCTTATGTATTTTAAAACCTTAGGTGATACGGATTCGGTAAGCGGTACACCTTCGATCTCATCATGGCCTTCAACTAAGGCTATTCTTACTTTAGTAGCTGAGAGAGCGGCAAATGAAGATAGCGGTGAGCGTTTGAAAAATCCTGCTTCCCATTTCTTTGCCATCCAATCCCAGCGATTGATATCTTTTTCCACATCAATATCCTCTCCTTCTCTGGCAAAGTAAACTACCTGGACATTAGCCAGGGAATTACCTAAGGTCTCAACAATTAAACCTTTTTCACCTTTTCGTCCATAGCCAGCAACCTTATCGGAACCGACAAGGTAAGTCCACTCGGTGTTAGGGTTGGCACGAAATAACCAGATAAAAGCTGCCATATCCATATTGAACCTTCTCATATTCTCGGCATCTTTGTAGCCAGCCTTTTTGGCTGCTTCTTCGGTTCCGGCAAGCCTTAAGACGTCTTCTCCTCGACTTTCAAACATATCTACCATCTGAGCTCTTATCGGAGTAACTTGCAGCCAATCAGACAACCCTTCTTCTTCGGCTGCATCACGAGCCATTTCATTTCTAATGCTGGCATCGGCAGCGTATACTTTATCGGGTACTGTGCCGCCGTTGGCAAGTAAGACCATATCTAAGTCATTGGCAATTATTCCCGCCAGGGAAGCTGAGATATGACCGTAATGAAGAGGGTTCATGGTACCTGGCTGTAAACCTACTCTTGCCTTTGCGGTTGATTTATCATTTTTCGTTGCAAGGTCGGCTGCTTCAAAGAGTACAGCCGGAGTGATTACGGTAGTTTTTCGTTCGGCTAATACCTGCCTGATTGCTTTGAGGTAGTTTTCCTGCTGGGCTCCAGTCATGGCAAAACGAATATCTGATTCCTTAGCTTTATATATCTGACCCTTTCTATAAAGTTTATTTACTTCAGCTAAGTAGGCCTCTACTGTCTTTTTG
>CAYVYJ010000022.1:0-9004 GCA_964455085.1 uncultured Planctomycetia bacterium
TACCTTAATCCTAATTCCGATATCACCACTGTTACTGGCCAGAACATTGATGGTATTTGGCAAGCAAGGCAAGCTGGTAAAGTTATCCTAGGAGATGGTAGTCCGATTGCCGGGACTGATCAAGCGGTAAAAAGAGAGCAAGTAATTAATAAGAAAAAGGGCGAATTCTATGATAAAGATAAATCGGTCAAACTTGATGCAGATTACAACGGCGTAATTAATGCTACAGGACGCATGGGCCCCGGAGGAAAGATAACTGAATTAAAAGCAATAGCCCAAGGTACATCAGAAGTCGCAGTAACAATATACCCGAAAGCACTCTTTGATAAACTCACTACTCCAGAGAAGAGAATGACACTTATCAGGGTAGATGATAAGTCTGCGAAACAAAGAATGCTGTGGATGCGGAAAGGCGTATTAAGGATTACTCCCGAAGGATCATTTGCAAAAACCATTGATAATGATAGGAATATATTTTCTTTCTCTCTCTATAAGGGTAATCTGTTTAGCCGTGAAACTGATAAAAACCAAGCTGACTTTCAAGATTCTTCTCAACATCCTTTTGTAAACGAAAATCTTCGTTCCAAAGTGTTAACCCTTGCCCTTTTAAGCAAGGATAGATTTACTGCCTTAACTGATGCGCTGCTCTATCGAGTGAGTCAAGATGGTGTGCTTGAGAATTTCCTTAATCCCAATTCTACAATTGAGAGTATAGCCGGCCAGGCAATTACCGAAGGTTTAAAAGCCACTGCAGCGGGGATAGTGGTATTAAACAATGGTCAAGCCGCCAAAGGAACAAAACAGCCGGTAAAAGGCGGGATTCTAGTTGAAGGTGGGAAGATAATAGAGCAAAAAGGATTCTTGGGAAGAGCTTGGGATACAACAAAAAGCAACATATATCAGTCAGGAACTATCCTGGGGTTAACAGTAGATTTAGCGGTAGGAGGAGCTGCTACTCCTTTCGATTTGATAAACAGAGCCGCAGGAGGAGATCCACATTATTTTTCTGGTTATTGGTTTCATCGTGCCAACAAGCATCTCCAGCGAAAGAATGATCTTGCAAGCGGTAAGGAAAAGATAAATAATCCAGAATTCCTTATAGATACAGCTAGTTTGATTTTCTTATTGTCAGGAGTTGGTTCAGGGGAAACAGTGGCTTTACAGACCGGTAAACAGGCAATCGTTACCGGGTTAAAGGCTCGGACAGCACAGCTAGGGAAAGAAATTATAAGGGGAGCTTTTTGGACCGGGAAAAAAGCAGCCCAATCAGCAGTCGTGGTAGGATTAACTGCTACTGCGGCCGGAATAGTAGACTTAGCAACAACGCCTAATCACGAATTAGCTCGATACGCTCGGATAGGAATGGGTAAAGAAGATCCCGCAGAAAGAGGATTAAGTTCACCTGTTTTTGCCTGGAAAGACTTTTCTCGTTCTTTAGCCGGAAATCTTATGGCCGCGGTCCACTATAATTTTAATAATAAAGAGAGCGCAGAGGCCTATGAGATGATTACTGCCGGCTTAAATGCTTCTTTTGACAACGTAATGGGAACATTAGTGGAGAAGGCTGAGGGAACAGGTATTGCTCCTCTAGCCATTGCTGCACAAATGGCTAGAACTATTCCTGGTTTTGCAGGCTTTCCGCATCATGTAGTGAAAGATATTTTTAAGATCGATTATGAGCATAGGGTAAATGACGATAACCCTATAGTAGCACTTGCTAAAGGCATTACCCAAGGCAGCATAAAAGGTGCTGCCGGTATGTTCAGTTATGTTACTTCTATACCAGATGCTCTGTTAAATACTTTAGTTACCGGTAACAAGATTAAGGGAGATTTTCATCAGGGTTATACATTCGGAAAAATCACAAGTCTCTTGCCAGAGGCAGCTCGTAACTATATAGATCCAGAAGGAAATACAATCGTACGCCGGGGAAACAGGCAGTATGAGTCTTGGACTTATGCAGTTGCTCAGATGCTGATGATTGGTGGTGGTGGATTAAGAGAAGGTGCTGGCTTGAAAGTGAAAGATGTTATGGCAATTGTAAGACCGAAAAAAGGTTTAGTAAGAGCATTTACTCAAACAATAGCCGGATATCAAAAAGGAACAAGCATAGCATTATTTCCTACTCATGTTGCTATTAGCCTAGGAAAATCAACAGCAAAAACACCATATATAATTGGTAAAGAATTTGCGAAAGAAGCACATTCTAGGTCTCAAACCGGGGAGAAATCCGCACCTTTATTGGCCGGCGTTAAGACAGCTGCTAAAGATGCGAAGCTGAGCCTGATAAAGACAGTTCCTAGCCAGAAGATTCAGAATCAAGTAAAGGCAAATGCAGAAAAAGCTGTTGCTGCGATAACATTAGCTGCTGCTGAGAAAGCTTTAGAACTGCAAAGGGCTGCTGAATCTAGTAGTGGAAATCAGTCCACCCAACCAACCAACACTGCTGATTTTGCTTTTAACAATACTGGTGCTAAGCCGCATGCAAAAGTAAATGAAGGGGTTGAAAGAGGTATTAAAAATGGTTCTGCTACAGTATCCGGTAAGACTAAAGATAACTTTACAATAGTAGAACATTCTGAAGCAGAATCATTTGATGGAAACGGCACTCGAGGCCATATTGGTCGTAGCAGGAAACAAATACATATTGCTACTAAGGAATTATCAGATGCGGATAAGAATACGCTTATTAATCTTGAGTTATATAAAGCCAGAGCAATGGAAGCTGAGGCTCAAGGGTGGGAAGAAGGATTCCAAGACCTTGGTCAACTAGCAGAAGCCCTGAAAACAACTGAAGCCGGCAACAACGGTATAGGTGCTAAAGCTAAAGCGGCCTATGAAAAAATAACTGCGGAAGCTAATCAGCTTCAGGAAGCAGGTGAATTTAACCATTCGCCTGAAGTAATAGATATGGCAGGCGATACTCAAGCTCGGCAACAGACAGTAAATGATACCAAGGCTGGGCAGAAACTAGGGAAGTTTGCCTCTATTGTTGACGGTATTTCAGGCTTTTTATATGATAAGTCAGATTCTAAATCTTCGATTTCGATACAAAAAGCTAGACAAGAAATGTGGACAGACACAGAGGAGGCTTTGGATAAATTAGCTCATAAATCAGGTGTAGCTTTGGTGCGTGGTCAGGGAGGTGCAGGTAAAACAGAACTTGAGGTTATATTTGGTGGTGCCATGGCAGAAGCTATGGGGCTTGAAAAAGGTCAGGTTCGTATTATCGCTTCGACTGAGTCGCTGGCACGTCAAATGCGATCAACAGCAGCAGAACGGGGGGTAGAGAGAGACATAATAACAGAAGGCGATGCTAGAGCAGAATTAGCGAAAAAAGGATTTTCGAAGAAAAAACTAAAAACGCTAACGCTTAGCGACGAAATGCCTGATGTCATTATAGGCGGTAAACCGCTTTCGTCCGGAGGTGTAAAGGAAGTGCGGCAGGGGATAGATAAGCTGGTTGTTAGAGCCAATGAGGTAATGGATGAGGTGGTTAAAAGGACCGAAGGAGGAAAGATACGCTACATAGAACCTTCTACTGATAAAGGAAAATATGACCATAGATCAATTCAAATTAGCGTTGATTCAGTAGCAAGCTTTGGTAGAGAGTTTTTAGGTTTAGACATAGGCGCGAATCCTACCCCTGAGGCAATAAGCGCTGTTTTAAAGGGGAACAAACAGTTTATAAATAAAGCTAATTCAGGAAAAGAGCTTTCCTTGGCCGAAGCTAAAAATTCTACTGAAAAAGCTAAAGTGAAAAAAGAACTTGGTTTGCAGGGGGTTAAAGATCCGATAGCAAGAGCTGAAGCCGAAAGGGATGTAGCTTTATTTATCGCCGCTGCTAGAGCAATACATCCACTTGTAAAAAATAGTCAATTTAAACCCATAGATCCTAATGAAGGCGGAGAAAGAGCTTACGAATTGGATTATCGCGGCGTTGGCTCACCGACTATATCGCAAAATGATTTAGAAACTGTAGTCAATCTTGTAGCTTCAGAGCGAGGTCAGATACGGGCCTTTGGGAAGATACGAGACGCTAAGGGTAGTGTTATTCCTGCTGGTATTAGCGGCGATAGGGCTATAACCGGAGTTGATTTATTAAGGGATGCTGTATATGGAAAAGACGGCTCTGTTTTAGGGTTCAGTCTCTATCTTCCTGATGTAGAATTGGATTATTTGGGAAGTGCGATTGGGCTTAAGGTATTTGGCGATAATACTCCTTTAAGCAAGGATCTCGAAAAGCGCGTGGCTTACGGAACTATAGAAAGGGATGGTAGACAGATAGCAGCCAAGACTGAGGCTGATATTATAGTTGATAGAGTGAATCAGGCGAAAACTTCCGGGCAGCAGTCTGTCCGTTCCGGGTTTATTAGTGCATCTCCTAAGAGAGGGAATCACCTTGGTAATTTAGAGGCAGCGGCAAGAGGGCTAGGAAAGGGAACAATATTCTCTTTTGAACCGCATCTTGGCCGGATATTAGAATACAAAGTCATAGATGCAAAGATAGTGAAGAATTCAGGAAGAGATTTAGGAAACTCTCATCAGGCCCAAGAGAGAATTAAAGAATTCGCCAGAGGAGATGGCGACGCTGTTCTATTAGTTTCCCGGGGCCAGAATGCAGGGTTGGATTTGGCTGCTTTACGGGAGGCTTTCCCTTCAGAAGGCAAAGAACCTAACAGTAAACAATTTAAATATACAGTTATGACTGATGAAGCAACTCCTGAGCGGGATATCCGGCAAGGAGTTTACCGGCCCCGGAGCGAAAACCTTATAACCGAGATTGTATATACAGATGGGAAATCAACCGGACCATTAGATAACAAGGCCTTAAATGGTCTAATCGGCAAAAAAGGTATTTTTGCTACAAACCAGGCCCAATTAAGTAAGGTTAATGCCTTTAATGATATTTCAACAGCTGTTTCCGAGAGTCCCTATAAATTAATTGACTACATTATTGATACTTGGAAGCTGAGCGGAAAAGATAAATCAAATCTTGTGGATTTAAAGACTGAATTGCGCGAATCTGACCAAGCTTGGTCTATTATTCACTCTAATTTTAGAAGAACAACGCCGGATAAGATATTGGCCGAGCATGCCGAAAGAGCACTTGCTACTGTGTCTGATAGGGTTTTAGAGCCTTATGGTATAGTGCAACAGATAGCTAGGGGAAAGGGTTTAACAGGTTCTCTGCGGCGCTTAAGGGGAAAAGAATTAACAATTGATTTGCCGGATGCGACCCAAGAGGGAAAATTCAGAACAGTTACTGTTAGCCAATTGCGGGAAGAATCAGAAACCTTAAAAAATAGACTTGGCCAGGAAAGAGTAATCAATTTTAAGGGCCAGGCTGGGTCAAGTGAATTCTTAATGGCAATTGATCCGGTAACTATGGTTAGAGGAATAGAGCGTGATATAAAGTCAGATTGGTTGCCGAAAGATGTTTCTGGTTCGCGCCAAGACGCCCATGTTCAGTTAGATACCGAAAAAACTACCCATGATTTGCGAAGGGGGAGTTCTAAAGTTAAGGTAGCTGATTTAAGAGAGCCAGCAACTGGAAGGTGGTTGAGGAGATTACTGGGACGTGATAGAAAACACCCGCATTTGGAAGAAATTCAGATTGTACAACAGAATAAAGACTTAAAACTTCTTGTTGACGGGTTAAGCATTACTTTAGATGACGATGAAGAAAATGCATGGGTTTCTATACCTAGTCAAAATATAAACCTGAGGGCAAAAAAGAACTTGCTAGGCAACAAGGTTAAAGTTACTTACCGAGATACTGTTTCCCAAACAGAGGAAAAGCTCGCGTTTAGGCTCAGAGATACCTGGGCTTTAAACACACCGTTAATAACTCCCCAAAGTGAGTTATCAGCTCAGGCTTTCGAAGCTGTTAATAGCGATGAAGGTATTAACAGCCGAGTTGCATACGCCCCATTAATTTTAGGCCGCGATGATGTCAGTTCTGTATCTCGAAAACAGTCGACTTACTTATATGCCGGAGGCGCTGATGGTCAATATAAAATTAGTTTACATAAGGCTGGTTGGCGCGGTAAGACTATAGCCGAAGTAACACCAACTCAGACCATAATCAAGGGTGCAAAGTCCCAGACTAAGGCTTTCAGCAACATCAGCGGTATAAATCAACAGGCTCAGATATTAGCCTTAAATCCTGATTTTGGCCAAGCAGAGCAGGATCAGGTAGAAAAAATGGTAAGAATGGCGGCTAAACAACAGACAGAGGGAGCTTTCTATGCTATTGATAAAGCTGATGATGTTACCGGAAAAGACATGAGTCCTGAGCAAGTAGAATTAAATATATTACGGGCCAAAATTTTGCTCGGTGAAGCTGGAGCAGGCCATAAACATCAAGGTTCCGAGGGCGGTTTGATTGGTTATTTTAACAGTCACCATAACTTGACTATGGCTAGTTTACAGGCACAGCTAGCTTCAAGCCTTAATCAGAGCGAAAACAGCTCCTTAACTAAAGAGGCAGTTGGCAATTTAAGAGAATCAATCCGCAATTTACGCATTGATACAGTTTATCATTTAGAGCGTCTTTATAGCCAATTACAAAATAGAGTTGTTGCCGGTTATGATGATAACCAAGAGGCGGTAAAGAGCTTGGTAAGAGGATTACAACATAAGGTTGCTGGCATTATCGGCCAAGTGATTGATGAACCATTGACCCAAAAAGCTTTAACAGCTAGAGATAAAAGAGTCGGTTTATTGGGGCGCTTGCAGGAAGTAAGACAGGAAGGAAAGCTAAACGGAGCCTGGGAGGGAGATGATGTTAGCGTAGCAGTAGTTTTACCTGAAGATATGGACCAATGGGATATGGGAAGACTGCAAAATGATATGGCAGCAGGGCATATAGAAATTGCTGCAAGCTTAATAAATAACAGGGGAGATATAGATGAGACATATTCGCTACATTTTGATGCTCCTCACGAATTGCAGCATATTCTTTTGTATCGGGCTGGAATTACCGACCATTTTAAGAACGAAGTTCTTGCTCAATATTTAGGAGAGCGTTACCTATTAGATTTAGTGCGTAATGATCAAGGAATAAGAGATAATGAAGCTTGGGAAAATATTCTCGAAATAATGGATCAACCTGACTTAGCATCATATAAAAAGATTCGCCGGAATACACCGAGATTAAATAAGAAGATTGTCAGACGGCTATACGACAGATATGCCAAAATCAGTCAGGAAAGTGATTCTTCCGTATTTTCCAAACTTAAAATTAATCCTAATACTCCTGATGAGGTTGAACAAATAAGAGTAAATACTTTAAGACGGCAGAAGGTTGTAAATAGTGTCGTGGAAAATGTACAATTAGGAATTAGCGGAACAGATATCGATGATATGTTAAAGAAAGAAACACAAAGTAGAGGTTTTGCGACAACAGTTTATGAGAGAGATGAAGCAGGTGAGGTAACAGAGGCAAATGGTGTTAGAATTGCCGGACGCAGTTTACCGACAGATGAACAGGGGCGACTCCTAATTAATACCGTTTCTGAAAGAAAGCTAGAAGCAGGAGATATTTTAACTTTAGATGGTGGCGTTACCGATGGAATAGCTTCAGACGTTTCATTACCTTATGCTGTCGGGCGTAAGACAAAAGAGCAGGAACACATGTATCAAGCTGCAAGGAAAGCTTTCTTGGCAATGGCTGAGGCGACTAAAATAGGAAATATCGATAGCGATAGACGCAATGCCGCAGAGAAGATTTTAAAACAAGCCGGGATAACAGATGAGAATGGCTATATTGTTAATATTCATCCTGCTCATGGACTTTCTACTCCTGATAACGGAGAGGGCCATGCCGGAACACTTTTCCCGGATACTAAAATCGAAGAAAATATGGTTTTAGCTACAGAGCTTACCGTAGCTAAAGAAGGTGTTGGCGAACTTAGAGTAGAGTTACCAGTGGTAGCAAAACAAGAAGGACCGGATATTTTAGGTAAGTTACCACCAAAGAAACTCCCTGTAATTGCTAAATCTTCTTCGCCAGCCAGAACCTTCTCCAGTGCAGCCAGCTCAGCGGTTGAGAGAAATGAGCGCAAGGTTGCAGAAGAAGAATTACGTACCGCTTATGGGAAGTTTAAGGATTTGGCCCAAAAAGCTAGAGTAGTAGAGCGTACTGATGATCCCAAAAACCTTGCTTCGGCTAAGGAACGGTTAGACCAAGCCGCAGAGGCCGCTCAGGAGCTGGGAATAGACATAAAATCAGTGATTGATTCAGAGAAAAGAGACGCTTCTACTTCTATAAAACAAGCCAATTCACCTGTTACTACCCCTGCGGTGGACAGAAAAACTGCCAGCTCGGGGATTACTCAGGGAATTCTTGGACGCTTAAGAGAGTTGCTAACTGTCAGAAAAGACTTAAGCCAGGAAGATGAAGCTATTTACCAGTTTTTAAAGAATGAAGTTTTTACAAAGAAGGAGGAAGCGACAGTAATTAAGGAGCATTTTAAGACTGTCGTAGCAAAAATTAAACATAAGAGTAGCGAGGAGATCAAAAGGGCAAGAGAGAGGATAACTGGAGAAGAGTCTAGAAAGGATATAGCTTTTTATCATCCTTCTTCAGGAACGATGTTTATCAATAGCGATCTAAGCCGAGTGTCTAAAAATATAGTAAAATTCCATGAAATACTTCATGTGTTGGGAGCAAAGCATAGCGGTGGAGAATACGAACAAGTAGGAGACTTCGTAGATGTTGAGAGGTTGTATGTGAAAGATTTATTAAACAGAGAAGGGCTTAGTAAAGTGCCAACGCCGGATCTCAATAACAATGCAGATAGAAAACTGTTTGCGTCATTGGCGCTAAAAGGCATTATTGAGCCTGACGGTACAGTAAAAGAGGTTTCCAGCCCTGTAGTTCAGAAGGATGTCGATAGCGTTAAAAGAACATCCTTAACTATATATACGCGAGAGCAGGTTGCCAGAAAAGGAGCTTTGGTTGTTTCTAGCTCTATTCCGCTAGAGACGCCAGACAATT
>CAYVYJ010000023.1:0-7559 GCA_964455085.1 uncultured Planctomycetia bacterium
CTCAATACCCCCAGTGATTACGCTGATGATAGAATAGTGACTTATGAATTTGGCGTTGGAGGTAATCCCAATAGCATTAGATTTCGGATTAATTCCGGTAGCTGGGTAGTGCTTAGCCAGCGTTTTGTTGATCTTGGCTTTTCGATTTCCCGTAATGTTGCTGATGGAGGAGTGGTAGTAACTAATCTTGCTTTAAGATTAGATCCGACCTCTGCCACTGATCCTAACACTAACCCTCAGGTGACTACCATCGATGCCGGAAGCAATCAGACCGTATATTTTTATCCCTTATCCCACTCTTGGCAATAATCCTCTGCGATTCTATTTCAACAAGCAGGTAGCTTGAGAATAGTTTTATAAAAGGTTTGACACAAACACCGAGAGTATGGTATAAAAAACTTAGTAAACAAAAGGATAGATTTAAGAACAAGAAAAAGGTTTCCTAAAAAAGTTTATCCGGGACTAAAGCTATGAGAAAATCTTTAAGTCTTATGGAGTTGATAATCGTATTAATAGTTGTGGCGATTATTGCTGGCTTGGGAACACCTTTCTATCGGAAAGCTGTGGATTCGGCCAAGGGGCGAGGGACAGTTGCTCAGCTTCGATTAATCCAGGCTGCAGAAAATATGTATAAGTTAAGGGAGAAAGGTTATCTGGGCTGTTCGGGTTATGCTGCCTGTAACACTGCTTTGAATATTGATCTGCCGGATGATGGCTGGACTTATGAGATTGATCAGGTTACGGGTACTGATTTTCGAGGCCGGGCTTCGATGTTATTGCCCGACGGCACCTGTACCTACACTATTAATGCCAGTCAAATTGACCCCAGTTACACTGCAGCTTG
Organism: uncultured Planctomycetia bacterium; assembly: GCA_964455085.1. Classification (GTDB taxonomy): domain Bacteria; phylum Omnitrophota; class Gorgyraeia; order Duberdicusellales; family 4484-171; genus Susulua. Next base: position 845 of record CAYVYJ010000023.1, read on the forward strand.
TGTTTACGAACCTTAGAAAGGCCTCCTTGATATTATTTTTCAATAAGAATAATGAAAAATTTTTTTTTAATCTTGATTCTGTTTTTTTGTTTTCACTTGGCCGCTTTCGCTGCTCCTTGCTATGGAACAAAACTCCCCCGTGGGGGCGAGTTTTTCTATGGTTTTGAAACTCACAGTATTTTTAAACGGAATTTAGAGGCTGATTTTGGTAAGCTGAGGTCAACTCAGCATTTCTTCCAATTCTCTTACGGAATTTGGGATTGGCTATCTTTAGATTTAAAGGGTGGAGCTGGTAATCTAAAGCAACATCCTTTAGGTGGTGATGAGATCGACTACACCTCTTCTTTTGCCGGAGGTTATGGATTCCGGATAAGATTCTGCGATTGGGAGAAGATAAAAATGGTTTTTGGGTTTCAGCACATAAGCATTCACCCCAGGAGCGTTAATTTAGGGGACATAAAACACAAAGCCGTCTTAGATGATTGGCAGGTATCTTTATTGGCTTCTTATGATTTTTTTAAATTTACCCCCCCAGAAACATCGGGTTTGGATCAGAGAAGAACAAAATTTTTAACCGGGTTTACTCCTTATTTAGGAGTTAAACTCTCCAGAGTTGATTATATTCATTGGATCGAAGAGGATAGAGAACGAAGGATGTCGGATTTAACCGAATCAGTAGGCCTTGTTTGCGGTCTTAATCTAGACCTTACTGAAAAAACCTGGCTTAACCTCGAAGGCCAATTTCTTGATGGCCAAACCCTGGCTTGCAGTTTTAACTTTAAATTCTAACTGCCGCCTCTAATGATTATAAAAAATAAGAGTCAGGATTTCGTTAATTACTTAGAAGACACCTCTAACCTTAAGGGCAAGGCTTCTCTGCTTTACATACCTAAAGACGCCCAAGAGGTTGTTTATAGCCTAAGAGAGTGCTGTGATAAAAAAACTCCTTTTACCTTATCTTCTGGCCATACTGGTACAACCGGCGGCTCTGTCCCTTTGGAAGGAGCAGTTATTTCCTTAGAAAATTTAAATAAGATTGTCGATATTGATAAAGAAAATCAAACGGTTCGTTTAGAAGCAGGTGTTTCTTTAGAAGATTTGGAAAAAGAGATTAATAGGTTCAATTTGACCTTACGGGCAGCTCCTACTGAGAATTTAGCTTTTGTGGGTGGAGCAATCGCTACTTCTGCTTCTGGGGTAAGAGGTTTTGGTTATGGTTCAATCAGAAAGTACGTGAAGGGCCTGGAGGTTATTCTGACTGATGGGGCAACCATTAACTTAAACAGGGGGGAGATTATTTCTAAAGTAAGGCGTTTTGACTTTAAATACGGGAAGAGGAGCTTCAAATTCCCGTTGCCTTCTTACCAACTGCCTGAAGTTAAATCTCAAGCCGGTTACTTCATCAGGGATAATATGGATTTAATCGATTTATTTATTGGCAGTGAAGGAACCTTAGGAGTTATAACTACCTGTTTGCTTAGCTTGCAGAAGATTCCTTTTAGCGTCTTCGATGGTTTAGCCTTCTTCCCCAAAGAAGAAAACGCTCTTGCCTTTATCGCTGAAATTAAAACCTTAAAAAGAAAGGAAGTATTCAAGCCGGTTTCTTTAGAATTCTTTGATCAAAGTTCTTTAGAATTGTTAAGAGATGAGTATAGTTTTATACCACCTGCTGCAGCAGCGGTCTACTTTGAACAGGAAGTAGAAGATGAGGATAGTTTTGATTCTCTTCTCCTTAAGTGGCAGAATTTAATCGAGGAGAACGGAGCTTCAGCAGATCAGAGTATTCTGGCTGATACTGCTAAAGAGAGAGAGAAGATATTCAAATTCCGGCATAAATTACCCCAGTTAATTAATGAGTTTTTACGGGAGAAGAAACAAGTTAAGACAGCCAGTGACATTGCCGTGCCGGATGACAAATTTCATCAGATGTATGCTTTTTATAAAAGAATTGCCAGTGAAGCCAAGATCAAATATGCAAATTTTGGCCATATCGGAGAATCCCATCTTCACTTTAATTTCCTACCTTCCAACGATCAGGAGGGGGTGAAAGCCAGAGATTACCTTAAGAGGATTTGTCAGGAAGCAGTTTCTTTAGGCGGAACAGTTTCGGCTGAGCATGGTATTGGTAAGATAAAAAAACCTTACTTACGAATCATGTACAAAGAAAGCGAAATTAAAGAAATGGCTGCAGTAAAGAAGTATCTTGATCCGGCTTGTCTTTTAGGCTTAGACAATATTTTTGATAAGGAGTTACTTTTCTCTCCCCGCCCCGGTTATTAATTACTACTTATCGGCTGCAAACTCAAGTTCCGATCCTTTTCTCGTCAAAGTAGTCCAAATCTGTTAAGGGCAGTATTACCGAGGTTGCAATATTAGTCAGGTGGGCAGTAATGCGTTTAAAGTATCGGGCCATGAGGGTAAAACAGACCGCGTCATTTACCGGTAGGTTGCTTTTAGCTAATTTTTCAATAATCTGATCGCAGCGTTTGGCAATTTTAGTCTTATATTCCCAGGATTTAGCTGCCTTGGCTTCATCAGATTCGATGAAGGCTTTTTTGGTTCCCTTAAAAAGCTCAGAGATTTCTCTCTCAATATTATTAAAGAGCCGTTGATATTCTTCTTTATTCAAGGGTTGATCGGTTAAAGTACTCACTTCGTAGAGGTTTTTGGCATAATCTCCCAATCTTTCAGCATCTTTTACCACGCTCATCAGCAGCAGGCAGGTTGGTACATCTACTGAGGGTTGAAGCGAGAGGTGTTCAACCACCCGTTTTCGGATATCTCTTTGCAAATCATTTACTTGTTTGTCTATGCCGTAGACCTTGCTGTTTAACCCTGGCTCTTCTTGGTCGTCGATTAATTTTCGGCAGACAGAATCAAACATTAGCTGAGTATCATCTAGCATATTTTTAAATTCTTCCAATACCTGGTTTAAGAAATCTTTTCCTTTCCAGAAGTGCAATAAATTTTTAAACATAACCTACCTCCTTTACTTCAATATTTTAGAAATAAAAATCAACAACCCGGGAATAATAAAAAATAAAGTCAGTACATATACAAAGATATAGCGACGTTTTTTAAATGCAATTTGGCCTAATTTTCTTGCCAGTATGGTAGGAATTCTTCGTAAAGTTTTTATCGGGTAGATTAAACAAACCCCGATTAGATTGAATAGCAAATGCACAAAGGCTACCGTAATTGCCGCTATATTACCGGTTGCAAATGATGCTAAGATGGCAGTAGTGGTTGTTCCAATGTTGGCGCCCATTATAAGAGGAAACATTGTTTCTACAGTTAATATCCCGGCAGCAATAAGCGGAATCATTAGAGCGATAGTTATAGAACTGCTTTGAACAATGGTTGTAAAAATAACTGAAACCAAAATTGCTGTTAGGCCGTGTTTACCGATAATATTATTTAAGACGATTTCGGCTCTTTTTACTACCAGAGAGCGCATTAGTTTAACGATGAAATATAACGAAGAGAATAAGAGTACTGTAGAGATAGCTAATAACACAATATAGATTAGATTATCTAAAGCACCTAATTTTATAACCAATTGTTTGAGAAAATGTATTGTTGGTTTTGTGGCAAGTTTTATCGGACTGGTAAATTTTATTCCTCCGACATGGATAAATATGTTGCTCATCCAACTGGCGGTTTTACTTAGAAGGCCAAAAGATAATTCAAGCGGAAACATTATAGCTACGCACATAATATTGAAAAAGTCGTGTACCGTGCCCCCGGTTATTGCTCGCTTGAATTCTTCACGCCTGCCAATATGCCCTATTGAGACCAGAGTGTTGGTAACTGTGGTACCTATGTTAGCTCCCATAATTATCGGGATTGCGTTGGTCATAGTCATTGCTCCCGAACCAACTATGCCAACTACGATAGAGGTGGTAGTGGAAGAACTTTGCACAAGGCTTGTTGCCAGGATTCCTATGAATAGGCCGACAAAAGGGTTAGAGGTGGTATTAATTAAACCTTCGGCAAAGCCCTTGCCGAAACCCTTGAAGGCGACTCCCATAAGACCAATGCTAACCAAGAATAAGTAAACTGAGACAAGGACCAAGATTATTTTAAGGGGAGTGATCAGCTTATCTTTGTGCATAGATATATAAGGAAGATTTTTAGATATTGACATGGAAACTAATCGGTCAAAAAATTATATATAAAAAAAGGAATCATTGCAAGAACTTTATTTTTCAAGTATAATTTAATGAGACGAAGCTGAATTAATTATGAACAAAAGAAAAGAATTACTCAAGCTACTTAAGAAAAAAGCTTTTCTGAAAAAAAGAATTAAACTTTCTTCAGGTAGAATCAGTAATTTCTATATTGATGTAAGGAAGGTAAGCTTAAGTCCCAAAGGTCTCTATTTGATTTCCCATCTGGTCTTTGCCTTACTTAAAGATAAGAAGATAAATGCTATCGGTGGTCCGACCTTGGGTGCCGATCCGATTGTTAGCGGGGTTTGTTTCTTAGCCCATAAACATAACCGGAGACTCAAAGGGTTCTTAATCCGGAAGTCTCCCAAGAAGCACGGGCGGCAGAAATTAATCGAAGGCCAGATTCTTACTGCCGGAGAGAAGGTAGTTATTGTTGATGATGTAGCTACTAGCGGTTCTTCTTTGATTAAAGCAATTAAGGTTTTGAAGCATGCCGGAATAAAAGTTACAGCGGCATTAGCGGTCGTTGATAGAGAAGAAGGTGCAAAAGAAGCTTTAGCCCGTTACCAGTGTCCGCTTATTTCCCTTTTTACCAAATCCGACTTCCTAAATAAATGAACCATTTTCTCCTTCTCCCTTTATCCTTTATCCTTTTATTAAGTGGATGTGTCACTACAGAATATAATGTTGGTACCCGCAAGCAGGATATTTATTTTTATTCTACAGAAAGAGAAGTTGTTATGGGTCGGAATATTGCTAGGAAGATTGCTAAAGAGTTTGAGATCTCCAACAATCCCTATGATATTGAGAGAGTTAATCGGTTAGCTAAAGAAATATTAACCGTGGTAGACCGCAAAGAGTTAAATTATTACTTTTATGTAATTGATAAAGATCAGGAAGGTAAGTCTCAGGTAAATGCTTTTAGCCTCCCCGGCGGCTATGTCTATATATTTAAAGGTTTGCTGGACATCTTAGACGACGATGATCAAATAAGCTTTATTCTGGCTCATGAAATAAGCCATATCGTGAGCCGCCATCATATGAAAAGGCTTCAGGCTGCTATGGGTTATAATCTTTTAGCCATTGCTTCGGCTGCGGCGAAAACTTCTCCAGAATTTAACAATGGTCTTTCTTTTGCCCTGGCTCAGATTTTAATGGGCTATTCACGCCAAGATGAACACAATTCCGACGAATTAGCGGTTAAATATTGTAAACTCATCGGAGTTAAGCCCACTGCCGGCATCGAGGTTTTAGAGAAGCTCTATCAAGAGGGCAAGAAAACCATCCGCCCTTTAACTTATTTCCGGACCCACCCCTATCCGGCCCAGAGGATAAGACATATTAAAGAAGCCCTGCATCTTCCTTTAGACGTTGATGATTATCTCAATTAAAATTAGAGCTTTGAGGGTGTAGAGAGGATTTTTTCCTTCGCTTGCAGGGGGTAAGATCCTTCGAGGCGTTGCCTCTCAGGATCCTTTTGTCTTGTTTCATAAAAAGTCAAACGGAGAGGGGGAGATTCGAACTCCCGATCCGCTTATTAGGCAGACATCCGATTTCGAATCGGACGCATTCAACCTGACTCTGCCACCTCTCCGAGAAATTTACAAGGTAAATTTCCAGGACTTCGAACCCCGCCCTAGGGGGTGAGAAGTCTTTATCCGGGAAAAAACAATGCGCGAGGGGGGAGTTGAACCCCCACGGTGTTACCCACTAGAACCTGAATCTAGCGCGTCTGCCAATTCCGCCACCCGCGCTTAACGTCTATTTTTCCTATAAAGTTTCGTACCTTGTATCAAGTTTTACTTTCTCTTTCAGGGAATGCGGGAACAACTTATGAATCTTTATGCCTAATCGATTGCTTGGCAATAGTTGTTGCCGCCACCCGCGCGTTATATTCTTACTGAAGTTCGGTCCCCAACAGAAGTATATAAATTTATAACGAATTTTATTACCTTTGTCAACCAATTATCGTGTGTTATAATCCTATCTATGGGTGCAGTATTTGTAGCTGTTATGAAACTTTTTCTAATTTCTTTATTGGGATTTTTCCTTTATCGGCGAAACCTGATCAAAGAAGAGGGTCTGCGTTTTTTGACCTTTCTGGTAATAAATTATACCGTTCCTTGCTTAATATTCTCTAATCTTATCGAGAATGCTCAAATAGTATTAGCACACTCTTTAACTATTTTTATTGTTCTCAGTCTCTCTATCTTTCTCTTAGGTTACAGCCTGGGTTTTCTGGCTAGCTTTAAGCGAAAGCTAGCCTTGAGAAGCCAATTTATCAGCCTAGTCAGTTTTCAAAATTCCGGATATTTACCAATAACCATAGCATTTTTTCTTTTTCCTCCTGGCCTAAGGGAGAATTTTTTGGTTTTTGTCTTCCTTTATCTTTTGGGTTTTAATATTATTCTCTGGTCAATCGGCAGTTCTTTTATCTTTAAAAGGGCAGACCTAAAGTTTAGGCTAAAGGGACTTTTCATTCCCCCGATAACCAGCACAATTGTTGCTTTAGGTTTAGTTTATACTCAGGCCGCCAAATTCAT
>CAYVYJ010000024.1:0-7530 GCA_964455085.1 uncultured Planctomycetia bacterium
GACATTCTTGCCAAAATAAGGCTCAATCCCACCGGTAAGCCCGATTAAAATCATCTCCCAATCAAGGGTAGCTGTCAATTTACTGACCAAATTATTAAAATCAAGAGGAAGAAAGTGTATTTTCATTCCGATCGTCTCTAAATCCTTCTTTACCAGGGTGGCAATTTGAACCCGTTGGGTATCATTGGCATTAGTAAAAAAGATGATCTCTAAGGCTTTACCCGCTTCATCTTCCAGGACTCCATTCCCGTCTCGATCAATAAAACCTATTTCGGATAAAAGACGTTTTGCTTGGCTAGGGTTATAAGAGTGCTTCTTAACTTTATCGTTATAATAATAGGTATTTGCCGGACTCACCGGTGAATACTGCGGTATTCCCAACCCATTCATTAGAATATCGATGATTTTCTCCCGGTTTATAGCATAAGCTATGGCTTTTCGGAAATTCTTATTGGCAAACCAGGCTAACTTATAAGGTTCTATAAACGGTTTGTTGGTGTGAGGGTTGGTGCCTGCGTTTTGGTTAAAAACTACAAAGTTTGAACCCAGAGAGGGACCAGCATTATAAATTGAAAAATTATCCTTATCTTGGTCCGGACCTAAAATGCCTAAATCTTGAGGTCTTACAGAGTAGTAGTCGACTTCTTTCTCTAAAAATTTTAAAAGCGCGGTATCAGGATTAGGTACTACTTTAAAAATTATCGCTTCCAAATATGGCAGACTCCTGCTGCAGGTATCTTTCTTCCAGTAAAAAGGATTTTTTTCTAAAACTACCCGTTCACCAGGAAGGTAACTTTTGAGTCTAAACGATCCACTTCCAACAATATCTTGAGGTTTTGAATCAAGACCCAAAGCAAAAGAAAATTTACCCCCCTCAACTAAACTAGCATATTTATGCTGGGGGAGAATATCATGGGAAAGAGCTCGAAGAAAAGGAGCAAAGGTAAAGGGAAGAGTGAACTTTACGGTATGGCTGTCAATTTCCTCAACTACTATCTTTTCTCCGTCAATAGTAAAAATATCTCTACTGCTGGTAGGAATATTGGGGTTGTAAATTAAATTCTCAAAGGTAAAAACCACATCTTTAGCAGTAAGCTCCTCTCCATCATTCCAAAAAACACCCTTGCGTAAGTGAAAAATCCACTCCTTACCATCAGAAGTCTCCCACCTTTTGGCCAAATTGGGCATAACTTCTAAGGTTACCGGATGAGTACGGGTTAGGCCTTCAAAAATATAGCTGGTAATCTGGGTAGTTGAGGTCTCCTGGGCAACTATCGGATTGAATGACTTGGGATCAGAAATAGCCGGAAGAATTAATTCCCCTCCGGCTTTCCCGCAACTTATTTGATAATCTTTATAAAGATTTTCAAAAAGGTCCTTGGCCTCAACTAAAGAAGTCAAAGTCAAGCTACTGATTATTGTAATTAAAAATAAACTACTCTTTTTCATCCTCTAGGAGTGGGGATTCCTGGGCTGGTATCTCTTCCTGGGGGGTAGTTGGTTCTTGAATAATATCTTTACTCTCAATGTTTATAGTCTCATATTTATCCATTAAAGACTTACCCTTCTCTTTAGAGAGATAAGCTAAAGATATAGAAGTAAGAAAAAAACTAATGGCTAGAATTACCGTTGTCTTTACTAAAAACGAACTGGTCTTAGTACCGAAAATAGACTCAACTCCTCCTAAGGCTTCAATCAGACCTCCGCTTCTGCCTCTTTGAATAAGAATCATTCCAATCAGACTTAAGGCAACGATAATATGAATAGATAAGACAACATTATACATAATTATTTCTCTCCTTATTAAAAATCATCCGAGCGAATTATTAACTATTTCCACAAAAGAAGAGCTATCTAGCGAGGCTCCCCCTACCAATGCTCCGTCAATGTCATTCTCTTTTATTAATTCTCTTGTGTTGTCTGGTTTAACACTACCTCCATAAAGAATGCGCAGACTATCAGCTACTTCTTGTGAATAACAATCTTTAAGCCAATCACGAATAAACTTATGAACTTCCTGAGCTTGTTTCGGTGTCGCAGTTTTACCGGTACCAATCGCCCAAACTGGTTCATAAGCAATGATTAATTTCAAGATGTCATCACTCACTAAACCTTCCAGACCCCCCTTTAGTTGCCTGGTGATAAGATCAATAGTCTTATTTGCTTCACGTTCTTTAAGAGTTTCTCCAACACAAAAAATAGGAATTAAACCTGCTGCTTGAGCTGCTTTTATTCTTTTATTTACTGTCTGATCGGTTTCAGCGAAGTATTTTCTTCTCTCCGAGTGCCCGACAATTACAAATTTGCAACCGGCATCCTTAAGCATCAAAGGAGAAATCTCACCGGTAAAGGCTCCTGATGTCTCCCAGTAAACATTTTGAGCCCCTAAAGAAATATTAGAATCTATTAAGAGGTCTGATATCTCAGAAAGTGCCGTATAAACCGGGCAAACAATAATATCTACACCTTGAATATCAACCAGTTCTCGTTTTAAGCTATTGACTAGCTCAATTGCTTCGTTAATGGTTTTATTCATCTTCCAATTACCAGCAATGATAGGTTTCCTCATAATCTATTCCTTTTTTATCTTTGCTTCTATTACTTATCGCTTAAAGCAGCAATCCCTGGTAATACCTTACCTTCTAAATACTCTAAAGATGCCCCACCGCCAGTAGAAATATGGGACATTTTATCAGCTAAAGAAAACTTTGCTACTGCCGCTGCGGTATCTCCACCGCCAATAACTGATGTTGCCTCTGATTCGGCAATAGCTAAAGCCAAGGCCAATGAACCTTTACTAAATTCATCTTTTTCAAAGATTCCTACCGGACCATTCCAAACAATAGTCTTTGCTTCTTTTATCTTATCACAGAAAAGCTGTCTTGTCTTGGGGCCAATATCAACGCCGATCCAGCCTTGATCAATCGAGGCACCGCAGGTAGTCTTAACATTGACGGCTGTCTTAAAATCATCGGTAATTATATGATCGACTGGCAAGAGTATTTCAACCTTCTGCTCTTCTGCTTTTTTAAATATCTTCTCTACTGTCTCTTGAGATTCTTTTTCAAGACGTGAAGACCCGATATCGACTCCCTTAACCTTCATAAAAGTATAAGCCATAGCCCCGCCGATTAATAAGCAATCAGCCTTATCGATCATGTTCTCAATAACCGGAATTTTATCAGACACTTTTGCTCCCCCAAGTATGAAGATAAAAGGTTTTATGCTTTTAGTCAAAATCTTCTCAAAATACTCTATTTCTTTTTGAACTAAAAATCCTGATACTGCCTCAAGATAATGGGTTACCCCTTCTGTAGAAGCATGGGCACGATGTGAGGTTCCAAAAGCATCGTTTACAAAAACATCTCCCAAGGCTGCTAACTCCTTAGCAAACTCGGACTGATTATTAGTCTCAGCTTTATGGAATCTTAAATTTTCAAGCAGCACCACATCTCCCTCGTTCATTCCAGCCACAGCAACCTTAACTGTATCGCCGATACAATCATCGAGCATTAAGACCGGTTTACCTAACAACCTCCTTAAGTGTTTAGCTACCGGCTTTAAACTGAATTCCGGTAGTCTTTCTCCCTTGGGCCTACCTAAGTGACTGATCAGAATCAGCTTTCCGCCAGCCTGGGTGATATATTTTATCGTCTCCAAGGCCTTCTTAATTCTGTTATCGTCGGTGATATTTAGCTCCTTATCTAAGGGAACGTTAAAATCAACCCGCATCAGTACTTGTTTACCTTTAAGGTCAATATCACTTACTGATTTTTTATTCATAGCTTACTTTTTAACCATGTACTTAATTAGATCTACAACCCGGCAGGAGTAACCCCACTCGTTGTCATACCAAGACAGAATCTTAACCATATCACCGAAACAAAATGTTTGTTGGGCATCTACTATCGAAGAAAGGGAATTTTTCTTAAAATCTATTGAGACTAACGGTTCCTTGCTTACACCAAGAATACCCTTTAACTTGCCCTCTGCAGCCTGGTCTAAGATCTTATTAACCTCTTGGACAGTTGTTTCCTTCTCGGTTTGCAGTACCACATCTACAATAGAAACAGTAGGTGTGGGGACCCGTATTGCTAAACCGTCTAATTTACCTTTTAGTTCAGGAATAACCAGGCCTACTGCTTTAGCTGCTCCGGTAGTAGTAGGTATCATTGAAAGAGCTGCTGCTCTGGCCCGACGCAAATCGGCGTGAGGATAATCTAATATCCGTTGATCATTGGTGTAAGAGTGAATTGTAGTCATAAGGCCTTTTTTTACGCCAAAAACATCTTTAATTACCTTTACAACCGGGGCAATACAATTAGTAGTGCAAGAAGCATTGGATACGATATTGTCTTTGCCAGGATCATACTTTTCTTCATTTACCCCTAAAACAAAGGTTGCGATATCACCTTTAGCTGGTGCTGATATTATGACTTTTTTTGCTCCAGCCCTAAGGTGTCCTCCAGCTGCCTCAGCATTACGGAAAAATCCGGTTGACTCAACCACTACCTCTACTCCTAAATCAGCCCAAGGAAGTTTAGAAGGATCTCTTTCGGATAAGACTTTAACTGACTTTCCGTCAATTACAAGAGAATCTCCTTCAGCTTTTACTTCCTTAGAAAGAATACCAAAATTTGAATCATATTTAAGAAGATAGGCTAAGGTAGCAGCATCAGTAAGGTCATTAACTGCTACAAAGTCAATATCAGACTCACCCCTTTCTAGAGCTGACCTTAAGACTAATCTTCCAATTCTACCAAACCCATTAATACCTACTTTTACTCCCATTTATCCTCCTTGGTTTAATGTTTACTGTTGAATATTCACTTCTTTTAAATATTTACTAGCTAACTCCGGTGGTGTAGAATTTATATAAAAACCTGTCCCCCATTCAAATCCGGCAATTTTACTTAATTTTGGCATAATTTCAGCATGCCAATGGTAAATTTCGTTACCATTACCATTAAGGGGGTTAGTATGAATAATGAAATTATAGGGCGGATCATCTAATAACACTTTTATTCTGGTAAGAATATCCTTTAATATTTGTGAAAAATTATCAACTTGGCCTTGGTTAATATCAGTGAATGCTGTTTTATGCTTCTTGGGAACAATAGTTACCTCAAACGGTGAACGGGAAGCAAAGGGACAAAAAGCATAAAAATCTTGATTTTCGCTGACCTCCCGGAGCTTTTCCTCCATCTCCTGCTTGAGGATATCACAAAACAAACAACTTTTTTTATCCACAAAATACCGGTGCATGCATTCGAATTCTTCGCTGACTCTCCGGGGAACTATCGGTAAAGATATCAATTGGGTGTGGCTATGCTCAAGCGAGGCTCCAGCAGCTAAACCATAATTTTTAAATATTAATACATATTTAAAGCGGCTATCCTGGCCTAATTTAATACTTCTCCGTTTACAAACTAAAATTACTCTCTTGATTTCCTCAAGACTAAGGTCAGCAAGCTGTTTGTTATGATCGGGGCCTTCGATAACAACTTCATGTTCTCCTACTCCTTTACACTTCTCAAATACCCCGACAATCTTCTTTGCTACCTCTGGTTCATTGGTTAAAGCCGGATATTTATTAGGAACTGTTCTGGTCAGCCAGCCAGGAGTATCTTTAGCTGTATCAGATGGTCTATCAGCGTCAACCTCAGGAGGAGTCAGTTTTTCATTCCCCTCACAGAAAGGACAAGGTTGATTATTGGCCTCACCGTTATCATCAAGCTTAAAGTCATTGGGTCTTTTGGCCCGTTCTGTAGCAATAATAACCCAACGTCCAATAATAGGGTCTCTTCTTAACTCTGGCATTGCGCTTATATTAGCTTAGAATTGGCGTTTACCGGGAAAATATTATAGCAACCGCGAGACAAAATGCAAGGATTTTATTACTCTCCATCTCCCCAATTAATCCGGGACAGGTCCCATTTAAAAAAGCTAAGCGGGGAAAGGTATTTTTTGGGGTTTTTGGGAAAAACCAGCCATTTTTGAACTCTGGAAAAAAAAGGAAAAACTACAAAAAAAGGTAAACCCAGTAAGGGAAATTTAAGTGGGACCTGTCCCGGATAAGAGGGTTTTTTATTGACGTATAATCTTAAGAAACCTTCTTTTACCAGCTTTAAGTATCTTGCCTTCGGGAGGTATTTTTATCTCCTCTTCTTTGACCACTTCAAATTTAGCAACACCTGCAGACAAGCTAGTAGAAGAAATACTTCCTTGAGATAGCAACCGGCGAGCTTCATTTTTAGAGGCTACTAACTGCGCGTCGTGTAAAACCTTTACCACATTAACAGAAGAATCTTTTGTCTTAAAGGTAAGTAACTGTTGAGGCAGTTTGCCTTCAGAAAACACATCTTCAAACTCTCTTCGTGCTTGTTGAGCTAACTTAGCAGAGTGGTAAAAGGATACTAGCCTTTCGGCCAGGATTAATTTAATCTCTTTAGGGTTAGGATGCTCTTTTTTCAACTTCTCAATATTAAAATCACTAAGTAATCTTATATATTCCCACATAACAGAATCGGAGATACTCATTATCTTACCAAACATAGATTTGGGGCTTTCAGTCACACCGATATAATTACCCAAAGATTTTGACATTTTGCTCTTCCCATCCAAACCTACCAGAATCGGCATAGTAACAACTACCTGAGGAACTTGTCCAAAATTCTGCTGCAGGTGTCTACCGACAATCAAATTAAACTTCTGGTCGGTTCCGCCAAACTCAATGTCAGCTTCTATCTTGCAGGAGTCATAACCCTGTATTAAGGGGTAGATTATCTCTAAAACAGTCAGTGGTTTACCTTCCTTTATTCTCTGGGAAAAATCATCCCGCTCAAGTATTCTGGCTATAGTATACGAAGAAAGAAGTGAAAGAAATTTAGATAAACTTATTTTTTTATACCAAATACTGTTATAAATTACTTTGGTCTTATTCCTCTTTAGAATTTTGAATACTTGCTGAGTATAAGTAGCCGCGTTAGTTTTAATCTCTCTATCGCTTAAGAAGGGACGCAGGAGGCTTTTCGCTGAAGGGTCTCCTATTTTAGCGGTAAAATCGCCGATAATAAGATAAACCTGATGGCCTAAATCCTGCAATTTACGCAGTTTCTTAAGCAGGACAGTATGCCCTAAATGAATATCTTTTGCGGTGGGGTCAAAACCGATTTTTAATTTAAGCGGTCTGTTTTTCTTAAAAGAATCCTCTAGTTTGAGGATTAACTCCTCTTCAGCAATTAAGTCAACGCTGTTTTCTTTTATGAGTTCAAGATGTTGAGCTATCTTGCTCTTCATTTATTTTGGCTGAAAGACCGATTTTTGCTGAACCAGAGTCAATCTTTATTACCTTAACCTTTAGTTTCTCCCCAGGTTTAAGTTTATCCACAACATCCTTTTCTATCTCCCCGGAAAAAACTAACCCCTCTAAGGCTTCACCTATCTCCACAAATACCCCAAAGTTAGTAATCTTAATTACTTCTCCTTCTACAACTTTACCTATAGGAAATTTCTCTAAGATTTGAGGCC
>CAYVYJ010000025.1:0-6739 GCA_964455085.1 uncultured Planctomycetia bacterium
CTGTTCGCCGGTTAAAGTGGTACGTGAGCTGGGTTCAGAACGTCGTGAGACAGTTAATGACCAGTAGCTGTCTATAAATCTGGCTATATGCTGGAAAATCCCATGTATCTGAAGATACCGATATCGGTAAAAATTCTTCAGTGGGGACAATCAGCAGGAAAGACCCAAACGCAAAATAAATTAGTGTTTGTGGAATCCTCAGAGACTGTACGCCAGAGTAAGAAGATACAGTCCGAGCTACACGGCGACGTGTAGAGGTCAGCAGAAATGACTGATCCCTTTCTCATCTGAGAAAGAGTAACAAGACTGTCGGTCTCTATCCACTGTGGGCGTTAGGATTCTTGAAGGGAACCTGTCCCTAGTACGAGAGGACCGGGACAGAGGAACCTCTGGTGTACCAGTTATTCCGCCAGGAGTAAAGGCTGGGTAGCCACGTTCCTTAGAGATAAGCGCTGAAAGCATATAAGCGCGAAACTCATCCCAAGACTATGAATCCCTTCCCGTTTCGGCGGGATGAAGGCTGGTGGGAGACTACCACCTACATAGGGTGCAGGTGTAAGCACAGTAATGTGTTCAGCCGAGCATTCCTAATAAGCCAATCGGCTTGATACCCAACTTATTTTTTTATCAGAAGTCAGAAGACAGAATTCAGAAGTCAGAATTTTCTGTTCTCTGTTTTCTGTCATCTGATTGTTTTTATATGGGGGTGCTTCTACCGGAAGGACCACACCCGTTCCCATTCCGAATACGGCCGTTAAGCCTTCCTGGGCCGATGGTACTGCAATCGCAAGGCTGTGGGAGAGTAGGTCAGTGCCCCCTTTGTCTTTATTGGTGAACTGATTAAACAGCTATTTATTTTAATGAATAGCTGTTTTTTTATTGGATTTTTGTATTTGAGATGATATAATTTGTCAATGAGACTCACATTTTCTTTTAAGAAAGCGTGTAGACGAATTGATTTCGAGCGAAGCGAGAAATATATTTCCACCTCGGCTATGTAGCCTCGGTGTGAAATTCTCTTCGAAAATTTTAGGGCCATTAGCTCAGTTGGTAGAGCAGGGGCCTCTTAAGCCCAAGGTCGAAGGTTCGAGCCCTTCATGGCCCAATTTTTCAAATGGAAAAATTCGAATTTATCGAGCATACTGCTGATTTAGGTTTGCGGGTAAAGGGGAAAACATCCGAGGATCTATTTCAAAACTACGCTGCCGTACTTTTCCATACTCTCACTGACTACCAACCAAAAAAAATAATTAATAGAAAAATTACTTTGCAAGCTCAAAGCCTTGCTGAGCTACTTGTTGATTGGCTTAATGAGTTGCTTTCAATATTTTTTGCCGATGGTTTTCTGCCAAAAGAGTATAGCCTAACGATAAGTGACGATAGGGGTGGAAAAGTCTTGCAGGCTGAGATTGAGGGCGAGGAGTTTGATTTCGAAAATAATCAATTAAAGCGGGAGATCAAGGCTGCTACTTACCATGATTTAAAAGTAGAAGAGAACGACGAAGGATATGTGGCTGAAGTTATCTTTGATGTATGAGTTGGTCAGGTAAATTAGAACGAATTAGTGATTACAAATACCGTATCCCTAAGAGCTATAAGCCGGGGATGCTGGTTGATGGAATTATCTATAGTAACCAGAAACTCCTAGCCGGCATAAACAATGATAAAGCCCCTGAGCAGGTAGCTAACGTTGCTTTTTTGCCGGGAATAGTAGGTAACTCTTTGGCTATGCCTGATATTCACTGGGGTTATGGGTTTTGTATCGGCGGAGTCGCTGCTACTGACCCTGAGAAGGGAGGGGTAATTTCTCCGGGAGGAGTAGGCTATGATATTAATTGCGGGGTAAGGCTTCTGAAGACTAATCTAGATTTAAAAGATGTGAGAAATAAGATACCTAAGATTGTAAATATTCTTTATCAAGATACTCCTGCCGGTGTAGGTTCAACCGGAGATATACGGGTTTCATACCAGGAAGAGAAGAAAATACTACTTAATGGCGCAAAATGGGCAGTAAGCCGTGGTTTTGGGGTAAAACAAGACCTAGAGTATTGTGAGGAATCAGGAGCTATTGAGGGGGCAAATCCTGAGGTTGTCTCAGAACGAGCCTTTAAACGCGGGAAACAACAAGCTGGAACCTTAGGCAGTGGTAACCACTTCTTAGAAGTTCAGGTTGTTAGTGATGTCTTTGATCAGGCTGTCTCAGACTGTTTGGGTTTAAACATTGGTCAGGTTATAATTATGATTCACTCTGGCTCAAGAGGGCTAGGCTTTCAAGTATGTGATGATTCTGTAAAAGTGATGCTTAAGTGTCTAAATAAGTATGGGATTAATCTACCGGACAGACAGCTCTCTTGTGCGCCAGTAGAGAGCCCGGAAGCAGAGGAATATATCGGTGCGATGCGGGCTGCGGCAAATTATGCCTGGGCAAATCGTCAGGTATTAATGCACTTAGTTCGTCTTAGCTTTGAGAAGATATTCTCTAAAAGCTGGCAATCTTTGGGTATGGATTTAATTTACGATGTTGCACACAATATTGCCAAATTTGAAAGGCATATTGTTGATGGTGAGGAAAAGATGCTCTGTGTACATCGAAAGGGGGCAACTCGCAGCCTTGGCCCCGGAAATCCAACTCTACCGCTTAAGTATCAGAAAATCGGCCAACCAGTAATTATTCCCGGGGACATGGGAACAGCTTCTTATTTATTAACCGGGACCAAAAAGGCTGAGTCGGAAACTTTTGCCAGTACTTGCCACGGTGCCGGAAGAGTAAAATCACGACATGAAGCTATACGAACAGTAAATTTTGACCAGCTGATGAAAGAGTTACGAGGGAAGGGAATTGAGGTCAGGGCAACTGGTAAAAAGACAATTGTTGAAGAAGCACCATCAGCTTACAAAGATATTGACCAGGTAGTAGAAGTTGTAGAAGGCGCGGGCCTCTCACGAAAGATTTGCCGGATGCGACCGCTATGCGTTGTAAAGGGATAAGCTAAGGGAGTCCTGAGTATCTCGAAGGAAGGCCGCTTTGTGTTGTTAAAGGTTAAAGGATAAAGGTTGAAGGATAAAGGCTCACAAGGTATAATAAAAATATGTTGGATATTAAATTTATAAGAGATAATCCCGACCTGGTCAAGGAAGCACTAATCAAACGCAACTACTCTTTTGATTTAGAAGGTTTTTTGGCCCTTGATCAAGAGCGTAGAAAAATTATGGCGGCACTGGAGGAGTTAGCAGCAACTCAGAACAAATTGGATCGGGAAATAAAGGCATTGCTTAAGGAAAAAAAAGACCCGAAGCCGAAGATGGAAGAAGGTAAAGCTATTAAAAAGAATTATTTTGAGCTAGGGCAAGAGTTTGATAAGCTAAATGCGAATTTTTTAAAACTTCGCGAAAAAATCCCCAACATTCCTCATGAATCACTTCCGGTAGGAGGAGCCTCAAAAAATAAAGTTATTAAAGAAGCCGGAAAGATTCGTAAATTTAAATTTAAGGCCCAGGATCATATTTCCCTGGCTACGCATTTAGATATTATTGATTTTAAACGGGCCGCAAAGATAACCAGTTCAAATTTCATTCTGTTTAAAGGTTTAGGGGCAAGTTTGGAGCGAGCTTTAATTAATTTTATGCTTGATATTCAGGTTAAAAAAGGTGGTTATAAAGAGGTTATTCCTCCGAAGATAGTTAACGCGGTTTCAATGTTTACTACCGGACAGCTTCCTAACTTAGAAGAGGATATGTACGCTTTAAAAGGGAATTTCCGTGGGTGGTCACCGATAAATCTTTTCTTGATTCCTACCGCTGAAGTACCAATTACAAATATTCATCGCGATGAGATAATCGATGAGAAAGATTTGCCGCTTAAATATACCTCTTGTACGCCTTGCTTTAGGAAGGAAGCCGGTTCTTATGGTAAGGATACCCGGGGTTTAGTGAGAGTCCATGAGTTTGATAAGGTAGAACTAGTTAAGTTTGTTAAACCCGAGAATTCTTATAAAGAGCTTGAAGAACTTCTTAATGACGCGTGCCGGATTATTGAATTGTTAAAAATTCCTTACCGAGTTTCATTGCTGGCAACTGAGGATATAAGTTTCGCTACTGCAAAGTGTTATGATATTGAAATCTATGCTCCGGGAATCGACAAGTGGCTTGAGGTATCCAGTTGTTCAAATTTTGAAGATTTTCAGGCCCGACGGGGAAATATTCGCTACCGTGGTAAAAAAGACGGAAAACCAAAGTTTGTTCACACTATCAATGGTTCGGGAGTGGCATTACCCCGTTTAGTTGTGGCTATTTTGGAAAATTACCAAACCAAGGACGGTTCAATAATTATACCGAAAATTTTAAGGAAATATCTCAATGGACGAAGGCGGATTTCGAAATAACTATATTTTTACCCTGATTAAACTCGCTCTTTTTCTAATCATCTTCTGTTTTTTAATTGAACTAACCAGAGAATTCTGGCAAGAGTTGCGTACGCGCGAAAATTTTAGCCTTAATGTTTTAGTTACCTCAATACTCTTCACATTCGCCTTTAACACTTTTTTCGCTGATTTAAATGGTTACTACGGTAATATTCAAAGATTCTTTTTTCGGTCTTCGTTTTTTCCCCTCTTAATTCCTTCGCTACTTGTTGCGTTGAGTGTCGGCTATTTCTTTTTACCTAAGATTTTAAATATAAACATTGACCGCAATATCTTTATCTTCCTGGGTGGTTTTACTTTTACTACCCACTTAACTTTTATTGCCCGACAAACCAAAGGGCATAATTTTGTCACTCTCATTAATTACCTGTTTATTTTCAGTATTCTTTACATATTGAATTTAATACTTTTGGGAATGTACTTAAAGCTTGGGTTCCGACTTTATGTCGGAAGAGTTATTGCAGAGGGCATAAAAGGTGGCGCTGGTATAATTCAAAGCCTTTTTGCCCAAATTCTAAGATAATTCCTGAAAAAAATCTTAATTTAAGAAGATATGTTACGCTGGTCGAATATAGTTAAGAATGCGGGAAAGAGTTTGCCGTTGGGTTTAAGAAAAGCATTGGGATTGCTACTGGTAATCGTGGGATTTAATTCTATAAGTTTTGCCGGTGCAGCAAGCGAGAGCGGTTTTTTCCCGGTACTTTCGCTTCAAGTTGGTTTTTTTCTTTTAGTAATTTAATTCGGAGGGGTGGCAGAGTCTGGTTTATCGCGGCGGTCTTGAAAGAAGATTTACCCCTTTTCAAACCTCAATAAAATCAACATACTTTTTCAATTACTCAATAAAATCAATAATTTTAATATAGTTATTAGTAGTAGTTCGTAGTTGTTCGTAGACGCTTGTGCTTTTAACTGTCCCTTTTTGGTCCCTTTTCCTCTATTCAATCTGTATTATTTCCTATTGAAAAATTCCTTATAGGTAGTAGTATTTACTTATTATCGCAATACGGGAGCCTAAAAGGATTTATTGAGTTATGGATAAGTACAAAAATGCAATAAATTATGTAATAAAGCTTGTTAAGTCGCTTGATTCAACGGTAGAAGTAGAAGTCGTGCAGCCTCGACCATACCAATATAGCTTTTACATAGATATTAAAGGCAAACGACTTGAGGTTACTTTTAATCGGAGCATGATGGGAGATTTCGAATATGAAATAACCAAAGATAAAGGAACTGACAAGTATTATGCTTCAGAAGGTTTCATTAAGTTTAAAGTCTTTATAGCGTTGGGACAAGCAGGAGTAATTCCAGGTTTGAGAATTTCTGACGAACTTTTAAATGTAAAGCGTGATTGGTTGCGAGATTCCAGGACACAATTGTCTCATAAAGCTTGGTTGCATGGCTTTTCTAAAGTAGTTAAGGTAGGGGCGGTAGGGTTTTTGTTACTCTCTAAACGCTGTAAATGCTTATAATCAATATCTGCTAAATCAGCTAGCTCTTCTTGAGTTAACCTTCTTTTTGTTCTTAATTCTCGCAGTCTTTTCGCAAACCTAAAATTAATCTTTCCCATGAAAATATTGTCCCAAATCACCCTTGTTATTGACACCGTAAACTTCCAGTGTTATATTTAAGTAGGATAGGTGAGTAGTCTATGGATTGGGAGGTTGTATGAAAAAGAAGAAATTGTTGAGATTAATAGTATTTCTATTGGTAATATCTTTAAGCCTTTCAAATTTTATCTTTTCTATCTTTGCTGATGAACCAATCCGCATTAAGATGAAAGGGAAAGGGGTAAAAACCCCTTATGAGAATTACAGTTCTAACCTTGGTAAATTTAAACTTGGTTCAGAATCAGATGGATTTAGAGACATTGAATGGGGGACAAATATATCCACTCTTTCTGGTATGATATCCATAGGAAGTGGAATGGATGGAGCTGAAAGTTACATAAGAGAAGGAGATATTTTGGAAATAGGGGGTGCTAAACTTGAAATCATTGTATATTCATTTTGGGAAGATAAATTTTTTAATGTAAAAATTCTTTCAAAAGATATCCAATCTTTTGAAGACACAATTTTTGAAAAGTTTGGCAAAGGCTATTCTTTTGCTAATAATACTCATTTTTGGGCAGGCGAAAAAACAACAATGTCACTAAGTTATGTAAATGGAATAGGAGAATTTAGTATGTTTTCAACTAAAATATATGAGAAAATATTAGCACAGATAAAAGCCCATCGGAAGGAAAAGGCAAAAGAAGGAGCTAAAACAGGATTTTAAGGTGAGATAGTTGATAGAATGAAAAAAATAATTCTCATATTGTT
>CAYVYJ010000026.1:0-6581 GCA_964455085.1 uncultured Planctomycetia bacterium
GGAAGGTCAAAAATTATAAACTGGACATGGGATGGTGTAAAGAATTTTATTAATTCTTTATAATGAGTAAGACCATGAAAGAGAAATTATTCAATTATTCTATGGAGGAGTATAAAGGAAATTATAAAGAACATCTTCTTGAGCAGTATAAACTATACGTTGAAATGGCCGATAGAATTAGTTCCCGACGACAGACGGCGAATTCATTTTTTCTCACTATAAACACTGCATTAGTGGCGTTAGTTGGTTATACGCAAGCAACCTTTGTTGTCGGACTGTCAGGTATGATCTTGTGTTGTCTATGGAATAGAATAATAAAATCTTATAAGGGCTTAAACACTGGTAAATTTAGGGTAATTCACGAATTAGAGAGAAAACTACCCAGTAGCCCTTACGATGCTGAATGGGTGGCGCTTGGCGAAGGAAAAAATTCAAAACTTTATTTGCCATTCACACACATCGAAATAGCTGTTCCTTGGATTTTTTTTGGTATACATACGCTTTGTGTAGGTAAAGTTTTTATACAATGGATTCTTTCACTTATGAAGGCATTTTCTGCTACTTCATAAAACAATAAAGGCGGGTTTGGCGGGGAAAATGGAATAAAAATCTTGGCTAGGCTTAGCTCTTTTTAATGGGACTTGTCCCGATGAAAATAAGGTGAACTCATGTCTGATGCTAATAGTCCACGATATTCAAATCGACCCATTCCAAAAGAAATTCTTGAGAAGATTAAGGAATTCGAACGTAATCAAAAAGAATGGAAGGATAAGTATGGAGAAGTTAGAGAACCTATATCGTTGGATTCTCATGGTTATAAACTTGTTGTTTCCGGAAGTAGGATAAACTACTCTCCTAAATGGAAATTCTTTCCAGATTTTCTTTTATCTTATGTTCCAACAATCTTTGGTAAAGAATGGGGAGAGGTAGAACTGTCTAAGCCGTTCGAAGAAAGACACCAAGCCGTTAAGTGGAGAGCTAAAGCTTTAGAATTTATGCGTCAGAAACAGAAAAGAGGTCCAAATGAAGCGGGATTTTACGAAACTATCCCTAACGGATATTTAGCTGCCTATTTAACTTTTGCTTATGATTTATATGTCGTTAACGACAACGGAAGACTCGACGATGAACTTTTAAGAAGGTTGAAGTTGATTGATCAATTCCAAGGAGCACGACACGAATTGTTTGCTGAAGCGACTTGTCTAAGGGCAGGTTTTACTATAGATCATGAAGATGAAAGAGATCGGACGAGTAAGCATGTTGAGTTTACAGCTACTCACAGAGAAACTGGGCAGAAAGTTTCAGTTGAGGCGAAAAGTAAACACAGATCTGGTGTATTAGGACGTTCTGGCAGCCCGCAGCCAGAGGATGAGGTAAATTTAAGATTTGGGTCTTTGCTAAACTCAGCTATCAAGAAAGATCCACCATATCCACTTGTAATATTTTTAGATACCAATATTCCTCCCGCCGTCGCCGAGGTAGTATTCAAGCTTGAGCCAACAAGTCCACCAACGCCACCTGTCTTGATGCAAAAGCTCCTTACTAGAGTTAGAAAGGAACATGACGGAAACGATCCCTTCAATTTAGTTGTATTTACAAATCACCCTCATGATTACGGAAAGGAAGATGAGGCAGATCCACGAAAGCATATAGTATCATTTTTGTCGCAGATACCTAAAAAGTTGCCAGATAATTCTGATGCAATTCTCGGTATTCATATAGGGGCAAGCAAATATGGAAATGTACCTAATGAGTTTCCGAAGAAATGAGAAAATATATATAATCGGAGGAATTTAATGGGTAAATGTAAGTATTGCGAATATTTTATTCCTGACGGTGCTTCTCGTTGTGGACATTGCGGAACTTACCAAAAATATAGAGGTTTCCGAAATAACTTTTCAGCATTTGGGGTCATTACCACAATGATAATGGCTGGGCTTATTTGGTTTCAGAGCTGTTCTATCACAGATCAGAGTGTTGATATTAAAAACCAAACGGATGCGATTAAAGCGCAAACGGATATCCTTACACAAAAATTCAGTATAGAAAATAGACCATATTTCTATGTTGTACTGGAGCCAATTGCAGACTTAAGGCCAGCGAACGAGGAGACGAAAAGTCTTGTTGCTGGTGTGTTTGCTTATTATGGTAACTTTGGGAATCATTACGTAAAAGATCTCAAGGTACTAGAGTATGAATTATATGCCGATTCTAAAGCAGCTGGAATATTGACCTATTCAGATGCTATTAAAAAATACTGGGAAGATGAATTTGGTGGGCATCTCGAATTCAACAGTGTTCCTCCTAAGCAAAAAATCGGACCGTTAGATTACAGGGCAGGCATGGAAACTTTTAAAAAAAATCAAAGAAAATATGTTCAATTCAGCATACGCACAGAATATAAAGGGCATAGAGATAAAAAATATAAATATGGGGCAGACTGCGTCTATATTCTTGAATATATTGATAATAGAATGAAAGGGAATCAATTTATACCACTAATTCTTCATTACAAACAGTACTTTGTTGAAGCTGGCGAGAAATTGCCGGAAATGAAATGTCTAATTAGTGAGTATAAAGGTAAGGCAAGAAAGTAGAGCGCTAAGTGGTCCAGATTCTCTCCCCGCCGAATTTTTCTAAAAATCCCTGATTCTTTTACTGACACCACCCCAGCAGAGGAGAAGCCACTCCTTCACAAAACCCCTGTTTGACTAACCCTAGAAAGCATATACAATAACAAATATGGTTAAGATTGGGGATTTAGCGCTGTCGAGCCGGGTGATACTGGCGCCGATGGCGGGGATTAGTGCCTGGCCGTACCGGAAGATTAATCGGGAGATGGGTGGGGAATTAGCTTATCTTGAGATGATCAGTGCCCGGGCTTTGAGTTATTTAAGTAGAGGAACCAAGGAAAGGCTGCGCAGTGGTCCAAATGATCGGCCTTTAGGGGCACAACTCTTAGGTAAAGACCCCTATTATCTATTAAAGGCCCTAGAGAGGCTGGAAAATTACCAATTTGATACTTTAGATTTTAATGCTGCCTGCCCTTTAAAAAAAATCGTTAATAACGGCAAAGGAACTTATCTGCTTAAAGAACCTAAGAAACTTATTTCCTTACTTAAGTGCCTGATCAAGCATACTGATAAGCCGGTAACGCTTAAGATGCGCCTAGGCTGGGATAGTGCCAAAGATGCCCTAAAAATTGCTAAGGGAGCCCAAGATAGCGGGATATCAGCCATCTGTGTCCACGGCCGGACCCGAATGCAAGGCTTCCGGGAAGGGGTCGATTATAAGGCCATTGCTAAGGTTAAAAAAGCCCTTAAAATTCCGGTGATTGGCAGCGGTGATATCTTAAGCGCTGAGCTGGCCAAAAAGATGTTCCATGAGACCGGGGTAGATGCTGTGGCTATCGCCAGAGGAGCCCTGGGTAACCCTTGGCTAATCCGGAAAATTAAGGGGATATTAAGGGGTAAAATAGTACCCCGGCCAGACATCCTGGAAATAACCCAGATGATGCGAAAACACCTTGATCTGAGTATAAAGCATTTCGATGAAAGGAACGGCATTGTCCGCTTCCGGAAATTCTATATCTGGTACACCCGGGGTTTTAACAAAGCTAAGCCGCTAAGGACCCAAATCGCTAAAATTACCACCAAAAAAGGGATGGATAAATTGATTAATTCCTTGGCCCAAATCGCACCCTAAACCCCGGTTGAGGCTAAGCCTAAACCGACCCTAAGAGCCCTCAAAATCGCCCCTAGAATGTCTTTTAAGGGGGTCTAAACCGCAAAATCGGGTCAACATATGGATAGCCTCAAAAGGCCTAATTTGACCCTTAAATCCAGTCGCTAAATCAAAAAATCCGCTCATGATAACAGGTTATAACTGGATATAAGTTATAGGTCCTATATTATAGGTAATATAATAATAAGTAAGTAAGCGGGGAGTTATTCACAACTTGTTAATGAAACTCCCTAACTCCTTATATTTCAAGGGGAAAGACCCTGTTTCTCCTATAATATAAAGTTAACATAAGGTATATTATGGGCACCAGTGCGACATTCATATATACCTAGGTAATTGCGCCCTTTTTAAGAGTCTTTAAGGGACTTTTCTGTGAGGTATTTTTTGATAAGATTTAGCTTTTTCTTATCCGGCTGGGTTTTGTTTTTTATCCATCTTTGAATGGTTCTAGGCGAGACTTTTAAGTACTCAGCTAACTCTTTCGTAAGGTAGTCAGTGTACCTATAGAATTTATGAAACTCATACCATTCTTCTAGCTCTCTTTCCATTTCAGCTCCTCTGCCAACTCTTAATGAATTTCCTGCATTTGCGTTCCAAAAATAGCGTGTTTTTGCCGTTTTTATATAAGATATTAAACAACCTCTCGCTATCTTTGTGCCCATAATTAAAGTAGTAATAAAACCCATTTTTGGTCTTTTGTTTGTAAATATTTCTTTTGGGCAATCCCAGCTCTTGAAGCTCAATTTCAAGCTTTTCAACAAAGTCTTTTGAGCCTCCACCAAATTTAGTTCTTAGGGGAAAATTCTTACTACGCATATCGAAAAATACAGACCCATCCCCATCAAAAACGCCTCTTATGAAATCTGCCAAAAAGACATGAGGTATTTTAGGAAATTTAACAGTTAGGCTCTTTCGCGGCCCAATGCCAATTTTATACAAATCTTTGACCATCCTTTCTCTAGCAAAACTTAAACAATATAGGTTTTTCTGATACTTGGACGGGACTACTCTATGCTGAGAATCCATGGCTTGCTTTACTTTCTCAAGCAAATGCTTCTCATTCATGCTGAGCGAGATTACACCTGTATCAGAAATACAGCCATCGGTAATAAGTAAACCTGAAATATAGGCCATTTTTGCCGACCATTTGCTGAAAAAGTTCTCATTTATATAAATATATTGTTGAGGAAGTTTGCCTTGTTTTTGGGCTTTTAGCCTTGCGTGTGACATGGAACGTCGTTTAATATTAAATTTCTTAAACTTTTTATAGATAGCTGTTCTTGATGCACCATATAGCTTGCCAATATCTTCCAGAGACTTCCCCTCCTCTACATATAACTTAACTAATTTTTCCTTTGCCAAAATGCCTAATTTTGCCATACATCTATTTTATTCTTTAAAACAGATACCGTCAAGATCGGAAGTTAGTACCAGAGGCCTTTTTCCGGGATTTTTAGTCTTTAATGGGTAGTATCTTCACTTTTTTTCAGGTTTGTGTCCTCTCGATCATAAACCTCAAATGGGAAATATATCGGGGGTAAATACAGACCGGTTGACCACAAAAAATTTTTTAAATTTTGTAGAGGAATTGAACCAAAATTTGGGAGGAATTTAGCTCCTCCACCGAACTTTAACGAATCGGCTTTCGGAGGGTTATTTCATGCTCAATATTAAGGAAATCAAGGAGCACTTTTCTTATATATACTGAGGGGTCTAGATTAGCTTTTTGGGCCCAATTTAAGACCTGAACCCATTGACCTTGGGTTAGCCGGACATTGATAGTTTTGGTGTATTTTACTGCCTTTTTGGGTCTACCTTTTTTGATGATTCTTTTGACCATTTTCCTCCTTTTTTCGGTTGTTACCCTGCCATTATTTCCGAAATTTTATCTTCAATTAGCTTCTTGTGCTTAAGCTCTTCATTAAGAAGTTCAGTAAGTAAATCGCGTATTACAGCATGTTTAGCTATCATATCGTTATATAGGGTTATTGAACCTTCTTCCTTAGCTAAGGCCAATTTTAAAGCTTCTACTGGGGTCATTTTACCCTCCTTCCTATTCCTATAATTAATAGCTTTTTTTGAGCAACTGGATACAGTATACCACAATTTAAAATATTTTCAAGTATACAAAAAAACACTAAAAAACACGAAAAATAGACTAAAAATTAGCCAAAGCCCAGAGCTTAAACAGACCTTTCCTCTATTGCATTCAATGATAGTTTTTGGGGGAATTTAGATACTTGATACTACCAGCCGTTTAAGGTTAGCGGGTTTGGTTTTTATGCCCAGACCCTTCCTCTTTAAGGCTTTTAGCATCCGATCGTAGGCCTGATAAGTAGTCCTGCCTTCAGTAAGATTGTTAAGGCATACAGCAGCATAGCCTTTGCGGTTCTTAATCTTAAAGATCTTAATCTTCTTTACACTTATCTTCTTCAAATTTACCTTCTTCATACCCCTCCTTAAATTGCCTCTATAGTTGATGGCGGCTTAGTGGTTATATTGTAGGTAACGCTAACGACTCCGGGAACCTGGCTGGTGATTCTTGAGCTTAATTTCTCTAAAACATCAAAAGAAAGTCGGGTAGGAGTACCTAGCAGCGCATCTTTGCTTTCCCAACAGCGTACCTCTATTTGCAGCCCAAAATCCCTTTTTCCACCTCTTACTCCGGTAACTCTATCCTGGTGCAAAATTGCTAGATACTGAAAAGCATTAGAAGATGCCAGCTCTTCCTCTACAATCTTTGTGGCTTTACGCACAATTTTTACTCTCTCCGGAGTAACCTCTCCAATAACCCTGGCAGCAAGAGCCGGACCAGGAAACGGTGGCCGGTTGAATAT
>CAYVYJ010000027.1:0-5614 GCA_964455085.1 uncultured Planctomycetia bacterium
TAACATAAATAAGATTAAAAATCAAGGGAATCCTAAGCAATTGGAAGCGAGAAAAGATTTTTGTTGACAAAATCAAATATGCAATGTATACTTGCTATATTAGGTATACTGGCATGGCGGTTTTAGTAATTTTGGCTTAAGTGGTCAAAAGATGAAGTAGAAGAGAAAATTATGAAACCTCGAAAAAAAAAAGATTGTTATTGGGCTCAAGAGATAGTTGATAAATTTGGTATTTCCAAAAACACATTGTTTAAGTGGGAGAAAGAGGGTAAAATTTCTAAAATTCCCAAAGATTGGCGGGGCTGGAGAATGTATAATGAAAACCACATTAGGCAGGTAAAGAAGGTTATTGATGAGAAGAAGAAAAGAGTAAGATGATACTATGAAAAAATTACCTAGTTTTTTAGAAAAATATTTTTGGGAGGTAGAGTTTAAGAAAATTGATTTGGAAAAATACCGCATATATGTTCTGAGGCGGCTTCTGGATTATGGTGATGAGGAAGCTATTAGTTGGATGTGGAAGAATTTTACCGAGGCAGAAATAAAAAATATTTTATATAATTATAGAGATCTTTCTCTTAAGAGCGCCAATTTCTGGGCAGTTATAGTCGATGTCAAAAAGGAGGATGTGAAATGTTTGAAGAGACGCTTATCAAAAGGGCTAATGACAGCCTGGTCATATTAGGCCGTTCAGATATTTTGAAAGATGCTTATTTGGCGGGTGGCACTGCGGCTGCTCTTCAGATAGGACACCGTATTTCCATGGACTTTGACTTTTTTACACCTAAGGACTTTGTGCCTAAAGAGTTTTCCACTGCCCTGTCAAAATTAGGCTCATTTGATGAGGATCAGGCAGATAAAGGCACTGTTTTAGGTAAGTTTAAAGGAGTAAGCTTTAGCCTTTTCATTTATAAATATCCATTGATTTTCCCCCCTATAAAATACTTATCGTTGGACATAGCTGATATTAGAGATATCGCTGCGATGAAAATAGACGCTATAGCTACTCGGGGAGCGAAGAGGGATTTTATCGATCTATACTTTATAGGTCAATCCGGTTATCAGTTAGAACAGTTGTTAGATATTTACGATAAAAAATATAAAAATCTTGCTACCGCAAAGATGCATATCGTGAAGAGCCTTATCTATTTTGATGATGCCGAATCCGATGAGATGCCCAAAATGTTAAAAAAAGTAGCCTGGGAAGATGTAAAGAAATATTTCGAAAACGAAGTAAAGAAACTACTAGTAGAATAGGAAAAAATCAGATGAAAAACGCCATAACTGCAATAATTCTACACACACACACACACACACACAAAGAAATAGCTTAGTAACAAATTTTATAATTACAAATTTAGGCCCGATTTTCTTGATGAAGGAAGATCGGGTTTTTTGTTTTCGGAGGCAGAATGAGCTACTTTAAAATCTTGGGATTAGAAGAGGAGCCGTTTTCGACAAGCCCGGACCCGGAATTTTTCTATGAATCCGTGGAGCACCGGGAGGCGCTTCTTCGCTTAGGCATTGCCATAGAATTAAAGCGGGGCTTGAGTGTAATTTTAGGAGATGTGGGAACAGGCAAGACTACCCTGGCAAGGAAGCTCTTTAGCCTTTTTTCCGATAAGGCCAGGTATGATTTTAATATGATATTAGATCCGGTATCTGAATCAGAGCCTGAATTCCTGCTTTCTCTTACAGATACCTTTGAAATTAAGCCGGATAATTCATCTGTATCCGGTTATAAAAAGACCCTGGAGAGATATCTTTTTCAAAAAGGAGTAGATGAAAACAAGACCATCATTCTTCTAATCGATGAATCTCAGAAACTTAAACCCAATGCGATAGAGGTATTGAGAACCCTTTTAAATTATGAGACGAATAAGTTTAAGCTGCTCCAGTTGGTGCTGTTGGGGCAGATGGAACTTTTACCCCAGATAAAAGAGATAAAAAACTTCTGGGAAAGAATCGCCTTGAAATACGTGATAAATCCTTTGAATGAGGAAGAAACAAAGGAAATGATTAAATTTCGGCTTAAACAGGCAGGATATAAGAATAGAATCCCTCTGTTTAACAATGAGGCGATAGGAGTAATTTATAACTACACTCAAGGGTGCCCCCGGCGGATTTGCCATTTATGCCACGATGCCTTAGAGGCGTTGGTATTAAGGAATAAGAACGCAGTGGATAAGGAGATAGTCCAGGACCTCATCGCCGAGGAGGTAAAGGTAGCTAATGGCAAATAAGAGATATTCAGAGCGGGAGAGGTTATTTAAGCTCATCAGGGGCGATGAAAACACTTTAAAAAATATACAGAGAAGAAAGGGCCTTGAAATAAGTTCAAAACAGCTCAAAGAATTTGTATTTTTTGTTAAACAGAAACTATTAGAAATCTTCCATAAGCTGAGAAAAGGAGAAATTTCTTTTCCCAAACTGAATTTACTATTACTGAATAAGGTATTAATGGGAATTTTGTCAATAATGGTTATTTACTTTGTATTTGATTTCGCAAGTGGAGTTTTTTTACAAAAGGAAGTAATATACAGCGCACAACGCACAACCCCGAACCATGGCAAGCCAGCTTCGGGGCAAGCGCAAATGGCTAAACTTAGTCCTTTAAGCTATTACCTGGGTCAGGTAGGCGGCAAGGAACTATTCAATCCTAAAAGAATTGAACTGATAAAGGCAAAGGCGTGGGCTTCTTCTGCAGAACCCATCGCCAATCTTAAACTCGTAGGTGTTGACTGGGGAGGGAATCCCGTGGCCCTGATTGAAGATACAAAGACCCAAAAGACCTATTTTGTCAAGAAAGGCGAGTCTGTAAAAGACTTAATGGTTATGGAGATTTTCAGGGACAGAGTGAGGCTGCGTTACGACAATAAGGTGCTGGAACTCAAGTGAGGTAAAAAGATGAAAACGAAATTAACGATTGTTTTGTTAGTATTTTTATTATGGACTATCGACTATGGACTATTGACTATCCACGCCGAAGAAGAACCCGCTTCCAACCTGCCCTCCTACGCCCTTGACAATCCCAACCTTTCAAGAAAGGTCTCTTTAGATTTAAGAGACACCAATGTTTCCGATGCCATCAGGTATCTGGCGGAGAAAGCCGACATAAATATCGCCGTCAGTAAAAACGTAGCAGGCAGGGTAACCCTTTCCTTTAAGAACGTTACCATTAAAGACGCCCTGGATATAGTCCTCCTTTCCAACGACTTGGCCGCCGAAAAAAGAGGCGAGATTATCTATTGCATGCCCGCAAAAGAGTATGAGACCCTTCACGGCACAAAATGGGCCGACCCAAGAGAGGTGAGGGTATTTAAGCTCCAGTATGCCAGGCCGAGTGATGTCCTGACCGTATTGGGCACCTTAAAGAGTAACGTAGGAAGCATTGTGGTGGATAACGAGTCAGGCACTGCGGTCATAATGGATACGCCTGAGAAAATCGCCAGAATGAAAGAGGCCATAAGCTCAATGGATAAGGAATCCCTTACCCAGGTCTTTGAGTTAAAATACGCCAAAGCCCTGGAAGTAGAAGAAAACTTAAAAAGCCGCTTAGACGCCAAGGGCATAGGAAGCATAAAGGCGGATGAGAGGTCTAATCAGGTTGTCATTACCGCCCTGCCCAAAAGGATGGACGAGGTAGAAAAGATAATCGCAGAGCTTGACAAAAAGACCAGGCAGGTTTTAATTGAAGCGAAGATTGTTAAGGTTACTTTAAGCCCTGATTTTGATATGGGGATTGACTGGCAGGTTTTGATAAGAGAGGGCAAAAAACACGCTGTAGACATTGCCATGCAGATGCCTATTGCCTCAACCATTAGCTCATTTGGAAAGCTTACCGTAGGCACCTTAGCCACCGATGACTATACCTCAACATTAAAACTGCTTAAAACAGTGGGCGAGACAAAACTCCTCTCTTCACCGCGCATCGCCGCTATAAATAACGAGGAGGCAAGCATACTCGTTGGGACAAGAGAGGCCTATATTACCAAGACAGTAACTCAAGGAGAAAGTACGACTACTACCGCTTCAAGCGTTACCTTTTTGGATGTAGGGGTGCAGTTATACGTTACCCCAACCATAAATGAAGACGGGTTTGTAACAATGAAGATAAGGCCTGAGGTGAGTTCAGTTGGCCGAACACTTACTACCTCAGACGGAGATGAGATACCCATAGTGGATACCACAACTGCCGAGACCAAGGTAATGGTTAAAGACGGCCATACCATAATTATTGGCGGCTTGATTAAAGATGAGACAGTCCGCACTACAAAGAAAATTCCCATATTAGGAGATATACCTTTATTGGGGATGGCTTTCAGGCAGGTAGATGAGGATAAGGAAAAGACAGAGCTCGTGGTATTTTTGACCCCGCATATCATTACCGGCGATAAGGATATGCCGGATTGGGAAGAAAAAGAGATTAAGGGACTGAGGGGATATAAAGAGAGTGAATAGTGGATAGTGAAAAACGGAGGAAAACAAATGCAGAATAAATCAAAGGTTGTTTTAATGGTAATCGTTGCCATAGTAATGGTAGGCGGGCTCGGTTTAGCCCTAAAGATGAAAAACCTAAGTTCTAATCTTAAGAGCTCTACCACCATAACAAGCAGCTTAAAGATGCAGATAGATAAGTTGCAAGAGGAAAATGAAGGACATAAAGAGAAATTGAAAGAAGTGAAGGAAGTATCAAAGTATCAAGGTGTCAATGTGTCAAAGTTGGAGAAAGAGAAAGAAAACTTAAAAGTGAGAGTTTTGGATCTGCAGAAAGAAAAGGCGGAATTAGAGAAAGTGTCAAAGCGTCAAAGCGTCAAAGTGTCAGAGTTGGAAAAAGAGCTTGCGCCGATAAGAGAAGTAAAAAAGGAGCTTAAAGATAAGGATAAGGACTTGAGAGAAGCGGAAAAACAAGTCAAAAGTCAAAAGTCAAAAGTCAAAAGTTTAGAGAAGAAACTTTTATCAGTTGAGAAAGATTTAGATAAAACGAAGGAAAGGCTTAAAAGAATTTCTGAAAGGACTAAAGAAAAACTACAAGCCAAGTTTGACAAAGAAGAGGCAAAATTAGAAAAGAAATTATCCAGCGCAAAAGACTATATCAAGTTAGTGGAAGAAGAAAGAGACGACTATTTGACCAAGACAGTTGAACATAAGAAAAACTTAAATAGAACCCTGGCCGAACTCTCCAAAGTCAACCAAAAGAACAGGCAACTAAAGGAAGAAGTCGCTGATATGCACTATAACTTAGGCGTAATCTTAACCAAGCAGAATAATTTCCGGGCAGCCATAAGAGAATACGAAAAGGTCTTAGAGTTAAAGCCGGACGACAAAGATTCCCACTACAATTTAGCCATAATTTATGATGAGTATATGAAGGATAATAAACGCGCTTTAGAGCACTACCGCGCCTATTTAAGAATAGCCCCGCAGGATGAGGATGCGCAGAAGGTACGTAAATGGGTAATTGATAAGGAGTCGGAATTGAAAATAGCTGATTGAGATATGGAGGTAACGGAATGAGACAAAAACTTATAATTTTAGGATTGGTAATTGGCCTGGTTGGTTTTGGAAAAGGCGCTGCCTTTGCCGATAGCAAGACCTGGCCCTTTACCACAGC
>CAYVYJ010000028.1:0-4924 GCA_964455085.1 uncultured Planctomycetia bacterium
TGTTTAGGAAAATCCCTGCCTTGCCGGCAAGCAGGCTAAACACCTCCCGGTTGAGGCTAAGCCTCAACCGCTCTTTTGTCCACCCCGGGGGTGTACATTTTTTAGCTGCTTTTTTAGTAAGCTTATCTGCATCTTCCGCAACCGGGCTGCTGGAGGTGAGATTTCCCACCGGCGAGCTGGAAGAACGCAGATTAGGGTCTATAGCCCCAATTGCCCCCTGAGTCAACATCCTTAATATATCT
The DNA here is from genome assembly GCA_964455085.1 of uncultured Planctomycetia bacterium. Classification (GTDB taxonomy): domain Bacteria; phylum Omnitrophota; class Gorgyraeia; order Duberdicusellales; family 4484-171; genus Susulua. The sequence continues at coordinate 243 of CAYVYJ010000028.1, forward strand.
TTCCAAGGTATTTTCCTTTTGTGCCAATGAACTATTTTAAATTCTATCAAACGTTTTCCTGCAAATTTGGGTTTAGCTTTCTTGATTAAACATGGTATATAATGTTGATCTAAAATATTCCACACGTAGGCAGCACGGTGGTGACCATTACTAATATAATATTTGCTGTGCCAAAGCCATACTTCAATGGGTTTGATGTTCTCGACTTTTCTCTTCTCTTTTTCTCTAAAAAGTTTGTGTGTCTTTATCAGTTTTTCCTCTAACTTTATCTTTCTTCGTGTTGCATATAAGGCACTGATACGAATCCATAGAATATCATTCTCCTTCCAGATAACTCCAGACTTAAGGGTGCTTCCTGACTTAACCGGAGAACTGGTCAACTCAAGCTTAATCTTAAATACTTCTATTTGAAGCCCTAATATCATATCCTGCTGTCCAGCAGGGCTGTAAGCAGGAATGCCAAGTTTCCTATCCTCAGCAGCCGTAACTAAAACTAAGGCTGCCGGATTTCTTATTTTTAGTGCCCTAGCAAAGTCTTTTGTTTTTTTGCGTATTACTTTCTCATAATCTCTATGCTCTATAGAAGGATCATAATCATCTATGGAAGAGTAATAATCAAACTCGATAACTGTTACTAAATTACGCGGAAAGGGCAACATAGAAAGATTGTATTGATCTACTACTCTATCTCCGATATAGTCATCGCAATAGTGCCCTGGCATAGAAGGCGTAATCCACCAGGGCTCAATGGCTAACCCTTTCTCAACAAGGTAAGGTACCCAATTATTATTCTTAAGTATACCTGAATAAACCCAATTATCCGAATGCTCGTCGCCATAGAAAAGAGAAAAAGGTGCTTTAAGAATTCCGCGGGCAACCAGTCTTTCCAACCATCTAATACCTGGAGCGTGTATCCGGCAAATAGCGACAGGACAATCCAGTAATAAAGAAACTCCCTCTGATATTTTAATTGGGCTGGAAACAGCAATTATTGATGGGGTCAGGTCTTGAATATTGACATTATGGCTTGCCGGCTTGTTTAGGCGAATCCTAAACCGCTCTTTTGCCCGGTTGAGATCTGATCTCAACCGCTCTTTAAACTGGCCGATTGGCCTTAAGGAATGTATTTTTTTAGAAGAAAGGGTAGGCGAAGAGGCCCCACCAGCCACGGAAGAGGTAACCTCTTCTTGAGTTTTAACCTGCCCTTTTATATTATTATACCTTTTTAAATTACCAAAGAAGAGAATTTTCTTAAATATTTTTCTTATGTTATATATGACCTTGATTTTTTCTTTTTTTGCAATATTTTGTTTAGTGTTTCTCTTTTCCCTCAGATAACTTTGCACTCCCGTACATTGACCAGCAATCAAGATAGATGAACTTGATTTTTTTCTTGCTCTCTTAAAGTAATCCATTATTATAATTTCTGTTTCGGGAGTAAACTGCTCGTATTCTGTGCCTTTTAAAATAGTGATGATTGCGTTTAATGACTTGTCTTCTATCTTTAATCTGACCGGCGAGCTGGAGTAAGCAGGCCTAATCCTTTCAAAAGCGGCCTCTATATGTTTGTTCTGAAATATTTTTACTGGATGTCTAAGTATTTGTAAAGGATATGGAAATCGCTGATAGTCATTAAAACCTAAAAGATATTCTCTTGTCTGCCCTATTGACCCCTGCTTTAATTTTCGTAAAGCGCATATTTTTATAAAAGATTTGAACCCTCTCTTTTTTATTAAGTGAAGCAATACCTCTTTGTCTTGCACAGAATTTAATTCATCTGAGGTGAAGAAATCTACGGGGACCATTAAATCTCCGGCAAATGTTCTTACATCTTTTATGATCCAACCAGTCTGCTCAGTAAAGTCTAAAAGGCGATAAGCAAATTCTTCCATAATCAGATCAAATAATTTTGTGTCGCTGTTTATATAATGTTCGTCATCCAGGCCCCATAAGATATTTGGCTGCGGATAGTCTCTGCCCATACTGGCAAAATACACTTCTTTAAAATCTCTTAAATATTCCGCTATATAGACAGGATAATGTCTTTCTTCTTCTCCGTAATGTCCACAGGCATCTTTAAAAGCAAAAACTTCAGGGAAAATATCCGTTATGCTATCAGTATGAGCCAATTTAATATTCTTAAATTCGGCAGGTGCGGTTAATTTTTCTTTTCCGGCTTGATACCAATGATTGTCAATAACCAAAACAAATTTTAAGGGTTCTTTTTTAGTCGTAACTGTAATAATAAAAATACCTGTGGAACCTAATCTTTCCGGTTCGCTGCTTCTTCCTGAAGAATAAGCAAAAACTTCGACATTATCTACATCATCTAAAGATAATCTAGGATTTCGCTTACCTAAAGCGGCTCTGAGCATATCTCCGTCGGACAAAGAATTGAGAATAATCTCTCTATAAAGAGGGAAGCTCAGCTCGTGATATTCAACAATATCTGTTATCCCTGATAGCGGTATATTATTACGAATAAATCTTTTTAAGTTCTGCTCATCAATTATTATTTTTAAAGGCGAGCTGGAAGAATCTTCTTCCTTTACCCAATCTTTTAGTTCATCTTTTGAAACTTTACCGTAAAATTCTTTTATCGAGCTTATTTGTTGTAATATAACTGAAGGATCAATGCCTCCTTCATTTTTAACACGAACAAGTCCAGGATATGGTGTTAATTTCGCTTCTCTGCCTTTCTTTTTAAGTAAAGCACATGCTCTTCTTTCAAGAGATGGCACCGTGCGAAAAATAAGCCATTCTTCAATCGGGCTACTCGAGACGCAATTCCTCGCAGGTAAATTGGTGGAAGAAAGAGCGGAAGAGCTACTGCCGCCTTTTTTCTTTTTAAGCTCTAGAAGGTGTGGAGCGTGGATTGAAAAGTATATTTTTTCACCTGATTCCGTTATATGCAAAGCTTCTGTATTGGAAAGCAAATAGATATTTTGAAGTCTATGATATCGAAACTCCGTATGAGAAATTACAATTCGTCTAGCAACAATGAGCGTCCATCCAAAAGGCTTTTGCTGTCGAATGACCTTTAATTTATCAAGGATGTATTCATATCTGTCATCGAGACATTCTTCTGCCAGAGACAAAGCCTCAATCACTATAGCTGTTGCTAGGCGTACCGAAGTTATATCCCTCTCCATAACTTTCTTCGGCCTTCGCTTAATCGCGGATGAGCTACTATCTTTACTATCCACCGGCGAGCTGGCCATCTCGTCTAAATTAAACACCTTAAACAATAACTCCATAATCCGGCCTTTAGAGAGCTTCTCGGGTCTGTGAGGGCTGAATCCGTCTTGCTCTTTTCCTTTCTCGAGCAGTTCTTTACTTACAGTCTGGGCAATATAATGCTTCTGAACACGAACACATCGGATGCCTCCTTCCTTTTCTATGGTATCCTTGATAACTCTTTCAACATCTCCCGGCGATAAGACATAATGCTGCGCCAAGGCCTGAATAGCCGCTTCTTTTGCCCCTGAATCCGAATCAGCATCGTTTCCTTTCACCGGCGAGCTGGAAGAAGCGTTAGGAGTTTCGAGCTGGTACAATTCAGGAAAGAATTCTTCGAGCTTGCCGGAGAATTCCTGATGCATTAATTGCAGGAATTCCGCAAGCTCATATCTGGAATAGGTTCTGCCTAGTTTATATAACTCTAAGCGCAGACTAGTAAGTTCGTCTATTTCCTCCAGCATCCTGTTATTGACCAGGACGTTAAGGAAACTGAAACGCAGGGAACGTGCGTAATCCATAGTATAAGGAATATTATTTGTCATCCAGAGCGCTTTATAAAGTTCAACCGGATGCTCCAGAAGCATTTCGAAAAAAGTAGTTTTGTTAAGCCCTGTTTGGTCGAATTCCTCGTGATTGATGTTTGAAATTGCCTTCATTATCCGGTTAATCCACAAATTATTACGCCATAACCTGCTAAACTTACCTCTGAAGTCCTGGGGAATCTTATTAAGGTCCGGCGTAAATAAGAATGTTGTCGCTAACACATCAAATTTACCTTGAACGAACTTTTTGTTAATTCTAGCACCGCGTAAGTAAGGGTTAGACAACGGTCCCGCCTCCTGCGGAAGCCTTAATACCTTAAGGTCCATTAAAGCTTCTATATGCACACTTTCTGCGACAATAAATATTGCCTCTTTATCATCATAAGGATAAAATTCAATGCCCCCAACTCTTTTTCTATAAAGAATATCACCCTCTGTTACGCCTTCGGCATCTTCAATGGAAATAGCCCGGCCCCGCCAGCCTTCAAAATGCTCAATTATCGCCATTTCTTCTTCTGTCCCGATATCGGCTTTACGCCAATCCGGATGGCCTAAAATAATCTTTCTCATATCAAATAACAGATCCGGTAAAAGAGAAATAATGGCTGTTACATTCTTTAAGTTAAATGTGATATTTTCAAAGCTACAGCCCGAGAATATCTTGGCCAACAACTCCCGCCAAGTCTGGCTAACATTAAAGGTAAGGGCCTTGTTGCCAATCAGATTATTTGCCCGTTTAAGCAAGCTGGTAAGTAAATCCTGAGTGGCGGAATCAAGTGCATACCCGGCCAATAAATCCTTATGGGTTACGCTATTGGACGCCGGCGAACTGGCAAAAAGGGCCTGATCCCTTTCTGCGCATTTAGAAGATAAGCTGCAGTATTCTATCGGCGAGCTGGA
>CAYVYJ010000029.1:0-3670 GCA_964455085.1 uncultured Planctomycetia bacterium
GACCCGTAGCCCCGTTTGTTGGCGAGGAATTAGTCGGCGTGCTGGGCGCCTGGTTCGTAACATAACCCAGAGTTATCTCATCAAGCTCCACGGCTTGCGTGCCATCAGAATGCAGAAAGGCCTTAAAATAGAAATCTCCGCCGCCCACATCATCGTCAAATTGAGCGCAGTTGGTATTCACTTCTGCGGCGGTATTGGAATGGTCATAGCCAGCAGTTGCCGCTACCCAGTTTGAGCCGTTCCAGTAATACCAGTTGGTGCCGTTATTGGAAATCTGATATTTTACCGAACCTTCGTTGCCTGCTCCTAAGGTTTCAGAAAAGCTGCTCAAACCGGTAAACCCCTCTGCCGCACTCACATTGACCACTGTGGGATTGTCCGTCGGGTAAGGGGTGCCTGCATAGCAATGAAAACTTAAAGGAACGCTCAACAGAAATAAAGCAAACCCCGTTAGAAATACCATTTTTACTACATGGTAAAACAAGATTTCTAACGGGGCAAAGATAACTATTATTGGTTTTTTAAACATTGTAACTCCTTCTTGGTTTTTTTAGCCGAATAGTAGAGTCCTCTATAACTTTTGGGCAAGACAAGGGCTTTGGCATTGGGGGACTCTTTCATTATTTTCAACATATATTTCAAAGAATTGGTCTGCTTGGCATGCCCGAGCAAAGAAACAATAGATAACTGTTTCGCCTTTTTAACGGCGCGCTTAAATTTATAGAGACTATACTTGCGTATCAATCGTTTATTCTTCCAGGTCCTATAGCCGACGAAATTCACCCCGCGTTTAACCTTTTGAATGGTTGATTTGGATAATTTCAGACGTAAATTATCTTTAAGAAAATCAACAATCAGTCTTTTATATTCCAAACACTTATCGCGGGATAAACCTATTAAAATAAAATCATCCACATAACGGACATAATGTTTTACCTTCAAAACACGCTTGATAAAATGGTCTAAAGGGTTCAGATAAATTAGGGCATATATCTGACTCAATAAATTGCCGATGGGAATACCCAATGGCTCATCCTTTTCAGCAAACAACATCATCATATTTACCAGCCTTTTGTCCTTTATTTTTCTTTCAATCTGTTTCCTTAAGATTTCTCTGTCTATTGAGTAAAAGAATTTTTTGATATCCAACTTCAATATATAATCCTCATCCCTACAGGCGCGCAAGGCTCCTTGCGTATAGTCACTTGCCCGATGAGTTCCGTATCCCAGCCGGCAGGCAAAGGAAGTATCAATAAAGGTCCTATCAAAAATAGGGTAAATAACTCTATAAATCGCATGCTGGACAACGATATCCCTGAAGGCCAGGGCATAGATACTCCTCTTTTTTGGCTCATAAACAATGAATTTAAAGTAGGGCATCGGTTTATACACTGCGCTATGTATTTCTTCATATAAGTTGGCTAAATTAGTGCCTAATTGTATCTCAAACTGAAAGCAGGCTCTCCTTTTTCTCTTGCCTCTTCGGGCATCAAGATAAGCAAAATAGAGATTCTCTCTGCTGAAGATGTTATCAAAGAGGCTGCCTATTCGCTTCACTAATAGAACCCTTCTGGTCTTCGGCCTATTGCCTACCAAAAAGAAGGATTAAATCTAATTTCGCCCAAAGCAGGACAGCATATCCCTGTTACTCCACTATTCCTCGACTCAAATGAGGATTTGAGGTAGAGTTGCAGTCGGCGCGAAACCCCACATTGTTGTTGGAATTCGTACGATAGTTGTTCCAATTCACATTCCAGACTCCGGCATTGGAACCGTTGTTCCAGTTCGCGCAGGAGATCAGACATATCGGTATACTGCCCCAAAATTACCATCTTTGCTCTTCTTTTATTTTGTTAATCCATCCTCCTATCATCTTACCCAATTCATCGTTTAGTTTGCCTATAGCGGTAAATCTGTGCTCTTCTAAATTCTTAGGAGATTTATCTGCCCGCTTTCCGTCTTTAAACCGGAAATATCCAAGCTCATAAGCTAAAAATAACTGCATTCTTAACTTCTGATGCGTTATGTCAAGATTGGTCAAGGTAGTCTTTTTGTGATAGCGCTTCTGGCCCTCTACAATAAGGCCATAAAGCTCATAGGCGGTATTCCTGATTGTATTTGAAAGAGCATATTTTTCATGCTTGGGAAAATGATTGAGATATATATTCAAAAGCTTCATAAATTCCACAAATTTTCTATTCAGTGCGGCTTCGCTATGAATACCCATTCATCACTCCCTCGCTATCGCTCGGTCATTCAGGGTAACAGGCGGCGCGAAACCCCACAAAGTCGCAGGAATGCGTACGAGAGCTGCGCCAACACACAGCCCAGACCCCGGCATCGGAACCGTGGTTCCAGCGCGCGCAGGAGCACAGACAGAGTTCATCTCGTAAGTATCTGTATAAGCCGTCTACTCCAAATAGATTTGTTCCACCCGCACTTAATCCTGAAGACGTTTCCGGTATTCCTAAGCCAGTTAACTTCCAGCTATTTCCCGATGTGTCTTCAGCCAATACCTGGTTTGTGCTATTTCCAAATCTTATCCATCCGTCATTGCCGGTTATATAAGGTATGGTTAAAGTTTCCATCATAGCTGCTATTCCAGTTGCCCCCCAATGGTCTGTCGCTGTAGAATTCCCGGATGTAAAATCTTTCATAGAAGTTGCCTCTTTTGCAACATAAAAATTAGTACTATCACGAGTAACACCAAGCGATATCTCCGGCATCAAACCATTCAAATCAGCTACGCCACAGTTCTGTCCGTTGTGGGTAGTCTTGGCAAAGGGAGTCCCTGATCCGGTTTTGCCGCAATTGGAGTATCCGTCAGAGGTATAAGAAACAGTGCCGTCGTTAGTATCTCCGAGGGCATTATTATTACAGCCCTTGGGGAAATTATAGGTAGCATCATACCAGGCGCAATAGGTTGTAGCTGAAGAAGCCTGTCCGTGAGCCATGGAAAGAATGGCCAGGGCAGAATGCTGAAATCGTGAGGCAACCTGAAAAATACTGCTTGCGTTTACAGCTCCATCCACGCCGTCTCGGGCGTGGGCGGCATTGATGGTTTCATAATAATAATTCCCGGCACAGGCAGTCAAATCAGCGATAGGATTATGAGCCGAATGAGTGGAAATCGGATTGCCGTTCTGGATAGAGCTGGCGATGTATCCTGTACCCCAGGCGTTTTTAGAAGCCCTGTACTTGTCAAAAAAGAAGCCATCCTTTTCCGCCCCGCCATCTATAAAGACCCGGTGTAAGGCATACCCGGCTGCTTCTGCGGCGGCGCGGGTGGTATAATCGTAAATGCTTTTTACATCAATAGAGTTTAGGCCGTAGGTCCCATAAGTTGGATTATTAACGTGTCCGATTCGGTAATAGAACTTGGGAATATAAACCATAATGGAACCATCCTGAAACTGATAATTGCCGTAGTTGTCAGAGGTCGGGTCTGCGCTTCCCGTAAGAGCAGAAAAGCCAGAAGGCAGACTGCCTGAAGGGCAGGCGCCGACCCCAAAGCCCTGCACTGCCGGCGTGCCGATATTATTATAGGTGGTTTTAAACTTGGCTACTCCATCGGCTACCTCAACTTCTTCCTCATCGCTGATGGTATAATTGCCGGCTGTGGTAAAGGGCCAGGTCTTGCTATCGGCAAAGGCAGCGCCTTTTCCAAAAC
>CAYVYJ010000030.1:0-2812 GCA_964455085.1 uncultured Planctomycetia bacterium
TTATACCGGTAGTTATCCATATTCCTTATTTGCTTAATCTGGCTACGGTAAAAAGAAGTTTTTTTAAGGTTACGGTAAGAGAGTTTATAGCTGATTTGATTGAAGCCGATAAACTTAGTGCCGATTACCTCATAACTCATATGGGTTCTTTTAAAGGAGGGACTGAGAAAGGGGGGCTCTTGCGGATAACCCAAGCCTTAAATAAAATCTTGAAAGAAACCAGAGGGATAAAAACAAAAGTTCTTCTGGAGAATACTTCTGGCAGCGGGCATTGGTTGGGTTATAAATTCTCACATCAACGATTTATTTTAGAGAGGCTAAACCGGCCCAAGGCTGTTGGTATTTGTTTAGACACTGCTCATGCTTGGGCAGCAGGATATAGGATAAATCATCCTAAAGGATTAGATAGTTTACTTGCTGAGATTGATCAGGAGGTAGGTCTTAAGCGCTTAAAAGTCATTCATCTTAATGATACTCAGGAAGAGCTGGGTTCACTTCGTGACCGTCATTATGGTATTGGTGGAGGAAAAATCGGCCGAAGAGGTTTTAATTTAATAGTTAATCATCCCCGGTTAAGAGATTTAGCCTTTATTTTAGAGACGCCCAAGAATAGTGATGATGAGGATAAGGAAAACTTAAATGTAGTAAGGAGTTTGTATAAAAGGTAAAGTCCCGCCTGTGATTTCATCTCGGCGGGATCCCGCAGAATCCGCCGAAGGCGGATGCATGCGGGAGATAAAGGATAAAAAGGGGAGATGCAGTACACTAAAGAGATTGATAAGAAGTGGCAGGAGTATTGGAAGGAAAGTAAGGCTTTTACAGTTGAAAACAAAAGAGTTTCCGGTGATAAGTATTATTGCTTAGTTATGTTTCCTTATCCTTCAAGCGAACTTCATGTGGGCCATGCCCGTAATTATGTAATTGGTGATTCGATAGTGCGTTATAAAAAGATGCGTGGCTTTTATGTTTTAAGCCCCATGGGCTGGGATGCTTTTGGCCTTCCGGCAGAAAATCAAGCCATTAAACACAAGATTCACCCTCAAGATTGGACTTCTCAGAATATTGAAAGGATAAAGGAACAGCTGGAGAGCTGGGGGATAGGTTATGATTGGTCTAGAGAAGTTACTACTTGTTTTTCTGATTACTATAAATGGACCCAGTGGATTTTCTTAAAACTTTATAAAAAAGGACTTGCTTATCGCAAGAAAGCCGCAGTTAATTGGTGTAATTCTTGTAAAACAGTTTTGGCTAATGAGCAGGTTATCAATGGTAAATGCGAGCGTTGTTCAACTGACGTTAGTCTTAAGAACCGAGAGCAGTGGTTTTTTAAAATAACTGATTATGCTCAAGCCCTATTAGATGATCTAGAGCTGTTAGAGGAGTGGCCTCAGAGAGTTAAGACAATGCAGAATAACTGGATTGGGAGATCAGAGGGTGTTGAGATAGACTTTCCCGTAGAAGGTTCAGAGATCAAATTGAAGTGTTTTACTACCCGGGTAGATACTATTTTGGGAGCTACTTTTGTAGCTTTAAACTGGGCTCATCCGGATATAAAAGAGTTAATTGCTGATGCACCCAATAAAGAGGAAATCGAAAAATTTATCGAGAAGGCTAAAAACCAATCTACTTCTGGATACCAAGTTGAGATTGGTGAAAAAGAAGGAATCTTTACCGGAAAATTTGCTATAAATCCGGTGAATGCCGAGAAAATTCCTATTTGGATTGCTAATTATATTCTTGTTGGTTATGGTACCGGAGTAATAATGTGTGTCCCGGCTCATGACAGCAGAGATTTAGAATTTGCCCGAAAGTATAATTTATTGATAAGAGAAGTTATAACAGACCCTAAATCTGAAAATTCCGACTCAGAAATTAAAGATGCTTTCGAGGACGAGGGAGTTTTAGTTAACTCCGGTCATTTCGATGGTTTAGGTTCTGAGGAAGCAAAGGAAAAAATTGCTGACTATATGGAGTCTCATAAAATAGGGAAAAGAGCTCTTAACTATAAATTAAGAGATTGGCTAGTTTCCCGCCAGCGCTATTGGGGAGCACCAATTCCTATAATTTATTGCCAAGATTGCGGCCAAGTGCCAGTACCCGAGAAAGATTTACCGGTCTTGCTTCCTGAGATTAAGGAATTTTTACCTACCGGCCAGTCTCCTTTAACCTATATAGAGGAATTTATAGAGACTAAGTGTCCAAAGTGTGGCGGTAAAGCTAGACGTGAGACCGATACCATGGATACCTTTGTTGATTCTAGCTGGTATTATTTGCGCTACATATCGCCAAAAGAGAAAAAGCTGCCCTTTGTGAGTAAAGATGTTAATAAGTGGCTTCCGGTAGATCAATATATCGGAGGAGTAGAGCATGCGATTTTGCACCTTATGTATTCAAGGTTCATTAATAAATTCCTCAAGAGTGAAGGCCTGATTGATTTTCCGGAACCCTTTAAGAGATTATTTACTCAAGGGATGATTGTTAAAGGTGGGGCTAAGATGTCAAAATCCAAAGGTAATGTTGTTGCACCGGATTATATTCTTGATAAATATGGAGCTGATACAATGAGGCTTTACATCCTGTTTATGGGTCCGCCCCAAAAGGATGCTGAGTGGCAGGATGAAGGCCTGCAAGGAGTTTGGAGGTTTATTCAGAGAGCTCTGCGTTTAGTAGGCACTTTAGCAGAATACAAAGAAGAGGGTGCCTCAGGAGAACTTAATCCAACCGAAAGAGAACTCACCAAGAAGATACACTCTACTATTAAAGATGTAACTCGGGATTTAGAAGGCAACTTTCAATTTAACACAGCCATAAG
>CAYVYJ010000031.1:0-1986 GCA_964455085.1 uncultured Planctomycetia bacterium
GGCCAGTAGCAATTCGAAAAACGGTAAGATAAAGGCAAAAGGCAATTGAATTGACAAACTGTTTAGGTATGTTATAATATCCTCGCTAAAATCACATGTAATAATAGTTGGGAAAATGAATTATAGTAAAAAAAGAATTGAGTTAGAAAAACGTGGAGCAAAGTTACCCACGAGGGTTGTTGAGCGCCGGATCAAGGAGAAAATACTGTCCTGGCTGGATAGGGAGGAGATAGTCATTGTTACCGGTGCACGACAGACAGGCAAGAGCGTCTTACTCTATCAGTTAATGTACGGTCATATTCTTCCAAAGACCAAAAATATACATTATTTCAATCTTGATATATCTGGGCATCTTGAGTTCTTTGATAACGCTGATCGTCTAGTTGAGTTGATTGCCAAATCTAAAGGAAAAACATATGTGTTTATTGACGAGATTCAACGCTTGAAAGAACCGGGTTTATTTTTAAAAGGAATCTATGACCTTCATCTACCGGCCAAGCTAATCGTGTCAGGTTCAAGCGCACTTGAAATTAAAAGCAAAATCCATGAAGCCCTTACCGGCAGAAAAGCAGTTTTTCACCTTAATCCTTTTAATTTAGAGGAGCTTTCTGAAGCCATGTTTCCTAAAAAGAGCTTTGATACTGTTGTTAAAAATGAGGATAATTTTAAAAAGGTTCTCAACCATTTCCTTAAATTCGGAGGATATCCTGCGGTTGCCATGGCAAAGAACGAAGGGATAAAACTACAGATCCTCAAAGAGGTATTTCAGAGCTACATCGAAAAAGACGTTAAGAATTTTCTTAAAGTTGAAAACGAAGATGCGTTTCGCAATCTAGTAAAGATTCTTTCTTCTCAAATAAGCAATCTTGTCAATAAACACGAACTTTCTAACAGTTTGGGTATTCATAAGAATACATTGGAGAATTACTTGTTTTATCTGGAGCAAACCTATATTCTAGATTTTGTGAGGCCCTTTTATAAGAACCCCAGGAAAGAACTTCTCAAAAGCCCTAAGGTTTATTTCCGTGACCCTGGCATCCGAAACTTTGCCATAGGAAACTTTAGTGATTTTGAATTTCGTCCTGACAAGGGCAGCCTTTTTGAAAACTTTTCTTATCTTTATTTAAACGGCTGTGTAGAAGAAATAGACCCTATCCATTTTTGGCGGACTAAGGCCGGAGCAGAGGTAGATTTTATTATTTCCACGATTGAGCCAATCCCCTTTGAAGTAAAGGGAATGCATTTAAAAGATTTTAAGATCAGCAAATCTCTCAGAAGTTTTCTGCGGGTTTATAAGCCTAAAAAAGGCTATTGCATAAATTTGTCGCTTAGCGGCAAGCGGGTGATAGAAGATGTAGAGGTTACATTTTTAACCCCAGCCAATTTAGTAAAGTTGAAAGAGTTACAGGAGTTTAATTTTTAAAATGGTAAAAACTCCTTTTCCAGCTTAGCTTTTTTAACTGGGATCTTTCCCGATAAGCTAATCTTTACAAGCTGTATTTAATCTATGTAATCAGGGATTGTTGCATTTTGCAACAGTTCCATAATTGTAGCCGGCCCTATCCTCGTAAATTTCATGACAAAGGGCTTATTCGGAGTAGGCCAGTAACTTCTTCATTCTCAGCAAGTTATAGACTGAAATGTCCACAATAACTAGCCTGTTATTATTTATATTTAATATTAGCGGTTGAGGCTAAGCCTCAACCGGGTGTTAGGGGTGAAAAGGCTTTCAAAAAGGGCTTTTTTTCTCAGGCAATCATTGACATATATATATAAAATATGTTATATTCTAATGGTTAGGAAAACATCTTAGAGATAGCCAATATAAGGCAAACCCTGAGTAATCAGGGGACGCAAAGCCACGGGTCCTAAAAACTTTAAAATAGCAAACTTCCAAGGATAGCCGGGCTGCTTACGAATGGCAGCTCGGTTTTTTTTATTATATATAATATTATGATAAAAAAAATAAAAATAAAAAAGATCTTC
>CAYVYJ010000031.1:1996-2551 GCA_964455085.1 uncultured Planctomycetia bacterium
GGCTGCTTTAAAGGATAGCAGTCCGGTTTTTTTTATTATATAATAATAACAATATGATAAAAAAAATAAAAAACATCGAAAACTTAAAGATATTCGGGGAAAAGCCTGTCTGCAGGCAGGTAAGGGAGGCAATGATGAGAATATCTTTTAAGACCAAAAAAGCCCAGATTATTCTTGTTGCGCTATTAGTAATTTTTACCATCCACCCTCAGTTTATCCACTTGGCGTTGGCCCGTTCATCCGGCGGCGGTGATTTGGCGGAGTTCGATACCGGCAAGTTTGTAGCCAGCGTGGGAATCGGCCTTGCCTCATCGGCTATCGGCAATGTTGTTACTTCGGGGATCGGTAGCGCGCTTACAGAGACAGGAAGTTTTGCTACCGGAGCGACCAATGCAATCAGCAATTACGGCAATATCGGAAGCTGGGCTTCAAGCTATAATTCAATGGCCGCGCTTAACCAGTTGGGTGCCGTGATAAGCATGTACGGACAACAGCAGGGGTGGGACGTTTCTCAGACAGTACTTGTTTCTTCTATGGTTACCGGAGCGGTTGGAG
>CAYVYJ010000032.1:0-2535 GCA_964455085.1 uncultured Planctomycetia bacterium
GATATTTCCCATGCATTAAAACAGCATTCTATTTCCAAGAAATCACAAAAGAGGCAGCGGAGAGGAAGCAACGATTTCTCATCAAGTCCGCTCAAGGTTATTGCCCCAAGAGCGCCGCCGCATGTATTGATGTCATCCTCCAGTATTCCTGCTACACACAGGCCTATAATATTTTTTAACATTAATGTAAACGCTTCCAAAATAAGAGAACAGATACATTTTAGGTTTCCTGTTCTCGCTGAGGCGATGAATTTGCCTGAGTTGAACCTGAAGGTTAAAGTGAAGTTAGATAGCAGTAACAAGCTGTTAGTGACGTTAGCTCGGGATACCTACTTACTTAGCTCTCAGGAAGAAATCAATCTTAGAACAGCTTTGATGTATGGTTTTAAACAAAATATAAGCGAAGACGGAAACAAAGCGGTGGCTTGGATTGGCGAAGAAAAGGAAATCGCACTTAACATTCATGGAAGAAGAAGCGCTATAAGCGATGTTGATGTAAAACGTAATGCCATATATCTATCGTGGAGAGGAATCAGGGCGCCGCCTGGATGGATACCTATCTCATGGCATACGGGTTACAGTAGAGCACATCAGTTAGATTTAAGTATTTCATTGAGGATAGCATTCTATCATGAGATATATCATTTAATCCATCCGCACGAATTAGAAGAAACAGTTCAAAAAAACACCATCAAAAAACTTATCGCCAGTCCCTATATACTAAAGGCCCATCTAAGAATAATAAATCCGGAAGTCCGTAATGGTATAACTGCTAAACCAGATTGGCTATCTATACTTAGTATCATAAATGAAGATATAACGGCTGATTTTTCAGACGGTGAAGAATCCAGTCCTTCGGCTCAGCTCAGGACAAGCAGCCCGATAACTGATATTGAAGGATTAAAGGAATACTTGAGGCAGGGACCGTTTGTTGTTGATGCGACGTTGGAGGCCTTTTTAGATGTCATCAAAGACCAAACTGCCCAGCAAGCCCTTGCTTCTGGCGGCTTAGGCTTTCTGGCAGGTGAAACTTTTATCGGATTTGGCCTTATTGGCCTGCGGGCTGTCGGGTTTATGCCGTTGTATGAGCACTATGTGGATAAGCATGATGATGGCGAGCGCTATACAGGGATTGATTGGAATAATATCGAAGGCCTAAGGCCATTAGGTTCTAAGGAAACGGGGAAAGAGGCATTCCGATTTAATGTTAATTTTAGAGGCTTTGATTACAATGCCCGGATGTATATAGCATCAGTGCAAAATGTTCCGGTGTTACAGGTGCGCCAGCCGGAAATCTTCTATGGACTTTATCCTAAAGAGCCGGGAAAGGTGCGACAAATGGCTTTCTTGGGACGGGCCTATGTCGAGTTTTTTAAGCAAATTGGAATGGTTCCGGATATCTTACGCTGCAACGAAGCCCAGACTTTCTTTCTGCTTCGGGCAATGATGAACGATATTAGATATTTCGATAATGACCAGTTTAGAGAAAAGGGTGAGCAAAGCATCTTTGCGAATACGCAAGTTCTTTTTACAACTCATACACCCGAAACTGCCGCGCTAGGGATTTATTCTGATTACCAGTGGTTGAGAGAAAATATCGGTCCGGACTTGGTTCCGGAAGATATAGTAAGAAATGGCAGAGTGAATTTGACCAGGCGGCTGGCAGAAAACTCAAGAGTCAAAGTTATCAATGCTGTATCTCAAGAGCATGGTGAGACTAGCAAGCTGATCATTACGCCTGATTATGCCGATAAAGTTATAGCAATCACCAACGGCTCTTATCCCGAGCAGTGGAAGGGCCAAAAACTTCTTGAGCTTGAGTTAGGTGGAGAGCAGGTTAGAGGAAAGGAGCTTTACGAGATAGGTTGTTCTATGAAAACGCAGCTCAACAAGACCACAGAGGCAATAAAGGATTATGGCTTTAAATATCCAGATAGGCCTTTGTTTGGTCTGGTGCGCAGGTTTGTTGAGTATAAAGAGCAGCGCATATTGTTTGACCTTCTTCCTTGGGTTGTAGGCGAGAGAGATAAATTGTATCCGACTCCCTGGGGTGATTCTTATGGCCTGGCGGGGAATTTCTTTATGGGCGGAGTGGGTCGCGATGCAGCCGGTAAGGACTGGGTAGACTGGTTTAAGATAATGGCTGATAGGGAGGATATGAAAGGTAAACTCATCTTTGTTGATGGTTCGGGAACTGAGATTATGAAAGTCGCTACCCAGGCCTGCGATGTATGGATTAGTATGCCGCGTTCAACCCGTGAAGCTTGCGGGACATCCGATGGAAGAGCAGCCTTTAATGGCCACTTAAATATCGCCACAAAAACCGGCGGGCCGGCTGAATACATTGAACATGGGGTGAATGGCTGGTTGATGGATGTTTTCGCCGGCACAGATTATACCTTTGAGCAAATCGTGCACCATTTTGAATTAGGAGATGAATACGAAGAAAAAAGGAAGATCGTCGATTTTTATTTCAGCAAATCCCAGGAACTTCTCGGAAAATATCTACAAGAAGCAGCGCAGTTGTATTATGCC
>CAYVYJ010000033.1:0-2280 GCA_964455085.1 uncultured Planctomycetia bacterium
CTCTTTCAAATATTGAAGCAATTATTGTCTTAGGTGGCCCGATGAATGTCTACCAAGAAGATAAATATCCTTTTTTAAAGGATGAAGATATTCTTTTAAAGAAGGCTATGAAAGAAGAGATTCCGATCTTAGGTATCTGTTTGGGGGCGCAACTTTTAGCAAAGGCCTCTGGAGGCAGGGTTATGAAAGCTAAAAAGGGAGAAATCGGTTGGTATACAATAGAATTAACTAACGCTGGAGCTGAGGATTTACTCTTTGAAGGCCTGGGCAGAAGGTTGGGTGTGTTCCAGTGGCATGAAGATACCTTTGAGATTGGTAAAGATACCAAACTATTAGCAACTTCAAAAAGATGCAATAACCAGGCTTTCAGAGTCGGTAAAAGTGCCTATGGATTGCAATTTCATATTGAAGTTACAGCTGAGATGATAAAGAAGTGGTCGCGAGAATACTTGGGGGATAAAGATCCGAAGCCGAAGTTAAAAGGCCATGAAATGTTATCAGATTATTACCAGCGTAAAGATTTATTTAACCGGCAGGCTAATAGAGTGTATCTTAACTTCTCAAAGATTATAAACCAAGCCAATAATCGGTGATAAGACGTGGTTTTTTTTGAAGAGAGATGCCTAAAAAATAGGCAGTTTTAAGATATGAAGGGAGTCAATAGTAAGTTAAATGACTATTTTTTATTATCCAATAATGGTGATCTTTACAAGAATGTTGTTGGGCACGTAGAGAAGGTGATCATTGAGAAGGTCTTGGAGCGGGTTTGCGGAAACCAGGTTAGAGCATCAAAAATGTTGGGTTTAAACCGCAATACCCTCCACAACAAATTAAAGAAGCTCCATATAGACGTAAGTAGGTTTAAACGATGAAGTACAGACATTTTCCTAGTAAGCAAGGCTTATATGATCCACAATTTGAACATGATAGTTGTGGTGTAGGATTTGTCTGTAATATAAATGGTGAGAAATCATACGATATTGTCAAGAAGGGCATTGAAGTGCTAAAGCGTCTTAAACATCGTGGCGCTGTTGGTGCTGACCTACAAACTGGTGATGGTGCTGGTATGCTTATTCAGATGCCAGATAGGTTTCTGCAAAAGGAGTGTAGGCGTGAAAGTATTTCCTTGCCGATAATTGGCCACTACGGAACTGGTTTAGTATTCTTACCTCCTGATGAGAAGGAAAGGAAATTTTGCCAGGAAACTCTTGAAAGAATTATCAGTGAAGAGAGCCAGAAATTCTTAGGCTGGCGTATTGTCCCTGTAGATAGCTCAGTAATAGGAAAAGGCGCTCAAAGTAGTATGCCGTTTATATCACAAGTATTTATCGCCCGGGAAAAAAACCTAGAGAGCCAGATCGCTTTTGAGAGAAAACTTTATGTCATTCGTAAACAAGCTGAGAGCGTTGTTGAAGCGTCTTCCCTTACGCAGAAATCTTTTTTCTACATTAATAACCTATCATCGAGAACATTGAGCTATAAAGGACTATTGATGCCGACACAGCTGAAAGATTTTTTCCTTGACCTTAAGGATAAATCTATAGAAAGCGCTCTCTGTTTAATTCACTCAAGGCATAGTACCAATACTTTTCCGACTTGGGATTTAGCGCAGCCATTTCGTTTTTTAGCCCACAATGGCGAGATAAATACCTTGCGTGGCAATATAAATTGGGTTCGAGCAAGAGAGCGAAAACTTGCTAGTGAACTTTTTAGTACTGATATAGAGAAGTTAAAGCCAGTTATTGTTGAGGGTGGTAGTGATTCTGCAGCAATTGATAATATCTTTGAACTTTTAGTATTATCGGGCCGTTCTCTTGAACACACTATGATGATGCTTATTCCTTCTGCTTGGGAGCATAATGAATCTATGGATAAGAGCCTCAGAGATTTTTACAAATATCATGCTTGCTTCATGGAATCCTGGGATGGCCCTGCGGCTATAGCTTTTACTGATGGAACCAATATTGCAGCAGCACTTGACAGAAACGGTCTTCGACCTGCCCGTTATGTTGTAACTAAAGGAGGTCTTGTAGTTATGGCATCTGAGATTGGTGTTCTCGATATAGATCCGGCTGATATTAAAATTTCTGGAAGACTTAAACCCGGTAAAATATTCTTTATTGATACTGTTTCGGGGCGGATAGTAAAAGATTCAGAGATAAAGAAAAGTGTATCCGGACGTTGCCCTTATGGTAAGTGGAATAAAGAAAATACAGTTGATTTTGATAAACTTACTAAAGGTGTTATTTCTAACCAAAGAGTGGAAGATATAATTCCTAG
>CAYVYJ010000034.1:0-2216 GCA_964455085.1 uncultured Planctomycetia bacterium
GATTATATTCAAATTTATAACCCCCTATATCTAAATAAACTCCTGGCATATTCGGGTAAGCAGTTGCCTTTATGCGCCGGGTAATCTCTTTACCTGTCATATTTACTCCTACTTTACATAAATCTTCTAATTCCTTACGTAAATATGGCTTTCTTTTCCATTCTTCACTACAAACAGGTAATTTGTTATTTTTAAGAATATAATCCATAGTTTCAGCAAATAAGGAAAACATATGTTTATAACTATTCATGCTTAAACTATACACAGAATCTGATCTCTTAATCGGAAATCTTTTTATGCCAATTATTCTGCCGGTATCGACTTTGGCCTCCATTTCATGGGCAATAACACCATAAGTCTTCTCACCATTGTATATGGCAAAATTAAAGCAGCCTATGCCGGGATATTCCGGTGGCCCGGGATGAAAATTTATAGCGCGAAATTTAGCTTTTTTAAGGAAATCTAAAGGTATAATCCAGGGAGATAAGTAAGAAATAATTAAATCGCAACTTTCATTCATTGCTTCGGTTGGAAAGACATCACCCGGGGTTCCACTGTAGATAGAGACACTTTTAAAGTTATTCTTTAAATATCTGATTACCTCTCTAACAGAAGTTTTATCTTTTTTTGTAAATAAAATAATATTCATTTTACACCATCTCCTTCAAGGTTTTACATACATAATATATATCCTCTTCCGAATTAACCGTTGAGCTTGGTAAGCAGAGACCTCTGTTATAAATATGATAGGAATTCTCATAATTAGAACGCCTATATTCTTGGTAGGGAGGAAACTCCACAACTGGCATGAAAATACGTCTTGTGGGAATTCCTTTAGCTGCCAGAGCCTTCTGGAGAGCACCCACCTCTATCTTTTTCCCAAAAACAATACAAGTTAGCCAATAGGATCCCTGTGCTCCCTCATGCTCTTCTTGAAACTTAATAAAATTCAAACCTCCTAACTCCTTCTTGTATATATCATTAAAACTTTTTTTCTTGGCTAAAAATTGATCTAACTTTTCCATCTGGGCAAGCCCTAAAGAAGCTTCGATATTGGTCATTCTATAATTAAACCCTATCTCTGAATGGTAATATTCTTTCTCGATATCTCTTGCTTGATTTACCAAAAACTTAATATGCTTAATATATGCGATGCTGTTACTAACCACCATTCCTCCGCCACCGGTTGTAATAATCTTGTTACCATTAAAGCTAAAACACCCTAAATCGCCAAAAGTTCCGGTATAGTAACCTTTATATTTGGCACCTAAGCTCTCGGCTGTATCCTCTATGATGAAAAGATTATATTTCTTAGCAATCCTAACAATATCAGCCATATTGCAAGGATTACCATAGAGGTGGACTGGGATTATTGCTTTTGTCTTATCAGTTATACTTTCCTCCAAACTCTTAATATCGATATTCCAGGTATATCTATCTACATCAACAAAAACCGGCTTTGCTCCTACATATTTAAGAGGGTTAACGCTTGCTACAAAAGTTAGGACAGGAACAATCACCTCATCCGATATCCCTATACCAAGCTCATATAAAGCCATATGAAGGGCAGCTGTCCCGCTCTGGGTTGAAACTGCAGCCTTGGATCCTATATAGGTAAGAAAATTCTTCTCAAACTCAGGTACAAATGGCCCAGCAGTTGATATATAGCCGCTTGATACAGCCTTCTCAAGATAAAATTTCTCTTGCTCGCCAATATCCGGTGCATCTAATTGGATTTGTCTTAATTGGTTAAACATTATACCAGTGAGGTTTATATTGTTTTAAATTACCGTCTTTAAACCAGTTAATTGTCTCATCCAACCCTTTATCGAGGGTATATTCTGGCTTCCAACCAGTCAACTCTCTTATCTTCTTATTGCTTCCTAACAGCCTTTCAACTTCACTATTCTTGGGCCGAATTCTTACTTGGTCTTTTACTATTTTTGCCTGGGGATTGATTTTGGCGATTATTTTTTTGGCTAAATCACCTATAGATATTTCCGTCTCGGTGGCAATATTGATTTCCTGACCTATGGTATTATCAGCTTCTGCTATAGCTAAGAATCCAGATACAGTATCTTGTATGAAAACTAAGTCCCTCTTTGGCTCTAAAGAACCGAGTTTTATTTCGCTATGGCCGGCAAGACTCTGAGTAATAACTGTGGGAATAATTGCTCTGGCTGACTGCCTGGGACCATAAGTATTAAAAGGCCTGA
>CAYVYJ010000035.1:0-2056 GCA_964455085.1 uncultured Planctomycetia bacterium
CTCTTTTCGTTTTAAGAAGTGATAGGTAAGTTTTATCTTTTGCTCCATACCTTTTCCAGTAAGAATATACTTTACCTTTCCTAATTTACCGGGATTGCGGGAAAAGTTTTTCATCTTTACTATGCCCTTTTTTATCAGCTGCTGTATTAGATAATTAGTCTTACCTAAAGATATGTTAAGATTTTTTGATAGCTGTCGCTGGGTAAGATTTGGAGAATTATGAAGTTCTGAGAGGAGCCTAAAGGCTTCTTCGCTGTGGGGCTCAGGAGTACGATCTAGTTGGTGATGTTCATTCATTGAACATATTCTACCCCTTACCTTATATATGTCAATATAAAATAATGAATAATTATCAGTGATTTCCCCCTAGAAAATCGGGGCTGACTCTGAAACTTCTCCATATGCTAACCCTTTGTAGTAAAGCAACTTAAGTTAGCGAATTAGCTGTAAAACTTCTCTACAGCTGAAATGATGTAGTTTGCCTCTTTCGGGGTTAAGAAAGGGTGGATTGGCAAAGAAAGGACCTGTTTTGAAACTTCTTTGGCCTTTTCGAGAGGACCTCTGGATTTACAACCCTTAAAGGCAGCCATTTCCGGCAGAAGTAAGGGGTAATAAATACGTGACCCTATACCTTGAGAATTCAAATACCTACGAAGAGAATCTCTGCGGGAAGAAAGCTTTATAGTGTATTGGTGGTAGATATGGTCATAACCGACACCTGATAACAAGGGAGGTTGAATCTGGGGAATATTTTTAAAAGCTTGAGTGTATTTTTTGGCAATTTTTATCCGGGAATTATTAAATTTATCGATATGTTTTAGCTTTGCCAGCAAAACTGCGGCTTGAATTGAGTCAAGGCGGGAATTATAACCTAAAAACGCGGCATTATAATTTGCAGTCTGGCCATGGTTTCTTAAAGTCTTTATTAACTTAGCAATATCTTTGTTATTAGTAGCAACGAGTCCTCCATCACCAAAACCTCCCAAATTCTTAGAAGGGAAAAAACTAAAAGCGCTGCACTCTGAGAATGTACCTGTTTTTTGCTTCCCCAAAGATGCTCCGAAGCTCTGAGCACAGTCTTCCAGAATAAATAAATCATACTTTTTAGCAATTTTTGAAATTTTAATCATATCGCAGCCAAGCCCGTACAAATGAACCGGTAAAATTCCTACGGTATTTTTAGTTATAGCTTTCTCTATACAAAAAGGATCAATATTGAAAGTAATCGGGTCTATGTCTACAAATACTGGAGTCGCTCCGGTCCTTATAATGCTCTCAGCCGTAGCAACAAAAGTAAATGGCGTGGTAATAATCTCATCCCTTTTATCAAAAAAGCCTTTATTCTTTATACGAAACGCAAGTGCATTCAAAGCTAAGATTAAAGCATCAGTTCCCGAAGCAACACCTATTGCATATCTTAAGCCTAGATATTTAGCGACTTTTTTTTCAAATTCGCTGACCTTTTTACCTAAAACCCACTGCTGGCTATCTAAACAATCCTTAAGTTGCTGGTTAATATTTCTTTTTAAAAATTTATACTCGCGCTTTAAATCTAATATGGGGATATCCATTATTTATGGTTTGCTTCTATCCGTACTCTAAAGTAATCTATAGTCTTTTTTAAACCTTCCTCAAGGGAAACTCGAGGCTGCCAGCCCAGCATTCTGTTTACCTTACTTATATCCGGTTGCCTTTGCTTAGGATCATCTTCGGGAAGCGGCAAGCGGGATATTTTTGACTTCGAATTAGTTAACTTTAAAACTAAATCAGCTAATTCTTTTATTGTGAACTCGGCTGGGTTACCTAAATTTAACGGCTTCTTGTAATCAACGTCCATCATCTTTAAAATGCCACTTACTAAATCATCAATATAACAAAAAGAACGGCTTTGTTTACCTTCACCGTAAACAGTAAGATTTTCACCTTTTAAAGCCTGAACAATAAAGTTTGAAACGACTCTTCCATCGTCAGGATGCATATAAGGGCCGTAGGTATTAAAGATACGAACTACCCTTACATTTAGATTATGCTGTCGCATATAAGCATAAGTTAAGGC
>CAYVYJ010000036.1:0-2039 GCA_964455085.1 uncultured Planctomycetia bacterium
TTGTCTCTATTCTAATGCTATGCCCAAGATAATTTTTTCTTATAAAACCTACAAACCTGTCAATAGATAAACCCCTGTATTTTATCTTTTCATCTATGCTGGAAGCGCTTACAAAATGGTTATATTTTTTTAGGGGATAGGGCTGCGTTATGTATATATTTAAAGAAAATGTTTGCAGGCAATGTGCTAGTTTGGGTTCAAACAATCCTTCATAGATAATTGCATTAGAATAAATCCTCTCAAGTGCAGCATTAAAAAGAGGCCTGGACACCCTTTGGGGTGGCGAGGCGGAGGTAGCCACATTCTCTTCACTATCGACTACTTGTCCTGCCTGCCCTTCGAAGCGTAAGCGTAGGAGGGAGCCTAGCCGAAGGATCGACCATCGGCTATGGACTTTCTCCATCGGGCTGCTAGAATCAACTTTAGCTGACGGCGTGGGTCGACGCCCTAAGCCAAACGAAGTTAAAGGACTGGGGGTATCCTTTGCTAATTCCGCTGGGCTACTGGATTTAATATCTCCCTTGACATTTATTTTGAAAAATGATAAGGTTAAATCAGGAGGAACGGAAAACGAATGAAGCCTAATGTTGCTAAAGCCAGAAAGCATTTGGCAAGATTGAGAGAGATGATTTCCAAACGAAGATCTCCCTTCTCCCATATGACGGAACAGCAGGCGATCAATAAAATACGCAAGGACAGAGAGCAGATTTGGGAGGAAAAGCTTGCTCATCGTACTTGATTCCAATGAGTATATCTTTGCATTCGGATTATTTAAAAAACCTGCCTGTGAAGCTCTCTTAGATAGAATTGTCACCAGCGGTCCTTCCCGTACAGTACGCGTTCCACGCATGATTGTTGAAGAAGTAAAACGTAATGTGGCTCCGGAAGCATTCAAAGAGTTTATTGAATTCATTACCTCCCTTACTTCTATCAATGAAGACATGTCTGTGCCATTTGAATTAGGGGTTAAATACGAATCTCTACTCAAACCACAAGATGCGTTTATAGCTGCTTTTTCTGAATGGGTCGGCGCAGAAATTCTTGTTTCAGAAAACCGCCACTTTCTTTCTCGCCAGAAAGACCTGCCGTTTAAAGTCATTACCGCCAGAAGTTGCCTTAACATCCTTTGAATAATCGGGCTGCTGGATTGTTTATTAACTTGTAATAATGCTTGTTCTGTTTTCTGCAGAGTATCAGCTGAAAGACTATCATCCAAGAGTCCTTGTGCAACAATTTTCCGCAGATGTCTAAGTTCATTTATGATATTGCGCTTGGGGCCAACTGCCTCACCATAAAATTCAAATTTATTCTTTTCTAAGATTAACTCGAAATAATTATCTACATTACCCACTTTTTTCTTAAGTTCATCCGGTGTTGAGAAAACAAATGACTGGGCAGGTAACTGATTTTTACGCCACCAACTCTGGAGTCTATAGCCTAATTTCCTGTCAATTGGTTCAGCTGTAACTATAGCAACATCAAAATCATCTCCAACTGAAATTGTCCCCCAACCATAAGAACCAGCAATAATAGCACGGATAACATCATTTCCTGAGCTTTCAAGAGCCTCCAAATACAGGGCAAAATATAAATTAATACCTGTTTCTTTGCCTATGGGCCTGCGGCTTACTGCTGCCTCAATAACATCATAAACAGACGGGCTTTGTTTGACTATATTTTTTAACAAATCTATATCAACTTCTTTATGCACTTCAAATAAATCAGTGCCATAAAGCCCATACTCATCAGGGTCTATATCCGAATACACCTGGTCTAAAGGTACATTTTCTATATAAAATCTCTCCTCTTCGGTGAGTGTTTCTCCTTTTTCTTTGCATGAGACAACTTTATCGCCAACCATAAATTTAATCCTTGAATACCGGGCGGGAACCTGATGGGGCACACAAGGCTTATAAACTAATATTTCTCTATCTTCTTCGCTGAGTGGTACGGAACTGGCTGAATTATTCTCTATTGGGCTGGAGGCCTTATCTAAATCAGCAATATGTTCGGTTAATTCAGCCAGCATACCTACGTAG
>CAYVYJ010000037.1:0-1649 GCA_964455085.1 uncultured Planctomycetia bacterium
GGTCCGTTTAATTTCGATATTCTTAAAACCAATTTTTCCCATTATCTTATAAACATCACTTCTAGAGAAATAGATTTCCTCCCCACCTTCCGGTAGCATCAAATTCTTAATACCTTTAATAAATCTCACAGGCAGCGCTCCGCCTTCATTTACTATTTTCTCAAGATTCGTGGGTATCCCCAAATATACTCTGCCGCCGGGTTTCAAAATTCTGTACATTTCATTTAAAGCGCGTTTAAAGTTAGGTACATATTCCAAAACCCAGTTACAAAAAATGAAATCAACAGCCTCACCTTTGATCCCCGTTTCCACTGCGTCCGTCACAAAATAGTTACCGTTTTCATTTGCCAAAGCAACTTTTTGCTTATCAATATCAAACCCATATAATTTAAATCCAGTAAAATAGAATCTGTTGTTGCCATTACCGCATCCAAAATCAAGTATAGCGTCTTCATCAGAAATTAGTGTGGGAAGAATTTTCTTTAATTCAGATTGAAACGTAAATCTAGAAGGTCCGACAAGATGTTCAGGCCTGAGATAAGTTTGCAGATTGACCCGAACGCGTTCACTTTTTATCACTTTTCAAATTCTCCAATGAATTGAACCTCTGGAATTAGTTTAACACCGCAGTTTTCAAAAACTCTTTTCAAAACAAGCTCTTTGAGTTCCCATAAGTCTTTTGAGCTAGCACCATCAATGTTTACAATAAAATTTGCATGAAGCTTAGACACTTCAGCACCGCCCCTACGTAACCCCTTCAAGCCAGCTGCATCAATCAACTTTCCAGGCAAAACGCCATTAGCTCGCCTAAAAAAGCAACCCGCATTTGGAAACTCATATGGTTGCTTTCTCTTTCGACTCTCAAGATTTTTTTTTATCTCTAAAAATATTTCTTGAGACGCACTTTTGAAAAGTCTGAATCTTGCTTCAAGGATTATTAACTTTTTCTCATTATGGAGTTTACACGTTTTTTCAGCAAACTTCAGATCCCTTTTCTTTAGTCTATATATACGCCTGGTTTCTTTATCCAATACCTTTATATCTATTAGATTGTCAGAAACATGGTTAAAGGGAGTCCCCGCATTCATGAAAATAGCGCCACCGATGGTCGCTGGTATGCCAATGCCAGCGGATAGGCCGCTAAAACCAGCTTTTGCCATTCTTAGAACGAGATTAGGCCACATAGCCCCAGCTTGAACACTTAATTCATTCTTTATAATACTACATTTTGCAAAATGCTCTTTTAAACTAACGGTTAGGCCTCTGAAACCTTTGTCGGAAACGATAATGTTGCTTCCATTTCCAATTACAAAGACTGTTTTTTCATTATTTTTCGCCCAACATAGTACGTCCTTGAATTCATTCAAGGTTTTAGGGCTAATGAAAAACTCGGCCGGGCCGCCTGTTTGAATGGTGGTCATGCTTAAAAAAAGCTTCCCCTTTTCTAATTTTTGGTAAATATTAGAGGAGCTATTTATTCTGCAACAAAGGCTCTTGTTAGTTTTTTTCTTATCCATAACAAGTCCGCAGTTTTTAGTAAAACCAATTCCCTCAGGCTAAGACCATTCTTACTTTTAAACAACCATATTAAATTTGATGTGACTAACAAATAGGAAATAAGAGTAGATATAGCAGCACCTGAAATCCCC